>DATMCI010000197.1:0-98504 GCA_035558535.1 Kofleriaceae bacterium
CGCAGCGGCGGGCGGTGGCGTGGGAGGCGCTCCGGCCGTGCGTCGTGATCGACACGCTCGTCGGCTCGCGTGCGTGGGGCGTGTCGGAGGAGGGCTCCGACGAGGATCGGCGCGGCGTGTTCGTGCTGCCGCTGTCGTGGACCACGGGGCTCGTCGAGCCGCCGCTCGATCTGGTCTCGGTGGACGGCTCGCAGACGTACTGGGAGATCGGCAAGGCGATCCGCCAGGCGCTGCGCGCCGATCCGAACACGCTCGAGATGCTGTGCGCCGAGCCGGAGATCGCCGACCCGCTCGGCGCGGAGCTCGTGGCGATGCGCGCGGGCTTCCTGTCGCAGGAGATCTACGGCAGCTTCGGGCGCTACGCGCTGTCGCAGCTGGATCGGCTCGAGCACAACCAGCGCCTCGCCGAGCACCGCACCGTGATCATCGGGTGGCTCCAGAAGGATCCGGACCTGGACCTCGAGCTCGCGGCGGCCCGGCTCGCGGCGGCGGCGAAGATCAAGGCGCCGTCGGAGCACGACGCCATCGCGCGCGCGAAGGAGTACATCAAGCAGCTCTACCGCTCGCTGTACGATCAGGGCCTGATCGCGGCGAACGACTGGTCGTCGCTGCGGCAGGCGGCGAAGACGGAGCTCGAGCTGCCGCGCGATCTGCGGCCGAAGAACGCGTACAACCTGATCCGGCTGCTCGATCTGGCGATCCGCTGGCTCCGCGGCGAGCCGCCGCATGTCCGGGTCTCGGACGAGCTGCGGCCGACCCTGCTCGCGATCAAGCGCGGCGAGGTGCCGATGCCCGACGTGATGGCGCTCGCGCGCGAGCTGACGCCGAAGCTCGAGGGCGCGCGGCAGGCGAGCCCCCTGCCGAAGCACCCCGACGTCGGGCGCGCCGAGCGCGTGCTGCGCGCGGCGCGGGCCGAGGCGGCGCGCCGCGCGGTCCTCGGCGAGGAGGGGCCGTGGGGCGCCGCCGCGGCCGCCCCGCCCGAAGCCAAGTACGACTGAGGTACCGTCGCGCGATGAGTGATGCGTTCGATCCCTGGAGTGTGCTCACCCCCGCGCAGGCCGAGGTCGCGCGGCGGTGGCTCGCCGAGCGCGAGCGCGACCGCCGCCACCTCGTGATCTACCTGTCCGGCGCGCACGCGTACGGCTTCCCGTCGCCCGACAGCGATCTCGATCTCAAGTGCGTCCACATCGCGCCGACGGCGGAGCTCGTCGGGCTCTCGCCGCCCGACGATCCGCCGGATCGGATCGAGATCGTCGATGGCGTGGAGCTCGACTACGGCAGCAACGAGCTCGCGGGCGTCCTGCGCGGCGCGCTCAAGGGCAACGGCAACTACCTCGAGCGGCTGCTCGGCGACCTCGTGCTCGGCGGCGACCGCGCGCTGCTCGAGGAGGCGCGCGCCGTGGTGCGGCCGCTCCTGTCGCGCCGCTCGGCGCGCCACTACGGCGGCTTCGCGACGAGCCAGCTCCGCGCGTTCGACGAGAAGCCGAGCGCCAAGCGCGCGCTCTACGTCCTGCGCACCGCGGCCACCGGGCGCCACCTGCTCGCGCACGGCGAGATCGTCACCGACGTCGCGCGGCTTCAGCCGTTCCTGCCGGCGGAGCTCCCCGAGCTGCTCGAGATGAAGCGGCGCGGCGAGCGGCAGGAGCTGCCGGCCGAGCGCGCCGCCGCCTGGCGCGGGCTGCTCACGGCCGCGATCGCGGCGGTCGACGCGTCGGTGGCCGCGTCGGTGCTGCCGCCGGAGCCGCCGGAGCCGGCGGCCCGCGCGCTCGAGGCGTGGCTCCGCGACGTGCGCCGCCGCTGTTGGTGAGCGGGCCGGGCGCGGCCCTATGGCGCGTACGAGAGCCGCGCCGTCACGTTCGCCTTGGCGCCGGTGCCGATCTTCACCGTCAAGGACTTCGCGCCGAGCTTGGGGTGCCACGCCTCGAGCGTGTACGTGCCGGGCGAGAGGCCCTTGAGCTCGAACGCCCCGTCGTCGCCGGTGACCGCGAAGTAGGGGTGATCGTGCACGACCGCGTACGCGCGCATCCACGGGTGGACGTCGCACACGATCTCGACGACGTCGCCGGGCTGCGCGGCGGCCTGGAGCGTCAGGTCCGCCGCCTGCGCGGCCTGCGGCTTGTTCCACAGGAGCTTGCCGTTCAGCGTGCCGTGCACGTTGTGGAACGTGCCGTCGCTGTTGCGCGCGACGATCGGCTGGCCGGCGATCATGCCGACCACGCGCGGCCGGTACATGCACTCCTGTTGATCGAGCACCACGGGCTGCGCGGGCGCCGCGTGCTTGCCGCCGGTGCCGTTCTTGATCCGCACGAGCACGTCCTTGAGCTTGCCCTTGGTGACGATGACGTCCTCGGCGAGCTTCGGGGTCTTGTGGCAGTAGGGATCGCTGTCGCGCACCAGGGGCTTCTGGTCCGGAGCCTCCCCCTCGAAGATGACCGTGCCCCGGATCGAGCCGGCCGCCGCGTCGGGCTTCGGCGCGGGCTGCTTGGGCGCGGGCTTGGGCGCGTCGGCGCGCGCGGGCGCGGGCGCGGCGGCGGTGGCGCCGGCCAGGCAGCTGGCGAGGAGGGCGAGGGCGGGGCGGGGCATGTGGGCCTTTCGACGCGAGCGCGCGCGGGGTTGTTCATGTGTACCAGGGGCCGGCCGCCCGGCGGCGGGCCGTCGATCGGCGGCCCGCCCGCGCATTCCTCTCCGGGGGCGGTGGTCGCCGCGTTCGGGGTTGCCCTATGCTCCACGGTCGTGGGGGAGCTGCCCGTCCTGCCCGCGGCGACGACGGCCGTGCCGCCGGCGCTCCGCTATCGCGTGCGCGAGGTGCTCGCGCAGCTCCCCACCGACGGCGCGCCGCTCGAGGGCACGGCGGCCGAGCGGCTCGCGCGCCTCCTGGAGGACGGCGAGCCGTGGCTCGGCGCGGATCCGGCGCTCGCCGAGATCGGCGCGTGGATGACGGAGGCCGGACGCGCGCCGGAGCTGCGCCGGCGCGGCTGCCAGTGGCTCGCGATGTTCCCGTCGGTGGACAGCGTGCGCCGGCTCGCGGCGGTCGCGCTCGATCCGGCCGCGCCGCCGCCGGTGCGCGACGAGGCGATCGCGTCGCTCGGCTGCCGCCAGCTCCGCGCGCTGCACCCCGAGACGCGGTGGCCGGCGGAGGCGGTGCAGCTCGCCGACGAGGCGCTGCTCCGGCTCGCGGACGCGGCGACCGCCGAGGGCAAGCTCGGCAGCGATCGGCTGCCGCACGCGCTGCGCCACGTGAGCTCCGATGCGCTCGCCGCCGTGCTCGCCCGCGCGCCGAGGCTGTGGGGCGAGGCGATCGAGTGCTTCGCCACGCCGCCGCTCGGGCGCGTGCTGCTCGTCTCGATCGACGACATCCCGCCGCGGCACCGGCTGCGCGCGCTGCGGCTGATCGCGGCCGTCCTCGGCGAGGAGGCGGTGCCGCTCCTGCTCTCTCGCGCGCGCACGGCCGAGCCCGAGCTGCGGCTCGAGATGCTGCTCCTCGCGATCGCGTGCGGCGGCGAGGCGCACCTGCCGCGCCTCGAGGAGGCGCTCGCCGTCCCCGGCGTGCGGCAGGTGGGCCTCGTCCGCGCGCGCGCGGGCTGGCACCTCGCGAACCGCGGCGTGATCCCGGCGATCCGCGGGCTGCGCGTGGCGCGCACGAGCGCGCTGATCCCGCCGGAGGATCGCGCCGCGCGCTGCGCCCAGGCCGCCGACGATCTGGCCGCGCCGACGGTGTTCGCGCGCTACGCCGAGCCGTACGTCTACGCGCTGTGGGCCTGGATGGTCCGCGGCGCCGCGGATCCGGCGCGCGCCAAGGAGCTCGTCGCCGCGCACCCGGCGTCGCAGCGGCTCGTCCGCGACCTGTCGTTCGAGGACCTCGCGCGGCGCGGGCGCGTCGCGCAGCTGGTCTCCGCGGCGCACGAGCTCGGCGGCCTCGACACGGCCGCGCTCCTCCTCGCGATCTGGGGCCGGCCGCTCGCGGCGCTCGAGCTCGCGGCGGCGGCGCGGCACCACACGCCGGAGCTTGGGTGCGCGCGGGTGCTCGCGTGCTACCGCGCGGGGCGGCCCGATCTCGCCGAGCGCGTGCTCGCCGCGGATCCGCCGCCGGCCGAGCTCGTGGAGGACGGCGCGCCGCCAGCGTTCCCCGGGCCGCACGAGCAGTGGCTGATCGGGCGCGCGCCGGACGCGCGGCCGGCGCTCGCCGCGCTCGCGGGCGGCGCGGAGGCGGTGATCGCGCTCGCGCGCCCGGTGCCGCACGACGCCGAGCCAGACGCCACGGCGCTCGATCCGATCGCGGCGGTGGAGCGCCGGGTCTCCCGCGCGCTGCGCGGCGCGACGGTGTTCATCGCCGGCGAGCTTCCGCCACCGGCGCGCGCGGCGATCGCGGCGGCGATCGCCGCGGCGGGGGCGCGGCTCGCCCCGGGCCCGCTCCCTGGCACCGACTATTTCCTCGAGGGCGAGGGCTGCCCTGCGCACCTGATCGCGCGGCTCTTGCGCGACGGCACGCGGCGGCTCCTGCGCGACGAGCTGGGCGGCGAACCCGGGGGCGACCGCTAGTGCCCGCGCTTCGCAAGCCGTACCGGGTCGCGCTCCTCGCGCCGGCCCTCACTGTCGAGGGCACTGACGCGCTGTACGCGCGCGAGGCGGCGCTGCTCCTGTGGGTGGCGTGCATCGAGACCTGCCAGCGGCACCCGGGGCTCGCCGTGTACGATCCCGAGTCGACGCCGCTGCTCCCGCAGGACGGCCACTTCGCGCCGCAGCACGCGACGCCCGGCGCGGCGCCGGCCGATCCGTTCTGGGCGTCGACGCGGCGCGACGAGCTCGTGTGGCTCGAGCTCGTGCTGCCGAAGGCGCCGATGGTCCGGCTGCACACGCTGGCGCGCGACGGCGAGCGCGCGGTGTTCGAGTCGTCCGGCCGCAACGTCGGCGAGCAGATCCATGGCGTGCTCGGCGCGTGGCTGTCCGCGCGCGGCCTGGGCCCGCTGCCGCGCCGGTTCGAGGCCGTCACCGCCGACGAGCTCTTGGCGGCGGTCCGCGCGATCGGCCCCTTGCTCGTCGAGCACGCGGGCAAGTGGTCGGCGCACGTGGCGCCGGTGGCGCCGATCCCCGACGACGACGGCGGCGACGAGGCATGTGCGGCCGCCGAGGCCGCATCGGCGGCAGCTGCGCCCGCGGCGGCGGCCGCGCCTGCGCCGGCAGCCGCGTCCGCGCCGGCCGCACAGGCCGTAGCGCCCGCGGCGGCCGCATCAGGCAGCGCCGCGCCCGCGCCGCTCGTGCGCCCGCGGCCCGGCCGCGCGCTCGCGAACCGGCTGCCCGCGCCGCTGCGCGTCCCGGCGCTGCGCGCGCTCGAGCTCGCGCTCCGCGAGGACCTCGGCGACCTGATCCTCACCGTCGACGCGGATCACCCGCGCGCGTTGTTCGCGCAGTACCTCGCGAAGGCCGGCCAGGGCCGGGACCACGCGCTGCTCCGCCGCGTGATCGAGCAGGCGCCTGGCTGGGCGCGGCCCTACGGCGAGCTCGTGCGCGACGGCGGCGATCCGGCGCTCGCGCCCTCCGCCCTCGAGACGGTCGCTGGCGCCGGGATCGCCGCTTTGTGCCGCCCCGGGCACCAGGGCATCCTCGTCACCGCCGCCGAGCTCCTCTGCGCCGACGGCCGCGCCGACGAGGCGCTGCGGCTCGCCCTGCGCGCGCTGCGGCTGCACGACGGCGATCCGCGCGCGCACGTCGCGCTCCTCCGCTGCCACCGCGCGACCGGCCGCGTCGGCGGCTGGATCGCCCAGGCGCACCGCACCGCGCGCGCGCACGGCTGCCCCGCCGATCCGTTCCTGCCCTGGTACCCCGATCAGATCCGGATCGATCTGCTCGCCGCCGACGCGCTGCTCGCCGCCGGCCGCCTCGGCGAGGCGATCGCGCTACGCGCGAGCCGGCTCGACGCGCGCGAGGCCACCTGGCCGCGCCACACCCGCGCGCTCGCCCGCTGGCGGCAGGACCCGCGGCTTCTCGCGCGGAGCTACGCGCGCGAGGCCGCCTTCCGCGGCGACCCGGCGCGCGTCGTCGAGGGGCTCGGCCGCGCCGAGCCCGCCGGCGAGGTCGAGCTGGCGATGCTCCTCGACGCGCTCGTCGCGCTCGGGCGCGAGGACGAGGTCCCGCTCGCGTGGGCGCAGCTCGGCCTGGGCGCGGGGCAGGGCGGCCCGATCGCGCGGCTCGCGGCGGCGCGCGGCCTCCTCGCCGCGGGCGAGTGGCGGCGCGGGCTCGAGGAGCTGTGGCGCGTCGAGCTCGCCGCGCCGGAGCGAGACGAGCAGGTGGCGATCGCGCGCGCGGGCCTGCTCCTCTCGGCCATGCCGATCGAGGTCGCCGAGACGCTGCTCGGCGCGCGCTTCGCCGTCGGTGCCGTGACGCTCGCGCGGCGCATGGCGCGCGACGTCGCCGACTTCGTTCCGAGCGCCGCGAAGAGCTCCATCGTCCTGCGCGCGCTCGGCCAGAGCGCGCGCAGCTCGCCGATCGAGTTCGACCCGGCCTGGCTCGCGCCGCTCCAGGTCCCGCCGCGCGCGCGGCGCGCGATCGACGCCCTGTTCGCCGAGCCCGGCGGCGGCGGCGGCGGCGGCGATCCTGTCGTGCGCGGCGACCGGCTCGTCGAGCACTGGCTCCCGGCCGTGTACGCCCACGCGTCCGAGGACGAGCCGGTGGCGTTCGCGCAGCTCGCCGCGTACGTCGCCGCGCAGGCGCTCGCCCGCTACCTCGCCGCCACCACCGCGCCGCCGAGCCCGTGGACCGGCGCGCTGCGGCTCGTCGCCGCCGAGGCGCTCGCGCTCGTGCACCGCTACCAGGGCGCGCTCCCCGACGGCGACGCGCGCGCGCTGCTCGCCGCCGTCGAGCCGCTGCTCCGCCGCGTCGATCGCTGGGTCGGCACTGCGTGGCTCGCCACCGCCGAGCGGAGCTGCGGGATCGACGAGCGCGCCGGCGGCGACGTCGCCGGCTTCGTGCGCGAGTCCGCGACCGTCGCGGCGCGCATCCTCGGCCCCGAGGAGGTCGCGGTGCTGTCGGCCTCGGTCGCGCGCCTGCACCGCGAGCGCGCCGACGGCTGGGAGTCCGCCACCGGCGCGCAGGCCGGCCGGCTCGCGCTCCACACCGGGTTCGCCGGCGTCGAGGAGTGGGCGGACGCGACCGTCGCGGAGCTCGCGGCGCGCACGCAGGACACCGACGACGCGATCGACGCCCTGCTCACCGCCTGCTACCTCGCCGAGGGCAAGAGCGCGATCCCGTGCGTGCACGCGGCGCACGTCTTCTTCGACGCCGGCCGCGTGCCGGCGGCGCTCACCGTGCTCACCGCGGGGCTCGCCGCCGCCACCCCCGAGCTCCGCGCGCGGCACCTCGCCGCGCTCGCCGACGCGTGGCGGCGCACGAAGCCCGGCCTGCCGTTCGCGTTCGCGGAGGCCGCCGCGGGCGCCGCGCAGGCGCTCGAGCAGGACGATCCGGCGCGCGCCGAGAAGCTCGGCCGGTGGGCGGTCGCGCTCGATCCCACCTCCGCCGACGCGCACGGCAACCTCGGCCTCGCGCTCGCGCGGCAGGGCAAGGTGGTCGACGCGCTCCACCACCTCGTGCGCGGCGCGCCCGACGAGGCGCTGGAGCTCCTGGCCGAAGCGCTCGCCGAGTCCGGCCGGCACGCCGAGGCCGCCTCCGTGCTCGCGTACGCGAGCCGGGGGTTCACGCGCGCCGCCCAGTGGCTCGCGCTCGCCGCGTCCGCGCGCGCCGCCGGGGCGTCCGCCCGCGCGGTTCGCGCGTACGCCGCCGCGGAGCGCCTGGAGCCGGACGCGCTCTCGCCGCCGCACCTCGACGGCTACGCCGGCGCGCTCGACGAGAGCGGCGATCCCCGCGGCACCGAGAAGCTGGCGCTGCAGCTCCGCCGTGTCGCCGGCGAGGATCCCGCGTGGCAGGCGCGCGCGCTGCACCACCTCGCGCGCGCGCGCCTCGGCCTGGGGCGGTTCGACGAGGCCGCCGCGCTCGCCGAGGAGGCGCTGCCGCTCGCGCAGCGGCACGCGCCCGATCGCGCCGAGGCGATCACCGCCACGCTCGAGCAGGCGCGGGGCCGCGCGCGGCCCGAGCGCGGCCTTCCTGGCCTCGTCCCTGGCCTCGCCCCCGGCCTCGCCTCGGCGCAGGACGCCGGCTTCGCGCAGCTCGAGGCCGGCGATGTCGCGGCCGCGGCCGCGCGGGTCACCGATCCGTCCTGGCGGCTCCGGCGCGCCGCGCTCGTCGCCGCGCGGTTCCGGCTGCCCTCGGAGAACGACCACGACGTCACGCCGCGCGCGCGGGCGGCCGCGCTCGCCGCGCTCGCCGACTCGAGCGGGAGCTCGCGGCCCGCCGCGCCTGGAGGCGCCGCCGACCGCGACGCCCTCTTGTGCCGGGTGATCGCGCTCGAGATCCGCGAGCAGGCCCACTTCGCGCGCGATCCCGTGCCGCGCCTCGGCGAGCGGCTCTCGCGCGACGCGTTCCACCGCGAGCTCCGCGCGCGGGGCAGCGCGGTCCCCGCCAGTGCTGCCAGCGCCGCTGACGCGCCGCTGCCCTTCGTCGATCGGGTCGTCGTGCCTGGCGCCAAGGTCGCCCGCGCCAGCGACTACGTCGCGCTGCTCCGCGATCTGGCGGCGCTCGCGCCGCGCGAGGCGCTCGCCCAGTTCGATCTCGACGCGGCTGGTTACCTCGAGGTGGCGCGCGCGTGGGCCGCGGTGATCGAGAACGATCCCGCCGTCGCCGCGCTGATCTCGGCGGGCCTGGCGAAGCGGTAGCGGACCAAAATCTCTCCGCGGCGCCGGCCTGCTGCCGTTATCGTCCGGACGCGTCGCCGATGCCCCAGCGCCAGGACTCACCGGGAGAGCCCGCCGATGCCGCCGCCTCGCTGCGCAGGCGCGAGCGCGAGCACGGCGCCTATCTTCGCGGCCTCGCGCGCAAGCTGTGCCGCTCGCAGCTCTCCCCCGAGGAGCTGGTGCGCGGCGTGCTCGAGCGGCCGCCCCGCATGGTCCCGGCCGGCGTCTCCGAGCGCGCCGCGCTCGCCCGCGCGCTGCACGAGATCTTCCTCGAGAAGCTCCACCTCTGGCCGTCCCGCGAAGACGAGCTGGCCGAGACGCTCGAATTCGAGCGGCCGCCGCCCGGCGCGCCGCTGTGGTGGCAGGCGCTCACCGCCGAGGAGGCGCGCGCGCAGCTCGCGCGGCTGCCCGAGGAGCTCTGCGCCGCGCTCGAGCCGATCGTGCGAGGCGGCGCGAGCTACCGCGAGCTCGCGGCGCGGCTCGGGATCGCCCCGGCCGTCGTCGGCGAGCGCGTCCTGCGCGCGCGCCAGCAGCTCCGCGAGCCCCTGGCGCCGCCGCCCGCCGGGTGCGAGCACCTCGCGCGGACGATGGCGTGCTTCGACGGCGCGCTCGCGCGCGCGGAGGCGGAGGAGGCGCAGGCGATCTCGCACGTCGCCGGCTGCGCCGCGTGTCAGTCGCTGCTCGGCGACGCCGTCGGGATCGATGCCCTGCTCGGCGGCGGGCCGCGGCCCCGCGCGCGCGCGCGGCTCGTGCGCGCGGCGGTCGTCGCTGCCGCGGCGATCGCTGCCGCGGCGGCGCTGTGGATCGGCCTGCGCCCGCCGGGCTCGCCTGCCCCGATCGCCGCCGTCGCCGCGGCCACCGCGGCCGCGGTCGCTGCCGAGGCTGCGATCGTTCCGCCGGCGGTGGCCGCGGCGGCCGAGTCCGATCGCGCCGCCGCCGCGCTGGCCCAGGGCGACCTCGAGCGCGCGATCCGTCACGCGTACTTGGCCGTCGAGATCGATCCAGCGCTCGCCGCCGCGCAGTGGAGCCTCGCGCTCGCGGCGCACCAGCTGTCCCTGCCGCGCGTGGCGCGCGCGGCCGCCGAGCGCGTCGCCGCGGCCGGCGAGCCCGGCCGGGCCGGCGCGGCGCGCGAGCTCCTCGCCGTGCTCGCGCGCGAGCTCGCCGTCGAAGATATCGCCGCGGAGATCGCCGCGCGCGGCCGCGCCATGATCGAGGGCGGCCCGCCGCTGACCGCCGCCGACGTCGCGGCGGCGCCCGGCGCCGTGCGCGTCGACTTCCTCGACGCCGTGCGCACCGCCCCCGATGCCGCGCGCCTGGCCGCGCTCCGCCCGCTCGCCGCGGCGCTCGACGCGCACAGCGGCACCTCGCGCGCGTCGGCGATGCTCGACCGCGCCGACCCCGCGCTCGGCGCGCGCTTTGGCGCCGCCTATCGCGAGCAGCTCCACGCCACGCCCGCCGCCGCCGCCGCGACGCAGCTCATCGACGAGCTCCGCGCCGCGGGCCCGCGGGCAAACGACCTGCGCGTCGGCGCGATGATCGTGTCCACGTACCTCCGCCACGCGGACCCCCGTGAGTACCTGGAGCTGCAGGCGATCACCGCGCCGTGGAAGGATCCGTGGTTCGAGCTGTACGTCGAGCGCGATCGGATCCTGGCGACCTGGGACGCCGGTGATCTCCGCGCGCAGCCAGCGCTCCTGGCCGCCGTCGCGCGCTGCACCGGGCCCGCGTGGTCGATGCGATGTGGAAACTTCCTGTTCGATCTCGCGAAGGCGCTCGCGAGCGCCGGCCGCGACGACCTCGCCGAGCCGCGGGCGCGCGAGGCCGCGGCGCGGTTCCTCGAGGCCGGCACTCTCTCGCTGCTCGCGCGGGCGCGCCTCCTCCTCGCCGACATTCACCGGCGCGGCGGCCAGCCGGCCCGCGCGCGGGCCGAGCTCGAGGAGCTCGCGCTCGCGTCCGACGCGTCCGAGGCGTCCGAGTGCGACTTCCGGCGCCAGGCGCTGATCGGTCAGGCCTGGCTCGCCGCCGACGCTGGCGCGTGGACCTCGGGGCGCGCGCTCCTGCCGCCGGCCGAGCCGCCCGCGGGCTGCACGGCGCAGTACGACATGCTCGGGCTCATCGCGGCGAGCGATCTGGCGCGGCGCACCGGTGATCCTCGCGATGCCGCCGTCGCGCGGCGCTGGATCGAGCGCGCCCGCCACCCCGTGCAGGACGGCTTCGCGATCACCGGGCTCGCGCGGATCTCGCGCGGGGGCGATCCTGGCGCGGCGGTGGCGCTCGACGCCTGGCTGGGCGGGCCCGGGAGCTCCGCGGCTTCGCAGGACCGTGAGGCGATCACCTGGGCCGCCGACACCGCGATCTCCGACGCGGGCGCGCGCGGAGACTGGGCGCGTGCCATCGAGCTCGCCGCCCGCGAGCGCCCCGCGGCCGCGCTGGCGCGCTGCGCGCTGGTCGTCAGCGTCGACCTCGAGGAGGTCACCGTCGCCACGCGCGTCGAGGCCGCCCTGGCCGGTCACCACCGGCGGCTCGCGCCCGGCGAGCTCGGCGCGGCCACGCGCGGCGCCGTCGCGCTCGTCCCCGCCGCGCTCGCGGCGTCGCTCGCCGGCTGCGACGAGATCGCGGTCATCGCGCGGCCGCCGCTCCAGGCCCGCGCCGAGCTCCTGCCCGCGCACCTGCCGTGGTGGATCGCCGGGGAGTCGCCCGGCGCGGCGCCGCGGCCCGGCCCGCCGCGCTCGCTCGCGGTCACCGATGCGCGGCCGCCGGATCCGAGCCTGCCGCCGCTCTCCGCCGCGGAAGGTGGCGAGCCCTTCACCGTCTCGCTCGCTGGCGACGCTGCCACGCCGTCGCGCGTGCAGGGCGCGCTCTCCACCGCGACGTACGCCGAGCTGCACGTCCACGCGATCTTCTCCGCCCTCGTCCCCGACGCGGCCTACCTGGCGCTGTCTTCAGACTCCGGCCCCGGCCCCGGCTCCGGCGGCGCATACGCATTACCCGCGCGCGCGCTCCGCGCGCAGAAGCTCCTCGCCGCGCCCGTGATCGTCCTCGCCGCCGCGCGCTTCGCCCCGGCCGCGCCGCACCTCCGCCCGCGCGCGGCGCTTCCGGACGCGTTCCTCGCCGCCGGCGCGCGCGCCGTGATCGCCGCCGACGCCCCGCTCGCAGGTGCTGCCTCGCGCGCTGCGCTCGCCGATCTCCGCCGCCGGCTCGAGCGCGGCGAGCCCGCCGCGGAGGCTGTCGCGAAGGTCCGCGCTCGCGCGCCCGCTGACGCTCTCTGGGCGCGCCGCCTGCTGGTCTTCCGCTGACGAGACTTCGTGGAAGGAGTGCTCCCGATCAACGTAGAGGCGCGCTCTCCGACAAAGGCGCGGCGTGTACGCTTCATCGCGCGGGCTGGCCATTGCAGATCCGCACCACTCGTCGCCGACGTTCGGGCATGCTCTGCCTGCCATGCGAGCCCTCAATCTGATCGTCGTAACGTCCCTCGTCTCCGCCGCGGCGTGCAGCAGCGGCGCCTCGAAGGAGGAGTCGCTCCAGATCTTCGCCGCCGCGAGCACCGCGATGGCCTCCGCGCAGTCGCGCGCCGTGACCGACGCGCAGCAGCTGCAAGCGCTCCGCGCGCCCGCCGAGCTCGTGCTCGCCTTCAACGGCCCGTGCGCGCTCGGCGGCACGGTCGGCGTGACCGGCAGCTACGACGCCTCCGGCAGCGGCGATCGCACCGCCTTCGACATGACGGCCTCGTTCAGCACGTGCCGGGAGGCGCAGGGCACCATCGACGGCAAGCTGCGCTGGACCTCGGTCGTCAGCGGCACGAGCTTCTCGGCGACGATGGACGGTGAGCTTGACTGGTCGAACAGCAATGGCGACTCGGCCTCCTGCGACTTCGACCTGTCGATGTCCGTCACCACCGACACCGTGGCCTACTCGGGCCACATCTGCGGCTACGACGTGAAGGCCGACCTCGGCATCACCGTCGGCAACTGAGCGCTGCGCGATCGTCGCTGCCGGCCGCGACACGATGACGTCTCCTCCTCCGCGCGCGGGGCACCTCGAGCACCGCGGCTGCCGCCTGAGCTATCTCGTCGTCGGAGACGGGCCGCCGGTCGTGCTCATCCAGGGCGTCGGCGTCGGCGGCGCAGGCTGGCGGCCGCAGGTCGATGGCCTCCGCGCGCGCTGGCGCTGCCTGTCCTTCGACAACCGCGGCTTCGGGGCCAGCCAGCCGCTCGGCGACGCGGTGACCGTCGAGCTGATGGCCCGTGACGTGCTGGCGCTGATGGATGCAGAGGGATGGGAGACGGCGCACCTGGCCGCGCACTCGCTCGGCGGCCTCGTCGCGGTGCACGTCGCGCGGGTGGCGCGCGCACGAGTGCGAAGCCTGTCGCTCTTGTGCACGTTTCCGTCGGGGCGGATCCCGACGCAGCTGTCGCCCTGGCTCGTCTGGATCGGCCTCCGCATGCAGCTCGGCACCCGGCGCATGCGCCGCCGCGCGTTCCTCGAGGTGGTGATGCCCGAGCGCGAGCTCTTGCGCGGCGACCGGGACGCGCTCGCCGAGCGGCTCGCGCCGCTGTTCGGGCACGATCTGGCCGACCAGCCGCCCGTCGTGAGGCGGCAGCTCGCCGCGATGCGCGCGTACGACGCGACGTCCTTCTTGCAGGAGCTCGCGGGAATCCCCACGCTCGTCGTGAGCGCCGCCCACGATCGCATCGCGCCGCCGTCCGGTGGGCGGACGCTCGCGGCGGGGATCGCCGGTGCGCGCTACGTCGAGCTCCCCGACGCCTCGCACGGGGCGCCGATCCAGCTCCCGGAGCAGATCAACCAGCTGCTCCATGAGCACTGGAGCGCGGCGGAGTCGCACCGGCGCGCGTGATCAGGGCGATCGGGGCTGCGGCGCAGGCTGTGCCGGCTGCGGCTGCGGCTGTGCCGGCTGCGCCGGCTGCGGCTGCGGCTGCGGCTGTGCCGGCGGCGGCATCAGCTGCGTCGGCGGCAGCGCCGGTGCCGGTGCCGGCTGCCCCGGCGCTGGCGGCCCGATCGGCTCGACGCTCGACGGCGGCCCCGGCGGCGCCACGATCGAGCGGCCATAAAACAGCTCGGTCGCCGTGACCCCGGCCGGCAGCCCCTGCGGGAAGCGCGCCCACTTCGCGAGATCCTGCCAGTTGTCCCTGTGCGAGTCGTACTCCTCGAGCGCGGTCCGCGAGTGGCTGGCGCCGGTCAAGACCGCGGTCAAGGTCCAGATCGGCGCCGTGAAGACCAGGAAGAAGCCGTGGGTGATCGTCGACAAGGTCCCGAGCAGGCCCCACCCCGCCACGCCGGCGATCGAGACATCGTAGGGGTGGACCTCGATCCCGGACGCGCGCTCGAGCGGCGTGTGGACCAGGCTGCCGCCGACGAGGACCCACACCCCATCGGGCCCGATCGCGATCAGCTCTCCCTGGTGGACCTGCCCGCCCACCTTCACGACCGCGTACCCGCCGTGGGCGTCGGACTGGACCTCGGCCATCGACCTCGGAGTGGGGTCGGGGTTGTGGAGGCAGCCGCCCGCGCCCGCGCCCACGCTCGCGCTCACGAGCAACGCGGCGGCCAGCGCCGCCAGCTCACGGCTTCGCATAGCGGCTCTCCCAGAACATCCGCTCGATGTTCGGCTCGACGCGCTTGTAGGCGGGCGCGTAGCGGCGCAGCGCGCTCGCCGGATCCATCACCATCTGGACCCCGCGCAGCGGCGCCTGCTCGGCGACCCACTCCTTGCGCATCCACTCGAGGTAATACCCGCGGCTGTCGAGGAAGAGCTCGAGCGGCCCCCGATCGCTCGGCAGCTGGTACGAGAAGACGTACGCGTCGCCCGGCTGGGTGACGATCGGAAACCCCGTCGCCGGCGTGCGCTCCCCGGCGAACTCGGCGCCGAGCGTGCCCCGGATGGCGTGCGGGCGGACCCGGATCGGTCTGGCCCGCCCCGTCAAGGTCGCCACCGCGACGTGATCGACGCGCCAGTTGCCGCGCGCCAGCCGCAGGCGGATCCGCTCGGCGGACGCCCCCTCCGGCAAGAGCAAGAGGTGGACGTCCGTCGCGATCGGCCCCGTCTCGTAGACCTCGTCGACCGTGCGCCAGCCGTTGCCGTCGGCGATCTGGACCTCGATGCCCCCGAGGGCAGCCTGCCAGCCGCGTCCGCCGGTGCGGGCCGCATCATCGCCGCGCTCGAACGCCGCGATCCAGGCGCCGACCGTCTCGCCGAGGAACGCCAGGCCCTGGTAGAGCAGGAACGTGGTCACCATGCTCTGGCGCGTCGAGATCACGACGCCGTGGCGACCCGGCGGGACGCCGCGGAAGTCGAGCTCGATGTGCTCGCGCGTGCCGAGATCGTCCGGATCCGTGAGAGAGAGGCGCGACGCGCCGTCGAAGGCGACAAGGCTCCCGAGGCAGTCGCCCTCGTCGGCGCGGCACGCGGCGGGCGCTGCGAGGTGGCTCGCCGCCCACAGCTCGTCGCCGCGCGCCAGCACCCGGCCGCCCGGCGGCCGCGGCACCGCGAGCAGATCCGCCTGCTTGACCACGTGGGTCTCGTAGGCCTCGTTGGTCATCCGCAGCGTGAACGCGCCGCCGCTGCTGCTGCTGCGGTAGAGCGCGTCGACGTCGTTTGTCTCGAGCGAGGGCGCGATCGCGTCGGAGAAGCCCTCGGCCTGCAGCACCGGCGCCCCCGTCTGATCGTCGGGCGCGTAGAACGTCGGGCACGAGCCGAAGCACGCCTTGGGGTTCGTGAGGCACGCGACCGACACGATGACCGAGACCGTGCCGATCACCGCGATCGCCGCGATCGCCGACGAATTCTCGACGACGTTGGTCTCGAACAGCGCCACGTCGGCCAGCGGGATCTGGAATGCCTGCTCGGCGCTCGTGCGGCGATCGACGCCCTGGTGCTGTCCGTAGCCCGCGAGCGTGGAGCCGCTGACGTCCCAGCGGCGCAGCACGTAGACGTCGCCGTTGCGCATGTGGACCTTGAGGAAGGCCGCCTGCTTGTCGACGGTGGTGAGGCTCGGCGCCACCTTGCGGCGGACGCGCTCGATGCAGCCCGCGGTCCCGAGCGCGCCCACCAGGGCCGTGGCGACCAGGGCCGCAACCCAGCGCCGCGGCCCTTGCTCGATCCAGGTCATGGGCCGAGCATAGAACACCCGGCCTCACGGGTATACTCACGGCCATGTCGCCGTCCCGCGGCCTCTCCGCTGTCGTCTGGTGCATCGCTGCGGTGGGCTGCGGCGGCTCGGATGTCGCGCGCGGCCGCGTCGACGTCGTCGCGTACTCGGAGCTGACCGGCGCTCCGTACGCCGGGGCTCTCGTGCTGTTCGCCGATCGCGACGGCCAGTCTCGCGAGGCGTACGTCGACGACGCCGGCCACGCCGGGGGCGACGTCGAGCCGGGCGGCAGCGTGTGGCTCGTCGAGCTCGATCCCAGCGGCACCGGCGCCAACCAGCTCACCGCCTACACCGACGTCCAGCCCGGCGCGACCTTGCGGTTCGGCCCCGACGCGCCGCGCGCGACGACCGCGACGATGCCCTTGTCCGCCACGCCTCCGCCCGGCGGCGGCCCGTATCCGGTGGTGGCGCGCGTCCACTCCGCCTGCAGCCCGCTGCGCGGATCGAGCCCCGCCAGGTTCGACGACCGCTGCGCCGCGACCACCGACGTCCTCGTCGTCGCGTACCAGCTCGATCCCGTCGTGGTCGAGTATCCGTACGCGTACGCGTACTACCCGGCGATGCCGATCACGGACGGCGGCACGCTCACCGTCGCCACCGCCGACTGGCGCCCGCTCGATCAGGTCACGCTCCAGCTCCAGGGCGACGGCGGCGCCATCGGCGTACCCAACACGCGCGTCGCCGTGATGAACCAGTTCGGCGTGCACGGTCGCACGATGCTCTCCGGCAAGACCGCGACGACGCAGCTCCCGCTCGTCGGCGGGCTGTACGTCGAGGTCGATCTGCTCCGCGCGCCAGGGCAGGCGCACACGTTCGGCGCGGTCCACCTGCCCGCCACCGCGTCGCAGACCGTCGACCTCGCGAACGTGCTCGCCCCGTGGGTGCTCCGCGATCCCGGCTCCCCGACCTGGACGGCCGACGACGTCGGCGGCGCGCTTCGCGCGCAGGCCATGGTGATCGAGCACTACTGGGTCCAGCCGATCGCGAACTACGAGGTCATGAACACGGCGCGCATCATCTCGGCTCCGGTCGCGCCCGGGACGATCGCCGTGCCGCGGCTCCCCGACGGCCTGGCCGACCAGCAGCCCGGCGCGGACTTCCAGATCGACTCCGCGGCCCGGCCCGTGCGCGTCGAAGGCGGCACCGACGTCGATCCGTTCCGCGTCGCCGAGCGCGCGTACCCGCGCGGCCCGTTCCGCGACCCCGCATCGATCCCGGCGACGTCGGTCTCGATCTCGATCCAGTACTGACCGCCGCCGGCTGCGCCTCGTCGCCTGCCGACCATCAGATCTGATCGGTGCCACCGTGGCGCGAAGCGCGTGGGCCGCGGCCACTGCTCTCGCCGTGCCATCTTACGCTTGGTATCGTGTCGCCGATGGCGGACTCGCCCATAGCCTACCGCTGGCAGCCTATCGAGGCACCTCATGACCCGAGTGCGCTGGCATTACCCGAGCTGCGGGCGCTCGAGAAGTTGTGGCGTGTCCAGCGCCAGCGCATCGAGAAGCACCGCGCGTGGCCTCACTTCTGGCAGCGCATGGTCCGATGGTGGAGCGTCGAGACCGGTGTCATCGAGAGGGTGTTTGACATCAGCCTGGGTATTACAGAGATCCTGATCGAGCAAGGCTTCATCGCGAGCTTGATCCCGCACGGAGAATCGGACCGACCGGCGGATGAAGTTGTCCAGATCCTGCGGGATCACGAATCCTCGATTGCCATGGTGATGGATGTCGTCGGCGGATCTCGAAAATTGACTGTAGGCTGGATCAAGGAATTGCACGCGTTGATCTGTGCTCATCAAGAGACGGCCGATGCGGTGACACAGCTTGGCCAGCACGTCAAGGTCCCACTCCCCAAGGGGCTGTTCAAGACACGTCCCAACAGTCCAAGGCGCGCCGATGGGTCGATCCACGAGTACTGTCCGCCGGAGCATGTAGCTGCGGAGATGGATCGGCTCGTGGCCATCTACGAGCAACTGCCGGCGGACCTGCCTGAGGTTCGGTCTGCTTGGCTGCACCACGCCTTCACGAGCATTCACCCCTTCGAAGATGGGAATGGACGCGTCGCTCGTGCGCTGGCGAGTATCGATTTCATTCGGAGCGGTATGTTCCCGCTGCTCGTCGAGCGCTCGGACAAGTTTTCAGAGTACATCCCGGCGCTCGAGCGTGCCGATGCTGGTGATCTCAGCAAGCTGATCGAGTTCTTTCATCGGCGTGAGGAGCGCGTCGCCTTACGGGCAATCTCGCTCGCCGAGACAGCGGTCGAGCAGAGCGGTGGGTTGGACAAGATCTTGGAGGCTGCCAGCTCGAAGCTCATCCAGCGCCAGACGAATCAGAGAAGTGAGCGCGCTCTGATGCGTACACGTATTGCCCAGCTCATCGAGATCGTGAATACAAAATTCGCCAGGACTTCGGAGGACGTCAAGAACAAAGTTCAGGGCTGCCATGCATCTGTGGATCGGTCGTCCACTGCATCTGCTCACTATTTTCGGGCGCAGATCGTCGAGCTCACTAGAAAGCGAGGGTACTGGGCCGATCTCCGGGAGCCGTGGGATTGGGTCCGGCTGCAGCTTCGCGACGGGGGACTCACTGATTTTGTGGTGGTGCTTCACTTCATTGGCAATCCCTCGCCCGGAGCCTGCGTTGCTGCAGCGATCATGAGTCACCGCCCTACGGGGGACGAAGAGTTCTTTGCCGAAATGATTCCGCTGGACGCAGAGCCACTCGTCCTCTATCCGGCCGAGGAGATCGCCGCGCAGCAGAAGCGATTCGAGCAGTGGCTCGACGAGATCACCCGGACCTCGCTCGCGGTCTGGATCAATTATCTATAACTGCGCAGCTCAGGTCGCCGTGAAGCCGCCGTCGACGACGAGCACGGTGCCCGTCGTGAACGACGCCGCGTCGGACAGTAAATACACCGCGGCTCCCGCGATCTCCGTCGGCTGCGCGTGGCGCCCAAGCGGCGTCCGCCCGACGACGTGATCGCGCAGCATCGGGTTGTTGATGAGCGCCATCGCGAACTTCGTCTCGACGAGGCCCGGCGCGATCGCGGTGACGCGGATCTTCGAGCTGCCGAGCTCGAACGCGAGCGTCTGCGTCATGTTGATGACCGCCGCCTTCGTCATGCCGTAGACGCCCTGCATCGGCGCCGCGCGCGTGCCCGCGACGCTCGCGATGTTCACGATCGCGCCGCCGCCTGGCTCCTGCTTCCGCACCTGCCGCACAAACGCGCGCGCGCAGTAGAGGTAGCCGCGCAGGTTGACCTCGACCGTCTTGTCGATCGCTGCGTCGGGCGTGTCGATCAGCGGCCCGAAGTACGGGTTCGTCGCCGCGTTGTTGACGAGGCCGTCGACCCGCCCGAACCGCTCGACCACCTTGGCAAGCAGCGCGTCGACCTCCTCGGCCTTGCCCGTGTGACACGCGACCGCGATCGCGCGCTCCGCCGGCAGATCCGCCACCACTCGATCGAGGTCCGCCTGCTTGCGCGACGCGAGGGCGACGCGCGCGCCGCCCTCGATGCACGCGCGCGCGATGGCCTCTCCGATGCCGCGGCTCGCGCCGGTGACGACGATGACCTTGTCCTTCAGCATGCGGCCGACGCTACCAGGACGCATCGGCCGGATCGACACGTCCCCCGGCGAGAGTCGAGGCGGCGGGTCAGGCCGGCTTCGCCGCGCCCGAGCTGCCCCCGGCCGCCGGCTCGCCGTCGTCCGGCAGCGGCACGCGGTGGCTCGCCAGCGTCTTGCGAACCAGCGCCCACACCGTGCCCGCGTCGGTCGTGAGGTCGTCCCAGCGCCCCGGGAACCGGGCGCAGAACGAGCTCTTCAGGATCTCGGGCAGCGCCCGCTTGCCCTCGTCGGCGAACAGCGGGTGCTCGAGGTACACGCACGCCTCGTCGGTGGCGCGCACCGAGAGGCTGCCCGGCAGGTCGCCAGCGCTACGGATCGCGTCGGCGACCGCGACGATGATCTCGAGGTTTCCCGCCGACACCTTGGGGTGCCGCTTGGCGAGCAGCTCGACCTCGGCCTTCGGCGGCGGGTAGTCCATCTGCAGCGGCGCGAACCGATCGAGCTGCGCCGCGTCGATCCCGAACGTGCCGGTGAACTCGCGCCCGCGGTTGACCGCGGCAATGAACTGCACGTTGTCCGGGATCGGGATGAACGTGTTCTCGATCGGGTGGAACACGCGCCGCGTGGCGTCGAGCGCCGGCATGAGCGCGTTGCGCGCGCTCTCCTGGCAGCGGTTCAGCTCGTCGAGGAAGACGAGGTACTTGCGCTCCGGGTGCTCGCCCGCCTCCTCGAGCGCGATCAGGATGTCGGTCTTGACGAAGTCCGTCACCGGCGCGCCGCTCGCCGACGCGCGCACGGCGATGCTGACGAAGAAGTCGCTCGCCTCGACCACCGCGCCGCAGTTGAAGAACACGAACACCATGCCGAGCGAGTCGGCGATCGAGCGCGCGAGCACCGTCTTGCCGCAGCCCTGCGGCCCGTCGAGCAGGATGTTGAGCCCGCTCTCGAGCAAGACCTGGAGCTTCTTGCTCACGTTCGGATCGAGGTAGACGCCCTCGATCCGGAACGGCGCCGGCCCGACGAACTCGACCTCGATCCGGCCGCGGTCGTCGCGCTCCGGCTTGTGCACCGCCACGACGCGCACGAGGCACGGCACGCCCGGCACCACGCGCGGATCGCTCGTCAGCACCACCTTCGGCGCGCGCCGCCCGTCGAGGTGCGTCGCGCGCAGCTTGAACGCCGAGCCCTCCGCCGGGTTCGGCCAGAACGTCGCCTCGACGGTGCGCCCGGGCAACAGCTCTTCGAGGGTCCACTTCGCCGGCACGGCCGCGGTTATACGACGGCGCGCGCGCGCCGTGTCGACGTACACAAAGGTCGACGTATACAATGTCAATCTCACGGCGCGAGCACGCGGCGCGCGAGCCCGCCGATCATGCGTCCGAACCGCGCGACCGCGACGTCGAGCTCGTCGTCGTCGAGGACGACGTAGTGCGGGAACATCACCTCCTCGAGCGGCCGGACCGCGACCTGCGCGCAGACCATGCCGCGCCGCCGCGTCAAGGTCGTCACGAGCCCGCGCACCGCCGCCACCGAGCATTGCGTCGGCAGACCGTCGCTGATCATCACGAGTACCTTGGCCCGCTTGCGCGACGCGGCCGCCACGGACGCGGCGTGGTACAGCCCGGCCGCGTCGTTGTTGCCGCCGTCGGCGTGGAGGCCCGTGACGCCGCAGTCGGCGGCGTCGCCCGCGTCGTAGATCTGGCTGTCGGTGAAGCCGAAGAAGCGCGCCTCCACGCCGGCCAGCGGGCGCACCGCCTCGGTGATGAGGATCGCGAACCGGCGCGCGCGCTCGATGTTGTCGCCCGCGCTCATCGAGCCCGAGCAGTCGATCGCGACGCCCAGGAACAGATCGGTGCGCCGCACCGGCGTGCGCGCGACGAGGATCCGCGGATCGCCGCGCGTCACGAGCGCGCGCAGTCGGCCGCGATCGAGCGCGTGCCCCGACAGCCGCGCCTTTACCGGCTCGCGGCGCAGGCCCAGGTCGTCGAGCAGCGCGCGCAGCCGCTGCGAGTGGCGGGCGACCTCCGCCGCGATCCGCGCGTGCTCGGCGCGGTCGCCGCGGACGCGCACGACGCTCGCGATGCGATCGAACTCCTCGTCGGGGCCGACGTTGATGCACAGCCGGTCGCGCGGCCCCGTCCGGCCCGCGCCGCCGCGCCGCGGCTCGAGGATGCGCTCGACCTCGCGCTGCAAGATGTCGTCGTCGAGCCCCGCGCCGTGGACATCCTGGTCGCGCTCGCCGAACGTCATGCCCTCGGGGCCGCCGAACACGCGCGCCACCGCGATCGCGCCGCCGAACATCCCGGCGAGCTGGCGCGTCAGATCGTAGAGCCCGCGCATGCCCTGCCGGCGCAGCCCCTTGCCGCACAGCTCGAGCGCCGCCGCGATCAGCGGATCGCCGCTGCGGTTGCCGAGGCCCATGCGCAGCGCGCGGGAGAACCGGGCCAGCGGGTGGCCCGCGCGATCGAGCTCGGCGAGCACGGCGCCGCGGCGCAGCCGCAGCGAGCCCTCGTCGAACGCGACCTCCGGCTCGGCGGCGATCAGCGCGCGCGCCGTGTGGCCGCGCAGGCACCCGAGCAGCACGGCGACGCCGATCTCCTCGGCCGCGTGGTGGAACGCGAACGCGCCCAGGCGCTTGAGCCTGTCGCCGTACGCCGGATCGATCGCGCGCAGGTTGCGCTCGAGGTGCTCGTCGGCCACCAGGTTCAGGAGGTGCCCCAGCCCCTCCTTGTGCGCCTGCTGCCACAGCGCCTGCTCCGCCTCGCCGCGGTGGTAGACGTGGTGGCCCAGCTCGTGGAGGATCAGCCCCTCGACGATGTCCTGCCCGTGCGGCTCGCGGCGCAGCATCGGCAGCGGCGACACGAAGATCCGCGCGCCGTCCAGGAACGTGTGGCCGAGGTCGCGCTCCTTGCTCGTCATGTGGACGCGTAGCCGCCGGCCCGTCAGCTCGAGGCCGCGGCGCACGCCCCACGCGAACACCTCGGCCACGCTGCGCAGCCGCTCGTTTATCGCCCCGGTTGCGGTCTCGGCAGCCGTGGCGAGGACCGCCGCAGCCCGGCGCACGCCGGCCGTCGACGCGCCCTCGAGCACGCGCGCGTAGATCGCGCCCAGGGCGCCAGCGTCGACCCGCCCGCCGTCGCGCAAGAGCTCGAGCACGCTCCACATCCGCCGCTCGGTGCACGCGCGATCGCCGCCGAGGAGCGCCGCGTCGATCAGCGCCTCGAGCGCGCGCTGCGCCGCCGGGCGCGGCAGCCGCTCGCAGAGCGCCGGCTCCAGCGCCGCGCCCTCGTCGGCGAGCTCCTCGATCAGGATCGGCAGCCCCGCCGGATCGCCGTAGTCGGTGACCAGCCGGCGCGCGGCCGCGCGCCGCAGGTGCAGCGGGCGCTCCGTGCCTGCCTCGAGGAACCGGCGCAGCGCGTCCGCCACCTCCGGCGCGTCCCACTCCTCGAGGAGCAGCCGCACCGCCGGCTGGTAGGCGAAGTGGTGCGGCGCGTCCGCGAGCGCGAGCGCGCACGTCCGCGGATCGGACAGCTCGACGAGCTTGTCCCAGTCGTCGCGGGAGAACCACGCCGGCCCCGGCGCGCGCGCCGCGTCGAGCGCGCGCGGGAGCTCGTCTTGGTCGCCGCGCGCGACCAGGCCCAGCGCGAGGTGGAACCGCCACTGCGGCGGCAGCGCGGTCGAGCCGGCGAGCTCCCGCGCGCGGTCGAGCGCGTCCTCGCTGTCCCACAGCGCGATGCTGGCGATCACCGGCACCGGCGCCGGCAGCTCGGCCAGCTCGCCGAGCAGCGCCGCGAGCCGGAGCTGGCCGGCGGCGCCGCGGAGCACGAGCGCCAGCGCCGCCTCCTCCACGATCGCCGCGGGGCCCCGGCGGCACCACGCGATCAGCGCGTCCGGGTCCTTGCACCGGCGCACCTGCGCGAGCTCGCTGGCGCTCGCCGGGACCTGCGCGGCGCGGCGCGGCGGCTCCGGCATGCCGTCGAGCCGCAGGATGCGCTGCAGGTGCTCGCGCGTCTCGCCGTCGGCGAGGGCGGCGCGATCGAGGACCTTCGTCCGGACATCGGACAGCGGGACCGCGCCGCCCTCGACGAGCGTGACCAGGATGCGCGCCGCGGCGCAGCCGAACGGGCGATCGATCCGGTCCGCCGCGTAGGCCGCGAGCTCCGGCGTCGCGTGGCGGCGGAACGCCTCGGGCTCGCGGTAGCGCAGGAACACCACGACCTCGGCGACCCCGCGCCACAGGAGGTGCGCCGCGAGCGCGCCCGGCACGTCCCCCGCGCCGAGCGCGGCGAGCACGCCGCCCGCCGCATCGATCCAGCGCGCGAGCGCGAGGTCGTGCGCCTCCCAGCGGAACAGCCACGCGTGCGCGAGCGGCGACAGCTCGGCGTGGTGGAGCCACGTGCCCGTCCGCCGATCGAGCGCGTTCTCGAACGCGCGCGTCAGCGCGCCGAACCGATCGAGCTGCGCCGCGACCTCGGGGTACGGGTCCGCGCAGCCGAGCAGCGCGACGCACGCCGCGACGCTCTCGCACCCGCCGCCGCGCCGGGCGAGCGCGGGCGCGAGGCCCGACACCGGAGTCGCGAGCGCTGGCGCGAGCGCCGCCTCGAGCTCGCGATCCGCGCACGTCGCGATCCGCTCGGCCTCCGCCTCGGTGAGCGCGCGGTGGCCGCGGGCCGGTTGCGGCGCCGCCGCCGGCGCTGCCGCGGGCGGGTGCGAGACCCGCAGCGCCCACGCGCGGAGCTCCGGCTCGGCGCGGCTCGTGAACGCCTTGGCCAGCGCGAGCTCGCGGTTGCGCGGCAGCGCGTCCGGCCCGTCGATGGCAGCCACGAGCCGCAGGGCCGCCGCGTCGGGGAGCTCGCGCGCGGCCACCGCCAGCGCGACGATCGGCGCCACGCGCGCGAGTTCCCGCGCGAACGCGGTGCCGCGGGCGTCGCCCGCGAGCAGCGTACCCAGCACGTGCGCGAGCGCGGCGCGCTCGAGCTTCGCCGCGACGAGCTGGCTCACCGTGCCGACGACCGGCGCCGCCGGATCCAGCTCGCCGCGCGCCGCGAGCTGGAGGAGCACCGCCGCGCGCTGCGCGGCCGGGATCTGATCGACGAACGCCTCGAGCCGCTTGCCCGTGAGGATCGTCAGCGCGCGCGCCGCCAGCTCGGCGTAGCGCCGCGGGCTCGCCTGCTCGATCCGCGCGAGCCAGACGAGCTCCTGCGGCGGCGCCTCGGCCGGCAGTCTGCACACCTCGTCCCAGCCGCGGTCGGACGCGAGCAGCTCGGAGACGATCGCGTCCTCGCCGCGGATCTTGCCCAGCGCCGTGAGCCGCTGCGCCGAGAACAGCCCCGCGAGCGCCGCCGCGAGGCCGAGGCTCCCGCGCGCGAGCGGGCCCTGCAGCAGCCGCTCGACGTGCGCTGCCGGTGGCCGCACCGGCCAGCCCAGCTGGATGAGCCCCCGGGCGGCGGTGTCCGCGTGCGCCGGATCGAAGCTCGCGAGCTCGAGCACGCGCGGCTCGAGCGCGCAGCAGATCGCGACCGTGTGCGGCGACGCGGCGCCCCGGCGCGCGTAGCACGCGAGCAGCGCGGCCGCGGCGCGCCGCGCGAGCGATCGCCCCTTGCCCGTCACCGCCTCGACGATCTGCGCGCGGGCCGCGGTCACCGCCTTCGCGCCCGCGCCGGCCTCCACCGCGCCCGTCTCCGCGGCGCCGGCCTCCGCCGCGCTGGCCGCGGCCGCGCTCGCGACTGCGTCGATCGCGGCGAACACCTGATCGATCGGATCGGCCCCCGGCGCGGGCAGCCACCGCCGCGCGGCGAGCACCTGCTCGAAGTACGCGTCGACCACGTCCGGCGTGCGGCCGCGCTCCGCCTCGCAGAACGCGCGCAAGAGCGTCGCCGACGTACGCGCCATCGCGTGGAGCAGGTCCAGATCGGCGAGCGCGCCCGCCGCGTGCAGATCGAACGCGAGCGGCAGCGGCGCGCTCGGCCACGGCACCTCCGCCGCGGCTGCCGCGCAGGCCGGATCGCCGCGCAGGTACGGCACCAGCTCCTCCGCCATGCGCGGCGCGTCCGCGATCGCGGCGAGCCGGACATCGGCTCGCCGGTGGAACAGCGCGTGCGCGTAGCGCTTCGGCGCGTCGGCCGCCGTCTGGCGCAGCGCCGCGAGCGCGGCGCGCCGCACGTCCGGATCCGGATCGTCGAGCCGCTGCACGATCACGCGCAGGCCCGGGACGCCGCGCGCGCCGGCGAGGGCGCGCACCGCGACCGCCCGCAGCGCCGGATCGGCGTGCTCGGCGAGCGGCGCGATCGCGCCGAGGAACGGCGCGCGCGCGCCCGGTGGCCGCTCGGCCAGCGCCGCGAGCTCCGGCAAGAGGCCGGCGGCGTCGCCGGCCGCAAGTCGCCGCCACAGCTCGAGGTCGCGCATCGGATCTGCCGGCGCGCAGCATATGATCGAACACAAATAGAGCGTCGCGGCTCGCGCGCGCTGACCGACCGGCGCCGTGTCTCCAGGGAGTGGCGATCCATGCAAGGGCCGCACGGATCGCGCGTCGGAGCCACGGTGCCCGTCGGCCGCGCGGCCGGTCCAGAGCTGGCAGCACCGACGGCGCGCACCAGCGTGAAAGCTGGCGCGGGTCGGCGATGCCAGAGGTAGATGGCGCGAGACGCTGGGAGGTGCCCGAAGGTGCCGCTGGCGGTGGGGACGCAGCACCGGGCGGCGCGCCCGACTGCTCCCGCCCGAGGAGCCGTCGCGCAGGCGCGCGCGTCTGGATCCGGCGGCCTTACGGCGCGCCGATCACTTCATCATGCTCTGGACCGGGGTGCGGACGAGCCGCGACGCCCGGGAACGAGGCAACTATGTGACGCTACGCAGGGCATCTCATCACGCACCTCCGTCGGAGGCAGACCGCGAAAGCTAAGGCATGCCCCGCGCTCGTGCAAGGAGATTTTCGCAGCGACGCGCGGCGCGATCTCTCGCTACCTCGCCGCCGCGGCGCGGCGCGATCCGCGCGCTCTGGTCTCGTCGGCACTGAACGGATTGTCAGACCCGCATGCGACGTTCCCGCGCATGGACGGTCCGACGTTCCAGCTCTCCCAAGACGACGCGGTCGCGTGGCTGCGCACGCGGCCGTCCGAGTCGGTCGATCTGTTCGTCACCGATCCACCGTACGAGTCGCTCGAGAAGCACCGCGCCGTCGGCACCACCACGCGGCTCAAGCACAGCAAGGCCTCGAGCAACGACTGGTTCACGATCTTCCCGAACTCGCGCTTCCTCGAGCTGTTCACCGAGGTCTACCGCGTCCTCCGCCGCAACTCGCACTTCTACCTGTTCTGCGATCCCGAGACGATGTTCTTCGCCAAGCCCAGGGCCGAGGAGGCCGGCTTCAAGTTCTGGAAGCCGCTCATCTGGGACAAGCGCACGATCGGCATGGGGTACCACTACCGCGCGCGCTACGAGTGCATCCTGTTCTTCGAGAAGGGCAAGCGGAAGCTGTCCGACCTCGGCATCGCCGACATCCTCGAGGCCAAGCGGATCGTCGGCGGCTACCCGGCCGAGAAGCCGGTGAGCGTCAGCGAGGTGCTGATCCGGCAGAGCAGCGAGCCCGGCCAGCTCGTCGTCGATCCGTTCATGGGCTCCGGCTCCGTCGGCGTGGCGGCGATCGGGCAGGGCCGGACGTTCCTCGGCAACGACCTGTGCGGCGAGGCCGTGGACATCACGCGCGGGCGGCTGCGCGAAGCCGGCGGGCGCGAGGTGGCCGGCGGGCGCGCGGCGCCCGAGGTCGGCCAGCTCGGGCTCGTGATGTAGCGAGGCGATAGCGAGCGAAAGCGAGCGACAGCGAGCGACAGCGAGGCGATTGTAAGGCAACCATGGCGAGCTCGATGACCGGCCACGGCTACCGCGATCTGATCGCGGAGTACATCCATCAGCAGTACGGCGATCAGGGCCTCGTCGTGTATCGCGAGGTCAACCTCGGCAAGACGATCATCGGCAAGGATCGCCAGATCGACGTGTTCGTGCACCGCCCGATCGATCAGAAGGCGATCGCGATCGAGTGCAAGTACCAGGACGTGACCGGCACCGCCGACGAGAAGATCCCGTACGCGCTGCAGGACCTCGCGGCGCTCTGGGTGCCCGGCTGCCTCGTCTACGCCGGGCACGGCTGGTCGCGCGGCGTGCTCCACCAGCTCGAGGGCTCGCGTCTCGCGGCGCACTGCCTGCCGGAGCGGCCGGACCTCGCGCGATCGAAGGGGACGCGCGAGCTCGACTACATCCTCGCCGCGACGTTCGGCCTCTGGGACCAGATCCTGCCGGCGAGCAAGCGCTTCAAGGGCAAGTAGCCCTCGGCCCGCCTCGCCGCGGCGGCGCTCAGGAGGCCGCGCGGGGCTGCGGCGGCGGGGGCGGGCCCTGCAGCGTGTACGGCGTCGGGTAGCCCGCCGCGCCGAACGTCTGCCGGATCGCCTCGTTGGCGGCGAAGTACACGTCCCAGTAGTGGGTGTTGTCGACGAACGGGCGGACCGCCAAGAGGGTGCCGGCCGCGTTGAACTCGAGGATCTCGACGGTCGGCGCGGGCGAGGGCAGGACGTTCGGGATCTGGGCGATGCGCGCGCGCAGCCGGTTGCGCGCGTCCTCGACGTCGACGCCGTGCGCGAGCTGCGCGACGAGATCGACGCGGCGCTGCGTGCTCGCCGTCATGTTCCGGATGTTGTCGTTGAAGATCTTGTTGTTGCCGACGTAGGTCATGATCCCGTCGTCGGTCATGACCGTGGTCGCGAACAGGCCGAGCTCCAGCACCGTGCCGTTGACGCCGCCCGCCTGGATCGAATCGCCGACCTTGAACGGCTTGAGCACCAGGAGGAAGATCCCCGCGGCGAAGTTCGCGAGCAGCCCGGACCACGCCATGCCGATCGCGACGCCCGCCGCGGCGATCAGCGCCGCGAAGCTCGTGGTCTCGACGCCGAAGAAGCCGAGCACCGCGATGAGCAGCGCCAACGACAGCATCGTCGACAAGGTCGATCGCGCGTAGCGGACCAGCGTCGCCTCCGTGCCGCGGCGCTCGAGCGCCGAGACGATGACCCGAAGTGCGCCGCGGATGATCGCCCGGCCCAGGATCCAGATCGCGAGCGCGCCCAGAATCCGCAAGCCAATGTCCACACCGCGTGTCTGGAGGAAGAGCAGGAGTGCATCGAACCGAGAGCTGTCCATGGCCGGGGACCCTATCAGGTGCCGATCCGCCCATGGCCGCGGCTGCAATAAGTTCGGGTCTGGGCTGGTGAGGGTTCCCTAGCCGCGCTGGCCCCTTGACGCGGCGCATTACGTCGGCCATACACTGAATGACCATTCATTCACCGCACGCGAGGCCGACGATGTCGTTCCAGAACTACTACAAGGCCAACCTTCGCGACCTGTCGTTCCTCCTGTTCGAGCAGTTCAAGCTCGAGGAGCTGCTCGGCAAGCCGCCGTACGGCAACTGGGGCAAGGACGAGGTGCTCGCGGTGCTCGAGGAGGCGTACGGCTGGGTGCAGAAGCACATGGGCCCGTACAACGCGGCCGGCGACGCCGAGGGCTGCCGGCTCGAGGGCGGCCAGGTCCGCGTGCCGGCGCAGTTCCGCGAGATCTGGAAGGCGCTGTTTGACGCCGGCTGGCGCTCGCTCGCCGTCGAGGAGCAGCACGGCGGCCAGTCCGGACCGTTCACGCTCGCGATGCTCGTCGAGGAGTTCATGTGCGGCTCGAACACCTCGTTCAACATGTACGCGGCGCTGACGCAGGGCGCGGCGGACGTGATCCTCGCGTTCGGCACGCCCGAGCAGCAGGCCACGTACGTGCCGAACATGTTCAACGGCAAGTGGGCCGGCACGATGTGCCTGACCGAGCCGCACGCCGGATCGGACGTCGGCAGCGCGACCACCACGGCGACGCGCCGCCCCGACGGCCGCTACGACCTCCGCGGCACGAAGATCTTCATCTCCGGCGGCGATCAGGACATGAGCGAGAACATCATCCACATGGTGCTCGCGCGCACGCCGGACGCGCCGCCCGGCACCAAGGGGCTGTCCCTGTTCATCGTGCCGAAGGTCCGCCCCGACGGCACGCCGAACGACGTCGCGGTCGCCGGCATCGAGCACAAGATGGGCATCCGGGCGTCGTCGACGGCGCAGCTCGTGTTCGGCGACAGCGGCAGCTGCATCGGCGAGCTCGTCGGCGAGGCCGAGAACCGCGGCATGTCGCAGATGTTCCACCTCATGAACTACGCGCGCATCGGCGTCGGCATCCAGGGCCTGTCGATCGCGTCGTCGGCGTACCTGAACGCGCTCGACTACGCGCGCGATCGCAAGCAGGGCAGCTCGATCCGGCAGTGGAAGGACGCCACCGCGCCGCGCGTGCCGATCATCGAGCACGCCGACGTGCGGCGCATGCTGCTCGACATGAAGGCGCGCGTCGAGGGCATCCGCGCGCTCGTCGTGAAGCTGACGATGCACATCGATCGCGCGAACGCGCTCGCGAAGGCCGGCACCGGCGACCAGGACGAGAAGGAGCGCATCGAGTACCACCAGGGCCAGGTCGATCTGCTCGTGCCGCTGCTCAAGGCGTACGCGAGCGACCAGGCGTTCTCGATCTGCGCGACCGCGATCCAGGTGTACGGCGGCGCCGGCTACCTCCACGACTGGCCCGTCGAGCAGTACTGCCGCGACTCGAAGATCTTCTCGATCTACGAGGGCACGAACCACATCCAGGCGATGGACCTCGTCGGCCGCAAGCTGATGCAGCGCGGCGGCGCGAACGTGCAGGCGTTCGGCAAGGACGTCGCCGCGTTCGTCGCCGCGCACAAGGAGCACCCCGCGCTCAAGGACGCTGTCGCCGTGCTCGGGCAGGCGATGGAGGCGCTCACCGCGACCGGCGGCAAGTTCATGGCGTGGTTCGGCGGCGGCCGCATGGAGATGGTGCCCGCGACGGCGAACCGCTTCCTCGAGATGATGTCCGAGACCGTGGTCGGCTGGCTGCTCCTCGAGCAGGCCGCGATCGCCGAGGCGGCGCTGCAGAAGGTCGCCGCCGATCACCCGGATCGCGCGTTCTACGAGGGCAAGCGCTACGCCGCGCAGTACTACGCGTTCAACGTCCTGCCGACGGTGATGGCGAAGGCGCAGATGATTGCGCGGGAGGACCGCTCGGCGCTGGACATCCCGCTCGCCGCGTTCGCGCCCTCGTAGGTTCCATGTCATCGTAGCGGGCGAGATGCGCGCGTTGCCCGTGGTCCTCTTGCTGCTCGCCGCCGGCTGCACGAGGCCTGCGCCCGTCGCCGCGCCCGCTGCGCCGCCCGCTCCGGCTCCGGCCCCGGCTCCGGCTGCGGTGACGTGCGGCGACGCGGGCGTGCTGCTCCGCGGCACGGTCGACGATCAGCGGCAGGCCGGCCCCGCGAAGGAGGCCGCGATCGCGCGCACGTGCAAGTACGAGCAGTGGTCCGCGGAGCTCCTTCAGTGCGTCGGCGGGGAGGTGGATGCCAAGGCGTGCCTCGACAAGCTCACGCCGGAGCAGCGCACCGCCTACGATCAGGAGCTCACCTGGTGGAACGAGCGCTTCCCCGACGAGACGCTCGAGACGAGCCTCGAGGAGTTCGCCGAGTCCGCCATGGACACGTACGTCGACTGCGGCGACGCCCTCCCGAGCGCCGCCGGCTTCGCGCCCGCCGTGACGCTCACCGGCGCTGACCGGGACTACCTCCTCGAGCTGCGCAAGGACGCGCTCGTGGCGCTGTGCGAGGACTGGGACACGAGCAAGCGCAGCTGCTTCCGCGACGTCGTGATCATGGGCGCGGTGGGCAACACGTCGGCGATCGACGCGTGCCGCGCGCAGCTCGATCCGCCCGAGGCCAAGGCCGTGGTCGACAAGCTCGCCGAGCTCGACAAGATCGGCGCGAAGGTCGCCGCGGTGAAGCGGAACGCGGCGAGCTACGACTGCAGGCAGGTCGTGGCGGCGCACTACGCCGACGCGCAGTGGAAGGGCAAGCTGGACGCCGTGAAGGGCGCCGAGCGCGCGAAGGTGATCGCCGAGTCGCGCGCGCGGATGACGAAGGCGTGCACCGACGACAAGTGGGCGCCGAACCTGCGCGCGTGCATCGTCGCGGGCGGCGCCGACGCGTGCTTCGCGACGGCGGCGGTGTCCGCGTCGCCGTGGGGGTTCCCCGCCGTCGGCGTGTTCGTGAAGATCGGGATCCCCGAGTGCGACGCGTACGCTCAGACGATGAAGGCCGTCGACGCCTGCGGCGCGATCCCGCAGGCGCAGCGCGACGCGCTCAAGCGCTCGTGGAGCTACCTCAGCGCGACGTGGGCGAGCGTGACGCCCGATCGCAGGGCGGCCACCGCCCAGTCGTGCAAGCAGGTCGACGACGCGATCCGGCGCACGGTGACCAGCGCCGGCTGCCAGATCTGACCGCGCCGGCCCAGGGGAAGCCGAGGCCGGCCTGCGGGCGGTTGTCGGCCGTGACCCAGACCGTCGCGCTCCGGCTCATCCCGCGAGACGACCAAAATCTCGCGAAACGGTAGCAACCGCCGTTTGGATGGCCGAAAGCTGGCCTCATGCGCCTCCCTCCGCCGCTCGCCGCCGTGCTCCTCTTGGCCGCAGCCGCGCTCCTCTCCGTTGCCGCTGGCTGCACGCGCAGAGACCCCGACTTCTGCTGCGTCACCGCGGACACCTGCGCCGCCGCCGGGCTCACCGACGAGCTCCGCCCGTGCGAGATCGGCCAAGCCTGCAATGCCTACGCGTGCGTGGCTGCCGAGTGCGCGACCTCGGCAGACTGCGCGTCGCCGGAGGCGCCGCGGTGCCTCGACGGCCTGTGCGTCGCCGGCTGCACGATCGACGACGACTGCGCCGGTGTCGCGGGCCGGCCGCGCTGCGATGTCCGCGTCGCGACCTGCGTCGGCTGCACGGCGGGCGACCAGTGCCCCGCCGAGCGATCGATCTGCGACGTCGAGGCGCGCGCGTGCCGCGGCTGCACCGCCGATGACGAGTGCGCGAGCGGCGTGTGCATCGAGGCGACCGGCGCCTGCGCCGCGGAGGACGCGATCATCTACGTGATGGAGTCCGGGACGGACGCGGGCACGTGCCCGAAGGCCGCGCCGTGCCAGACGCTGGCGTACGCGATGGGGCTAACGAGTCCCGCCAGGAGCGTCATCCGGATCGTCGGCGGCCAGTTCCATCTCGGCAATAACTCAATTTACTTGCGTAACGCGGTTACCATCGATGGTAGTGACACGACACTCACGTATGGATCATTGCCCGCGATCACAGTCGGCGGAGCTGGCATTCTCGAAGGAGTGAGGCTGGCATCGACCCAGGCATCCATGACACTGATCGAGATCATAGCAGGAGGGAGCCTGGGGCTGTCTCACTTCCTCATCGAGGATGGTCGCATCGAGATAGCGGCTGGAGGGGTGCTCGATGCAGTAAATATCACGCTCAGGAGCGGTGAGGTCAGGTGTAATTTCGGTGGTACGCTTGCTCTGAAAAAAAGCAATCTGGAGCAAGTCTATGTTGATTCATCATGTAAGCTGGTTCTGGCCGAAAGTCGCGTCGAGCCGAGGTCGGGTGCTCAACCGACGGCCGCCCTCTTCAGGGGGGAGTCCTCGCAACTCATAGAGAACAACGTCTTCATCGGAAGTGGCGTCGAGACATACCTGATGTTCATCGGCGGTGCATCTGGTAGTACATTCCGCTTCAATACGGTCGTCAACAGATCGTCCGTCCTGGGTAGTGCGATCGCGATCGGCTGCGACGACGGAGTAGACGTAACGAGCAATATCATCGCTTACAACAGCACGAGCCCGGTCTCGTGCGTGGCGAGATATTCGTTGTTCGATACTGCGGCGGCGCAGGAGGTTAGCCGCGGAGTCGGCAATCGCTCCGCGGAGATCGGGACGTTTTTCAGGGGGAGGCAGGCTGGTGATTTCCACCTGACCCCCAAAAGTCCGGCGATCGGCTTCGGCGAACCAGGGCTCACCCCGAACGATATCGAAGGCAACGCGCGGCCGGCACCCTTGGGGACGATGCCCGATGTCGGAGCCTACGAGGTGCCCTGAAGCCGGCTGATGGAATGGGCTCCTGTCCCAAGCGTTGCGCAGCCCGTGAACCTTCCGGAAATCCCTGAATCTTAGGGCGCGAGATATAGGGGATGAGTAAGCATCGAACTTACATGCGTCTCTGTGATCCAGGCAACGATCTCTGAAGAAGGGTTAGGTAGCTTCAGCTTGGTCCTCGACGAATCGAATCTGAATCGACGATGCTCGCGCTCATGCAGAAGTCGGTGCTCTTCGCTCTCTTCGCGGCGGCGGCGGTCGGCTGCGGTGGCGGCAACCAGATGGATGGAGGCGGGGACGACAGTCCGCCTCCCACAGACGCGTCGGTGACGCCCGACTCGCCGCCGCCTCCGCCGGGCTTCACGCGGCTGGTCGGTCGCACCTGGACGGTCCCATCGGGCCAGCAGGACGTTTACCGCTGCGTGCGGGTCACGATCCCGCAGGACACGTACATCACGAACATCCTGGCGCAGGCGCCGCTCGGGACACACCACACGGTGCTTTCGATAGCGAGCGGCAGTGCCGCTGGCGCGGATGGGGAGCAAGACTGCAATGCCGGGACGCTCGGTACGGTGATGCTCTATGCCTCCGGCGTGGGCACGTCGCCGCTGGACTTCCCGGCTGATGTCGGGATCAAGGTGGCCGCTGGAACTCAGGTCCACCTCAATCTTCATCTCTATAATGCAAGTGACCAGACGCTCAGCGGTGACTCGGCGATCCTGGTCAAGGCGCAATCGACACCTCCTCCGATGCTCGCCGAGATGGTGTTCGCCGGCACGGGCAACTTCCAGATCCCCAGCGGGAGCCAGCCGTACACCAAGACGACGAGCTGCAACGTGAGCTCACCCTACAGGCTCTTCGCGGTCTGGCCGCACATGCACAAGCTCGCGACCCACCAGAAGGTCGAGCTGATTCGCGGCGGAACACCTACGGTGCTCCACGACCTCGCCTACAACTTCACGGAGCAGAAATACTATCTGAAGGCGCCAGAGGTGCAGGTGATGCAGGGGGACCAGATCCGAGTCTCGTGTACCTGGGTGAACACCACGGGCAGTAGCGTCGGATTCGGAGAGAGCTCCGACAAGGAGATGTGCTTCAGCGGCCTGTATCGCTATCCGGCGGCCAACGCCGGGTTGTTCTCGTGTATCGGGCTCTGATCGACACGGTTCGCTGAACCTCAGCGCGAGCCCAGCTTACGATCGCCCGTTCACGGACATCACACGAGCTGGATCGCGGAAGGGGCGTCGCGAGGCTCGCCACAGCTGGTGAGCGCTGCGGGCGCCACTCAGGGACGGCGCGCGGCGCGGCGGGAGTCGGCGCGCGCGGGGCCCGGCCCGGGGCACTTTTTGGACGAGAGGGCATAATTTTCTGGTTGACGCTGTCTCCGCGATAGCGGATAGTCGTCTCAAGCCGCGGAAACGCACCGCGGTGGTTCCCCGTGTAGGCGCGACCGACCTGTTTCTCCTCCTCTCCAGCAGGTCGGTCGCGCCGATGTTTTTTCGGGGCAGCCCCGCGGTCAGGAACCCGCCGGGAACCAAGCGATCACCGGCCACTCCGGAGGCGCGCTCGGGATCGCGTGGGTGAGAATGCGCCCGATGAGCGCGGACTTGGAGATGGGTGTCCTCTCGCCTGCGAGCGACGGACGCGGGTACGTGGCGGGGTTCGCGGTGACCGACGAGATGATCGTGGCGCTGGGCGGTCTTGGCCGCGCGCCGGTCGTGATGGCGAGCTCCAACGCCCGGGACTTCGTGGAGCGCCGGGCCCCCAAAGATCACGGGCTGCGCGGGGCGCTCGCGGTCGCGGACGCCCTGTGGGCGTGCGGCGAGCACGGCCAGCTCGCAACCTCTCGCGATCACGGCGGGAGCTGGAAGCTGATCGAGACGGGCACCGAGGGGTGCCTGTTCGGGCTCGCCCTCGCGGCGGATGGCGCGCTGTGGGTGGTCGGGGACCAGGGGTACGCGGCCCGCGTGCTGGGCCCACGCGTCCGGCGCGTCGACTTCGATACGGCCACGCGCCTGACGGCGGTGCGCGCGGTGCGCGACGAGATCGTGGCGCTGGGCTTCGATGGACAGGTCCGGCGGTGGCGGGCCGGCGAGGTCGTCGCCGTGCCGTGCGGCGCCACAAAGCCGCTCACGGGACTGGCGATCACGATGCAGGGCACGTGGGTGGTCGTCGGCGACGGCGGCTTCATCGCTCGCTCGCCAGACGGGCTGCGATACGCGCGCGTGGATGCCGGCGTCGAGGTCGACCTCGAGGCGGTCTGCGCGCTCCCCGACGGCTCGCTCGTCGCCGTGGGCGGGCGCGGGACGATCCTGCGCTCGATCGACGACGCGCTCACCTGGAGCGAGGTGCCGCATCAGCTCGGCCGCCACCACCTGTGGTCGATCGGCCGGTTCGGCCAGGGCGTGCTGATCGGCGGCGACGGCGGGCTCGTCGCGCGGCTCGCCCCGCCGGACGACGCCACGTGGCGAGAGCGCGTGGAGAGCTTCGACGTGTCCCCGCTCGAGGACGTGCTCTCGATGGGGGCGGAGGGCTTCCTCGAGAACGGCCTCGACGTCTACCTCGCCGAGATCGCGGCCAGCGGCGCGGCGGACGCGGACGACGCAGCAGCCGCAGCAGCCGCAGCGGCGCAGGAGGGCGCCAGCGGCGGCGAGGCGGGGGACGCGGAGGCGAGCGCGCTCCTGGGCGCGCCGGGCGACGCGGCGTCGTTCCGCGCGAGCTACGGCATGCCGCTGCCGCCGGAGGCGGAGGCGTTCTTCGAGAAGGTGGCCGGGTGCCCGCCGCGCGGCAGCTTCCGGGAGCTCTTGCTCGACGCGCGGCTCCTCCCCGACGTCGGCGAGCACAACCTGTTCGAGCTGCTCGTGCGGCGCAACCAGCAGGTGTCCGGACGGACGGATCTGGCCGGCGCGTTCTGCGGCGCCTTCCACGTCGGGTCGCTCAGCAACGGCGACACGTATCACCTCGAGCTGTACGAGTGGGAAGGCCCGCGGCAGGTGCTGCACTTCGATCGCGAGACGCACTCGATCTCGAAGTTCGTCGCGGACTCGCTCGAGAGCCTCGTGTACCTCGCCGCGCTCACGAAGGCGGGGACGGAGCGCAAGATCTCCGAGGACATCTACGAGGCGGGCCTGCACGAGCTGCACGGCAAGGTGTCGCCGACGTGGCACTTCGACATCGACAACGAGGGCTTCGAGCACTTCGAGCCGACGCGGCGCGACGCCGAGTTCTTCTTCTATCGCTCGCGCTGGATCACGGCCCTGCTCAAGCACGACGGCGTGACGCGCATGAGCGAGCTGCGCGATCTGTTCATGGCGGACTTCAACCAGGTCATCTCGCCGGAGCAGCTGCCGGCGCGGATCGAGGCGTGCGAGAGGTTCATCCCGACGGCGCTGTACTCGATGTGGCGCGCGTACTTCTTCGACGAGCCGGAGCTCGGGCGCTACCTCGAGGTCGGGCGCCGCCACGCCGCGCGCCTCGTGCGCGACGCCGCGCGGCTGATCGACGAGCTCTCCGCCGGGCGCAACGAGCTCGGCACGATCCGCGACGTGCGCGCGTACCTGCACGAGCTGCGCGCGCTCGGCCTGGATCCGCGGCGCGCCGCGCAGCGCAAGGCAGAGGCCGACGCGCGCGCGATGGCGGAGGCCGCGCACCAGGCGCATGTGGTCGCCGCGCTCGACAAGACGCCCGCCGAGCGGTGGCCCGAGCTGGCGTGGCGCTGGCTGGGCGACGGCGCCGCGCACCGCGTGCTCTTGGAGCGGCTGGAGCGGACGCCGCCGCGCGCGACCGAGCTCGCCGCGCTGGGCGCGCTCGACAGCCTGGGCGACGACGAGCGCGCGACCGCGCTGCCCCGGCTCGCGGCGGAGCTGTCTCCGGAGCTCGAGGCGGTGCTGGTCGGCAGCCTCGTGCGCAATGATCCGCTCGCCGGCTTCTTCGGTGGGCCGGGCGAGGACGACGAGGACGACGACGAGGACGACGAGGACGACGAGGACGACGGAGACGACGACGAGGACGACGAGGACGACGATGGCGACGCGGGCGAGCGCGCGCCGGGCTGGGACGCGATCGACGCGGCGCTCGCGCCGATCTACGGCGACGTCGAGCCGCTGCACTACGGGACGGTGATCCCGTACGCGCTCGGCGGCAATGACCCGCTCCACGGCATCTCCGTGTACCGGCGCGAGACGCCGGTGCCGCACTGGCACTTCGTGACGTACGGGTTCACCGATCTGTTCGACAAGGAGACCGACGATCCGGAGGTCAGCGGCTTTGGCTTCGAGCTGACGCTGCGGCTCGCGCGTGATCCGGCCGGCGTCGGCGACGAGCCGCCGTCGTGGGCGCTCAACTTCCTGCAGAACCTCGGCCGCTACGTGTTCGGCACCGGGAACCGGTTCGCGCTCGGGCACAAGATGGGGCTGAACGGCCCGATCGCGCTCGAGCACGACACGCAGATCACCGCGGTCTGCTTCGCTGAGGATCCCGAGCTCGGCGAATTTACGTCGGAGCACGGCGCGGCTCGCTTCCTCCAGGTGGTCGGCATCACCGACGACGAGTACGCGCTCGTCCAGGAGTGGTCGACGGCGGGCCTCCTCGAGGTCCTGGCGCGGCGGCTGCCGTCCCTCGTGACCGACCTCGGGCGCGCGCCGGTGCTGGCGGATCCGGAGATCGCGGCCGAGATCGAGCGCCGCGTCGCGCAGGAGGGCTCGTCGGAGCAGATGGCGTCCGCGGGCGAGCTGCGGCTCCAGATCGACGACGGCACGCTGACGATCGAGCTCGGCGCGCTCTACGCCGCCGCCCTGCCGCGCGCGATCCGTGGTCGGATCCGCCACGGCCGCAGCTACGAGCTGAGCGGGCGCGACGCGGCGCTGCGCCTCGAGCCGGCCGAGCGCGCGGGCTACCGCCGCGACGAGGAAGGCGTGGTCCTCGAGCTGACGCAGGAGCTGGCGCGCGAGCTCGAGGCGCAGCTCCGCCCGGGGCTCGCGGGCACGTACCGCTTCGGGACGTGGCTGCAGATCGTCGTGGTGCCGAGCCTGATCCGCAACCAGGCCGGCCAGGCGATCGACGTGCGCGGCGTCGCCGATCCAGAGGAGGTGCGGCGGCTCGTCGCGGCGGAGAACGCGCGGCTCGCGGTGGAGGCGGCGGCCGAGGACGCGGCGGCGGTCGCGGACGACGACGCGGACGACGACGCGGATGACGGCGCGGATGACGGCGCGCCGCGCGGCCCGCTCGCCGCGGCGCTCGGCATGTCGCGGCGCGCGCTCGGGCTCTCGCCCGCGGACGCGCAGGTCCAGCTCACGCACGCGACGCTGCTGCTCGACGCCGACTTCGACGGGCTGCCGGGCGCGGCCGCCGAGCTGCTCGAGCTCTTGCCGCGCTTCGCGCCGCACGTGCGCGTCCAGGTGGCGGTGTACCTGGGCCGGCGCGCGCACGCGCGGTTCTCGGAGGCGGTCGATATCGCGCTCGGCGAGGCGCTGCCGGCGCAGATCTTCGCGGCGACGTCGACGACGATGGGGGACGGCGCCGTGATGATGTCGTTCGGCGACATCGCGGACGAGGTCTTCGGCCAGCTCGGCGCCGAGATCCTCGATCACGTCCCCGCGAAGATGGCGCGCCTCGTGCCGCTCCTCCCCGACGGCGTGAGCCTCCTGGCGGAGCTCGCGAAGAAGTCGCTCGCGGCGGAGCAGCGCGACAGCGCGCTCGCGCTCTACGATCGCCTGCTCGCGCTGCCGATCCCGGACGACGGCGAGGATCGCATGGACTACCTGCGCGCGATGAACAACGCGTGCGTTCAGGCGCACGCGGCGAGGGCGTACGACGCGGCGGTGCGCATCGCCGACCGTGTGCAGCCGGTCGCGCACGAGAACCCGCACCTCTATCACGCGGCCGCGTGCGCGTACGCGGCGGCCGGCGAGCTCGAGCGCGCGTTCGAGCAGGTGAAGCTGGCGGTGAGGCACGGCTACGAGCACCTGAGCAAGATGGAGGTCGATGGCGATCTGGGGCCGCTCCTCGAGCGGCCGGAGTTCAAGGCGCTGTTCCGCGACTGGCACGCTCGCCAGGAGGGCAACTGATGCAGGACCCGATCGCGATCCACGGGCTCGAGCCGAGGCAGGGCGAGACCGCGTTCGCGTTCCTCGTGCTGCGGCTCGCGCGGCCGATGGAGCGCGCGGCGCTCGTCGAGGTGGTCCGCCACGTGGCGTCGATGATCCCCGACGCGGACCGGATCCTCGAGGCGTTCTCCGAGGACATGACCGAGACGATGCAGCTGGTGGGCCTGCCCTGGCTGCCGCCCGCGCCGGACGAGCTCGACGAGCAGCGCGCGCTGATCGAGCGCGCCGCGGCGCGAGGTGTGGAGGAGGCCTGGTTCTTCCAGACCGGGACGGCGCTGCCGACGGCCGGCGGCGAAGAGGACGACGAGGACGAGGACGACGACGACGACGACGACGAGGACGAGGAGGACGAGGAGGACGAGGAGGAGGACGACGACGGCGAGCACGTGGCGTGGTCGCACGGGCCGCCGCAGCAGCAGTTCACCGTACCGTTTCCGGTGGACGGGTATCCGGCGATCCTCGGCGGGAGCGACTTGGAGGACTTCGGGATCGCGTTCAAGCTCGCCGGTCCATTCACGCCGGGCGAGAGCACGGTGCTGCTTGGGTTCCACGCGCTCTGGCTGGCGCCGTACGGCGCGGAGCGGTACCGCAACACGTCGGTGACGATCGATCGGCGTCACCACGCCGCGCTCCTGTGGGTGGATCGGTTCTCCGTGCCGTCGGCGCCCGAGGAGCAGGTCGGCCACCTCTTGTGGGTGATCGCGAAGCTGCACGAGGTCACGCCGGTGCTGCACGCGCGCTTCGGCGGCGCGACGATGGCGCAGAAGTACGGCCGCGTGGTGGGCGACACCAGCGAGCCGTTCGTGCTCGGCGGCAACCCGCTGCTCGCGATCTACAGGGCGGGCAGGGCGGCGGGCGTGGACCGGTGGATCGCGGAGCAGGTCGACTGGTCGAGCGAGGAGGTCGCGCAGATGCTGCGCGACCTCGCGGAGCGGATCGCGGCGAGCGACGAGGACGCCGATGACGAGGCGGAGGACGAGGCGGAGGACGAGGCGGAGGACGAGGACGACGTCGCCGCCGATGAGGACGCCGACGAGGACACCGACGACGGCGACGGGGGCGAGAATGCCGAAGACGAGGACGTCGGCGACGAAGACGACGAAGACGACGAAGACAGCGAGGGCGAGGCCGATGACGACGAGGCTGACGAGGCCGACGCCGACGACGCCGCCGACGACGCCGACGACGCTGACGATGCCGACGCCGCCGACGACGCTGATGACGCCGACGACGGCCGCCACATCACGGCGTACGTCGGCGAGCTTCTGACCGCTCGCGCGCGAGCTGGCCTCCTCGATGTCCGCGCGGCCGACGCGCTGCGCCCGCTGCTCGCCACGCCGGAGCAGGGCGAGCGCCGGCGGATCGCGGCCGTCGGGATCCTCGGCGCGCTACGGGATCGCGCGAGCGTGCCGGCGATGATCCGGATCCTCGAAGAGCCACCGAGCGAGGGGCCGCTCGGCCCGACCGGCCAGGAGGCATTGCTCGCCGCGGCGGCCTCAGCGCTCGGCGCGATCGCCGATCCGGCCGCCGTCCCCGCGCTCACGCAGCTGGCCGCCGCCCACGAGTCGCACCAGGACCGGACGCGGGCGGCCGCGGCCTCCGCGCTCGCAGCGTGCCGCGGCTCGGCCCCGGAGCCGCGCGGCGGAGACGACGAGACGAACTGACCGCCGTGCCTGGATCTCGCCTCCGCCGTTGACCTCCTGCGACGTGGCACGCGCCGCGCGTGCGAGGCGTATCGATCGATCCGTCAGCGCCTGCCCGTGCCGACGATCCGCTCTACACGTGCACGCGCCGCGCGTGCAAGGCGTATCGATCGATCCGTCTCGTCAGGGCGCCGCTGCCGCTGCCGCGCCGCTGCCGCTGCCGCTACCCGCGCCGCCCGGGCCGGCCGGCGCCGCTGGCGCCCCCGGCGGCAGCTTCAGCGCGTCGTTCACCGCCGCCTGCGCGGTGTCGAGCAGCTGCTTCGTCTGCTCGTCGACCAGCGCGACCAGCTCGGTCTCGAGCTTCGTCGTGACCTCCTGGAACAGGGCCGCCGGGCGCGCCTTGACCTCCTCGAGGAACTTCTTGCCCTGGGCGAACGCCTCGCTCGCCCGATCGCACAGCGCCTTCGACTGCTCGCCCGCGCGGCCGAGCGCCATCGCCGCGCACCCGAGCGTCACGAGGTTCCCGGCGTCCGCGAAGCGCGCCTCCAGCGGGGCGAGCGCGTTCTGCACCGTGTCGGCCACCTGCTTGGCGAGCGGCTCGATGGTCGTCCGGATCTGGCTCGAGACGCGCGCGCGGACCTCCTCGATGCGCTTCGCGGCGCCGGTCTCCGTGAGCAGCCGATCGAGCTCGCCCTGCAAGTTCCCCAGGCCGGCGGAGGCCTGGTCGAGGTCGCCCTTGAACGTGCGCAGCTTCTTCACCGCGCCGTCGAGCGTGGCCACGACGTCGTCGAACACCTTCAGCCGCTCGTTCTTGGCCACGAGCGCCTTCCACTGATCGATCTGGCGCAGGCCGTTCATCACCTCGATCGGCGCGCCGACGGTGTCGACCTTCTGCAGGAGCTGCACGAGCTCGTCGATCCGCGACTTCTCCTGCGCCACGGCCGCGACCTTCTGCGGCGTGACGACCGCGACGCACGCGCCGTTCGCGATCGCGCTGCCCGGCGGGCACGTCAGCGGGGCCTCCGCCTTCACCCCGCTGCCCTCCCTGCTGCCCTCCGCGCTGCCCTGCTTGCCGCCTGCGTCTTTGTCCTGCTTGCCGCACGCCGCGAGCGCGAGCAGCGCGATCACCACCGAGATCTTGCGCATTCGCGGAAGGTAGTACGCCGCCGACCCGGAGTCGATCGCCCCGACCCGCGCTAGGCTCTCGCCCGTGCATCTCGATCCGGATCAGGACTTCAGCATCGAGCTTGCGCTCGACGAGCCGGACGATCCGGCATCGATCGCCGCGCGGCTCGCGGCGATGCTCGAGGTGCCGGTCGCGGCGCTGCCCCCGCTCGAGCTGCGCAAGCGCTCGATCGACGCGCGGCGCGGGCGCGTGCGGTTCCACCTCGTGGTCGGCGCCCTCGGGGACGCGCTCGGGCCCGAGCAGCCGCTCGGCGGCGCGCCGCTCGCGGAGGTGGCGGGCCCGCCGGTGATCGTCGTCGGCGGCGGGCCGGCCGGGCTGTTCTGCGCGTACGAGCTGGCGCGCGCCGGGATCGCGGCGATCGTCCTCGATCGCGGCAAGCCGGTGCAGGCGCGCCGCCGCGACCTGAAGGGCCTGACGCAGCACGGCCGCGTCGATCCGGACAGCAACTACTGCTTCGGCGAGGGCGGGGCGGGCACGTACTCCGACGGCAAGCTCTACACGCGCTCGCACAAGCGCGGCGACGTGCGCGACGTGATCGAGATCCTCGCGCTGCACGGCGCGCCGCGCCAGATCCTCGTCGACGCGCGGCCGCACATCGGCTCGAACAAGCTGCCGAAGGTGATCACCGCGATGCGCGAGCGGCTCGAGGGCGTGGGCACGCAGCTCCGGTTCGGCGCGCGCGTCACCGAGCTCGTCGTGCGCGGCGGGCGCGCCGTCGGCGTGCGGCTCGCCGACGGGGACGAGCTGATCGGCCGCGCGGTCGTGCTCGCCACCGGGCACTCCGCGCGCGACGTGCACGAGCTCCTGCTCCGCGCCGGCGTGCGGCTCGAGGCCAAGCCGTTCGCGATGGGCGTGCGGATCGAGCACCCGCAGCCGCTGATCGATCGGATCCAGTACGGCCGCTTCGCCGGCCACGCGCGGCTGCCGGCGGCGGCGTACCGGCTGGCGTACACGCCCGATGATGCGCGGGGCGGACGCGACGCGCAGGGCGCGCGCGGCGCGTTCTCGTTCTGCATGTGCCCGGGCGGCTGGATCGTCCCGGCGGCGACGGAGCAGGACGGCGTCGTGGTCAACGGCATGAGCCTGTCGCGGCGCGACTCGCCGTACGCGAACTCCGGGCTCGTCGTCTCGATCGAGGTGGCGGACCTCGCGCGCCTCGGGCTCCCGCCGCCGCTCGGCGGCATCCTCTTGCAGCGCCGGCTCGAGCAGGCGGCCGCGGCGGCCGGCGGCGGCGCGCTCCGCGCCCCGGCCACCCGCGCGACCGACTTCGCCGCCGGCCGCGCGTCGTCGTCGGTGCCCGCCACGAGCTACCAGCCGGGCCTCGCCGCCGGCGACGTCGGCGCCGTCCTGGACGCGACGGGGCTGCCGCTCGCCGCGCGGCTGCGCGAGGCGCTCGCCGTGTTCGATCGCATGATGCGCGGCTACCTGACGGAGGAGGCCGTGCTCGTCGGCGTCGAGTCGCGCACGTCGTCGCCGGTGCGCGTGCCGCGCGACGCCGCGTCGCTCGAGTCACCCGACGCGGCCGGGCTCTACCCGTGCGGCGAGGGCGCCGGCTACGCGGGCGGCATCGTCTCGGCGGCGCTCGACGGGATCCGCGTCGCGCGCGCGATCGCTGCTCAGATCACGCCGTCCCAGCCGCGGTCGTGACTGCGGAACGCGGCTCGCACCTGCTCGACGCTCGCGGCGTCGAGCGGCCCGCGCGCGGTGGCCGCCACCGCGGCCCGGAGGTGGCCGAGGTCGGTCGTGCCGACGAGCGCCGCCGCGATCGGCTGCGCGAGCGCGAAGCGCAGCGCCAGCTCGGGGGCGTCGGCATCGGGCGGCGGCAGTCCCATCGCCCGCAGGCGCTCCCAGTAGGTCGCGCGATCCGGCGCCTCGGGCCGCGCCTCGTGGCGCCACGCCAGGTTCGCGAGCGGCCGCTTCGCGAGCACCGCCATGCCGCGCTGGTTCGCGCGCGGGATCGCGCCGTCGAGCGCGCGCTGGTCGGCGAGGTTCACGGAGCACTGCACCACGCCGAACCGGCCGCTGTCGATCGCCCACGCGAGCGCGTCGTTGTCGCCGGAGTAGGCGGGCACGCGGACCTTGCCGGCGCGCACGGCGCCCTCGAGCGCCTCGATCACATCGCCGCGCTCGAGCACCTCGCGTGGGCACGAGTGCAGGTGCGCGATGTCGAGCCACGCGGTGCCGAGCCGCGCGAGCGCCGCGTCGATGCCGGCCGTGATGCACGGCCCCGTCCAGTCGGGGATCCCGGGCACGCCGTAGCCGAGCTTCGTCGAGATCAGCACGCGCGACCGCTCCCCGCGCAGCGCCGCGCCGATGCGGACCTCGGAGCGGCCGTAGCTCGGCGCCGTGTCGATCAGCGTGATGCCGAGATCGAGGGTGGCGCGGATCAGCCGCGCCGCCGCGGCGTCGTCGAGGTGGTCGTCGCCGAGCGGGCCCGCGCCGAGCCCGATCTCGGAGACGGTGAGGCCCGTCGTACCGAGCGCACGAGACTGCATCGGGTTGCCTCCTTGCAACCGGTGTTCCCGCACAGGTTCGCGACCTCTCGTGCGCCGCGCGGGCGCTCCTCCCCGGAGGCAACACGCGCTGCCGGCTAGCGCGGTCGCCGGTTCGGGGGGACCCGGGGTCGCGAGCACCCGGCTCAGGGGCGGCAGCTCGCCAGCTGGATCAGCGCGCGCCGCGCGCGCTCCCACGCGGCCTCGTCCGTCGGCCACGACGGCGGGCCAGACCGGGGCGCGTCGCCGAGCGCCGTGGGCACCATCATCGTGGCGAGCAGGGCCGTGGCGCCGGGGGCGCAGCGCGCCGCGAGCTCGAGCAGCGCGCGGTCTTGCAGGCCGCGGCGGATCGCGGCGAGGCGCAGCGTCGGCTGGCAGCTGCCGGGCGCGGGGAGCGCGAGCACGCCGTCGAGGTTGCCGCGATCTCCGCCGTCGTCGAAGCTGACCGGATCGGCGCGCGGATCGAGCGGGCGCCCGGGCAGGGGCGCGCCGCGGCGATTGTAGCGATCGTGCCAGTAGAGCGCGTCCCACACGTACCAGACGGGGATGTCCCAGCGCCAGCCGATCCAGCCCCACGTCCGTGGGCCCGGGGTCGCGGCGTCGAGGACCACGGCGCCAGCGACGGGCGGCGCGCCGTTGTAGGTCCAGCGCGGCGAGGGATCCCCCGCCAGGTGCGCGGCGCGCAGGCCGATGTAGAGATCGATCGCGCCGCCGAGCTCGGGGTGCGGCTCGGCGGTGACGGCGAAGTGGAACCGCCCGGGCCCGGCTCCGGCGGCGCGCGCCGCGTCGGCGAGCGCCCGCACGCGCCCGCGGGCCTCGGCGGTGCGCGGCTCGTCGATCGGGATCGAGAACGGGGTCTGTCCGGTGCCGCGCGTCGCCTCGATCCAGCCGCGCACCGCGTCGCCGGCCGCGGCGGGATCTTTCGGGATCACGACGGGGACGTGCGGGAAGCCGGCGATCAGCTCGCGCCGGTGCGGCCACCAGGCGAGCTGCAGGTCCGGCGTGAGCAGCACGCCGTGCGCGCGGAACCGCGCGGCGCACGCGCGCTCGTCGGGCTGCGGCACCGTGCGATCGCGCGGCGGGGCCGCCGGATCGATCGCCCAGCCGAGCTCGCGCGGATCCGCGTAGGCCCAGACGCCGAGCGGCAGCGGCGCGGGCAGGACGGGGCGCGCGATCTCGAGCGCGACCGGGAACGCGCGCCCGCCGACGGTGAGCGCGCCGGTCCGGAAGCCGGGCGCCGCGTCCGCCGCGACCTCGAGCTCGAGGTACGCGGGGCTCGTCGCAGGCGCCGCCGCCTCCGTCAGGGCGTCGGCGTACGTGCCGGCGCCGTGGCTGCCGCCGTAGAGCCGCGTCGACGGCCGCGTTACAGAGAACGCCTCAACGGCGTAGTAATGGATCGCGAGCCCCGGGCCCGTGATCTCCAGCGTCACCGGCCCGGGCCGCCGCTGCACGACCTGGAGCCCGAGCGTCTCGCCGCGCGCGGCGACGAGCGTCACCTGCGCGCCGTCGAACCACGGCGTCGCGTCGGGCAGCCGATCCTCGAGGCGGAGGCGCGTCGACTCGCCCAGCACGGCGATCTCCGGCTCCGGTGCCAGCGGCGCGGCGCGCCCGCACGCGAGCCCCGCGGCCGCCGCGAGCGGGAGTGCCAGCACCCAGCCGCAGCGGTCGTGGCGGGGCGCCTCTTCAGCGAAATGCTGGGTGCGGCGCACGCTGTACGGCAATGTACCTCGCCGCGCTGTACCCCGCCGCACGTCCCGACGCTCGCCTCACGCGCGCTGCTCGATCGCCCGCGCGGGCGGTGTTGCCAGCGACGCGCCTGGCCCACTATCGTGCATCGGCTGTGCCCACACCGATCGTTGCATTCGCCAAGGACTGGCACGAGGACCCCACCTCGAACCACCACGTCCTGCGCGAGCTCGCGCGGACGCGGCGCGTGCTGTGGCTGAACTCGCTCGCGACGCGGACGCCGAACCTGTCGTCGAGCCGCGACCTCGGCAAGATCCGGCGCAAGCTCAGCGAGTTCGCGAAGGGGCCGGTCAACGTCGAGAACGATCTCTGGGTGATGTCGCCGCTCGTCCTGCCGCTGCCGCACGTCCCGGCGGCGCGCGCGATCAACCGCCAGCTCCTGCGCGCGACGATCCGCACGCTGCGCCTCCGGCTCGGCATCCGCGACTTCCACTTGTGGACGTTCCTGCCGAACACCGGCGACTACGTCGGCACGCTCGGCGAAGAGCTCGCGATCTATTACTGCGTCGACGAGTGGTCGATGTTCTCGTACCTCGATCGCGAGGCCACGGTGGCCGCGGAGCGCCGGCTGCTCGAGCGGGTCGACGCGACGTTCGCGATCAACCACGCGCTCGCCGACGCCAAGCGCGCCGTGTGCCCGGCGACGTTCGTCTCGCCGCACGGCGTCGATCACGAGCTGTTCGCGCGCGCGCTCGACGAGGCCACCGCCGTGCCCGCGGACCTCGAGGCGATCCCCAAGCCGCGGATCGGCTTCTACGGCACGCTGCAGAGCTGGGTCGACTTCGAGCTGATCGCGCACGTCGCGCGGGCGCGGCCGCGCTGGTCGATCGTGCTGATCGGGCAGCAGCTCGGCGATCTGTCGGCGATCCGCGGGATCCCGAACATCCACCTGCTCGGCCAGCGGCGCCACGCCGAGCTGCCGGCGTACTGCAAGGGGTTCGACGTCGGCATCATCCCGTACCGGATCGACGAGCGGATGACGTTCGTGAACCCGCTCAAGATGCGCGAGTACCTCTCGGCTGGCCTGCCCGTCGTGTCGACGGCGGTGCCGGAGGTCCTGCGCTACGCGCACGCGTGCCGGATCGCCCGGACGCCCGACGAGTTCGTCGCCGGCATCGAGCGCGCGCTCGAGGAGGGCGATCGCCCGTCGCGGCTCGCGCGCTCGGAGGCCATGCGGTCGGAGACCTGGTCGGCGCGCGTCGCGGAGGTGGCGCGCGTGATCGACCAGATCGCGGTGGAGAAACGCGCGCGGCGGGGGGCTCCCCGAGGCTAGGCGGCGCGGCCGCCGTATACAATCGCAACCCTAAGGACAGCATGAGCAACGCAAGATTTCGCGCCGGCATGGTCGGCTCCGGCAACATCTGCGAGTTCCACGTCGCCGCCGTGAAGAAGCTCGCGCCGGACGTCGAGCTCGTCGGCATCACCGATCTGGACGCGGAGCGCGCGCGCACGAACGCCGAGAAGTGGGGGACCACCGCCTACAAGAGCCTCGACGAGCTCATCGCCGCCGGGGCGAACGTGATCCACGTGCTGACGCCGCCCGCGGTGCACGGCAAGATCGCGATCGCGGCGCTCGAGCGCGGCTGCCACGTGCTGATCGAGAAGCCGATCACCGAGGACCCCGACGAGGCGCAGAAGATCGGCGCGCTCGCGCAGCAGAAGGGGCTCACCGTCAGCGTCAACCACTCGCTGCTCTACGATCCGCAGGTCAAGCGCGCGCTCGACGCGGTGCGGGCCGGCGCGCTCGGCCAGGTGGTCTCCGTCGACATCCTGCGCGGCTCGGAGTACCCGCCGTACGAGGGCGGGCCGCTGCCGCCGTGGTACCGCGACGCTGGCTACCCGTTCCGCGACATCGGCGTGCACTGCATGTACCTCATCCAGGAGCTGCTCGGACCGATCGAGGACGTCGAGGCCACGTGGCGCTCGCTCGGCGGCGATCCGAACCTGGCGTTCGACGAGTGGCGCGCGCTCGTCCGCTGCGCGCGCGGCCTCGGCCAGTTCCAGCTGACGTGGAACACGCGGCCGATGCAGAGCCAGCTCATCATCCACGGCACGAAGGGCGTCCTGCGCGTCGACCTGTTCGCGATGTTCCACGGCAAGCGCGCGTCGACGCCGCTGCCGAAGGCGGCCGAGCGACTCGTGAACGCGTTCGCCGACTCGATCCAGCCGTTGATCGATGTCCCGATCAACGTGTGGAAGTTCGTGCGCAAGGAGATCCAGGCGTACCAGGGCCTGCGCGACCTCGTGGCCGAGTTCTACCGCCGGCTCGCGGCCGGCGAGGAGCCGCCGGTCTCCGTCAGCGACGCGGGCGCCGTCGTGCGCTGGGTCGAGAAGGTCGCGCGCGCGGCCGACGAGGATCACCGCCAGAAGCTCGGCAAGTTCCAGCTCTCGGACAAGGTGCCGTACCTCGTCACCGGCGCGTCCGGCTTCCTCGGCAAGGCCACGGTCGCGCGGCTCCGCGCCGACGGCCACCGCGTGCGCGTGTTCCAGCGCCGGATCCCGGAGCGGCCGCAGGAGGGCATCGAGTACGCGTTCGGCAACCTCGGCGATCCGGCGGCCGTCGATCGCGCCGTGAAGGGCGCCGAGATCGTGATCCACTGCGGCGCCTCGATGAAGGGCGGCTGGCCCGAGCACAAGGGCGGCACCGTCGCCGGCACGCAGAACGTGATCGACGCGTGCAAGAAGCACGGCGTCCGGCAGCTCGTGCACATCTCGTCGATGTCGGTCATCGACTGGGCCGGCAACGATCAGGGCGGGCCCGTGACCGAGGCGGCCGCGGTCGAGCCGCGGCCCGACGAGCGCGGCGCGTACACGCGCGCCAAGCTCGAGGCGGAGCAGCTCGTCGTGGACGCCGTTCCGGCCGGCCTGCCGGCGGTGATCCTGCGCCCCGGGCAGATCTTCGGCGGCGGCATCCCGCTCATCAACGGCGCTGTCGCGCGCAACGCCGGCGGGCGCTGGCTCGTGCTCGGCGATGGCAAGATCGAGCTGCCGCTCGTCTACATCGACGACGTGGTCGACGCGATGCTGGCGGCGGTGAAGAAGCGGCTCGTGCGCGGCGAGATCATCCAGATCATCGATCCCGAGCACCTGACGCAGGAGGACGTGCTGGGGCTCGCGGGCGGCGCGCGCCCGATCCTGCGCGTGCCGCGGCCGATCGTGTTCGCGCTCGGCAAGCTGAGCGAGTACCCGCTCGGCGCGCTCGGCCGGCAGAGCCCCGTCGCCGTGTACCGGCTCAAGTCGGCGCTCTCGCGCCTGCACTACGAGAGCCAGCAGGCGGCCGCGCTGCTCGACTGGCGCCCCCGCGTCGGCGTCCGCGAGGGCATCCGGCGCGTGACGACGTAGCGCCTCGCCAGTCCCGGCCGTGATGAGTGCGTGACAGCCGGCGCACGCGCATGACTCGCGCGCCGGCTCGTTGCATACTCGGGCGCGTGGGACGTACCTGGGAGGAGCTCGACGCGCTGTTCGGGACCCAGGTCGCGCGCGTGGCGCCGCTCATCGATCGCCCCAACGAGGTGTGGGCGCGTGTGCTCGATCGCTTCGCGTACCGGCTCGTCGTGTGGCGCGACGGCCAGGTGATCGAGCCCCGGCTCGATCCGTGGCTGTCGCTGGTCCGCGGGCGCCACCTCCTGCTCGATCTGGCGCGCCAGCTCGTCATCGAGCGCGAGATCCACGACGACTGCATGGTCGTCCGGCGCGCGATGCTGAGCGGCCCCTTGCTCGAGTCGCACGAGGCGCCGGGGACGTTCGACCTCGAGCGCGAGCTCGCGCGCGACCGCCAGCTCGGCTTCCGCGAGACGCCGCCGTGGTCTGCCCAGCCGTTCGGCCGCGTGCACCGCCAGTACATGCGCGGGCGCGAGGTCCGGGTCATCTCGATCGACGGCGACGTCCTGTGCGAGTCCGGCGGCAAGCGCTGGTCCGACGAGCGCCGCCGCGACGGGTGCGGCTCGCCCCAGGCGGCGATGGCGATCGCCGAGCATCGGATCGCGAACCACCTGCGCGCCGGCTTCCGGGTGCGGGTGATCGAGCTGCTCGAGGCCGCGCGCCGATGCGAGGCGCCGCCGCTCGCGCCGTCGGCGGACCCGTACACCGCCGTCGACGCCGCCGTCGAGCGCGCGCGTCGCCTGGCGCGCGAGCAGCCGCGCGGGCACTTCCTCGTCGAGGATCTCGATCCCGCGGCACGCCCCGCCGACGCCGAGCGCGTGCGCGAGCACGGCTATGACGAGGCGTTCCTCGAGCTGTACCGCGCCCGGTTCGGCCGCTGGGCGACGCTGCCGGACGTCCTGAGCACCGGCTCGTCGCTCGCCTACTTCTTCGCGCGCTACGGCTCCATGACCTGGGTCGTCAGCCGCGTGATCTCCGACGGGCTGCCGATGTTCCACAGCGGCAACGCGAGCTCGGGTCCCTGGTGCTGCCTCGAGCTCGTGGACCTCGCCCGCGACACCTCCGGCGTGGAGGACGCCTACCCCGGCCGCGGCTACGAGCGCGGCCGTGTCTTCCACGGCGGCTGGGCCGGCCCCGGCTACATCCTCGACACGCGTGTCGCGAGCGAGTCCGGCGAGCACCCGATCTATCCGTTCTCCGACGGCGCCCCGATCGCCGAGCGCGACCTCATGCCGGTGCAGCCGATCGAGCCGTCGGCGATCGAGCCGTTCGGCTTCTGGCTCGAGCGCCAGGTCCACGGCCTGGTCGCCGAGCTCGAGTGCCGCCTGCCGTTCGTGAGCTGAGGGAGCGCCCGATCAGAAGGCGTCACCGGCGCGGACTCGCGCCCACTCCGCCTCGAGGCCGAGCGCCGTGACCCAGCGCTCGACGTAATCGGTATCGAGCGTGTTCGCGCGCATCGCGACGATACCGGCGACGTCGCGTAGCTGGCGCGTCGAGTCGCTCTGCTTCGCCCATTCGAGCTTTGCCACGATCGAGTCCTCGGCGGTTGCCACGTACGTCTGTGTCCCCATCAGCTCGACGGGCTGTCGGCGTGCGAGCTCTTCGATGCTGAACGGCCGCGCCTTGCGGATGATGAGATCCCCCTTCCATCCCGTCGTCATGTCGATCACGTTGAACTGCGAGCGGCGTCGGAGCGCATCGCGCGCCGTGTCCGGATCGACGTAGTACACGTCTGGATCGAGCGACGCGAGGAAGGTGTCGAGCGTGGCACCAGTCGGGTCCACGACGACGTCGAGATCCTGCGTGGCGCGTGCGACGCCGTGGAACGTGCTCGCGAACGAGCCTGTCACCATGTGCGGAATCTCGGAAGCCTCCAGGAGTGCCACCAACCGAGCCAGAAAGTTGCCCGCACTCACGGTGCGAGTCGCGGAGCGAGGGGCCAGGCTCGATCGAAGAGCTCGTCACCCAAGAGGAGCCGCTGGAGCGCGTACCAGACCTCCCGATCGCTGTACTCGGGGTGGCGCGTGCGGATCCCCGCCCTCGCGACAGCGCGAACATCCTCGGAGAGCTGGGCCGCGAGCGCGACCTTCTCCGCGCCCGACATCCGGCGATAGCAGCGAAGCTGCGCTTCGTGGGCGGCCGGGCTGGTATCGCGAGGGCGCATCGGCTGCACTCTACCGCAGCCGGATGACGCTGCTCGTCCCGCGCTGCCGTCGCCTGTCGTCGCGCAACCTCATCGACCGGGATCGTACAAGATGCGCCGGGCTGTGCGATGTCACGAGATCTGGCCGCGTTCAATTCGATCACTCGCTGATCGAGATGTAGCGCTCGCCGTCCTCGGGGCGCTGCTGGCCGGACAGCTCGACGCGCGGGCCGAGCCGGGCGAGCGCCTCGCAGGAGGCCGGCGACAGGTAGCTACTGCGGAGGTCCAGCGTCGCGAGGTGGCGGAACGCGTCGGCGTGATCGAGGATAGCTTGCGCGCCAGCGCTCGCGCGCCAGGAGCGCGGCGTCGCCGGGGGCATCCTCGAGCGCGAGCTGGACCGCGACGAGCTCGCCGTCGGGGTCGCCGCGCTCGAGCAGCCAGTCGGCGTAGACGGCGTAGGCGGCGCGCGCCTCGGGGTCGGCGAGGATCGCGGTCTCGAGCTCGTCGCGCGTGCGCATCATCATGACCTGCGATCGGCGCGGGCTCAGAGCGGGACGCCGAGCGCGCGCTCGAGCCGCGGCCGCGTGTACGCGGCGTAGGTGTACTTGCCGGTGATCTTGCCGGCGGCGTCGAAGTGGAAGACGTCGACGCCGTGCCAGCCGACGCGCGTGCCGTGGCGCGCGCGGACGAGCCAGCGCAGGACGGGCGAGGCCCGGCGGCCGTGAGCGCCGCTGAGGTCGTGGCGGCAGATCCAGCGCAGCGTCGCCTTGCGCCCCGGTTCGTCGACGAGCCGATCGAGCAGGTCGAAGCGCATCGCGCCGAACGCGCCGCCGAACTGCGGCGCGAAGGCGGCGCGGATCGCGGCGCGGCCGCGGTGGACGCCGCCGTCGCCGGGGTGGTACTCGGCATCGTCGGCGAACGCGGCCATCACCGCGTCGAGGTCGTTGCGGTTGAAGGCGGCGGTGAAGTCGTCGAGGAGCGTGGCGATCGTGGCGCTCATGGCGGGGGCTGTAGCGTAACGCGGCGCGGGCGCTCGCCGGGCGTTAGCCCGTCCTGCGCACGACGACGAGCGTCAGGTCGTCGAGCTGCTCCGCCATGAAGGCGCGCATCCGCGCGATGACGTGATCGCGGATCTCGTCGGGCGTTTGGTCGACGACCTCCTCGAGGATCGCGATCAAGCCGGTCAGCGCGAGCTGCTGGCCGGCGGCGTCGCGAGCCTCGGTGATGCCGTCGGTGTAGATCACCATCAGGTCGCCCGGCTCGAGCGGCACCGCGGTGTCGATCAGCACGTCGCCGATCCCGCGCCGCGCGCCGAGCCACACGCCCGGCGTGCGGATGCGCTCCATGCACCGATCGCGCGCGCGCCACAGGAGGAGATCCTCGTGCGCGCCCGCGAACACGACGCGGCCCTCGGGGCCGAGCTGGAACAGCGTGAACGTGACGTGCTCGCGCGCGTGCAGGCGGAGCCGGATGTTGTCGAACAGCACCTCGTTCAGCACGTCGAGCAGCTCGCGCGGAGAGCCGCGCGGCCGCGCGCGCACGATCGCCGCCATCGCCGCCTGCATCATCATCATCACGAGGCCGGCGTCGAGGCCGTGCCCCGAGACGTCGCCGATCGCGAGCCACGCGGCCTCGGGCGTGCGCAGGAGATCGTAGTAGTCGCCGCCGATCTCGGCGGCCGGGTGCATCGCCGCCGCGAGCGCGTAGCCGGGGACCTCGAGCCGGGGCGGCAGGATCTGCGTCTGGACGCGCCGCGCGATCTCGAGCTCCTCCTCGTGCCGGGCCCGGCGCACCGCCTGATCGAGGAGGACGCGCTGCGCGGCCTTGGTGTCGGTGATGTCGAACGCGACGCCCTGCAGGAACAGCGGGCGGCCGAGCGCGTCGCGGACCAGGCGCGCCTCGCCGAGGACCCAGACCTCGCGGCCGTCGCGGGCGAGGAAGCGGCACTCGGCGCGGAACGGGCCGCCGGTGCGGCAGCCGCGCGCGAACTCCTCGTTCCACAGCGGCCGATCGTCGGGGTGCAGGCGCAGGTACCAGAGGAACGGATCCTCGAGCCACTCCGCCTGCGTGTAGCCGAGCAGCTGCTCGATGTGCGGGCTCACGTAGACCTCGTTCTGGCCCTCGCCGAGCACCGCCATGAACGTGACAGCCGGGATCTGCTCGACGAGCGTCCGGAACCGCGCCTCCGCGTGGCGCAGCCGCGCCTCCGCGTCGTCGGCCCGAGCGCCCGGGGCGGAGCTCGCCTGCTCGCGCACGTCCGGCCAGGTGGCGCGCTCGAGCGTCGGCGGCCCGTCCGGGAAGACGGCGGCGGCGAGCTGCGACATCAGCTCCTCGGCCTCGGCCAGCGCCGCGAGCGCGGCGAGATCGGCCGCGAGCGCCGCCTCGTCTCGCTCGTCGAGGCTCATTCCTCCGGCCCCGGCAGGGAGACCGGCGGCTCCAGCTCCAGCCTGCGGATCACGAGCTCCTGGCCGGCGATCAGCTCGAGGTCGGCGGCGCCGCACGCGCACCAGCCGAACGGCACGTCGAGCGCCTGCTCCGCGCTGCACGCGCGGCACCGGCCGCGGCCGGCGACCTCCGCGATCTCGAGCGCGCAGCCCTCGAGGACCGAGCCTTGGGTCGCGGCCTCCCACGCGAAGGCGAGCGCGTCGGGCAAGACGGCCGTGAGCCGGCCGACCTCGACGACGACGCGCCGGGGCCGCGCGCCCGCGGCGCGCTCGACGGTCAGCTCGGCGATCTCGAGCGCGATGCCTAGCTCGTGCACGCTCCCTCCGCGAGCGCGGCCACGAGGTCGCCCACCAGCCGGGCGGCCGGCGCGACGGCGCGCGCGACCGGCTCGGACAGCCCGACGAGGAGCTCGCGATCGCCATCGCCCTCGCCATCGCCCAGGCGCGCCGGCTCGCAGCCGACCACGCGGACGACGCGCGGCGGCGCGCCGATCGCGGCGGCGTACGCGAGCACCCGCGCCGGATCCATCGCGTGCGCCAGGAGCTCCGGCGGCGCGCCGGCGGCTGGCTCGATCACGTACAGCGTGCCCGGGGCGCCGCCGCGCGCGACCGCGTCGACGAGGATCGCCGCGTCGACGCCGCCCGTCAGCGCGAGCGCCAGGTCCATCCCGCGGATCCCGAAGTCGGCGATCTCGACATCGGGGCGCGTGCGCGGGCCGCCCGCGCGGAGCGCCGCGATCACCGCGGGGCCGAAGCCGTCGTCACCGAGCAGCACGTTGCCGATGCCCGCGACGAGGATCTTCACGCGATCACCTCGAGCTCGTCGGGCGCGAAGAAGAAGCGGTGTCCGGGCAGGCCGTCCGCGCCGAGGTCGGCGCCCGGGTCGTCGTCGAGCGTCACCGCGCAGTGGACGTTGCCGTCGAGGTCGCGCTCGACGGCCGCCACCGTCGCGAGCCGGCCGCGGAGCAGGACGTCGAACGCATCGGCGCGGCGGGACGGCGCGAGGCGCACGCGCGCGCCCGGGCGCGGCCACGGCGTGCGCACGGCGCCGTGCAGGCGCGCCGTGGCCCCAAGGCCCAGCGCCTCGGTGCGCGCGAGCAGCACCGCGACCCTGGGATCGGCGGCCGCCGCCTCGCGCTTCTCGGCGTCGGTGAGCGAGAGGACACGCAGCGTGAGCAGCTCGTCGATCTCGGTCGCGTCGAAGAAGTCGCCGGGGCTCTCCGGCGCGAGCTCCGGCCGATCCGGCAGGATGATCGGCGACGCGAGCATCGCGCCGCCGCCCGCGAGGACCGGATAGAGCCCGCTGCTGCGGCAGGCCGCGACAGCCGCGGCCGCGTACAGCGGCGGATCGATCGCCGAGATCCACGCGCCGCCGCCCGCGAGCCGGAGCACGGCGTGCGCCGACGCCGGCGCGTGATCCATCGCCGCCTCGCGATCCGCGTCGGGCGAGAGCGCGGTCTCGTTGCGCAGCTCGAGCGAGTAGCGCCACAGGCCCGGCCCGGCGGCGGCGACCTCCGTCTCGAGCTCGAGCTGGAGCGGCGGGCGCTCGATCGCGGCGACGCGGGCGCCGGTGTCGCCGGCCGCGCGCGGCGCGACCTCGAGCGCCGCCTCGCGCGCCCCGCCGCCGCGCGCGAGGCGCAGGAACACGACGCGCGCCGAGATCGCGGCGGACGCGGGCGCGCTGGCGATCACCTCGACGCGCACGCGCGCCGCCTCGCGGGCGCGCGCGGCCCACGCGCGCGGGTACACGACGCCGAACGCGAACCGCCGCTGGTTCTTGAGCGCCGACGGGCGGTACGGGTACAGCGCGTAGCCCTCGTAGAGGACGGCGCGCAGGAGGCGATCGAGCGCGTCGTCTTCGGGCTGGCTCGTCTGGCTCGTCTGGCTCGTCTGGCTCATAAGGCGCCTCCCGCGAGCCGGGCGGCGACGCGCGCGAGCGCCGCCGGCACCGCCGGATCGCCGCCCGGGCCGATCCGCCGCCCGCGCAGCTCGGCGACCAGCGCGAACACCGCGTCGATGCCGGTCACCCAGGCGCCGCCGCCCGGGAGGCTCGCGCACACGAGCGCCTCGACCTCTGGCGCGAGCGCCGCCGCCGCTGGCACCGCGGCCCGAAGCGCGTCCCACTCCGCCGCCGGGAGCTCGCTCTCGACGAGGCCCGCCGGTCCCGGGTAGCCCGCCACCGCGCTGCCGTCGTCGCGGACGCGCACGGCCGCGAGGCCGACCGGCACGCCGAGGCGGGCGAGCCACGGCCCCGGCGGCAGCGTGACGCGCTCGAAGCGCCGCGGCACGCGCCGGTAGCGCGCGTGCTCCGCCGTCGGCACGATCAGCGCGCAGCCCTGGCACGCGCAGCGCAGCTCGCGCTCGCGCGGCGCGTAGAGGTGATCGTGGCTCGCCGGCAGCGGCGCGGCGCACAGCTCGCAGCGCTCCGCGTCCGGCGCCCGCCGCGCCGCGCGGTACAGCCGCCTCACGGCGCGCCCCGGAGCCGCGCCAGCGGCACGAACCCCGGCGGCGCGAGCACCGCCCCGCCGAGCTCGACCTCCACCGCCTCCACGTCCGGCGCGCGCCCGACGACGATCGCCTCGACCAGCGCGCGCACGCGATCCGCCCGCGCCGCGCTCACCTCCGCCGCGCCGCCGCGGGCGTCCCCGAGCCGCACGCGGACCCCGCCGCCCATCTCGTCGACGTCGACACCCTCGAGCGAGACCCCCGCTGCCGCCAGCTCCGCGCGCGCCGCCTCGAGCGCACGCGCCGCGCGGGCCGCCGGCGGATCCGGATGCTGGCCGCACAGGACGAGCAGGTTGCCGACCAGCTCGTCATCCGCCATCGCGCGCACGAGCGCCGGCCCGCCCATCCCGCCGATCCGGTGCAGGCCGTCGCCGACCAGCTCGATCATCGCCGCCGCGAGCGACCGGGCGAGCGCGCGCGCGCGGGGATCCGGCAGCTCATCCGCCTCCGCGAGCAGGCGCTCGATCTCCGCGGCCGCGCCGGACATGCCTTACCGCGCCCTCGTCGCCTTCATCGCCTTCATCGGCTTCATCGGACATGCGCTCCGAACGTCGGCGAGTGCCGCACCTCGATCACGCGCCCGTCGCCCGTGTACATGTGCACGCCGCACGGCAGGCACGGATCGAAGCTGCGCACCGTGCGCATGATATCGATGCCCTTGAAGCTCGCCTGATCGTTCTCCTCGAACAGCGGCGTGTTCTGGATCGCGTCCTCGTACGGCCCCGGCGTGCCGTGTATATCGCGCGGGCTCGCGTTCCACGGCGTCGGCGGGTAGGGGTGGTAGTTCGCGATCTTGCCGCCGCGGATCACCATGTGATGCGAGAGCGCGCCGCGCACCGCCTCGTGGAAGCCGCAGCCGATCGCCTCGTCGGGGACCTGGAACGGCACGGACGTCTCGGTGCGGCCCGCGTGGACCTCCGCCATCGCCCGCTCGCAGAAGTACAGCGCCATCGCCGCCGCGTACGCCTGGAAGTACGTGCGCGCGCGATCGCGCTCGATCGTGTTCGCGTAGCGCGGGATCTTCCACTCGAGCCGGACCTCGGGGAGCAGGCCCGTCTTCGGCAGGTTGATCTCGACGGAGCGGCCGAGCGCGCGGACGTAGCCCACGTCGACGCGCCGGGCCAGCGCCGTCGCCCACAGCCGCGCGAGCGCGCCGCCGCCCGTGTCGAGCGCGAGCAGCTCGCCCGTCTGCGGGTGCCTCCAGCGCGGCGACATCACCCACGTGTACTTGTCTTTGAAGTCGCGCTTCTGCGGCCGGGGCGTCGTGGTCTGGTTCCACGGGTGGCGCGGATCGATCGGGTTGCCGAGCGGATCGGCCTCGACGAACCGCTCGCCCGGCACCCAGTCCTCGTAGAACGAGCTGCCGAGCAGGATGCGGATGCCGAGGTTGATGTCGACGAGATCCGTCGTCACCAGCGCGTCGTCGACGACCACGCCGGGCGTGACGTACATTTCGCGGCCCCACGCCGCCATCGTCTCGTAGCGGTAGTCGCACGCCTCGGGGCGCTGGAACGAGCCCCAGCAGCCGAGGAGCACGCGGCGCCGGCCCACCTGGTCGTAGCCCGGCAGGGCGTCGAGGAAGAAGTCGAACAGGTCGTCGTGCAGCGGCACCGACCGCTTCATCAGCTCGACGTAGCGGACGAGCCGCACGAGATAATCATTGAACAGCTGCACCGACGGCACGGTGCCGACGCCGCCCGGGTACAAGGTCGACGGGTGGACGTGCCGGCCCTCCATCAGGCAGAACATCTCGCGCGTGTAGCGGCTCGCGTGCAGCGCCTCGCGGTAGTGCGCGCCGGTGAACGGGTTCAGCGCGCGCATGATGTCCGCGATCGTGCGGTAGCCGTGCACCGCCGAGCCCGGGGCGAGCGTGGTCTCCGCCTTCGCGAGCACCGACGGGTTGGTCTCGCGCACCATCTGCTCGCAGAAGTCGACCCCGACCAGGTTGTCCTGGAACAGGTTGTGGTCGAACATGTACTCGGCCGCCTCGCCGAGGTTGATGATCCACTCGGCCAGGTGCGGCGGCCGGACGCCGAACGCCATGTTCTGCGCGTAGACCGCGCACGTCGCGTGGTTGTCGCCGCAGATGCCGCAGATCCGGCTCGTGATGAAGTGCGCGTCCCGCGGGTCCTTGCCCTTCATGAACACGCTGTAGCCGCGGAAGATCGATGACGTCGAGTAGCACTCCGCGACCCGGCGGTTCGGAAAGTCGATCTTCGTGTGGATGCCGAGGCTCCCGACGATCCGCGTGATCGGGTCCCAGCTCATCTCGACGAGGCTCACGCGTCCTCCTTGCTGATCTTGCCGGCCGGCCGCGGCGCGGGGCGCGGCGGCTCCTTGTCGAGGGCGGCCCGCGTGAAGTTGCGCAGCGCGCGCACCGTGCGGCCGTACATGAGGACCGCCGCCGTCGACATCTTCGCGCCCGGCGGCTCGTCGAGGAACGGCATGAACTTGTCGGGGAACCCCGGCATCGTGCAGCCGATGCACACGCCGCCCACGTTCGGGCAGCCGCCGACGCCGTTCATCCAGCCGCGCTTGGGCACGTTGCACAGGACCACCGGCCCCCAGCACCCGAGCTTGACGATGCACTTCTTCGAGCCGTACGCCGCCGCGAAGTCGGCCTGCTCGTAGTACCCGCCGCGGTCACAGCCCTCGTGCACCGTCTGGCCGAACAGCCAGCGCGGCCGCAGCGCGTCGTCGAGCGGGATCATCGGCGCCTGGCCCGCCGCCTGGCGCAGGAGGTAGAGCACCGTCTCCATGAACGCGTCGGGCTGCACCGGGCAGCCCGGCACGTTGACGATCGGCACGCCGGCCCGGCTGCGGTAGCCCGCGCCGAGGAAGTCGTCCAGGCCCATGCACCCCGTCGGGTTCCCGGCCATCGCGTGGATGCCGCCGTACGTCGCGCACGTGCCGATCGCGACCACCGCCCACGCGTGCTGCGCGAGCGCCTGCACCCAGTCGCACGTCGGGATCGGCTGGCCCGTCTCGGGATCGTTGCCGAGCGCGGCCCAGTAGCCCTCGCGCTTGTTCCCCTCGTTCGGCAGCGAGCCCTCGACCACCAGCATGAACGGGTGCTCGAGCTCGCCCTTTGCGGCGGCGCGGAACGGCGCGAGGAAGTCCTCGCCGACCGCGTACGCGAGCAGCGGGCTATGGAGCCTGATCTGCGGCAGGCCCGGGAGCGCGCCGAGCACGAGGTCCTCGAGCGAGGGCTGCGTCGCGGCCGTGACCGCCACGGAGTCGCCGTCGCAGCTGAGCCCCGCTGTGATCCAGAGGATCTCGATCGTGCCTGTCACGCCGCGCCCTCCTCGTCCTCCTCGCCAGCGGGCCGGACCTCGTCGATCTCCTCGTCGATCCCCTCGTCGATCCCCTCGTCGATCCCCTCGTCGCTTCGGCCCAGCTCGTCCAGGAGCTCGAGCACGCGGCGCGCCTCGAGCTCGTCGAGCCGCGACAGCGCGAAGCCCACGTGGACCAGCACGTACTCGCCCGGGGTCACGTCCGGCACGTGGGCCAGGCACACCTTGCGCGCGACGCCCCCAAAATCGACGCGGCCCATCCGCAGGCCATTTTCGTCGCCATCCTCGTCGGTCACGTCGAGGACCCGGCCCGGCACGCCGAGGCACATCAGGCCGCGCTCACCACGTCGACCACGTCGACCGCGAAGCAGCGGAGGGTGTGGAGGCTGCGGTCTTGCCAGTGCAGCGCCGGGTTGAACAGGAACTTCACCTTGTACCGGCGGTCCTCGCTCAGCTCGAGGATCTCGGCGAGCCACGAGATGAAGTTGCGGAAGCAGGACGAGTTCATGAACTCGAGCCGGCGGAAATCGATCACGGCCTCGTCGATCCCGAGCCGGAGCGCCTCCGTGTGGAGGCGCGTGAGCAGCATCTCGACCGCGTCGAGCGCGTGGTAGTCGGCGGTGCCCTTGAGCCACGCGCGGATCACCGCGCCCTCGTGCTCGGCGGCAGCTTGGAAGCGCTTGCCGGTCACGGCTACGACTTCACTCATGAACAGCTCCTTCCTGCCACGGAGGTGGTCGCTTCGATCACCGTGACATCGTTGTCGATGACGCGGCACGTGAGCTTCATGTCGCCCTCGGCGCACAGCCGGGCGAGGCCCAGCCCGCCGCTCCGGTCCTTCACCTTCGCGCGCCGGACGAGCAGCTGCTGGTAGAACTTTTGCGCGCACGGGGCGCGCGCGATGCCGTCGAGGATCGCGCCGATCGCGGCGATGTCCTCCGGCCGGGCGCGGTTGCAGAGCGCGATCCGGACCGGCCGGGGGTGTCGATCGAGATCGACGTCGATGCGGAGGGTCGTCTCGCCGTCTGTGGCGTACTTCACCGCATTCTCGAGCAGCTCGTGAATGGCGAGCGCGATGCGCGACGTGCCCTCGGGATCGATCAGGTGCTGCTGGGTGAGGTCGGCCACGAATCGGCGGACGACCGTGACGAGATCGTGGTCTGGCTTGAAGTGAAGCTCGAGGTACGGCGCGCCCTCCTGACGGGGCGCGTCGAGCGGTGCCGAGAGGAGAGATGAGAGATTTCCCGCCATGAGCCCAGCGATCGACACTGCCCGGGAAGCTTTGCGGACGCAATTCTTGCGGGTGTAATTGATTACGCACACGAGTGAACTCAGCTACCTACAAAATTGTTAGCTATCAATTTTAGATATGTACAACTCGGATTCCTCCCGGAAGAGTAGAGCCACGGCGATGGTCTCGTCTGTGTTAGACGAGACTAATGCACCCGATTTTGAACCGTGCATCACGGGAGCAGCCGGAGCGTCGAGGGATCGCAGCGGGTTCAATCAACTGTGCGCTCGCGCTCGGTGCATTCTTGCCACACCTGACTGCAAGCTACGCGCGTGCGGTCCCGGGAAGGGAAGCGCGATGGATACCACAGGTCGTTCAGAAAGGGAGAGTTGCATAATGCAGATCATGCTCTCTGTTGATCAGGATTTCCTGCTCAGAAACAGCATTATGGGAAACAGCTTGTAACGGCGCACCCTGATCGGATACTCCGGCCAACCATGGGCGACGCCACCGCGGAGGAGCCCGAAGCCGGGTCCGAAGCCGGGTCCGAAGCTGGGCCCCGGGCCTGGTCCCGAGCTTGGATGGAGGGGCTTGAGATCCGTGTCCGTGGTCGCGTCCAGGGCGTCGGGTTCCGGCCGGCGGTGTGGCGCTTCGCGCGCGAGCTCGGGCTGGCCGGCGAGGTCGTGAACGACGGGCAGGGTGTCCTGATCCGCGCGGGCGGCCCGGCGGACGCGCTCGCCCGTCTGCTCGCGCGGATCGAGCACGAGCCGCCGCCGCTCGCGCGCGTCGAGCAGATCGAGACGCGCGCGTTCGCCGGCGAGCTCGCGGTGCAGTTCCGGATCGGCGCGAGCGCGGCAGGGCAGGCGCGGACCCAGATCGCGCCCGACGCCGCGACGTGCGCCGCGTGCTCGGCCGAGATCGCCGATCCGGCCGAGCGCCGGTACCGCTACCCGTTCGCGACCTGCACGCACTGCGGCCCGCGGCTCACGATCGTCACCGGCATCCCGTACGACCGGGCCGCGACCACGATGGCCGGCTTCGGGCTGTGCGAGCCGTGCCGGCGCCAGTACGAGGATCCGGCCGATCGCCGGTTCCACGCCGAGACCATCGCGTGCCCCGCGTGTGGCCCGCGGGCCCGGCTGATCCCGCTCGGCGTCGGCGCCGCGGCCGGCGCGGCCGACGCGGCCGACGCGGCGGCTGCGGTCGATGCGGCCTGCGATCTGCTCGATCGCGGCGAGATCGTCGCGATCAAGGGCCTCGGCGGGTACCACCTCGCGTGCGATGCGACGCGCGAGGGCGCCGTGCAGCAGCTGCGCGAGCGCAAGCACCGCGACGCCAAGCCGTTCGCGCTGATGGCGCTGGATCTCGAGATGATCAGGCGCTACTGCACGCTCGACGCGGCCGAGGTCGCGGCGCTGACCGGGCCCGAGGCGCCGATCGTCCTCCTCGCCGCCACCGGCCCCGCGCAGCTCCCCGCCGCGGTCGCGCCGGGGCTCGCGACGCTCGGCTTCATGCTGCCGCCGACGCCGCTGCACCTCTTGATCGCGCGGCGGCTCGCGCGCCCGCTCGTCATGACGAGCGGCAACCTGGGAGGCGAGCCGCAGGTCACACGCGACGAGGAGCTCGCGCCGCGGCTCGGTCGGATCGCGAGCTACGCGCTCGTCCACGACCGGCCGATCGCCCACCGCGTCGACGACTCGGTCGTTCGTGTCATGGGCGCGATGGGCGCGATGGGCGCGATGGGCGCGGTCGGCGCGACAGGCGCGGGCGGCGCGGCCCGCCTCGTCCGCCGCGCGCGGGGCTTCGCGCCGGCGCCGGTCGCGCTGCCGCCCGGCTTCGCGGGCGCGCCCGACGTGCTCGCCTGTGGTGGCGACCTCAAGGCGACGTTCTGCCTGATCGCGCGCGGCGAGGCCGTGGTGTCGCAGCACCAGGGCGATCTCGCGAGTCCCGCCGCGCTCGACGACTACCGCGGGAGCCTCGCGCTCTACACCGCGCTCCACGCGCACGCGCCGGCCGCGATCGCGGTCGATCTGCACCCCGATCAGCGCACCGGCGAGATCGCCCGCGAGCGCGCGCGAGGCGGCCGTGTGCCGATCCTCGCCGTCCAGCACCACCACGCGCACGTCGCGGCTTGCCTCGCCGACAACGCCCGCCCGCTGGATGCGCCGCCCGTGCTCGGCGTCGTGCTCGACGGCCTCGGGCTCGGCGATGACGGCGCGATCTGGGGCGGCGAATTCCTGCTCGCCGACTACGTCCGGGCCGAGCGCCTCGCGGCGCTCGCGCCGGTGGCGATGCTCGGCGGGGATCGCGCCGCGCGCGAGCCGTGGCGCAACCTGTACGCGCACCTTGGCGCCGCGCTCGGCTGGCCCACCGTCCTCGCGCGGTTCGGCGCGCTCGCGCCCGTTCGCCGGCTCATCGGAAAGCCGCTCGCAGCGCTCGACGCGATGCTCGCGCGCGGTCTTCAGGCGCCGCTCGCCTCGTCGTGCGGCCGGCTGTTCGACGCCGTCGCCGCCGCGTGCGGGCTCGCGTTCGAGCGCCAGGCGTACGAGGGTGAGGCCGCGATGCGGCTCGAGGCCGCGGTCGATCCAGCCGCGCTCGGCGAGCCCGACGAGCGGGCGTACTCGCTCGAGCTCGCTGCGCCGCCCGAGCGCGGCCCGCCGCGCCTCGTGCCGCGCGCGATGTGGGCGGCGCTCCTCGCCGATCTCGCCGCCGGGACGCCCGGAGGCGTGATCGCGGCGCGCTTTCACCGCGGGCTCGCGCGCGGCATCGCCGAGGCCGCGGGCATCTTGCGCGGGCGGCACAGCTTCGACACCGTCGCGCTGTCGGGCGGCTGCTTCCAGAACCGGATCCTGCTCGAGGAGTGCGAGCGCCGGCTGCGCGCGCGCGGTCTCGCCGTCCTGCTGCACGCGCGGGTCCCCGCGAACGATGGCGGCCTGTCGCTCGGTCAGGCCTCGGTGGCCGCCGCGCGGCTCCTGCGAGGAGGCGCCGGATGAGGGGCCTGCGATGCGTGCTGCGCGGGAGCGCCACGCCGCCCTACGCGCCGTGTTATGGGGATCTCGTGCACGCGCGGCTCTCGGCAGGACACGGCGCGGTGGGGGGCGCGCGGTGAAGCACGTCGACGAGCACCGCGATCCCGACCGCGCGCGCTCGCTCGTGCGCGAGATCGAGCGCGCCGCCCTGCAGATCCCCGCGTCGGTCGCGCGCCCGATCCACCTGATGGAGGTGTGCGGCGGTCACACGCACTCGATCTTCCGGTTCGGGCTCGAGGGCATGTTGCCGCCCGCGCTCGAGCTGGTGCACGGCCCCGGCTGCCCGGTGTGCGTGCTGCCGATGGGCCGCGTCGACGACGCCCTCGCGATCGCCGCGCAGCCCGGCGTGATCTTCGCGACGTTCGGCGACGCGATGCGCGTGCCCGGCTCGCGGCGCAGCCTGCTCCAGGCCAAGGCCGACGGGCTCGACATCCGCATCGTGTACTCGCCGCTCGACGCGCTCGCGCTGGCGCGCCGTCACCCCGAGCGCGAGGTCGTGTTCTTCGCGCTCGGCTTCGAGACCACGATGCCGCCGACGGCGCTGACGATCCTCGCCGCGCGGCGCGAGGGCGTCGGCAACTTCTCGGTGTTCTGCAACCACATCACGATCGTCCCGACGCTGCAGGCGATCCTCGACAGCCCGCGGCTCCACCTCGCGGGCTTCCTCGGGCCCGGCCACGTCGCGACGATCATCGGCACCGCGCCGTTCGAGGTCGTGGCCCGCCGCTACGGCCGCCCGCTCGTCGTGGCCGGGTTCGAGCCCGTCGACATCCTGCAGGCGATCTGGATGCTGGTGCGCCAGCTCGCCGAGGGCCGCGCCGAGATCGAGAACCAGTACGCGCGCGTCGTGGCCCCGGCCGGCAACGCCGCGGCGCTCGCCGCGATCGGGCAGGTCTACGAGCTGCGCGAGCTGTTCGAGTGGCGCGGGCTCGGCTCGATCCCGCGCTCCGGCGTCCGCATCCGCGCCGAGCTCGCGGCGTTCGACGCCGAGCGCCGCTTCGCCGTCCCGAACGCACAGGTCGCCGACCCCGCCGCGTGCCAGTGCGGCGAGGTCTTGACCGGCGCGCTCAAGCCCAGCCAGTGCCGGGCGTTCGGTACCGCGTGCACGCCCGAGACGCCGATCGGCGCGCTGATGGTCTCGTCCGAGGGTGCGTGCGCGGCCACCTACCGCTACGGCGCGCGGCTCCCGGTGATCGCGTGAGCCGCGCGCTGCGCACGGTGAGCGGCCGCACCGTCACGCTCGCGCACGGCGGCGGCGGCAAGGCGATGAAGGATCTCGTCGACGACGTGTTCGTCCGCGAGTTCGGCGGCGGCGGCGGCGGCGGCGCGCCTGGCGCCCCGCTCGAGGATCAGGCGCGCCTCCCGCTCGCGGCGTTCGCGGCGCGCGGCGATCGCCTGGCGTTCACGACCGACTCGTTCGTCGTCGATCCGCTGTTCTTCCCCGGCGGCGACATCGGCACGCTCGCCGTGTGCGGCACGATCAACGATCTCGCGGTCGGCGGCGCGGTCCCGCTCTACCTGTCGTGCGCGGTGATCATCGAGGAGGGCGTCGAGATCGATCTCTTGCGCCGGGTCGCGCGGTCGATGGCGTCCGCGGCGCGCGCGGCGGAGGTCCAGATCGTCACCGGCGACACGAAGGTCGTGCCGCGCGGCGCGTGCGACAAGCTCTACGTGACGACCGCCGGCATCGGCGCGATCCGGCCGGGCGTCGCGCTCGGCGTCCACCGCGCGGCACCTGGCGACGCTGTCCTCGTCAATGGCTGGCTCGGCGATCACGGCGCCGCGATCCTCGCCGCGCGGGGCGACCTCCTGCTCGAGACCGCGCTCGCGAGCGACTGCGCGCCGCTCCACGGCCTCGTTGCGGCCCTGCTCGCCGCGGCGCCCGGCACGCGCTGCCTGCGCGACGCGACGCGCGGCGGGCTCGCGACCGTGCTCAACGAGATCGCGGACGCCTCGCGGGTCGGGATCGCGATCGACGAGGCGCGCACGCCGGTGCGCGCCGAGGTCTTCGGCCTGTGCGAGCTGCTCGGCCTCGATCCGCTCTACCTGGCCGGCGAGGGCTCGCTCGTCGCCGTCGTCCCCGCCGCCGAGTCCGCCGCGGCGCTCGCCGCGCTGCGCGCGCACCCGCTCGGTGCCCACGCCGCCGCGATCGGCTCGATCACGGACGGCCCCGCCGGCCGCGTCGTGATGCAGACCGCCCTCGGCGGCCAGCGCATTGTCGACATGCTCGTCGGCGAGCAGCTCCCGAGGATCTGCTGAATGCGCGAGGAGGCCCCCTGATGTGCGCGACCTGCGGATGCGACGGCGTGCAACACGAGCACGAGCACGCTCATACCCATGATCACGATCACACTCATGATCACGATCACACTCACGATCACGTGCACACTCACGATCACGCGCACACTCACGATCACCACGCTCACGCCCACGCTCACGCCCACCACCACCATCACGCGCCCGCCCGCGCGGCCGTGATCGTCGACCTCGAGGCGCGGGTCCTCGCGAAGAACGACGCGCGCGCCGCGCAGAACCGCGCGTGGCTCGCCGAGCGCCGGATCCTCGCGCTCAACCTCGTCAGCTCGCCCGGCGCTGGCAAGACCACGCTGCTCGTGCGCACGATCCGCGATCTCGCCGCCGCCGCCACGCTCACGCCCATCTGCGTCATCGAGGGCGACCAGGAGACCGCGCGCGACGCCGAGCGGATCCGCGCCACCGGCGCCGCCGCGGTCCAGGTCAACACCGGCACCGGCTGCCACCTCGACGCCGAGATGGTCGCGCGCGGGCTCACCGCGCTCGATCCGCCCGCCGGCTCCCTGCTCATGATCGAGAACGTCGGCAACCTGGTCTGCCCCGCGCTGTTCGATCTCGGCGAGCGCGCCAAGGTCGTGGTGCTGTCGGTCACCGAGGGCGACGACAAGCCGCTCAAGTACCCGCACATGTTCCGCGCCGCCGCGCTCGTGCTCGTCCACAAGATCGACCTCCTGCCGTACGTCGACTTCGACGTCTCGGCCGCCCTCGATCGCGCCCACCACGTCAATCCCAGGCTCACCGCGCTGACCGTCTCGGCCAAGACCGGCGAGGGCCTGGCCGATTGGTACGCCTGGATCCGCGCCCAGCACGAGCGAGCGGCGCCAGCGTTATGACTGCCCTCAATCGCTCATTGGCATCCAAGGGCATCCAAATCCTACGTAACTTGACGGCTCGCCGGCCTGCGCCCAGCGCGCGGGGCCGTTGCATGACCTCGAAAATTGGGAGATTGCCTCCCAAATTTCAAGGTTGCGCCCAACCGATGCGCTGGCGCTCGATCCGCGCTCAGTCTTCGACGAGCACGGTGCCGGCGATCTTGTGATCGCCCAGCTGCTCGAGCGCGCGGCGCAGGTCGCGCGTCGTCGAGCGCCGCGCGCGGACCGCGATCACGACCGCGTCGGCCGCGTCGGCCAGGAGGTTCACGTCGGCGGAGCCGAGCACCGGCGGGCCGTCGACGACGATGTGGTCGTAGCCGCCCAGGCGCAGGCGCTCCATCGCGATCGCGAACGCGGGGCCGTCGAGGAGCTGCGTCTTCTCGATCGTCGGGTTGATCCCGCCGACGTGCAGCCAGAGCTGCGGGATCTCGATCAGGCTCCACGGCATCATCGGCTGGTGGCGGTGCGCCGCGAGCTGCTCGGCGAAGCACCACGGCGGCGTGAACTTGAAGATGCTCGCGAGCTGCGGCCGCCGCAGGTTCGTCTCGACGAGCAGCACCTTCGCGCGGCCGCACTCGGCGAGCGCGAGCGCGAGGTTGACCGCCGTCGTGGTCTTGCCGTCGCCCGGCTGCGGGCTCGACACGACCACGCACTGCGGCCGGCTCCCCGCCTCGAGCAGGTGGTGGCGCAGCACGCGGAACGCCGCGGACCGCTCGGAGTCCGGATCGTCGATCAGCGCGAGCCGCGGATCGGGCGCGCCCTCGGGCAGGTGGTGCTGCGTCAGCCCGATCTCCGGTGGCGGGCCCGCGGGCGCGGCCGGCTGGGGCTTGGACATCGCGGTCATCGCCTGCGTCGGCCGGCCGAACAGCACGGCCGCGGTCTCGGGCTTGATCGCCGTGAGCGGGTTGTCCACGCGCGTCGCCGACGGATCGATGTCGCCGTCGACGGGGATCGGGATCATCGGCTGCGTCATGAGCGGCAGCGGCGCCGGGCGCCGCTCGAACCCAGGGTTTGTGAGGTGAGGGTTTGTGACTTCGCCAAACCGGCTCGGGCGCTTCGGGGTGGTCACGCGGCGTCCTTTGCGACAGAGGGTGGCAGGGCCTTGCTGGACCGCAGCTTCAGCTTCTTGCCCTTCGCGGGCCTGGGCGCGGGCGGGATCACGCCGAGCACCGCGATGCCCAGCGACTCGAGATCGGCCCGGCGGTACAGCCGATCATCGATCACGGCGAGGAGCACCGAGAGCACGAGGCCGATCAGCAGGAACAGCACCACGCCGCCCATGAGGAAGATCTTCTTGCCCGGCCCCGATGGCTTCACCGGCTTGAACGCCGGATCGATCAAGGACAGCCGGCCGCCCGCCTCGGCGAGCTTCTGGCGCGCGTCCAGCTCGGAGCGGAACACGCTCTGCGCCAGCGAGCTCACGCGCTCGTTCTGCTCCGCGACGGCGCGGCGCAGGTCGGCGTGATCGGTCTCGAGCTGGACGATCCAGCTCGAGCCCGAGGTCTCGGTCGGGGCGTCCTGGGCGTCCGGCGGCGCGCCGGGTTTGGCGTTGCGCAGCTTCGCGATCTGTTTTTCGATCTCGTCGAGCTGCCGCTGCAGCTTGCTGCGATCCTGCGGCGACGCTGGCGCGATCGCGATCTCCTCCTCGGGCGGCACGCCGGCCTTCGCGCGCCGCTGCGCCTCCTGGGCGGCCTCGAGGCGCTTCTGCGCGTTGAGCACCGTCGGGTGCTTCGGCCCGTACTTGGCCTCCGCGCCCTCGGCCTCGCGCCGGGCGGCGCCGAGCTCGCGCTCGGTCTCGGCCAGGGCGGCGAGCGCCGCGGTGCGCTCGGGCGACGGCGGCGAGGCGATCCGGACCGGCGGCGCGTCGGGCGACGCGTTGAGCCGCAGCGTGATGCGCTGGCGCTGCCGCTCGTAATCGAGGATCTTCTGCGCCTCGGGCGTCAGCGGCTTCTGCGCCTGGTTCTGCGCCTGGCTCTGCGCCTGGCTGCTCTGGCGCGCGCGGATCCCCGCGCCCTCGGACTGCGCGCTGTTGGCATCCAGCGCGAACTCGGTGTGCTCCGAGAGGAACTGCGCGAGCGCCGACCGGCGCTTCTTCAGCTCGAGCTCGGCGTCCTCCTTCTGCTTGGTCGCGAACTCCACCGTCTCGCGGGCCTGATTGTTGCGGAGCTCCTCGTCCTTCTCCTGGAGCATCTTCGTGAGCCGCTCGGTCACCGCCTTCGCGCGATCCGGGTCGGCGTCGGTGTAGACGATGCGGAACGCGCTGCCGCCGCGGCCCTCGAGCTTGATCTGCGTGCGGAGGTCGTCGATCGCCAGGTCGGGATCCAGCTTCGGGAACGGGTTCAGCTTCGGATCCTCGATGATCTGCGCCAGCTGCGCGCGCGCGAGCAGGAGCTCGCGGTACTTGTCGCCGATGTTGCGCTGGACCATCTCCTCGCGGTTCGGCGTCAGGAGCGCGGACTGGATGCGCTCCTGGTAGAAGATCGTGGCCCAGGTCTGGAAGCGCTTGGGTCGCTTCTGCGCGAACGCCATCGCCAGCGCGCCGCCGACGACCGCGAACATGCCAATGAGCCACCAGTAGCGCAGCGTCTTTCGACCGAGGTCGACGAGGCTCTGTAAACGATCTCGTGGAGTTATCGCCGTGATCGCCATCGGAGGTACCATGGTACACGAGCGCGTCGGGCGCCACGCGACCGCAAGGACCCGACCCGGTCGCCCGGAAATCCGGGCACATGGCCGAGCACGGGGAAGCCGAGGCGCGCGACATCGTCGGTGTCGTGGACCCGCGGATCGAACGCGCCGAGGAACAGCATCGCGCCCACGAGCGAGCCCGAGCCGACGACGATCAAGGTCAGCGCGAGCGGGAGCCACGACTGCTCCGGGCGCTCCGGCCGGCGCTCCTCGACCATGTCGATCCGCATGCCGAGCCCGGCCGCGGTGAGCTGATCGGCCATCGCCTCGGGGCTCTTCAGGATGACCGAGAGCTGATCCTCGGCGATCTGCTGATCGTGCGCGAGCGCGGCGACCTCGGTGAAGAGCGTCGCCGCGAGGCGGGCGTCGCCCTCTCGCGTCGCGGCGGCGAGCGCCGCCTGCTTCACCGACTGGATCGCGGTCAGGCTGGAGAGCTTCTTGTCGAGCTCCTCGCGCATCATCGCGACCTTGTTGGACAGGGCCGCGGCGACCATCTGCCGCTGCTGCTCGTGCGTCTCCATGACGATCGACGCGATGTCGCGCACGAGGGTGATCGCCCGGTCGGGATCGCTGTCGGTCACCGTGAGCCCGATGCGCGCGTCCTTGCGCGCTCGGTAGTCCTCGAGGTCGTAGTAGACGAACGAGTTCTTCCAGATCTCGACGTCGAGCTGACCGCGCAGCTGGTCGACCGCCCACTGCGGCCCCAGGGTCTTGCGCAGGCGGTACAGGTTCCTGTCCTCGACCAGCTTGAGGAGCTTGGCCTCGGGCATCAGCGACGACGTCACGTACCCGCGGAGCTGGTCGAACGGGATGCCGCTCTTGCCCGGGAACTGCGCGCCCTCGGTCAGCGCGAGCACGACGTCGGCCGAGTAGAGCTTCGGCTTGCGGGCGACCTTGACCCCGATGCCGGTCGTGATGACCAGGGCGATCAGGAGCGCGGGGATCGGGCGCACGCGGAAGCGGAGCGCCATCCGGCGCAGCTCGAAGACGAGGCCCAGGCGCGTCGGCTCCTCGGACTGGAACCACCCGTCGCCGAGCGGGGGCGGCGCTGGCTTGCGGGTCACGGCGGGCCCCCGGCCGCGGCCTCGGCGAGCACCGCGTGGAGCGCGGCCGCGCTCGCCTCCCAGCCGCCGCGCGCGCCGAGCCGCGCCACCTCCGCCGGGTCGTACGTCGCCGCGAGCTCGCGCGCGAGCGCGGCGCCCAGCGCGTCCGGATCGCGCGCCGGGACGAGCGCGCCGAGCTCGGGGCGCGTCAGCAGATCCGGCACGCCGCCGACGGCGGTCGACACGACGCGCCGGCCGCACGCCAGCGCCTCGAGGATCACGTTCGGCGTGCCCTCGGCGTGGCTCGGCAGGACGAGCACGTCGCACGCCGCCATCCAGCGCGGGATGCGCGGCAGCGGCTGCGGCCCGAGCAGGCGCACGCGATCGCCAAACGGCGCGGCCGCCTCCTCGAGCGCGGCCTGCGCCGGCCCGCCGCCGACGACGGCGAGCGTCCCGCGCGGCACGCTCGCCCACGCGCGGAGCAGATCGAGCACGCCCTTCTCCGGCTTGAGGTTGCCGACGTAGAGCGCGAGCGGGCCGTCCGGGAGCCCGAGCTCGGCCCGCGCGGCGGCGCGATCCGCCGGGTGGAACAGCTCGGCGTCGACGCCGTTCATGACGATCGCCACGCGCTCGCGCGGCACGCCGAGCAGGGCCACCTCGTCCGCGAGCGCGCGGCTCACCGCGACCACGCGCGCGGCGCGCGGCAGCGCCCACTGGGTGAGGCGCCGCGGCCCGGGCAGCTTCGCGATCACGTTGATGTCGCTGCCGTGCAGCTTCACCACGCACGGCACCTGCAGCATCTGCGCCGCGATCACCGCCGCGAACCCGTCCGGGTACGCCCACGAGCCGAGCACGACGTCGACCTGGCCGCGGTGGCGCAGCAGGGCCGGCGCGATCGAGGCGGCGTACAGCGGCCCCCACGCACCGTGCGCGAGGCGCGGCACGAACAAGGTCCGCGGGTGCGAGACGGGGATGCCCTCGATCTCCTCGTGGCGCGGGACCTGGGCGAGCTTCCCGGCGCTCGACCAGCGCGCCAGGAGGCCCGCGCCCGGGAACCACGGCAGCGTGGCCATGACGCGGAGGTCGCAGCGCTTCGCGAGGGCGGCGAACTGCTGGCGGTTGAACGGCGCCGAGAGCGGCTCGGCGGCGTTCGGGAAGATCTTCGTGATCGCGAGGACGCGCAGCACGGCCCATTCACGATGGCATGCGGCTTCACCGCGGTACAGCCCGCTCCGGGACGACGTGGAGCGGGCGCGGCGAGGACTAGAGGTTGAAGACCTTGTCCATGCGCAGGAGCTTGAAGATCGCGAGCGGCTGATCGCGCGCGTTCTGGATCTCGATCGCGCCGCCCCAGCCCCCGTTGCGGATGCCCTTGTAGAGCTTGACCAGGGCTGCCACGCCGGAGCTATCGATCAGATCGAGCTCCGAAAGGTCGGCGACGACCCTGGGCGGCTTGGCCGCGATGATGCGATCGATCTCCTCGGCGAGCACTGGCGCGCTGTTGATATCCAACGAGCCACGCACGATGAGCCGGGTCTCGTTGTTGATGCGCTGCACTTCGAACGGCGGTTTGGACACGTCAGCTTCTCCCGGCTCCGGTCGGTTGCGTCGACAGCCGCTTACATAGCCGCCACAGGTTGGGCGGTCCAGGCTCGTACGTCATCTCATCGAGCATGGTCTTGGCGATGTGGATCCCCATGCCGCCCTCGGGGAGGGAGTCGTCGTCCAGCGCGGAGGGCAGGGGCGAGACTCCCTCGAGGGAGAACGGGCGCCCGTTGTCGCGCAGCTCGATCACGAGCTCGCGGTCGGCGGGGGTGATCGAGAGCTCGATCATGCCACTCTCGCTGCGCTGGTACGCGTGGATCGCGATGTTGTTGAAGATCTCCATGAACGCCGAGACGACCGAGGTGTCGAACGGGTCGCGGACGTCGAGGACAAGCGGGTCGTTCGGGTCGACGCGGGCCGACTCGGAGACTAGCCGCGCGGCCTCCGCCACGACGCGGACCGCGATCGGGCGGTAGCGCAACGTCCCTGGCACGGTCAGTCGGATCGGCGCGGCCATCGCGCCCGAGCATAACCAGACCGCAGCGCTTCGCGAAAGTGCCATGAGGCACGGTACGCGCGGGTGGCCACGGAGCCCGTGGGGATGAACACCCCGGCCGGAATTCCCCGGCCGGGGTGGCGTGGACCGGCGGCGGGCCGTGATAGCCTGTGGCCGTGTTGCGCAGCGTTCGCCTCGCTAAGCGGACGATCGACATCGTCGGGTCGGCGCTGGGCCTGATGCTGACGGCGCCGTTGATGCCGGTCATCGCGGCGGCGATCTACATCGAGTCGCCCGGCCCCGTGCTGTTCCGCCAGCGTCGCGCCGGCAGCCTCAAGTCGATCCACAACGAGAACGGCATCAAGAAGCTGCAGTTCGAAGAGTTCGACATGCACAAGTTCCGGACGATGATTCCGGACGCCGAGCGGAAGACCGGCGTCGTCGTCGCCGGTGCCGACGATCCACGGATCACGAGGGTCGGCAAGTTCCTCCGCAAGTCGCGCCTCGACGAGCTGCCCCAGTTCTGGGACGTCCTGCGCGGCAAGATGAGCCTCGTCGGCCCGCGCCCCGAGCGGCCCGAGCTCCTGCAGAACCTGTCGTACGCGATCCCGCTGTTCGAGGAGCGCATGCGGGACGTCAAGCCCGGCATCACGGGGCTCGCGCAGATCTCGCTCGGCTACACCGGCTCGGCCCCCGAGGGCAGCGAGATCGGCAAGCTCGCCGCGACGCTGCAGAACCCGTGGGACCTCGAGGAGACCAAGGGCTCGCTCGCCGACGACATGCGGATCAAGCTGCTCTACGACCTCGCGTACACCGCGTCGCTCGAGCGATTCGACACGTACTTGCGCACCGAGCTCGGCATCATCTTCAAGACGCCGCTCGTGATGCTGCGCATGACGCAGGGCCGCTGAGCCCGCCGGGCCGCCGCGGCGGGCTCACTCGAGGCGCTCGCCCGGCGCGCGGACGAAGTGGTGGCGCAGCCCGACGAGCGCCGGCTCGCGGATCGTCGGCGGATCGATCAGCACGTCGCGCGCGTCGATCCGGACCGGCTCCGGGCTCGCGAGGACGCCGTTCTTGACGACCTTGCCGAGCCGGCCCGCGAGGCTCGTGTAGACGTCGCGCGACGGCCGGGTCCAGCCGGAGATCGGGCCGGAGCCGCCGAAGCCTGTCGCCGCCGCGGCGATCTTCTCGGCGGTCCCGGCCGGCAGCTTGCCAGAGACGTCGACGAGCGCCGGGTTCGGCACGGTGCCGGTGTCGAACAGCTTCGTCAGGCCCTTCGCGGCGCCGGCCGGCGCGAACACCGCCTGCGCCGTCTTCGTCGCGGCGACCTCGGCCACCGCGGCGGCGAGGTCCGGCTTGCCGATGCGCGCGGCGAAGAACGTCGGATCGACCTCGGAGTCGAGCATCGCGTTGTCGATGAAGCCGGCGTCGTTGCAGCCCGTGGTGATGTACGACAGCTTCTTGCCGCGCAGCGACTGCATGTCGGGGACGCTCGCGTAGAGCGCCCACGGGCGCGTCGTCGCGCCGCCGATCGACGCGTTCGCGAGCAGCCGCCAGCCGAGGTTCGTCGCGTAGCACGGGCCGTCGATGATCGCGACGTCGACCGCCTCCTTGCGCAAGGTCGCGAGGCTCGCGTAGGACTGCGCCTCGACCTCGAGGCCGGTGCTCTGCTCGATCGCCTTGCCGAGCGCCTGCACGTACGAGAGGCGCGCGGTCGCCGAGCCGAACTCCACCGACGGCGCGTAGATGCCGAGCCGGAGCTTTGGCTCCTGCGCGTGGGCGGGGCCCGGCAGCGCGAGCGTGACGAGCGCCGCGAGCGCGGACCGGAGCGCGGACCGGAGCGCGGACATGATCGGCATATGGAACGAGCTGCGCATATCGGCTCCCCCTAGAACCCGTCTAGAACCCATAGATCCGCTTCTTGGCCTCGATCCACCGCAGCACCTCGCGCGTCGCGACGCCGCGCGCGCGCGCGCGCTGCCAGGCGTCGTAGGCGTCCTTGGGGCGGCCGAGCAGATCGTAGATGATGCCGACGTTGATGAACGCCTCCGGCGGGTTGCCGGCGAACGCCTCCAGCGCCGCGAGGTCGCCCTTGCCGAGCGAGAGCGCCGTCCGGTCCATGGCGATGCGGCGCTTGGTGTCGCCGACCGCCAGCTTGTCGGCGAGGCCGAGCGTCCGCGCGGCGAGCCCCGGCTGCCCCAGGCGCCACTGCTCGTGCGCGACCATCTCCCACGCCGACGCGATCAGATCGCGGATCTTGTCGGCGAACGCGCCCGTGGCCTGCGGCTGGAGCTTGCCGAGCTCGGCCGCCGCCTGCTGCCGTCCCGCCAGCGTGCCGCTCCGGTACGCCGCGTAGGCGGCGAAGAACTGCGGGCCCACCGTCGCGTACGGCGGCTTCAGGTACGCCGCCTGGTTGCCCTTCGCCGTGAGCCCCTTGAACAGCTTCGCCGCGTCGCCCGGGCGGTTGCCCTCGAGCTGCGCGAGCGCCTGCGACAGCTCGAGCGCCGGCTGCTCGTTGCCGCGCAGGACGCTCGGATCGCGCAGCGCGCGCTCGAAGTCCGCCGCCGCCTCGGCCGCCTTGCCGTCGCGCACGAGCTTCCAGCCGCGCCGGTAGAGCGCGAGCGCGAGGTTGCGCTTCGCCGCGGCGCCGATCTCGGGATCCTGCCCGGCCGCCTGCACCGCCGCCTCGAGCTTCTCGACCGCGCCGGCCGGATCGGTGTCCCAGAGGAGCGGTGCCCACTCCGTGTAGATCTCGGCGAGCGCCGTGGTCGCGTTCGCCTTGCGCGCCTCCTTCTCGGCGGCGGCGAACTCGGTCGCGGCGCGCTTGGGATCCGGCTTGGCGCCGCACAAAAACGACCGCGCCTCGAGCCGCGCGTGCAGCACGGCGTCGTGGCCGCGGATCGCCTCGAGCCGGCCGAGCTCCTTGCGCGCGGCGTCGCACTCGCCGCTGTCGAGCGCGAGCAGCGCCAGGTTCGTCACCGTGATCGGCGAATTGCTATCTATTGCGAGCGCCTGCTGGAGCAGCGCCTGCGCGGCGCGCTGGTCTTTGCCGCCGTCCTTGGCGCCATCCTTGGTCGCCTCGAACGCCTGCTCGTTGATCGTGAGCACGAGCGCGCGCTGGATCCGGAGATCCGCCGGGCGCAGCGCCTGCGCCGCCTCGAAGCGCTGGCGCGCCTCCTTCAGCTTGCGCTGGTTGAACTGCGCCTTGCCGGAGACCACGAGCAAGCTCGCGCGGACATCGGCCGGCGCGCCCTGCACGGGCCCCGCGAGCAGCCGCTCGGTCAGCGCGGCCGCCTTGGCGTCCTGGCGCGCCTCGAGGTACGCGCCGCCCAGCTCGATCGCCAGCTCGGCGCTCGCTGGGTTTCCGGCCATCGCCCCCTCGAGCTTCTGGATCGCGAGCGCCAGGTTCCCGTTCGCGCCGGCCTGGGGCGCCGGCAGGCGGCGGTACGTCTTGCCGAGCCGGATCGAGAGCTGCACCTGATCGTAGGGCCGGCCCTTGGCCAGCTTCTCGGCGCGCAGGTACTGATCGAGCGCCGCGGTCCAGTCCCGCTCGGCGAAGTGCGTGTCGCCGATCAGCATGAAGCCGCGCGCCTCGGTCTTGCGGAGCTTCACGAACTCGCCCGCGGCCGCGCGCGCCTTCTTGGTCTGCTTGCGCGCGAGGTACGCCGTCGCGAGGTTGAACCAGCCCGAGCCGGCGGGATCGATCCGCTTCGGATCGCCCGTGACGCGCTCGCACACCGTGACCGCCTCGTCGAACCGGCCCTGTCCGGTGTAGGCCGCGCACAGGCCGTTGTCGGCGTTGACCTGCGCGTTCGGCCGCTTGCCGTGCTTCTTCTGCACGATGTTGAACTGCTCGGCCGCCTTGCCGAACAGCCCGCGCGCCTTCGCCTCGTCGCCCTCGGCGATCGCCGCGCGCGCGTTCGCGAGGTACGCAAACCCCAGGCGCACGCGCGGCAGGACGTCGCCCGACTCGAGGTCGCCCGGCCGGTGCTGGAGGTACGCCTCGAGCGCGAGCGCCGTCCGCGCCGGATCGCGCGTCGCGTAGTACTCGCCGATCAGCTTCTGGTTCGTGAACGACTGCGGCCGCGCCGCCACCACGCGCTCGGCGACCCCGATCGCGTCGTCCTTGCGCTCGGTCTCCCACAGGATCAGCGCCTCCTGCTCGAGGATCTCGGGCGCGCTCGGGTAGCGCGCCTTGGCCCGCTCGATGAAGTCGAGGCCGCCCTTGTAGTTCTTCAAGATGATGAAGATCGCGGCGCGCTTGCCGTACGCCTCGGCGGAGACCTGGCCGGGCGCCTTGCCGATCGCGCGATCGTAGGCGGCCGCGGCCTTCGCCCACTCGCCGCTCTCGAAGTACCGATCGCCGTCGCGCAGATCATCCTCGACGGCGGCCGCCGCCGGGCGCGGCGCGAGCGTGACTGCCGTCGCCGCCAGCGCCGCCAGGCAGATGCCGGCCGATAGGCACAGTGACCTCACTGGATCCTCCCCACGATCATCGTGATGTCGTCCTTGCGCGGCATCGCCCCGAAGTACGTCATGGAGTCGCCGACGATCGCGTCGCGCATGTCGCGCGGGTCGAGCGCGGCGGCGCGGCGCACCGACGCGCGGAACCGCTTCTCGCCGTACTCCTCGCCCCCTTCGTTCTCGCACTCGACGATGCCGTCCGTGTACCAGATGAGCACGTCGCCCGGGACCAGCTCCGTGGTCTTCGCCTCGTAGCGCGACGCCGGATCGTCGCCGAGCCGGTTGCCGCGGATCATGAGCGAGCCGAACTCGCCCTTCCCCTCGCCGGCGCGGAACAGGTACGGGAAGTTGTGGCCGGCGTTGGCGTACGTGATCGTGCGGTGGCGCGTGTCGATGATCGACGCGAAGCACGTCATCACGAACCGCCGCTGCGCGCTCTGCCAGATCGCGTGGTTCATGATCTCGAGCAGCCGCGTGACCGTGACGTCGTCGCCGTGGATGTGGCGCGCGACATCACATGCCGCCTTCGCCGCCGCGGTGATCATCGCCGACGGCACGCCGTGGCCGGTGACGTCGCCGATCACGATCAGCACCTTGCCGGCGGCGAGCTCGTGCCACGTCCACCAGTCGCCGCCCGTCTGCGCCGCCGGCAGGTAGAAGCCCGCGAAGCGCAAGGTGCCGCGCTCGATCGGCTCGGCGCCCGGGACCAGGGTCTCCTGGATCGTCTTGGCCACCTCGAGCTCTTGCTCGATGCGGGCCTTCTCGGCCGTCTGCTGGAGCAGGATCGCGATCTGGTCGGCCATGTAGTTGAAGTTCTCGCCGAGCAGGCCGATCTCGTCGGACGACTTCACCTCGACGCGCGCCTCGAGGTCGCCGCGCGCGATCTGGTCCGCCTTCCACGCGAGCTGCTTGATCGGCCGCGAGATCGAGAGCCCCTGCAGGATCGCGAGCACGGTGCCGATCAGCACGAACAGCGCGCCGACCGCGCCGGTGTAGAGGGCCGCGCGCGTCGACGCGTCCGCCTTCTCGCGGTCCGCCGCCGCCGCGTAGCTCTCGGTCGGCGCGAGGTCGTAGCCGAGCACGACGTAGCCGCGGCGCGCGTCGGGCGGCTTCTCGGCGATCGCGCCCGCGGCCGTCGGCTGCTCCGTCGTGAAGATCGGCAGCGCGAACACGCGGTAGCGCGCGCCGTCGCCGGTGACGTTGAACCGGACCAGCGCCGGGCCCCGATTCGCCGCGGCCTCCTTCCACGCGGCGAGCGCGCCCTGCCACACCTCGGCGGTGAGCTTGTGCTTCACCTGCGCGACGCCCTCGCGCGGCACGACGCCCTCGACGCACGCGAGCTTCTGGTCCTCGAAGCAGTGCGCGATCAGGTTCTGGTTGAGATCGAGGACGAACGCGAGCTTTAGGCCATAGTCCATGCCGCCCGCGTCGTCCTTGGTGTCCTGCGCGACCGTCTGCTGGAGCAGCTCCTTGGTGTCCGCGGTGCGGTTGTCGAGGACCAGCGGCTGGAGCGCCTGCGCGAACAGCGGCGTGCCGTTCTCGCCGAGCGTCTCGCGCCCGTTCTCGAAGACCGCGACCTGGCGCCGCGTCGTCTCGTCGAAGACGCGCCGGATGTTGAACACGGTCAGGACACCCGAGCCGACGACGGTCACGACGATCAGGAGCGTCGTCGTCAAGATCATCTTCACCGAGACGCTCAAACGCATCCTGGCACCCCTCGGCTCATTGGTGGAGATTATGCCACCCTCGACGGAACTGCTAGGATTGGCGCCCGTGGACACGATCGCCCCTGCGCTGCAGCAGTTCCTCGCCGAGTTCAAACGCGTGGCCAACGCGATCGTGGACAGCTACTTCGTGGTCGACACCGACCGCCGCATCGTGGACTTCAACCGCGCCTTCTTCGCGCTCCTGCCGCGCCAGCTCGCCCGCGGCCTCAAGGGCAAGCACTGCTACGACGTCCTCGAGCTGAACATCTGCAAGAGCGAGTGCATCGCCCAGCAGTGCTGGTCGAACAACCGCCACGTCCGGCTCGACGAGATCTCCGGCGCGGTCGTCGGCGAGGCCCAGAAGCTGCGCTTCATCCTGTCCGCGGTCCCGATCACCGACGAGCACGGCAACCACGTCGGCGCGCTCGAGATCCAGCGCAACGTCACCGACGAGGCGGTCGTCCAGGTCAAGTACCAGGAAATGCTCGAGACCGAGGCGCGCGAGCGGGAGCGGCTCGCCAACCAGGTCCGCGCCCGCACCAAGGAGCTCCTCGAGACGAATCAGCTCTTGCTCAAGACGCAGAAGGAGCTCTTGGCCTACAAGAAGGGCCTGGCCGTCTGAGCGCGGCCGGCGTCTCCGGCATCGGTGCCGACGCCCTGGCTGGCGCCCTGGCCGGCGCCGTCACCGGCGTGCTCGGCGCCGTCGCCTTCGCGCTCATCCAGATCACGGCCAAGCGCCTGCGCAACGCCGTCCTGGTCCGGCGCGGGGCGGCCCCGTACCGGGACGTCATCCTCGTCCTCGGGCCGTTCCTCGTGCTCTTCGCCATCCTCGGCGCCGTGGCCGGCGCTGTGGCCGCGGCGCTCGCCGGCGCCTGGTGGCCCGCCTCCGCGCTCGCGGCCGGCGCCGTCCCGGCGCTGCTCACCGTCGTGGTCGTCATCGGCGCGGCGCTGCAAGCTCGCGGGGCGCCGCTCGAATAGCCCCGGACAGGGCCGGCCTCCGCCAGTCCGGCGGCACTGGTCTGGCCAGCTCCGGCCCCGAGCGGAAATCAGCCAGTCGGCGTCGCAGGGGGCACGAGCGCCGCGCGAGCTCGAGCGCTCAGCTCGCCGATGGTCTTGATCCATTCGAGCACTTCGGTGTTGCTGGGCCCGCTCTTCCGCTTTCCAGTTGGGGACGGGTAGCGATACGCCGTTGCGAAGCTCGAGAGTGGCTCGAGCGCGCCGAGCTCGGTGCGCCACGGGTCATCCAGGGGCAGCTCCTCGACGAGGAGCTCGATATTGTGATCCGCGGTGACGCGTAGCCCGCGGCTGAGGCGTACCGCCTTGACGAGCTTCTCCGCGGCCTGCTGGAGGTGGAAGGCCGCGAAACGATTTGGTGGATCTGCGATGAGGCGCTTCGCTGCGTCGAGCTCGTGGTCGACGTCGTCCAGGTACGCGGCGACGACCCTCGCATCGGGCCTCGGAGGATCAGCCGCCATAGACAACCACACCGGTCGAGGCGACGATCTCGGCGAGCGTTCCAAGCGAATGCCGCCACGTCTCGAAGTCTCCACGCGTCATCGTGAAGACCTCGACCCGGCGGAGTCGTAGATCTCTCAGACGGCGCCAGACGGAGGCTGTGTCGAGATCGTCCGCGGGTGCCTCGTCCGGCAAGATCGCCATCAGATCCCAATCGCTGTCCGTGCGCGCCTCACCGCGCGCGCGGCTTCCGTACAGCCAGACCTGCTCGGGGTGAAGCACGTCGACCACACGCGCGATCAGCTCGGCGGGGACGCGCGCGCTTGCAGGCTCGCCGTAGGCGTGGGCGGTGGCCTCGGACACGTCTCGAGCATACCGGCTCTGACCTGCCGCGGGTACCAGCGTTGCAACCTCGGCCGGACGCGGTGGATGCAGGCGATCGAGCGGCATGCTCACCTCGATGACCGGCAGGTGATCCGAGGACATGCCGATGACGCCAGCGGGCGTATGGGCACGGTCGAGGGTGCCATCGGGCAGGCGGGGCGCGACCTGCACGAACGCGCTGTTGTCGGTCCGCATCGCTCGGCCTCCCGGACGCTGGCTCCGCTCACTCCGTGTCGTCGCGGCGCGCCGCGGTCGCCGCGCCGCGCGGAGCGGTCGGGGCGCCGCGCGGAGCGGTCGGGGCGCCGCGCGGCGGGGTCGGCGTGCGCGCCGGGCTCTGGGTGTCGAGCGGTAGGAGGACGGTGAACCGGGCGCCGCGGCCCGGCGCGCTGTCGACCTCGATCGAGCCGCCGTGATCGCGGACGATGCCGTAGCTCACCGAGAGGCCGAGGCCGGTGCCCTCACCGACGCCCTTCGTCGTGAAGAACGGCTCGAAGATGTGCGGCAGCGCCTCGGCGTCGATGCCGGGGCCGGTGTCCTCGACGCTGAGCGTCCCGAACGCGCGGGCGCCGTGCCCGTCTCCGCGGGACGCGGTGCCGACGCGGATCGTCACGGTGCCACCGTGCGGGATCGCCTGGATCGCGTTGAGGACGAGGTTCGAGAGCACCTGCTCGAGCTCGGCCCGGCTGCCGTCGACGAGGACGGCGGCTATCGACGGCTCGACGACGACGTTGATCGAGCGCTTCCGCGCCATCGGGATCAGGAGCGTCGTGCTGGAGCGCGCGAGCTCGTCGAGATCGAGCACCGTCGTCTTGGTCCCGGCGCGGCGGCCGAAGTCGAGCAGGTGGCGGATGATCGCGCTGATCTTGTGCGTCTGGTCCCGGATGATGTGCGACATCTCCTCGAGCTCGCGCGGGTCCTTCGCACCGGGGAGCAGCTCGGCGCTGCCGGAGATCACGTTCAGCGGCGTGCCGATCTCGTGCGCTACGCCGGCGGCGAGCGTGCCGATCACGTTCAGGCGGTCGGCGTGGCGGAGCTGATCGACGGTGAGCTGGTGCTGGCTGCGCTCCTGCTCGAGGTGCGCGCGGTGCCGCGCCAGGAGGTAGGCGATCAGGAGGAACACGATCAGGAGGCCGAGCTCGTTCCAGATCGTGATCAGCGCCGGCTTCTCCTCGAGCAGCGCGTTGGCGAGCGAGCACGCGGCCGCCAGCACCGCGAGCGCCGCGCCGTACCGGAGCCCGTGCCAGGCGCCGAGCGCGATCGGGACCAGGTAGAGCAGCGTGAACGCGACGTCGACGCCGGTGATCCGATCGCCGAGCGCGACGAACGCGACCATCGCGGCGGCGAGGACGAGCGTGGTGAGCCGCGAGAGGTGTGGCATCACCGCCTCGAGCGCGAGCTCACTTGCGCCAGAGCTGCTCGACGACACGGCGCAGCTCCTCCGTGGAGAACGGTTTGGGGAGCAAGAGGCCGCCGACGTGCGCGACAGAGGCGCGCGCTTGCTCGTCTGGATAGCTGGTCATCACCACCGTCCTCGGGTGATAGCCGAGCTCGTCGAACGAGGCGAGCACGTCGAGCCCGCTGCACACCGGCATCCGGATATCGGCGATCACGATGACCTCGGACTCGGCGCGGGTCCGCGAGGCGCGCAGGAGGTGCCAGAACAGCTCGCGCCCGTCGCCCGCCTCGACGATGTCCTCGAAGCGCCCGCGGAAGGTCGCGCGGACCAGCCACCGCATGTACGGGTTGTCGTCGGCGACGATCACGAGCGGCGCCGCGACCGCGCCGGCGGATCGGGTGCGCGCGGGTGCGTCCACGGGCGTGGCCGCGGGCGCCGCCGGGGAAGGTGTCGGCTCGTCGTGCATTTGACCAGCAGGACGAGCACGCGGCGTACCAGCCGGGTTTCAAGCGGTTGGCCGCGGCGGCCTGGGGCGAAATGCCGTTCCTGGGGCAGATCTCCGCACCGGCGCAGCCCCGGCCAGCCCGGCCGGCCGGCTGGCTCACTCGGCGGGCGCCGGCTCGCGCAGGAAGCTCTTGAGCCGCCGGTGCAAGGTCTTCCGATCGATGCGCAGGATCTGGGCGGCGAGCGACTGGTTTCCGCCGCACGCCTCGAGCACGTGCAGGATGTAGCGCCGCTCCACCTCCTCGAGCGGCGCGAGGCCGGCCGGATCGCTGCCCGGGACGAGGACGTGGCTCGGCGTATATGTCCGGATCTTGACCGGCAGATCGTCGAGCCCGAGCTCGTCGAAGCGCGCGAGCGCGACGGCGCTCTCGACGGCGTTCGCGAGCTCGCGGACGTTGCCCGGCCACGTGTAGCTCGTCAGCTTGTCGGCGGCGGCCGCCCCGAAGCCGCGGACCTCCTTGCCGAACCGGCTCGCCGCGTCGGCGAGGAAGCTCTGGGCGAGCAGCATGACGTCCCCGCCGCGGGCCCGGAGCGGCGGCAGCGGGAGGTGGACGACGTGGATCCGATAATAGAGATCTTCGCGAAACGTCTTGTCGTCGATCGCGGACTCGAGATCTCGATTGGTCGCGGTGATCAGCCGGACGTCGAACCCGATCTCGTGCTGGCTGCCGAGCGGCCGCACTTTGCGCTCCTGCAGCGCGCGGAGGAGCTTGGGCTGGAGCGCCAGCGGGAGCTCGCCGATCTCGTCGAGGAACAGCGTGCCGCCCGACGCGGCGACGAACAGGCCGGCGTGATCGGCCCGCGCGTCGGTGAAGGCGCCCCGGACGTGCCCGAACAGCTCGCTCTCGAGCAGCGCCTCGGGCATGGCGGCGCAGTTCACGGTGACGAGCTTGCCGGCCCGCCGCCGGCTGCGCTCGTGGATCGCGCGCGCGACCAGCTCCTTGCCGGTGCCGCTCTCGCCGGTGATCAGGACGGACGCCTCCGTCTCGGCCACGCGATCGATCAGATCGAACACCTCCCGCATGGCCGCGCTCTCGCCGATCAGCGCGCCGCCGCGCCCGACCGCCGCGCGCGCCCGCAGCCGGACGACCTCGCGCGTCAGCGCGCGGTGGCGCGCGGCGCGCCCCACGGCGAGCGCGAGCACGTCGAGCTCGAACGGCTTGGGCACGAAGTCGTACGCGCCCGCCCGCATCGCCGCGATCGCCGTGTCGAGGCTGCCGAACGCCGTGATCACGATGACCGGGAGGTCGGCGATGTTCGCGGTGATCCGCTGCGCGAGCTCGAGGCCGGACATCCCGGCCATGCGCACATCGGTGACGACGACGTCGATCTCGGCGGCCGGATCTCCGTCCACGATGCGCGCGAACGCCGGGTCGGCGCTCGTCGCGACCTCGACGTCGAAGCCGTGGCGAGCCAGCCCCTTCTGGACGATCGCGCCCATGGCAGGGTCGTCGTCCACGAACAGCACGCGGCTCGGCATCGAGCGAACCATAACCGTTCGGCAACCGTTCGTCGTGAGGCGACCCTGGCGGTCCCCTGGCGGTACCTTGGGGACCCCATCGGCCGTTCCGCCGACGCGCAGGGCAGCGGCGCCCCGCTGCGCGGTCGCGCGCGGCCGCCGGGCGAGCGTAGAATGGGTCGATGGACCGAGGTCGTTCGAGCGGTCTGGTCGCGCCGTCGCCGAGCCTCGAGCTCGTGGTGGTGGCCGGCGATGGCATCTCGATCACGGCGCTGCCCGAGCGGGGCGCGCTGACCTTGGGCCGCGGCGAGGAGTGCGAGATCCGCATCGCGCACCGCTCGGTGTCGCGGCGGCACGCCGTGCTCCACGTGGGGCCGGTGGTGCAGCTCGAGGATCTGGGCAGCTCCAACGGCACGTTCGTGCAAGATGTCCGGTCGCCGGCCGATAGCTGGGGCGCGCAGCCGCTCAGGAAGCTCGATCGGGAGACCATCGCGCTCGGCGTCGGCGAGCGCGTGAACCTGGGGCCGATCCCGATCATGATCCGGCGGGGCGCGGGCGCCCTGCGCGAGGACACCGAGCCGGATCACGCTCCCGTGCGCGGCCCCGCGATGCAAGCGCTCTACGAGCAGGTCAGCCGCGCCGCGCGGAGCACGATCAGCGTGCTCGTGCGGGGCGAGCCCGGCACTGGCAAGCGGGTGCTGGCGCGCGCGGTCCACGCGTGCTCGCCGCGCGCCAGCGGGCCGCTCCTCGAGCTCGACTGCGCCGCGCAGACGTCGGCGCTCCTCCCGTCGCTCCTCGAGAGCGAGCTGTTCGGCCACGAGCAGAACGCGTTCACCGCGGCAGGCCAGGGCCGGGCGGGCCTGCTCGAGGCGGCCGACGGGGGCACGGTCTTCCTCTACAACGTCGACGCGCTGCCGCCGCCGGTGCAGGTCAAGCTGCTCCGGGTGCTCGACGAGCGCAAGGTCGTGCGCGTTGGCGGCCTCACGCCGAAAAAGCTCGACGTCCGCTTCGTCGCCGCGACGCACCGCGACCTCGAGGCCGCCGTCGCCGCGGGGACGTTCCGGCAGGACCTCTACTTCCGGCTCAACGGCGTCTCGCTCGTGATCCCGCCGCTCCGCGAGCGCGTGTCCGAGATCGCGCCGCTCGCCGAGCGGTTCCTCGCCGAGGTGTGCCGCGCGCTCGATCGGGCCCTGCCGCTCCGCCTCTCGCCGGAGGCGCTCGCGCTCCTCGAGCGCCACGCGTGGCCCGGCAACCTGCGCGAGCTGCGCGAGGTGCTCGAGCGCGCCGCCGTCGTCGCCGACGGCGACGTGATCCTGCCCGCGGACCTGCCGGGCGCGCTGAACGGCGTCGCGCGCACCTCCAGCAAGATGATGACGCCCCCGGCCGGCACGGAGGCGGTCCACACGACCGCCATGACCGCCACGATGATGACGCCGGAGGCGGTCGCGGAGCGCAAGCGGATCCTCGAGGCGCTCGAGCAGTGCGCGGGCAACCAGACCCGCGCCGCGAAGCAGCTTGGGATCTCGCTGCGCACGCTGGTCAACCGGCTCGATCGGTACAACATCCCGCGGCCGCGCGGCCCGCAGAAGTAGGCTCGAGCCGACGCGCCGCTAACGCTCAATCCGGATGGATCGCTGCTCGCGGGTCCGTCGCCGCCCACGGGGCACCGTGCTGGCTCGTCCCATCGTTCGGGCGCGAACGCTCGCGCTCTCGCCAAAGCGCGGCGCGCCGCGCGCAGAGGGGAGGTCCCGAAGCGACGCGACGCGAGCTGGGGGCCGATCGGTCGTGCGAGCGCGGCGTCCGTGTTCACGCGAGCCCGGCTGAGCACGTGATTAGGCCCCCCGAGCGAGCGCGCGAGGGACCTCCCCTCGCGCGCTGGCAGCCGCGCGTCTCGTGACGAGCACCTCCGTACGCGTTCTGTCTTCTGTCTTCTGTCTTCTGTCTTCTGTCTTCTGTCTCTTGGCGCTACCGGCTCAGCCGACGCGGACCGGCGGCAGCCGCCAGATCTCGGAGGCGTACTCGCGGATCGCGCGGTCCGACGAGAAGCGGCCGCAGCGCGCCGTGTTGAGGATCGAGGACCGGACCCAGCGGGCGGGCGCGCGCCAGGCCGCGTCGACGAGGCGCTGGCACTCGGCATAGGCGCGGAAGTCGGCGAGCACGAAGAACGGGTCGCGGTGCAGGAGGTCGTCGACGAACGGCGCGAACAGGCCGCGGTCGCCGGGCGAGAACACGCCGGACGCGATCATCTCGATGGCGCGCGCCAGCTCGGGGGCGCGCTCGAGCTCGCGCGCGGGGACGTAGCCGTGGCGCTTGCGGGCGAGCACCTCCTCGGCGGTCAGGCCGAACAGGAAGAAGTGCTCGGCGCCCACGGCCTCGCGGATCTCGACGTTCGCGCCGTCGAGCGTGCCGATCGTGAGCGCGCCGTTCAGCGCGAACTTCATGTTCCCGGTGCCGGACGCCTCCATGCCGGCCGTCGAGATCTGCTCGGAGAGGTCGGCCGCCGGGTAGATCCGCTGCGCGGACTTCACGGCGAAGTCGGGGACGAACACGATGCGCAGCCGGTCGCGCGCGCGCGGATCGGCGGCGATCGCCTCGGCCACGCCGTGCGCGAGCCGGATGATGAGCTTCGCGGCGCGGTAGCCGGGAGCCGCCTTGCCGGCAAACACGATCGTGCGCGGGACGGTGTCGTCCTTGCCGTCGCGGATCCGGTTCCACAGCGCGATCGCGTGGAGCACGTTCAGGTGCTGCCGCTTGTACTCGTGGATGCGCTTGCACTGCGCGTCGAACATCGACGCGGGATCGCACTCGAGGCCGTGCGTCTGGCGCAGCCAGCGGGCGAGCTCCTCCTTGTTGGCGCGCTTGACGATCCGCCACCGGTCCTGGAACGCGGGGTCGTCGGCGAACGGCTCGAGCTCGCGCAGCCGCTCGAGGTCGCGCACCCAGCCGTGGCCGATCACCTCGGTGATGAGCTCGGACAGCCGCGGGTTCGCGAGCGCCACGAAGCGGCGCGGCGTGACGCCGTTCGTGACATTGGTGAACCGCTCGGGCCACAGCTCGGCGAAGTCGCGCATCACGGTCTCGCGGAGGAGGCGCGAGTGCAGCGCGGCGACGCCGTTCACGTGGTGGCTCGCCACCGTCGCGAGGTGCGCCATGCGGATCGTCCGCTCGCCGTCCTCGCCGATGAGCGACATCCGGCGCACGCGCGCCTCGTCGCCGGGGAACCGCGCGCGCACCTCGTCGAGGAAGCGGCGGTTGATCTCGTAGATGATCTCGAGGTGGCGCGGCAGGAGCTGCGCGACCAGCTCGAGCGGCCACTTCTCGAGCGCCTCGGGCAGGAGCGTGTGGTTCGTGTACGACATCGAGCGCCGCACTTGATCCCACGCCTCGTCCCAGCCGAGCCCGTGCACGTCGATGAGGAGCCGCATCAGCTCGGGGACCGACAGCGCGGGGTGCGTGTCGTTGAGCTGGATCGCGAACTTGGCCGCGAACTCGCGGATCGTGCCGCGCTGGAGCAGGAGCCGGATGCTGTCCTGCAGCGCGCACGAGACGAAGAAGTACTCCTGCTCGAGGCGGAGCTGCTTGCCGGCGGCGCTCGAGTCGTTCGGGTAGACGACCTTGGTGAGCGTCTCGCTGCGGATCTTCTGCTCGACGGCGCGCCAGTACTCGCCGACCTGGAACGCGTCGAGATCGAACTCCTCGTCGGCGACGGCGCTCCACAGCCGGAGGAAGTTCGTGGTCTGCGTGCCGTAGCCGGCGATCGGGACGTCGTACGGCACGCCGTTCACGACGCGCTCGGGGATCCAGCGCGCGTGGAACCGGCCGTGCTCGTCGGCGCCGTGCTCGACGCGGCCGCCGAACCCGACCCGCGGCTCGATCTCGTACCGCCGCACCTCCCAGGGGTTGCCCTTGCGCAGCCAGCGATCGGTGTGCTCGACCTGCCAGCCGTCGCGGATGGTCTGGTCGAAGATGCCGAACTCGTAGCGCAGGCCGTGGCCGACGGCGGGCAGCTCGAGCGTCGCGCACGACTCCATGAAGCAGGCGGCGAGGCGCCCCAGGCCCCCGTTGCCGAGCCCGGGCTCCTCCTCGTCCTCGAGCAGCGCGTCGAGCGAGACGCCGAGCTGGCTCGTCGCCTCGCGCGCCGCGGTGTGCAGCCCGAGCGAGAGCAGGTTGGCCCCGAGCTGCGGGCCGATCAGGTACTCGGCCGACAGGTAGATGAGGCTCCGGTGCTTGCCCTCGAAGTACGTGCGCGCCGAGCGGATCCAGCGCGTGAGCAGGCGGTCGCGGACCGCGTACGCGAGCGCGAGGTACAGGTCGTTCTCCGTCGCGACCTCGGGGAACTTCGCGAGCTCGAGGTGCAGCTTGGCGACGAGATCGTGCCGGAGCGAGGCCGCGTCGTCGCGCGGCTGCGGCTCGTCGCCGCCGGTGTTCATCATGGCCGCGAGCGTATCGCGATCCGTCGATGTCCGTCGATGTCAGTCGATGAGCGTCACGGTGCCGAGGCGCTCGCCCCACGCCAGGACGCGGCGGGCGACCGCGTCGGTGTCGGCGCGCCGGTCGAGGCCACGCGGCAGCTGGCGGGCGTCGATCGCAGCGTGGAGCTCGGGGTGCGACGGAGGGCGGCGGCGGGCGAGCTCCTGGCGGCGGGCGAGCGCGGACAGCGACACGGTCACCGACGGGATGACGGGCGGGGGGAGCGTGTCGCCAGAGGTCCGGCGCGGATCGATGCACGGCGACAGATCCTGCGCGGCGTCGGCGCGGGCGGTGAGCCGCTCGAGGCCGAACCGGCGCGTGGCGGTGGCGATCACGGAGCTGTGCTCGAAGACGTCGTCGACGGCGCAGCCGCGGCGCACGGTCGGCCCGATCACGAGCGAGGGTACGCGGAACCCGAGCTGCCGGAACTCGGCCTTGTCGTCGATCGCGGCGGGCGGCGGCACGTGGTCGTAGAACCCGCCGTGCTCGTCGTAGGTCACGATGAGGAGGCTCCGCTTCCACTGCGGCGACTGCGCGATCGCGCCGGCGACGCTGCCGATGAACGCCTGGCCGAGGCGGATGTCGTGATCGGGGTGATCGTCGTTCGCGCCGCCGCCGAAGAACGCCGGATCGACGATCGAGAATGGCGGCAGGTTGCCGGCGGCGGCATCCTCGAAGAACCGCTCGATGGCCGCGAGCCCAGAGACCTTGCCGTAGCCGCCGCTCGCCCACGCCACGTCGGAGTAGTAGTTCGTGTTGGCGATGCCCTTGTCGGAGAGCCGGTCGAAGATGCTCGTGAAGCCGACGACGGGCAGGTTGCTCTGCCGGCCCTTCGACGTACCGCCGTGGAGGAAGAAGCGGTTTGGCCAGGTGGGGCCGAGGCACGCCGCGAACCAGCGGTTGCAGACGACGCCGGCATCGGCGAGCGCGTACGTGACGGGGAGCTGCGACCGGACGTGGTAGCCCATCACGTCGGCCTCGTTCTCGCCGGCGTGCGCGAGCACGAAGCCGTCGTTCTGGCCGTCGTTCCACTGCGCGTGGCACGCGTCCCAGTCGTGCGGCGGATCCACGGGCGTGAAGTCGGTGAGCGGGTGCACCGCGACGGGCATGCCGCCCTTGCTCTGGTTCGACTCGGTGCCGGCGAGCCCATCGATCTCGGCGCGGCCCTCGGCGAGCCGGAGCGAGCCGAGGTAGTGGTCGAACGAGCGGTTCTCCATGCAGAGGACGACGATCGACTCGACGTGCGCGAGCAGCTGCTCGGGCGAGAGCGCCGACGCCGCGGCGCAGGCCGCGTTCGGGCCGAGCGCGTCGGGCTCGCCGGTGCCGCCGTCGGGCTCGCCGGCGGACGACTCGCCGCCGCATCCGATGAGGCCGACCGCGGCGCCGGCCCCGAGCCCGGCCAAAACGCCGCGTCGCGTGAGCAAGTCCTTGCGATGGCTCGCCATGGCGCGGACGCTATCACGCGCCCCGGGCGGCCCCGGGGAACATTCCCTGACGGCGGGAGGAGACCCAGCTAGAGACAGCTGACCCCGGCGCTAGCAACCGCTAAAAGCTACTTCTACGCAGCTGTCTCCCTTGCCTGTTTATATGAATTAGATATTCAAGGAACTTAAAAAAAGTGCGTGACTCTGGGCGAGTGACGGACATAAGATTTTCTCGTAATGTCTGCTACGGACAAAAAGGACGCTGATAAAGCGAAGCAGCAGGCGGTCATCCCTGGGGATTCCCTCAGGAAGACGGTCCCGTTGCGCGGGCCACGCGTTGTCCCTCCCCGTCCCACCAACCTCGCGCTCGGCACCCTCCGAGACGTCGATGCAGCGGACTTGGACGGCCCTCGTGTAGCTCGGCCCGGCCGCAACCTCGTGGCCGCCATCGGGATCGACCGTTACCCGGAGTGGCCTCGCCTTCACAACGCGAGAAGCGACGCCCTGGGCGCGATGCGGCTGTTCGAGCAGCTGGGGTTCGAGCCAGTCGGGCCAGCGCTCATTGATGAGGACGCCACGTACGAGGCGATCCGCCGGCTCGTGACCGACGACCTGGCCACGCTCAGCCATGAGGACAGCCTCGTGCTGTTCTTCGCCGGCCATGGCTACACGCGCACGCAGGTCTTCGAGAAGGCGAGCGTCAAGACGGGGTACATCATTCCCGTCGATGGTGACCGGCCAGGGGGCAGCGCGGCACGGTGGCTGCGGCTCGACGCCTTGCTGAGCGACATCGCGCGGCTCCCGCCGCGGCACATCCTCGTGATCCTCGACGCGTGCTACTGCGGGATCGCCCTCGACGCGCTCCTCAAGTGGCGCGGCGCGGCGGCCGAGGCCGCGAGCGGGCCGCTGGCGGAGCTGCGCGCGCGCCAGAGCCGCCGGGTCATCACGTCCGCGCTCGACGATCAGCGTGCCCTGGACAGCGGTCCGATCCCCGGACACTCGCTCTTCACGGGGTGCGTCGTGGAGGCCCTCACCGGCGGGCTGGCGAAGGCCGGCAAGCGCGTCGCGACGGGCTCCGAGCTCTGGCAGTACGTGCGCGAGCGTGTGACCTCGTACCCGGGCTCGCGGCAGACGCCGGACTACGGCGCGCTCGAGCTGGACGACCGCGGCGAGCTCGTGATGCCGCTTCCGGGCGGCGCCAGGCGGCGTCCGCGCGGTGCCGGGCGGCGCCAGGCGCGGCAACGCGTCACCGGGCTACGCGCCGGCAAAGACGTGCAGCGAGCGCGGCGGTGACGCCGAGGCGCGGTCGAACAGGCAGACCATCTCGGTGCGGCGGCCGGGCGCGAGGTTGACGACGAGGCCGGCGACGTTGGCGAGCACGAGGTAGAGGCCGAGGCCGGCGCCGCCCTGGTCGGCGGGCTGCGGGCGGCCGCGCTCGCGGCGGGCGCGGCGGACATGATCGATCAGGTCGCGCTGGCAGAGCGTGCCGCTGTCGTCGAGGACGGACAGCGCGAGCGTCCGGTCGTCGGCGGCGAAGCGCAGGACGGCATGCGGCATGGCATGCGGCAGGGCGTGGGGCGGGGCGGGCGGCGCGAGCAGGGCGTTCATCAGGAGCTCGTCGGCGACGCTCGCGATGCGGTGCACGGCGGCGCGGCGCGCGCCGACGGACTCGGCCCACGCGCAGACCTCGTCCCTCGCGCGCCGCTTGTCGAGGTCGCCGCGGACGACGCGCTCGCGCACGCGCGCGCCGGGCGCGAGGTACTTCTCGAGGCCCCACACGTCGCCGGACGCGAGCTTCTCGGACGTCACCTCGAGCGTGGGATCGCGCGGGTCCTCGACGAGGTGGCGGACCGAGCCCTCGAGCATGAGCGAGATCAGCGCGTCGTCGTCGAGGTCGTCGCCGACGACGATCACCGGCACGGGCTGGGCGCGCAGGACCTCGGCGGCGGCCTGCCGCGCGGTGCGGTCGGCGACCACGAGCGCCGCGCCCGCGGCGTCCAGGTCGGCGGGGACGGTCCGCACGTGCCGGACGGCGAGCTCGGCCGTGGCGAGCGCGCGATCGACGTTCGCGCACACGCCGTCATCATGGCTCACGCAGAGCGCCCACCTCGGCCGCATCGGCCGCGACACGGTATCACCGGTGCACCGGAGTTGTCCTGTGCCGTGTTCATCCTGGTACGCTCCGCCGGTCGCATGGCGGAACCTCCTCCGATCCGGGGGTCATCGGTGGCCCCGCCGCCCCAACCGATGATCCATGTTCCTGTCGCACCCTCCGCGGGTGAGACGGACGCCGGGATGCCCGCCTCGGAGTTCCTCCCGGAGGATACGAGCAGCCTCGCGGCGTTCGACCCGGGGGCGCTGGTCGAGCGCGTGCTCGCGCTGCTCGCGACCGAGTCCGAGGCGCTGCTCGCCAGCGAGGGTACGGACGACAAGCTCGCCGAGATCAACATCCGCAGCGCGCTCGCGAGCTGGGACGTGCTGGAGCGGCCGCAGGACGCGCTCCGGCTGCTCGATCTGGCAGAGGGCCACCCGCTCGCGCCGCGGCTGCGGCTGGCGGTGGCGCTGGCGGCGGACGACGAGGCGTCGCTCGCCGCGGTGGAGCTGGCGCTCGGCGATTCACCGGCGCTCCTCCTCGAGCTGGCGGAGGCCTGGCTGTGGCGCCATGGCCAGACGGAGCGCGCAGGAGCTGCGCTCGAGCGCCTGCTCGCCGGGGCGGCGCCCGAGCCGCTCCGCGTCGCGGCGCGCGAGCTGGCCTCGCTCGTCCATGCGGGCGGCGGCTGGCGGCGCATGCTCGAGCTGCGGCGCGACGCGCTCGACGGCGACACGGATCCCGAGGAGGTGGCGGCGCTCGCGGCGCTCGCGCTCGATCGCGGCGGCGACGCGGCGGAGGCGCTCGAGATGTGCTGGAGCAAGCTCGAGCGGGAGTATCCGAGGTTTACCGAGGAGGGGACCGGCGCAGCGGCCGCGGGCGCAGCAGTCAGCGCGGGACGTGCCCACCTCTTGCCCGGCCACGCGGAGGTACCCGGCGCGGCGGCGGGCGCAGCGGCCAGCGCGGGCGCGGCGGTGCCGACGACGCCGGCAGCGGCGGGCGCGGCCGGAGCAGCAACGCCCGCGGCGCCGGCGGGGGCAGGCGCGGCTGGAGCTGCGGCGAGCCCGGGCGCGGCGGCGTCGGCGGGGGCAGGCGCGGCTGGAGCTGCGGCGAGTCCGGGCGCGGCGGCGCCGTCGAGTTCGGGCGCGGCGGTCGCGTCGGCGGAGCCCGCCGCCGAAGCAACGGTGATTCAAGGCATGCCGCTGGTCCCGCCGCCGCCACCGGTGACCGCGGCCGGATCGCCAGCGAGTCAAAGCGCGGCGGTCGCGCTGGCCGAGGCCGTCGCAGAAGAGACAGTGATTCAAGGCATGCCGGTGGTTCCGCCGCTGCCGGCCGCGGCCGGCTCGGCGCCGGGCCCAGGGGGGCCGGGGGCGCCATCGCGCCCGCGGTTTTTGCGAGCGCCGACGATCCCGGGGGTCACGAGAGCGCCGAGGAGCCCGGGGGCACCGCGGGCACCGACGAGTCCGGGCGCGACGCGGGCGCCGACGAGCCCCGGCGCGACGCGGGCGCCGACGATCCCCGGCGCGGCGGGGGCGCCGACGATCCCCGGTGCGGCAGGCGCGGCTGCGAGCCCTCCAATCGCTGGCGCACCGCCGGGCCCGGGGGCCGACGGCGCGCCGGTCGTCTGGGACGTGGCGGCCACGCCGGTGGATCTCGGGCCCGGCGATGCGACGGTGATCCAGGGCGCGCCTCGCGCGCCGAGCGCGGCGCCGGCCCCGGTCGCGCCGCCCGCCACCGTCGACGCGGGCGCGGCCGCGGCGCCCGCCACCGCCGAGCGCGCGCTCGGCTGGCTGCGCACGCTCGACATCGCCATCGACGCCGCGGGCCGGCTCGAGGACCTCCGCCGGTTCAAGCTGCTCGACAAGCGCGCCGAGCTGGTCGCGCGGCTGCCCGGCGGCGCGCTCGAGGCGGTGGCCACGCGCCACGCCGTCGCCGCCGAGCTCGAGCGGGACGGCCAGCACAGCGCCGCGGCGAAGCTGTGGCTCGAGCTCTCCGACGATCCGGCGTCGCAGAGCGCGGGCGCTGGCGGTCGGATCGGGCTCCTCCTCGCCGCGTGGGCGGCGGTGGCCGATCCGGTGCCCGATCTCGCGACCGCGCTCCTCGCGCACCGCCGGCTCGCCGACAGCGAGTGCGGCGAGGTGGCGGCGACGCACGCCTGGCGCGCGCTCGAGCTGGCCGCGGTCACCGGCGACACGTCCGTCGGCGAGCTCGTGCGCGCCGTCGTCGACGCCGCCGGCGGCCCGATCGCGGAGCGCTGGCTCGACGAGCTGGAGCTCGCCTCGCCGGGCGCCGCCACGATCGCCCGCTACGAGAGCCGCGGCGGCATCGCGCTGCGCTGGGCGGCCGCGATCGCCGAGCGCTGCGGCGAGCTCCCCCGCGCGCTCGAGCTGTGGCGGAGCGCTGCCGCCGAGCCTGGCGCGCCACCGACGACGCGCGATCACCTCGCGCGCCTCCGCCGCGGCCGCGGCGACGACGCGGAGCTGGCCGCGGCGTACGCGGCGTGGGCCGAGGCCGAGCGCGATCCGCGGTGCGTCGCGGCGCTGTGGTGCGCGCGCGGCATCGTCGATCTCGGCCGCGGCGACACCGCCGAGGCCGAGGAGTCGCTCCTGCGCGCGGCGCGGCTCGCGCCGGGCGATCCGTTCTGCCGCGTCGCGCTCGCCGAGCTGCACCGCTCCGGCAAGCGCTACGAGCACCTCGCGACCGTGCTCGCCGAGCTGTCGACGTCGCTCACGAGCCGCGAGGCGCGCGGCGCCGCCACGCGCGAGTACGCCGAGCTGCTCGACGTCCACCTCGGCGATCCGGGGACGGCGCGCCTGGCGATCGAGCGCATGCTCGTCGATCGCCCGAGCGACACCGAGGCGATGCTCGTGCTCGCGCGGCTGTGCGAGCGCGAGGGCGATCCCGATCGCGCGCTCGAGCTGCGCCGCCGCGCCGCGGAGCTGGCGCCGTCGCGCGCCGGCGAGATCTGGATCGAGATCGCGCGGGGCGAGGAGCGCCGCGGCGATCTCTCCGCCGCGCTCGACGCGCTCGAGCGCGCCGCCAAGGACGGGCACCCCGACGTGTCGGCCGAGCAGGCGCGCCTCCACCGCGCCGCCGGCAACCTCGAGCGGGCGCTCGAGATCGCGCGCGCCGAGCTCGCCGCGGATCCGCCGCTCGGCCGCCGCATGCAGCTCCAGACGCAGATCGCGCAGCTCCTCTCCGAGCTCGGGCGCGAGCCGGAGGTGGTGGTCGCCACCTTCCTCGACGTCCTGAGCCTCGAGCCAGACCAGACCGAGGCGCTCGCCGGGATCGAGGCGCCGGCGCGCGCGCTGGGGCTCTGGGACGAGCTCGCCCGCGCGTTCCGCGGCGCGCCGCAGACGCCGCGCAACCTCGAGGTGCTCGCCGAGGCGCTCGAGAAGATCGCCGAGTGGTCGGAGCTGGCCGAGGTGCGGCGGCGCCAGCTCGAGGCCGCGACCACGCCGGCCGAGAAGGCGCGTCGCGCCGACGCGCTGGCGGCGCTGTGCGAGCGCGAGCTGGGCGACATCGACGGCGCGATCCGCATGCTCCTGGTGGCGCAGGCCGCGCAGCACGACGAGGCCCGCCAGGGCGAGCTCCTGCGGCTACTCCGCACGTCGGACCGCTGGGCCGAGGTCGCCGCGGTGCTCGAGCGCGCGCTGCCGATCGCGCGGCCAGGCGACGTCGATCGCCAGGTCGCGCTCCTGCTCGAGCTCGCCGACCTGCGCGCGCACAAGCTGGGCCGCCAGGCCGAGGCGATCAGCGCCTACGAGGCCGTGCTCGAGCGCCGGCCGCTCGAGCCGGTGGCCACGGCCGCGCTCGAGGCGCTCTACGAGCGCGAGGGCCGCGACCGCGATCTGGCGCGGCTCCTCGAGGCGCGCGCCGAGGCGGAGCCCGAGCTGCCCGCCCGCGCGCAGCTGTTCGCGCGGGTGGCGACGCTGCGGCACGGCCGCGGCGACATCGAGGGCGCGCTCGCCGCGTACACCGCGGCGTTCAGTGCCGAGCCGGCGAACCGCGAGGTGTTCACCGCGATGGAGCGCGTCTGCTACAAGGCCGAGCGCTGGGCGGCGGCGATGCAGCTGTACGAGACCGCGATCGCCCACGTCGAGGCGGGCCACCCGCGCGCGTACCGGCTGGGCGATCTGTACGCGCGGCGCGGCAACGTCCAGCTGAACTTCCTCGGCCAGGCCGAGCCCGCGATCGCCTCCTTCCAGAAGGTGATCGAGGTCGACTCGCAGCCGCAGGCCGCGGCCGGCACGCTCGAGGGCATCTGCAAGCGGCGCGGCGACTACGAGCCGCTGATCGAGGCGTGGGAGCGGCGCGCCGAGACGCAGCGCGATCCGCAGCGCAAGGCGGACGCGCTCCGCACGGCCGCGAAGCTGGCCGCGGAGCACGGCGCGAACCCGGGCCAGGTGCTGCGGCTCAACCAGAAGCTGCTCGAGATCGATCCGTCCGACGCCGGCGCCGCGACCGCGCTCGAGCGCCACTACGAGGAGGCGCAGGACCGCAGCGGGCTCGTCGGCATCCTGAAGAAGCGGCTCGAGAACGCGAAGCACCCCGGCGAGTCCGTCGAGCTTTTGAAGCGCATCGCGCGCGCCTCCGAGGAGGGCGCGCAGGACGTCGTCACGGCGACCGAGCACTACCAGAAGATCCTCGAGCTCCAGCCCGAGAACCGCGAGGCGCTCGACGCGCTCGCCCGGATCTACGAGTCGACCGAGCAGTGGAACGAGTTCGTCGACGTCACGCGCAAGCAGATCAAGGTCACGTCGGACCGCAACACGAAGGCGCTGCTCTACTTCCGCTGCGGCTCGGTGATGGAGGCCAAGTTCAGCCGCGAGCAGGAGGCGATCCGCTACTACGACGCGGCGATCAAGACCTCGTCGGCGTGCCTGCCCGCCGTCCACGGGCTCCGCGATCTGTACCGCCGCCGCGAGGAGTGGCCGCGCGTCATCGAGACGCTCGAGCTCGAGGTCAAGCTGTGGGAGGACGACAAGGAGCGCGCCGGCGTGTTCGCGCAGATCGGCGGGATCTACGAGACCCAGCTCGCCGACGTCGAGCGCGCGATGCACTTCTACGAGAGCGCGCTCACCGTCGATCCGGACTGCCTGCCGGCGAACCAGGCGGTGTTCGACTTCCTGTTCGCGCACGGCGCGTGGGAGAAGGCGCAGCCGATCGCGACCCTGCTCGCGCAGAAGGCGATGCGCGACGGCGATCCGGTGACGCGCAGCGACTTCTACCGGAAGCGCGGCATCGTGGCGCGGATGACCGGCGATCCGCGCGGCGCCGCCGAGAGCATCATCGTCGCGCTCGAGATCAAGCCGGCGAGCGTCGACGCGCTCGACGCGCTCGGGACGCTCGCGCGCGAGCAGCCCGACGCGTGGGACTTCGAGAGCGCGTACCGCGAGCTCGAGAAGCTGTACAAGCGGCGCGACGACGCGGGCCCCCT
>DATMCI010000198.1:0-13648 GCA_035558535.1 Kofleriaceae bacterium
GCCAGGCGCCGCACATCGGGCACCCGACGTTCCCGTGCACGGCCAACGCCGGCCTGACCGCGCAGAAGAGCTTCTACGACAAGACGATGGCGAACATCACCGCGGGTGGCTGCGCTCCCAAGCCGCTCCAGAACTAGTCCGCGACTCCCCCCCCCCAAGAGATAGACAACAGAGAGACCCGGAGGCGCCCCGCGAGGGCGCCTTCGGCGTTTTCGGCGCGCGGCGCCATGGCGGTCAAACTTCGGGGGCGAAGATAGTAGAGTGGCCCCTGCCATGGGGGAGCGGTGCCGCGCCTGCAACGAGAGCCTGCCGGCGCGCGCGCGCTTCTGTCCGAGCTGCGGACAGCCGACCACCCCCGGCGGGGTGGCGGCCGCGGGGGTCGCCTCCTCGACGCTGATCCCCGGCGAGACGGTCACCGACGCGCGCCAGCAGGCGCTGCCGCCGCGGCTGATCGCGCCGGGCACGCGGATCACCGAGCGCTACGCGATCGACGGCGTGCTCGGCGAGGGCGGCATGGGCGTCGTCTACCGCGCCACCGATCTGCAGCGCGAGCGCACCGTCGCGATCAAGGCGCTGCACGCGAGCCTCATGGGCGACGCCGAGGTCCGCCGCCGGTTCAAGCGCGAGGCGCAGCTCATGCTGGGCTGGAACCACCGCTACGTGGCGCGCGTCCACGACTTCATCGAGCACGAGCACCTGCTCGCGTTCGTCATGGAGTACGTCGACGGCCCGACGCTCGAGGAGCACGCGCAGCGCTGGAGCGGCAAGCTGCCGTACGACGACATCCGCCAGATCTTCACCGGCGTGCTCGAGGCGATGGAGGAGGCGCACTCGGTCGGCATCATCCACCGCGACCTCAAGCCGCATAACATCCTGCTCCGCCTCGACGAGCACGGCGTGACGCCGAAGATCGTCGACTTCGGCGTCGCGAAGATCCTCGAGGGCACCACGTACACGATGAGCGGCGCGCTGCTCGGCACGTGCCGCTACATGTCGCCCGAGCAGGTCCAGGCGCCGCAGCACGTCGATCACCGCGCCGACATCTACTCGCTCGGCGTGACGCTCTACCGCTGCGTCACCGGCCGCTGCCCGTTCGAGGGCAACAGCCACTTCGCCGTGATGATGGCGCACGTCCAGCAGCTGCCGGAGCCGCCGTCGGCGTTCCGGCCGCACCTGCCGCCGGCGCTCGAGCGGGTCATGCTGCAGTCGCTCGCCAAGGATCGCGCGGACCGGCCGCAGTCGTGCGCCGAGCTCCGCACCGCGCTCGAGCGCTCGCTCGTCGACGTCACGTCGAGCCGCACCGAGCGCGAGTCCGAGCACCCGCGCGTCATCATCGAGGACGACGGCAACGAGATGCTGCTCGTCCCCGCGGGGCCGTTCCAGCTCGGCGCGCACCGCCGCACGGTGCTGCTCGATCGCTTCTACCTCGCGCGCTACCCGGTCACGAACCGCCAGTTCCACGCGTTCGTCGAGGGCACGAGCTACCGGCCGGCCGACGCCGAGGCGCACCGCTTCCTCCACCACTGGAAGAACGGGCGCTGCCCGCCGGAGCTCCTCGATCACCCGGTCGTGTTCGTGTCGTGGACCGACGCGCGCGCGTACTGCCGGTGGGCCGCGCGGCGGCTGCCGAGCGAGGCCGAGTGGGAGAAGGCGGCGCGCGGCGCCGACGGCAACAAGTACCCGTGGGGCCGCGAGGAGCCGACGCCCGAGCTCGCGAACTTCGGCCAGGCGCGCGCGAAGAGCTACCCGATGGCGCCGGGCGACGGCGGCACCGCGGCGGTCACGGCGTTCCCGCGCAGCGCGTCGCCGTACGGCATGGAGGGCATGGCGGGCAACGTCTTCGAGTGGTGCGAGGACGTCGACGATCCGGGCTTCTACCTGCACGGGCCGGATCGCAACCCGCGCAACACGATCCAGCCGGGCGACGCGCCGTGCGTGATCCGCGGCGGCTCGTGGCGCTACGACGCGCGCTCGCTCCGCGCGTACGCCCGCGCGAGCTTCCCGCCGACGTTCCGGCTCGACACCGTCGGCTTCCGCGTCGCGCTCTAGGCCAGCGCGCGCCGCCTGCGCCCAGATACGTGGGGATGACGCGCGGAGCCGCACGTGCGGGCGCGGCGACCGCGCGATCACGCGCGGCCGCGAGCTGGCGGTCCTTTGCTCCCGCGGTCCGGACCGATTTCGATTCTCGTGCTCGGCGCCTGCCGTCTGCCCTGCACGACTGCATCGCACGCTGTGCGTGATTGGCCACTTGGTAAGTTTTCTGCAGGCTCACTAGTCAAGCTCTGCGCTTAGACGAGGAAAGCTTATGTGGACTCCCATCATCAGGTGCACTTCTGATCCGAGCCACGATGTTTGGACGGCCGGATCCCAGCTCGCCCACGGCGCCCACGGCGCCAGTGACCGACATCGTCGGGCTGCCTCCCGCTGGCGTCAGCGAACCGCTCGGTGGCCCGGGCCCGCCGCGTGGGCGTCACTCCTGACCTGCCTCGTGATGGGCATGGGCGGGCTCACCACGGCGGGGTGCGTCCTGGATCCGGACGAGCAGCAGCCGAAAACCTCGGCGAGCCCGTCGGCGACCCAGTTCGAGGGCTGGCGCAACCCGTTGAAGCCCGAGTCCTACTACGCGGTCATGGCGCTCGCGGCGGCCTCGGCGTATCCCGCCCGCTTTGAAGGGTACACCGTGCAGGACGGCGGCAGCCGGGTCCTCAGGGCAGATCGGGACCTGAAGATCCTCACGTCCTCGACCGACCCGACGAAGGTCACGACGTACCTCGACAAGAGCGATCCGGCAGTGACGCGGGTCGTCCTCGCGTTCCGGGGGACCGTGCACCCGACGGCCGAGCACCCGCTGTCCAACTGGACCGACCCCCTCATCGATATCTGGTCTCAACTCTTTCCCAAGGAGTACAAGAACCAGCTGCTCGACGCTGACCCGGTCGGGCATGTGGGAGGGGGGTGGGCGCTGCGGTGGAAGAACGTCGTCAAGCAGCCAAGTATTGAGTTTGACAAGTTCCTGGAGTCTGCCGTGGCGTACTCCAGGATCAGCCACGTGGAGATCAATGTCGTCGGGCATAGCCTCGGCGGCGTCGTCGCCGAGCTCGCCGGGCTCGACATCGAAGAATACCTTCATCGCAACGCGGAGGACTACGAGGTCAACGTCGTCGCGTTCAACCCGCCGAAGCTCGGCACCCAGGCCCTCGCGGATGAATACCGGAGGCGCCTCAAGGCGCGACCCAATCAGTTCAGGATCTCGGTGCTCACCCGAGAGGGTGACGTCGTGGATGATGTCCCGCTCGGTTACCGTCAGGTCATCGGCAATGTTGGAGATGACTACCTGACGCCGCTCTGCTCACAGTACATGTTCAACGGCGAGGATGACCCGGACAAGGCGGGCGACGAGGGCGAGGCGAGGCGGTTGCCCTACGCCCCGCGCCTCCACGTGACGAAGCCGTTTCCGTACGGCTCTCATGACATCGATCACTGGGCGGGAGATCGTGGACTGAATATCCAGTATCGCCAGGTCTTCGTGGGGCCAGACATCAATCCGATCGGGTTCCGTTGCATGTTCGCGCCGAAGCTCATCGGGTCGATCGAGCACAGAGCAGCCGGTATACCGGCCGACCCCCAGCTGAACTGCACGCCATACGCCACTTCGTTTTGGACCCGGGACTGCAATCCAACTCCTCCGCCCCCGGGGGGCAAGCCGAAGGACGAGCTGTAGAGCAGGGGACGCAGGGGACGGGTAACCCGCGCGAATCGAAAGACTCGCACTTAACCAAGGCTAGATTATGAAGACCATGAATCATCGAATCAAGCTCGACTCGCTCGCTCGCCACGGGAGGGCGTCCCTGGTCCTACCAGGGGCGCTCCTGCTGCTCGGCATCGGGGCGGCGAGCGGGTGCCGGGGCCCTGCCGATGGCGGAGCACGGCCCGCGCCGTCCTCCGGCGAGGCGCCCGCCTCCGAGGCGCCCTCCGAGGAGGCCGCGCTCCGCAAGTACGAGCGATTCGGCTACTACCCCGCGCGCGCCAGGTATGACGAGGGCTTTCGGATCAAGGACATCGCCACGACCGGCATGGCCGGCCGGCTGACCGTCCTCGCGTATGGGTTCGGGAGTATCGACCCGAGCACCCTCACATGCCATGACACCGGAGGTGGCGATACATACGTCGACTATCGCAAACCGTTCGATGCGGAGAGCTCGGTCGGCGGCGTGGCCGATCCCGCCGTGGAGGACGTGCCAGGCGGCGGGGGTCCGCTGCGCGGCAACTTCAATCAGCTGAAGCAGCTGAAGGCGCAGTTCCCGCACCTGAAGGTCGTCATCTCGCTCGGAGGCCGCGCCTCCAGCGAGCTCTTCTCGGACATCGCGGCCACCGATGCGTCCCGGAGGAAGTTCGTCTCCTCGTGTATCGACCTGTACATCAGAGGCAATCTGCCCGCCGCTCATGGCAGCGGTGGTCCGGGCTCGGCCTCCGGCGTCTTCGACGGGTTCGACCTCGCCTGGCAGTGGCCGGCCGACAAGGCCAATCATGCCCTCCTCTTGCAGGAGCTCAGGCGGCAGCTCGACGAGCTCGCCGGCAGCTCGCGCTACCTCTTGACCACCTTGCTGCCGGCGGATCCCGCGAGGATCGCGGCGGGGATCGATCTCGGATCGGTCTTCCAGGCGGTGGATTTCGGCAACGTGCAGGCCTACGACTTCCACGGCCCGTGGGAGCCGAGGCGGACCTACCACCACGCGCAGCTCGCCACTTCGCCCAGTGACCCCACGCTGGCCAGCGCTCGATTGAGCGGCGACGGCGCGATCCATGCCTATCTGTCAGCCGGCGTCGCGCCGGACCGCCTGACGCTCGGGCTGCCGCTCTACGGGTATGGATGGACGGGTGTGTGCAAGGGCCTCGAAGACGGCCTGTTCCAGGAGGCGAGCGGAGTCGCCTCCGGAACGACGAAGCCCGGCACGGCACCGGTGAAGGAGCTGCTGCGGCAGTTCGCGCCGGAGCAGCTGGAGCCCGGGGCCCAGGTGGCCGATCCGAAGGATTATCTGGTTTATGATCCGGTCGCGATCGCGGCGTATGGCTACAACGGGTCGACCTTCTGGTCATTCGACGACGCCGATATCCTCGAGATCAAGGCCGCTTATATCCAGACCAAGGGCCTGCGCGGTGCCATGTTGTGGTCGCTCGACGGCGACGACGGCTCCCTCGTCCGCGTCCTGGACAGGACGCTCAACGCGAACCTCTCCGAGTAGGCCCTGCCGCGGCCGACGGAGAGGGATCAGCGGGATCGGCCAGCGCAGGCGGAAAAGTTGCCCGGCGTGTCCGGAGATGTAGGATAAGGTGCTCCAGGGCAAATCTCCGGAACCATGTCGAAAAATCGAAAGATCAAGGATGCATCGGCGGGCGGCGGCGATCGGCGGCGCGAGGTGCTGGGCGTGCTCGGGCTCGGTGCCGCGTTGTTCCTGCTGGTCGCGATGCTCTCCCTCCAGGCGGGCCAGATGGTCATGGGGCCGTTCGGCCGGTCGAGCGCGGGCCTGTTCTATGGCCTGGCAGGCGTGTGCGGGTACGCGCTCGTCGGGCTGGTGCTGGTCGCATCGATCCGCGTGCTGATCGAGCGGTACCCGGTGATGCCGGGGCCGATCTTGCTCGGCTCGCTGGTCGGCGTGATCTCGCTCGCGACGCTCGCGCACCTCGCGGCGTCGGGCTACCGCGTCGCCGGGCACGGCCCGGGCGGCGTGATCGGCGAGCACCTGGCGGAGGTCCTGCGCGCGGTGATCAGCACGGCGGGCACGGCGCTCCTGGGTTGCATCGGGCTCGTGGTCGCCGCGGTCCTGGCGACGCCGCTCCGCATGCGCGACGTGCTGCGCGCGATCGGCCGCGCGGCCGCGGTGGTGGGCGGCGTGGCGCGGTCGGCCCTGCTCGCGTTCGCCGGGTTCTGGGCGGACGTGATCCGCGCGATCCTGCCGGAGCGGCGCGGCGACGAGGGCGACGAGGAGGACGACGACGTGCTGGAGGTCGGCGACACGGACAGGGTCGCCGAGCCGGAGATCATCGAGCGCGGCGCGGCATCGCGGAAGAAGAAGGCGCAGGAGACCGAGCCCGAGCTGGCGGCGCACCCGGCGATCATCGTCGAGGACGCCACCGACGCGACGCCCGCGCCGGACGCCGCCGCCGAGCCCGCAGCGGGCAGGCGCGGCAAGCGCGCGCGGCTCGCCGCCGGCACGCAGCCGCCGCCGAGCGACGAAGCGGCCGACGCAGACGCGGCCGATGCGGTGGCGCCGAGCGCGCCGAGCGCGCCGAGCGCGCCGAAAGCCAGCGCCGGCAAGGGCGCCAAGGCGGGCAAGCCGCACCTCTCGCTCGTCGAGGATTCGGCCGAGCCCGCCGCCGCGGCCGAGCCTGCTGCCGCTGCGCCCGCCGCTGCCGCTGCGCCCGCCGCTGCCGCCACGCCCGCCGCTGCCGCTGCCGCTGCCGCCGCCGCTGCCGCCGCTGCGGCCGCCGCTGCCGCTGCCGCCGGCCCGGTCATCGTCGAGTCGCGTTTCCAGCACGCCGACCGCGCCGCGATGGCCGCGAAGGAGAAGGCAGCCGAGGCCGAGCGCCAGACGTTCATCAAGCTCGGCGACGGCGACTACAAGCTGCCGTCGATCCAGCTCCTCAACTACGACGCCAGCTCGCAGAACACGATCGATCGCACGGCGATGCTCGAGCTGTCCGCGAAGCTCACGCAGACGCTCGAGAACTACGGCGTCAAGGGCGAGGTCGTCGCGATCCGCCCGGGCCCGGTCGTCACGATGTACGAGTTCGCGCCGGCCCCGGGTACGCGCGTCAACAAGATCGTCAACCTCACCGACGACCTGGCGCTCGCGCTCGAGGCGCTGCGCGTGCGCATCGTGGCGCCGATCCCGGGCAAGGCGGCCGTCGGCATCGAGGTCCCGAACCGCACCCGCGAGAAGGTCTTCTTCAAGGAGATCGTCGCCGACGACGCGTTCCGCAAGGGCCGCGCGCGGCTGCCGCTCGCGCTCGGCAAGGACATCGAGGGCGGGCCGTCCGTCGTCGATCTCGCGCGCATGCCGCACCTGCTCGTCGCCGGCACGACGGGCTCCGGCAAGTCCGTCGCGGTCAACGCGATGATCTCGAGCCTGCTCTACCACTGCTCACCCGAGGAAGTTCGGATGATCATGGTGGACCCCAAGATGCTCGAGCTCTCGATCTACGAGGGCGTGCCGCACCTGCTCCTGCCGGTGGTCACCGATCCGAAGAAGGCGAACCTCGCGCTGCGGTGGGCCGTCGAGGAGATGGATCGCCGCTACGACCTGCTCGCGCAGATGGGCGTGCGCGACATCTCGACGTACAACGACAAGATCACCAAGCAGCTCGCGAAGCTCGAGGCGGACAAGCTGCGGCAGGCCGCCGACGCGGCCGCGCGCGCGCTCGAGGCCGACATCGCCAAGGCGGCCGACGCCGAGACGCCCGAGGACGCCGACGGGCGCGACTGGGATCCGACGGCGGGCGGCGGGCCGGTGGGGCAGCGGCTGCCGTACATCGTCGTCGTGATCGACGAGTTCGCCGACCTCATGATGTGCGCGCCGAAGGACGTCGAGACGAGCGTCGCGCGCATCGCGCAGAAGGCGCGCGCGTCGGGCATCCACCTGATCCTCGCGACGCAGCGGCCGTCGGTCGACGTCATCACGGGCCTCATCAAGGCGAACTTCCCGTCGCGCATCGCGTTCTCGGTGGCGTCGAAGATCGACTCGCGCACGATCCTCGATCAGACGGGCGCCGAGGCGCTGCTCGGCGCGGGCGACATGCTGTTCTCCGACCGCGGCGCGGCCCCGCAGCGCCTCCACGGCTGCTACGTCGACGAGGAGGAGATCCACCGCGTCGTCGAGTTCCTCAAGACGCAGGCGCGCCCGGTCTACAACCTCGACATCCTCCGCCCGCGCGAGGAGGAGAGCGAGGAGGGCGACATCATGGCGGGCATGCCGACCGGCAAGTCCGACGACGATATGTACGACAAGGCCGTGTACGTCGTGACGACGACGCGCAACGCGTCGATCTCGTGGGTGCAGCGCCAGCTCCGCATCGGCTACAACCGCGCGGCGCGCCTCGTCGAGGAGATGGAGAAGCAGGGCGTGGTCAGCCCGCCGGATCACACGAACAAGCGCGAGGTGCTGGTCGCCGTCGCGTGACCCGCGGGCCCGCCGATGCTCGAGATCCGTTCGCTCACCGGGGTTGGCTGGGAGGCGCTCGCCGCCGCGTTCAACGCGGCGTTCTCCGACTACGTCGTGCCGATGTCGATCACGGCCGACGGGCTCGCGGCGATGCAGCGCCGGCGGGGCTACGCGCCCGACGCCTCGTTCGGCGCGTTCGACGGCGATCGCCTCGCCGGCTTCGTGCTGACGTGCCTCGAGGGCGACCGCGCGTACAACAGCGGCACGGGCGTCGCGCCGCCCTACCGCCGCGGCGGCCTGGCGCGCCGGCTCGTCGACGCCGTGATCGAGCGCGTGCCGGCCGCGAGCTACGTGCTCGAGGTGATCGAGACGAACGCGCCGGCCGTGGCGCTCTACCGCGCCGCGGGCTTCCGCGAGCGGCGCAAGCTGCAGGTCTGGACGTACGCGCACGGCGATCGCCCGCCGGCTCCGGAGATCCCCGCGCTCGCCGCGCCGGATCTGCCGGCGATCGCGGCCGACGCGGACACCGAGCTGCCGTGGCAAAACTCGCTCGCGTCGCTCTCGCGCGCGACCGAGCCGTTCGTGGCGCTCGGCGACGCGCGCGGCGCGGCGATCGTGTTCCCGGCGAGCGCGGACCTGCCGCTCCTGTGCGTCGCGCGCGGCGAGCGGCGGCGCGGCCTGGGCGCGCGCCTCCTCGCGGCGGCGGCGGCCCGCGCCACGCGCCCGCTCCGCACGATGGTCGACGACGCAGACGCCGGCATCGCCGCGTTCCTCGAGGCCGCGGGCGCGACGCGCCTCGTGCGCCAGCTCGAGCTCGTCCGCGAGCTTCGCGGATCCCCGCCGCGGCGAGATCCGGGGTAGGCTTTCGTCGTGCGAGCCACGTGGCTCACGGACACCCACCTGAACTTCCTGCGGCCGCTGGCGCTGAGGCAGTTCTACGACCGCGTGAAGGACGAGCAGCCCGAGGCGCTGCTCGTCACGGGTGACATCGCGGAGTCGGACTCCGTGGTGCGGTTCGTCGACGAGCTCGGCGCGCACACCGGCGCGCCAGTGTACTTCGTGCTCGGCAACCACGACTATTACCGCTCGTCGATCCGCATCGTGCGCGACCTCGTGCAGCGCGCTCCCAGGCACGGCAAGTACCTGCCGGCGGGCGATCCGATCCAGATCACCGAGCGCACGGTGATGCTCGGCGTCGATGGCTGGGGCGACGCGCGCTGCGGCGATCTGTCCTCGACGGTGCAGCTCTCGGACTGGAACCTGATCGAGGACTTCCGGCGCGTCCGCCACGACCGCGCGGCGCGCTGCGAGCTCCTGCAGCGGCTCGGCGCCAACGAGGGCCGCGCGCTGCGCGAGCAGCTCGCGCGCGTGCCGCCGGGCGCCCGCGAGGTCCTCGTGCTGACGCACGTGCCGCCGTTCCCGGGCGCGTGCATCTACGGCGGCCAGCAGTCCGACTCGTCGTGGCTGCCGTGGTTCACCTGCATCTCCACGGGCGAGGCGCTGGCGGACTTCGCGGACGCGCACCCGGAGACCGAGATCACGGTGCTGTGCGGCCACTCGCACGGCATCGGCACGTGCCGGCCGTGGCCGAACCTCGAGATCCGCACCGGCGGCTGGCCGCCGGGCGTCGACGACTACGGCAACCCGCTCGTCCAGGCGACGCTCGAGATCTAGGCCGATCTCGACCGGCCGCTGGATCCTAGATCATGGCTCCCGAGGGGGGCGGAATACCGGTCAGACCCGCCGCGGTCTTGCGTCGTTAGAGTATCGAGCGCGAGAGCGTGCTACCACCCACACTCATGAATCCGCCCCCACCGCCGCGCGTCCCAGCGAGCGTGGTGCTGGTCCGGCACCTTCTGGAGAGCAGGCCATGATCGATCTCGTCGGAATTCTCACGCGCGTCGCGCTCGGCACGGCCCCGGCCGCGGGCCCTCCCGCCCCGGCGCGCGCGCCGGTCGCGCAGATCGCCCCGCTCGCGCCGCTCGCTGCCGCGCCGGCCGCGGTCGACAACACGAAGGCGGACGTCGTCCTCGATCAAGTGCAGAAGTTCTACGCGGGCATCAAGCAGGTGACCGCGCAGTTCCGGCAGGCCGTCACGAACGACATGCTCGGCAGCACGAAGACGAGCGACGGCAAGGTCTGGATCATGAAGCCCGGCAAGATGCGCTGGGATTACTACGAGAAGAAGAAGGACAAGGTCGAGGTCACCAAGAGCTTCATCTCGAACGGCACGAACCTCTATGTCGTCGAGCACGACAACATGCAGGTGGTGAAGAAGAACCTGCAGCAGGACATGATGCCGGTCGCGGTGTCGTTCCTGTACGGCAAGGGCGATCTGAAGAGCGAGTTCACGCCCGAGCTCGACGGCAGCGGCAAGTACGGCGCCAAGGGCGAGCTCGTCCTCAAGCTCACGCCGAAGAAGCCGTCGGCGCAGTACAAGAACCTGTACCTGGTCGTGAGCCCGGCGGACTACCACGTCACGCAGTCGGTGATCGTCGACTCGTCGAACAACGTGAACCACTTCCGGTTCTACTCCCCGGACTTCCAGCAGGAGATCAAGGACACCTGGTTCGAGTTCGACGAGCGCAGCGTCAAGAGCTACAAGGTCGTCGACGCCGACTCGCAGGGTAACCGCGGCGCGCCGGCTCCTGCGCCGGCTCCGGCGCCGGCTCCTCCCGCGGTACCAGGGGCCGCGAAGACGCCCGCGCCGGCACCATCCTCCGCGCCCAAGAAGTAGCCGCGCCCGCCGGCTCCCGTGATGCGGATCGCGCCTGGGCCGCGGCGCGCGTCCTATCATGCGGCGTGCGCCACGCCGCCTGGCTCCTCCTCGCGTTGACTGCGTGCGGCTTCTCCGCGCCGAAGGGCAGCGGAGGTGACGACGATGGCGGAGGCGACGACGTGGCGTGGTGGGACGACGCGTACGGGCACCGCCGGCGGCTCGCGGTGACGGTCGGCGTCGTGCGGCCCGACAAGGGCTACGCCGGCTACACCGCGCGCCTGGCGCCGTTCGATGCAACGGCGCTGACGGGCGTGACGGGGAGCTGCGACGACCTGCGCGTCGTCGTCCAGGACGGCGAGCGCTGGGTCGAGCGGCCGCGGCACCTGCTCGGGTGCGGCACGACGGCGGCGGACCTGCGCTTCGCGCTGCCGGCGGACATCGCCGACGGCGCGACGTGGCGCGACGCCTTCGTCTACTACGATCGCAAGATCCCACCGGCGCCGCTGCCGGCGGACGAGGCTGCCGTCTACCTGTGGTGGGACGACGCGACGACGAACCGCGCGGCGGCCTACACGCGCGGCCGGATGGATCCGTGGCAGGCCACGGGCCACCGCGAATCGATGGCGTGGGACGCGGCGCGCGAGTACCGGTTCGACACCGGCAACGACGCGCAGGAGAGCATGCGCCGCGACGTCGACGAGCGCGATGTCCTCGTCGAGGCCGAGTGGCGCCACACCGGCTGCTACGACGTCAACATGCAGTCGGGCGTGTGCGCGCGCGTCCTGATCGCGTCGGGCGCGGGCGCCACCGAGACGGCGGACCACTACTACTGCACGTCGCGCGGCCAGCACCCGAGCTGCAGCTTCGACGACCAGGGCATCTACGACGGCGACATCGTCAAGAGCGACAACGAGACGATCGCGCTGCAGGGGCTCGATGATCCGCCGCCGTTCGTTCCGAACCAGTGGCGCAAGCAGGCGCTCGCGGTGTTCGGCGCGGGGCCGACGCACCTGCGGTTCTGGGACGCCGACGAGAGCTGGGCTGCGCTGGCCACGCCGCCCGACGAGGCCGCGCAGGCGCGCGGCGAGGACACGACGAACAACCTCCCGATGCGCGGCGCGGCGGGCGTGATGATGTCGCAGGACATCGGGCGCCTGAGAAACCTGGTGATCCGCCGCTACGTCGAGCCGGAGCCGGTGGCCCTGCTGCTCGAGGAAGAGCAGGCGCCGTGAAGCGGGTGTACGCTCGCGGCGGCCCATGAAACCCAAGTTCGTCGACGCCAACGGCCTCCGCTTCGGTTACCTCGAGCAGGGCAAGGGCCCGCTCGTGCTCCTGGTCCACGGCTTCCCGGACACGGCGTTCACGTGGGATCGCGCGCTGCCGGCGCTGGCCGAGGCGGGCTATCGCGCGGTCGCCCCGTTCACGCGCGGCTACGCGCCGACGGCGATCCCGGCGGACGGCGCCTACGACACCGACACGCTGGGCAAGGATGTCGTCGCGCTGGTGCTGGCGCTGGGCGCCGATGCGGCGGTCCTCGTCGGTCACGACTGGGGCGCGAGCGCGGGCTACGCGGCGGCGGCGATGGCGCCGGAGCGCGTGCGGCTGCTCGTGACGCTGGCGATCCCGCACCCGCGCTCGATCAAGCCGACGCCGGGCCTGCTCTGGCGCGTGCGCCACTTCGCGACGCTGCGCTCAAAGGGCGCGGCCGATCGCATCCGGCGCGGCAACCTCGCGCACGTTGACGAGCTGTGGCACCGCTGGTCGCCGGCCTGGAAGGACATCCCGGCCGCCGAGACGGAGCCAGCCAAGGCGGCGTTCCGCGAGCCGGGCTGCCTCGAGGCGGCGCTCGGCTACTACCGCGCGCTGTCGGTGCGCATGCCGGCCTCGCACCGGCTGCCGATCTCGGTCCCCACGGTGTCGTTCGCGGGCGAGCACGACATCATCGCGACGCGGGCGTACGAGAAGGCGCGCCACTGCTTCACGGGGAGCTACGAGGTCGTGCAGATGCCGGGCGGCCACTTCATGCACCGCGAGCACCCCGAGCACTTCGTGCGAGAGCTGGTGCGGGTCGTGCGCGAGCACGACGCGCGCCCGAGCTGAGCTGAGCTGAGCTGGCTGACTGCGCTGGCTGCGCTGGCTGACTGCGCGGCGATGCGCGGCGATGCGCGGCGGCGGGGGAGTGAGAACGCGCGCGTGGTGCTCGCGTGAAGAGGAGAACGCGCGCGTGGTGCTCGTGAGTGGACGCGCGCGCGCCGTGCCTCGGGGTTCCTCCTCGGACCCGCGCCGCCTCGCCCGCGCCCCCGGGCGTTCACTGCTTCGCAGCGAGGTTGTGCTCGCGGCCACGGCGAACGTTGGTGCTCGCACGACCGGTGAGCCCCGCGGCCTGTGCGCGCTGCGCGCGCCAGGCCGCTCGGGGGACCCCCGCGGGCTCGGCTTGCTCTCCGAGGAGGACCACCTCGGGCGGGGCGCTCGCGCGTTGGCGAGAGCACGCGCTCTTCCGGCAGCGGCGTTGACTCCATCGAGGCGAGCCGTGGCGGCGGCCAAGTGCCGTCCGTGGTCGGCAGCTGTTGCCGTGACTGTCGAATGGTCCAGCGGATCGCGATCGCTTCGCGGCTAGCCCCGGCTAGCCCCAATGCCGGTCAGTTAGCGCTCCTCTCCGTCGAGGACGGCCGCTTGCGGGCGTAGTTGCTCATCTTGATTTTGACGGCGCGTGGAAACGTGCGGTCGGGCCGGCGTGGTGGCAACACGAACCGGCGGATCTTGTCGCGCA
>DATMCI010000199.1:0-10469 GCA_035558535.1 Kofleriaceae bacterium
AGCATCAGCTCGACGGCGGCGACGCCGCGCAGAAACGACAGGTGGAGCCGGTCCCAGATCGTCGCGTCCGGCCCCGGGGCGTCCTCGATGAAGAAGCCCCGGAGGATCCGCGCCGTCCCCGGCCGGCGGCCGCTGCGGCCCAGGCGCTGCACCATCGAGGCGACCGACCACGGCGGCGAGACCTGGACGACCTCGTCGATCGTGCCGATGTCGATCCCCATCTCGAGCGTGTTCGAGCAGACCGCGGTGCACGGCAGGCCCGAGCGGAGCCGCGCCTCGGCGTGCTCGCGCTCCTCCTTGGCCAAGGAGCCGTGGTGGACGACGATCTCGTCGCCGAGCGAGGCCGCCTTCGCCCGGCTCGCCAGCTCGTCGGCGAGCGCCTCGATCATGCTCTTGGAGCCCGCGAAGACGAGGTTCGTCTTGCCGCGGCAGGACCCGAGGATCCGCGCGGCCACCTCGCCCAGCGCCGGATCGCTGGCGCTGGCGGCGGGCGCAGGCTCGGCGCCGCGCTCGGCGTCGCGCTCGGCGTCGCGCTCGGCGTCGGGCGGCTCCCGCCGCCACACGCCGTACACGCGCAGCTTCAGCTCCGGGCTCCCCGCGGCCGCCTCGATCAGGCGCACCGGCCGGCCGTCGCGGCGCAGCCAGCGCCGCGCGGCGTCGCGATCGCCGAGCGTCGCCGACAGGCCGATGCGGATCGGATCGGCGCCGGTGCGAACGCGCAGCCGGTGGAGCTGGCTCACGAGCTGCGCGCCGCGGCCGGTGCCGAGGAACGCGTGCGTCTCGTCGATCACCACATACGCGAGCCGGCCAAACAGCGCCGGCAGCTGCGCCGGGCGCCGCACGAGCATCGCCTCGAGCGACTCCGGCGTGATCAGGAGGACGCCTGCCGGCGCCTCGAGGAGCGCGCCGCGCGCGCCGTCGCCGACGTCGCCGTGCCAGCGGTGCACCGGCAGCTCCATGCGCGTGCACAGCTCCTCGACGCGGCCGAACTGATCGTCGATCAGCGCCTTCAGCGGGCCGACGTACACCGCGCGCACCCCGCCCGCCGGGTCATCGGCGATCGCGGAGAGGACCGGCAGGAACGCGGCCTCCGTCTTGCCGCTCGCCGTCGGCGACGAGATGATGCAGTCCGTCGGCTGTGCCCCGAGCAGGTGCTCGATCGCGTCGGCCTGGATCGGGCGCAGCTCCGTCCACCTCATGTCCCACAGCTTGCGCTGCACGGTGGGGTGGAGGAGCTCGAACGCCGGCATGGGTCTTCTGTCAGAGCTTGAAGCTCACCAGGTCGTCGTCGTTGTCGTCTTTGTCGCCGTCTTTGTCGGGCGGCGGCTCGCGCTCGGCGTCGACCTCGGCGGACTCCGAGACGGCCACCGCCACGGTGGCCACGCCGCCCAGCGCGGCGCGCCAGTCGTGCGACGGGTCCTGCTCGAGCAGGTTCAGGAGGCCGACGAACCGCACTACCGTGTCGCGCGGCGTCCGGAAGTAGTCGTCGCCGAGCGTTCGCCGCGAGTAATCGATGAACGCCACCAGCCCCTCGTCGGGCAGGAGGTGCTTGCTCGGATCGCCCGCAGCGAACACGTCCCGGATGCGCATGAGCAGGACGTAGAGGTCCTCGGGCGTGAGGTTCCGGAGCCGGATCACCGGCCCCGCGAGATCGACGACGTCGCCCTTGGCGAACTCGTTCAGGGCGAGCCGCGTGGCGAGCGCCTCGTAGCTCCAGAGCCCCCGCCGCCGATCCTCGAGGAACTCGTCGGTGCCGCCGAAGACGATGTGCAGGCCCTCGACGGAGCCCTGCAAGCAGTCGTTCAGGATCCGGAGGATCGCCTCGTAGTTCGACGCGCGCGCGCGCGAGCTGGCGAGCCGGTGCGAGAGGACGACCAGCTCGTCGAGGCAGACGAGGAGCCCCTGGTAGCCCATGATGCGGGCCAGCTTGGCCATGAGCTTCAGGTAGTCCCAGACCTCGGCGTCGTCGATGATCGCGCGGACCCCGAGCGCCTGCCGCGCCTCGGTCCGGGTCGCGAACTCCGCGCGCAGCCAGCGCAGAGCCGCCTCCTGCAGCTCGGCGTCGTGGCCCTGGTAGCCGCGGAAGTACGCGGCGAACACCGCGGCGAGATCGAAGCCGCTGACCAGCTCCTGCAGCGGCCGGAGCCGCGCGGAGATCGCCTGCTCGAGCGCCTCGGCGTCCTCGGTGCCCACCTCCTGCATCACGTCGGAGATCCAGCGCTCGACGACCGTGGCCAGGGCGCCGCCCTCGGGCCGGGCCTTCGAGGCGAGGGTGCGCATCAGCTCGGCGTAGAGCGCGCGCGCCTGGCCGCCCGTGCCGTGCAGCCGCCGGTCGGTGGTGAGGTCCGCGCGCGCGACGAGGAACCCCTTCTCGAGCGCGACGATGCTCGCGAGGTTCAAAAAGAAGCTCTTGCCCGCGCCGTAGCGACCGATCACGAAGCGAACGCCCGCACCGCCGTCGGCCGCGTGGTCGAGATCGCGGAGGATCGCCTGGACCTCGGCCTTGCGGCCGACCTGGATGTGCTGCAGCCCGACGCGCGGCACCACGCCGGCGCGCAGCGCCTTCAGGATCGCCTGCCGATCGCGCTCGCGGATCTTGGGGCCGGGGGTCGCCGCGCTCGAGGCTGAGCTCGGTGGCGAGCCCGGTGGCGAGCCCGGTGGTGTGCTCGGTGGGTCGGTCGGTGGGGTCATGCCGTGGGCCTCTCGAGGAGCTGAGCGTTGATGCGCCAGTCCCCCGCCTCTTCGATCACGTGGTCACCGTAGCGCTCCTCGGACCACGCGTTCAGCGTCTCGAGGATCGCGCCCGGCATCATCTTCTCCCGCGTGGCGATCGCGCGGATCTCGACGACCGTCCAGACGGGACGCGTGAGCAGCTCGCGGAGGACACCGTGGTACCGCGCGTCCAGCGCCGGCCACGCGCCGTTGGCAGCGGCAGCAGCAGTGGCAGTGGCAGTCGCAGTCGCAGCGGCAGCAGTCGCGGCCGAACCCACGCTCGCGGCGCCATCGGCCGGCGTGCTCGGCGTGCTCGGCGCGTTCGCGACGCTCGGCGCGCTCGCGGCGCCATCGGTCGGCGTGCTCGGCGCGCTCGGCGCGCTCGATGCCGCGAGGGTCGCCGGCCGGCCCGGCGCGGCGTCTTCTTCGTCCTCTTCATCCTCTTCATCGTCGAGCACTTGCGACAGCAGCAGGGCGACCTCGCGTGTCTCGGCGAGGATCGCCGCGATCGCCGGCGCATCGAGCGCCGGAGCGGGAGCCGGGGCCGGGGCTGCTGCCTCCGCATCAGCGACCGCCGCAACACGCCTGCCCTTCTCCTTGCCCGCATCGACCGCTGCGGCGCGCTTGCCCTTCTCCTTGACCGCATCGACCACCGCGGCGCGCTTGCCCTTCTCCTTACCCGCATCGGCCGCCGTGTCGCCGTCGTCGTCGTCGCCCGGGAGCCGCGCCCCCGAGGCGGCGAGCGCGCTCGCGAGCGCGCTGGGCGGCAGCCCCATCGCCTTGTAGAGGCTCTTCAGGGACCGGTGCTCGCCCGGGGCGATGACGCCGTCGACCGCCGCGACCGCCACCAGCACGCGGCCGATCTTCGCGAGCTCGCGCGCGCTGCGCGACTCCTGGAGCTTCCTCGCCACGGTCGTGGCGCGCGCCGGCTGGCGCGCCAGGACCGCGCGGAGGGCGGCCGCGCGCGCGCGCATCGCGCCGTCCAGCGCGAACAGATCCTCGACGAATCCGTCGAGGGTCCGCCCCTCTGTCTCGGCGAGGTGCCCGTCGGCGAGCGCGACGGACAGGGTCAAGCACAGCATCGTGTGCACCGATCGCCACAGCGCCGCGTCGGGGACCGCGGTCGCGCCCGTGCGCCAGATCGCCAGCTCCGCCTCCGCCGCGACCGCCTTCGCCGCGACGCGCGCGTCCGGCTCCACCGCGTAGCCGAGGCGCGCCGCCGCCTCGATCGCCTTGCGCAGGCGCGCGCCCGTCACGCGCTCGCCGACCTCGATGCCCGCGAGCGCCGCGAGCCGCCCCGCCGGAATGAGGCAGACGGCGCCCGCGCGCGGCAGCGTCCGGATCGCCGCGTCCCACGCGTCTCGCTCCGGCGGCTCGATCTCGGCGCGGGCCGCCACAGCGCGGGCCGCCGGCACTGCCGCCTGCGCCATCGGCTGCGCCACCGGCCGCGTTGCCGGCGCAGGCACAGGCGCCGGCTCCGGCCGGGCCAGGATCTCGCGCGCCTCGGCGTCCGCGCCGACGAGCTTCTTGGCGTTGGCCGCCATGAACGCCCGCGCGAAGTCCTCCGACGCGACCTCGAGCTCGTGCACCGTGCCGTGCCACCCCAGGTACGCCACCGCGCGCAGCGGCATCGCGCAGCCCGGCGCGCGCAGCGCGAGCGCCCGCCGCCGCCGCTTCACGTAGAAGTACAGGTAGAGGCCCAGCGTCAGCACCGCCAGAAGCAGCACGCGGGACCAGCGCGCCTTCGGCCACACGCGATCGTGCTCACAGCACCGCCCGCAGAACGGGAACTCCCACGTGGACGTCGTCGTCCGGATCACCCGCTTGCCGCGCACGCGGACCGCCGAGACCGGGACGGCCGTCGTGCTCGCGCCACCGCAACACGCGCACACCGGCGGCATCGACAGTTGCTTGGCAGATACCGAGAGCCTCACGGAAGCGGCGGCAACCTATCATGAGGATCGTCGAGCGCCCCGAGGAACCTCGAGTTAAAAGCGCGACAAGCCTCCTCGGGATCCCTCACCTGAGACTTCGCGATCGAGATGGGCGAAGTTCTCGCGCTGCTCTCGCGCCGCTGAGAACGCGAGGATCTCGAACACCAGATCTATATCCAGCCCATCCTCAGGCCAACTCTTGATCAGTAATCCATGCCAGACACGCTCGAGGTGATCCGCGACGCCATGAGACGTAGCCGCCGGTGTCACTTTTGAACCGAACGATGTTCGATCTCAAAATGCACATTCACACCAGCAAGAAACTCTCGAATTTGAGTCAAGAACGATTCGGCCTTTTTTGAGGGAAGATGTTGTACCGCTAATGTGATGTGAACCTCGGGATCCTCCGGGATCTGCGGGGATTGCAGACGGCGCAGTTGGCCGGACCCCACGAACTCTAAATAAGTGTTGATCTTCTCCTGAAGCAACTGCGCGTGAGTGTCAAAGTCATCCCATGCAAGATGATCAGTGATGACAAGTTTGACGACGGAGCTGTAGGGCCGAGAGGCTACAATATCGATCTTGTCTGTTTCCGCGATGCTCATCTCGTTCTCTGGCTCATTCTCTGGATGGTCAGTTTTATTCTGAAGGTCTCCGAACCTCCAACTCGCGTGGGAGGTATCCTTTGTACCACCCGGAACGCTCGGTTTATCCCTACCCATAACGGTGGCGCCTTGTGTCGCGATTGGGTGTAGACCAAGGAACGCAAGCGAGAAGTTCACTGCCTAAGGATGGGCTCTTCGTAATCGAGTGTTCCAGCGCTGGCCTCCGACTGCAGGTAACCCTGGACATCTCGCAGGTCGACAGTGTTGGGGATATTCACGGCGAGCAGGTTGTGGGCCTCGATGTACTCGGTCGAGCACTCAAGCGCGCTGAGTTGTCTGTTCACTCGCTCAACCGCTGTGCGATCAAAGAATACGACCCTCACGAGTGAATTCTGTGAACGGTGCACGAGCCTTTCAAACCAGAGGTGGCCATCTTCTTCGCGCACTGCGACAATATCGCCGATCGTCGCCTCGCGAGCGAAGAACGGAACGTTGTCTAAGACGTACTCACCGGCCTTCGTGGTCGGTTGAGCCCAGATGGATTCGACGGTGGCTGGAGGGTAGCCATCCTCATCCTGAAACAGCCGAAAATGTACTTTCATGGACTGGCCCATTAGTCAGCTCCCTTGCGGAGATTGCAGCCACGGCAGAGCACCTGACCGTTGTCAGGGGAACCATTTCCGCCCTTCGACTTAGGGATGATGTGATCAACATGAGTCTCGTTACCCGGCGGCGTGACCCCCCTGCGGCTCTGCTGCCCGGGTACCGTGGGTCGGCCACAATTCGTGCAGGTGGTTTGTCCACTGTGGGCCGCAGCATTGCCGGCTTTCACCTCGGCTTTGCCGGCGCGTGTAAACGGCTTGCCCGCACGTTCTCCGCCTGCCGCGCCCCTTGCGGCACTCGCTTGAATACCACTCCCTGTGGTTTCGTTCGCTCCAGCTAGAGCACGACTCGCATTCTTGGGGGCCAGGGCTCTAACCGTGCCTATAATCCCGGCGGCGCCGACGATGCCTTCTTCGATCGCTTGTGCGGTGGGGCCGCCGAGCTGGCCAGCCACCGTCACGTGTGGGCTGCCGTCGATCACCTGGCCGAGGCCGGAGGCACCGACGTCCGCGGACATGGCCATCAGCGGTCCGCCGGCCAGACAGCCGAGGCCCGTCTCGCACAGGGCCGCGCCAGCGACGAAGCCAGCGGTGCCGGCCCAGACCTTCACGGCGCCCATGGCGCGCGGCGCAATCTCGTCACGCGCGAATCGGACGGCGGTCCTAGCTTTGCCCTTGATCCATGACCATGGACTGCGGCCGTCCGGGTCGATGAAGCCCAGCGGGTTGTGCGCGGCGTACGCGCCAGGGGCGAGCAGCAGCGGCTGGCCGACCGCACGGTCCGGTGAGTCGTCGAGCAGGATCGGATCGGTCCCCAGCCAGAGGCTCAGCCTCGGGTCGTAGAAACGCTGGCCGAAATCGTAGAACCCGGTCTCGATATCGAGCTGCTTGCCGCTGAACAGATAGCCGTTGATCGGCTGCTTGGGCCCGGCGTCGATCCAGAGCTCGCCGTCGGGGAAGTAGGTGTGCGCGTCGTTGACGGTGCCGTCCTGTGCGGTCACCACGCCGGTCGAGCCGAGGTGATCGGCGTGGAAGTAGAAGGCGGTGCCCGCGCTGGGCGGCAGCGGCGGGTCGGCCCCGCCGGAGAACGCGCGCAAGACGCTCGCGATCCGTAGCGCGCCGGCGAACACGTGCTTGGTGCCGGTGTTGTCGTTCGCCACGTCGAAGTACGGGCTCGCGAACACGGTGTCGCCGTCCTGGCCGCTGCGGATCACGCGCGACCCCGCCGCGTCGTACACATTGCGCTGGTTCGCGCCCATGCCAGAGACCTGGACGAGCCGGCCATCATCGTCCCACGTCAACTGCTGGATCGATCCAGTGGCCACGCTCCGGCGCGTGATCGGGTTCCCCGACGGGTCGTAGCCAAGCTCGAGGTCGCCGACACGGGTCGGCAAGTGCGGCCGGGTCGCGCCGTAGGTGTAGGCCGCGGCAAAGTTCGTGGCTGTAGGAGTCTGCGCGTTTCCGCCGCTGTTGATCAGGAGGTGGACGCGCTGCTTGCTCAGGAGCCTGTGGCTCGCGCTGTACGCGAAGGTCTGGTCGTAGGTCGTGGAGCTCCCCTGCGCGAGCGGCGCTTTGCCGACGGCACGCGTGAGGCGATCGACCCCGTCGTAGGTGAAGACCACGCGCGAGCCGCCCGGGAGCTTGCCGTTTGGGGGCGGCGGCGGCAGCGGCAGCGCGTTCTCGACGACGGTCGGGTTATCGGCCGGATCGTAGCTGTACCGCAGATCCTGGATCTTGGCCGGCGCTGGCGCCGGCAGCGTCGTGACGAGCGATGCCAGGCGGACGCGCAGCGGATCGAAGCTCCACGTGGTGACCGCGCCGTTGCCGAGCCGCGCGCGCGTGCGGTTGCCGAGCACGTCATAGCGGAGCTCGTCCGCATACGTCACCGCGTAGCCCGCGCCGCTGCCGCTGACCTTCGCGAGCGCGCCGCCAGCGTCGTACGTATGGGTGACCTGCTCGCCGTCCGGGTAGCCGATGCGGAGCAGCCGGCCGAGCGAGTCGCTCGTGAGCCGCGTGTCGAAGATCTTCGGTGCGTTGCTCGGATGCGCCGGATCTCGGACCGTGCGCAGCGTGCGGCGCGGCTCGCCGAGCGCGCCGTAGAAGTGCTCCTGCGAGCCAGTCTCGTCGTGGACCTCGGCGAGCCGGCCGGCCCGGAACGCTGGCGCGCCCGGGGCGCCGTACACGAAGGTGACGTCGGGCTTCGCTGGATAGTCGATGCGTGAGAGGCGATCTCGATCATGGAGATATCGGACCTCGGCGCCGATCGCGCGGTGGTTGGGCTCGATCAGCGCGATGCGATTGCCCATCAGGTCATGGCGCTCCTCGATCAGGCCATAGTCGGGGTTCTCGAACGAGGTCCGGAGCCCCCGCAGATCGTAGCCGAGGCGAGTCTGGGCGCCCTCCGCATCCACGATGCGCGATAGCTCCCCCGTAGGCAGATACTCATATCGATTGATCGAAGCGGTCGTGGCGGTCGGGTGCTCGACGAAGCTCCGGACGCGCCCCTGGTGATCCGCGAAGGTCTCGCGCGCGTGCCCGTTGGCGTCGACCGCGGTGGTCGCAAACAGCACAGTCCCCGGGCTGTCGGGCGGCGCCGCGAGGTCGTAAGTCGCCGTCTCGGTGGCGCCGTCGGGGTGCTGCGTCGATACCGTGCGATCGAGCGCGTCATACACCACGCGCGTGGCGGGCGTGACGACCGGCGGGGTGAAGCTCGTGCTCGCGCCGGGCGTGAAGAAGGGGTGATAGGTCGTGGTGACGCGACCGACCGCATCGCGCGCGGCGCCGCCGCTGGTCGTCATGCCGGCGATGCCCTCGACGACCGCCGTCTTGCGGAGCTGGATCGCGCGTGCGAGCCCGTCAGTCACAGTGACGGTCGTGACCGGCGTGGGGAGCGGCCCGCTGTAATCCGCGGGCGCCGAGGCGCGCGTGATCGTGACCGCGCGCGGCGGGCTGGCCTCGGGCAGGTACTCGAACGAGAGCGCGGGCACAGTCGCGTCGTAAGGGCCGTGCACCGCCAGCAGGCGCCCGAACGGATCGAGCGTGCGCCGCACCTGGGCACCGTTGACATCGATCTCGGAGGTGGCGACGCCGAAGCGCGGATCGTAGGTCGCGTGCGACGTGTACCCGAATCCGTCGGTGGTGCGCGTCGGATAGGTCCGCGTCGGCTCGTCGTAGCTCACCGAGTACGTCTGGACCTGGCCCGCGTGGTTGGGCGGCGTCGTGACCTGCTCGAGGTTGCCGAGCTCGTCATAGGCAAGCCGGGTCACCGCGGCCCCCACGCCGGTCTCGATCGCGATCGTGAGCGGATCGCCGTATGCGTTGTAGGTCCCGGCGCGGGAGCGCAATAGCGCGCCGCTCGCCGAACCCGCACGCACCGTCACGCTCGTCGGGCGGCCCAGGATCCACCGCGCCGTGTCGTTCGCGTAGGCCGTGCTCGTATACAGGTCGTCACTCGCGGTCGCGTCGTCGGCGTGGTCGATCGACAGAAGCACGTTGCCGAAGCGATCGTGCGCGAGATCCTTCATGCGACGCGTCTTGGTGACGCTGCCGCCCTCGGCGCGGACGTCGTCCTCCTGAGTAACCACCGCGAACCGCGGCGTGCATGCGTCGGCGTCCAGCGATGGATGGAGGTGACCGAGACAGCCGGCATCAGGGCCGACCGGCTGGCCATCCGCGTCCAGCACGGCGCGTAGCTCGCGCTGGATCACGCGCCGATACAGCAAGCGACTGACGCCGGCGCGTCGGGTCTCGGACCGCTGCAGCCCCTTGAGCGCGTAGCCGCCGTTCTCGTACTCGAGCTCTGTAGTAACGCCGTCGGCGCGGCGCGCGGTGACCTTGCCGAAGCCGAAGAATTCCTTCTCGCGCCGGTGATAGAAGCCATTCTCGTACTGGAGAGTCGTGACCAGGCTCGGGCTGGCGAACGCGGCGCCGAGGTCCACGCCGTCGTCGACCTCGACCCGCGCCAGCACCTGGCGGCTGTGCGGCAGTGCCACGGTATTCCCGGCACGAGTGTAAGACAGCGTGATTGTGCCGCCGAGCGGACGGTGAATGGCGCGGAGCAGGTTCGCCGTACCGGTGACCCGGTTGTGCTTGACGTAGATCCGGCCGGGGCCGCTCGAGCTCCCGACACGCAGCACGTGATCGGCCGCGCCGTCGCCGTCGATGTCGAGGAGCGAGAGCTCGTACGTATCCGTGCTCGTGCTCCGGGAGCCGCCGAGCCCGAGCGTGACGTACGGGAGCGGGATCTTCACCGACGCGCTCGTCGAGCTGCCATCCTGCGAGCCCGTTCCGGCGAGCACATCGGGGCCGGTCACGAGGAGCTTGTCGAGCCAGCCCGCCACCTTGCCGGGTAGCGCGCTCGCACTGGCGAACATGCCGCCGGGGGACTCGGGCCAGCCCGCAGGAATCGCCCACTCGGTGGCAGGTCCGAAATCGCCGCCGCGGTTGAGCTGAGCCCGGATCCGGGGCTCGCCATCCTTCTTGAACAGGAGATCGGGGAGGCCGTCGCCGTTGATGTCGGCGAGCTGGCGCGTGATGCGGGTCGTGCTGGCGCGGACCGAGCGCGAGAGATCGAGGACGCTCCCCAGCTTGAAGCCGCCGCTCGCGTGAACGTTCAG
>DATMCI010000200.1:0-15786 GCA_035558535.1 Kofleriaceae bacterium
ATGCGCAGCCCGCGCCGCCGCCGTTCGTGCCGGCGCCGGTCGAGGTGAAGCCCGCGCCGCCGCCGTTCGTCCCGCTGTGGGTCACGCTCGGCACGGAGAGCCGGATCGTCGATGGCGCGATGGCGTTCCACGTCGGCCAGCAGATGGGCCGCTTCATCGCCATCAAGCTGCAGCACACCTCGGGCAAGTCGCTCATCAACCGCGTCGAGATCAAGTTCGCGAACGGGCAGACGCAGGTGGTCGCGCTGAACAAGTACCTGACCGCGTCGGCCCCCACGATCACGATCGATCTCGCCGGCGAGGCCGCGCGCGGCATCAAGGGCGTGACCGTCATCGGCCGCAACGCCCGGTCGTCGGAGTACAGCGTGCTCGCCATCTGATCGGAGCGCCAGGCGTCCTCTCTTACTTGGCTTGGCTTACATCTAGGAAGCGTGAGACGGCCGGCGCCCCGGCCGTTTCGCTATTTTCGGGGTCGATGCACGACACGCAGCATGAAGGTCCCGCGCGTCCCGCGATCGATCGAATCCTCCTCGTGCCGCGCTGGAGCGGCACCGCGGCGAGCGACTGCTATCCGTGGCTCTCGCGCGAGCTCGCGGCGCGGGCGCCGGGGCTCTCGCTCGAGGTGGTGCCGCTCCTGCCCGCGCCGGATCGTCCCGAGATCGAGCCGTGCGTCGCCGCTTGTGTCGCCGCGCTCGGCGCGGCGGAGGCGGCGCGCACGGTGCTCGTCGGGCACAGCGTCGGCTGCCAGGTGGCGATGCGCGCGCTCGCGCGGCTGCCGGACGGCGTGCGCGTATCGGCCCTCCTCGGCATCGCGGGCTGGTGGACGGTGGATCGGCCGTGGGAGACGCTGCGCCCCTGGATCGAGACGCCGTTCGATCACGGCCGTGCCGCGGCGCGGTGCGGCCGCGCCCTGGTGCTGCTATCGGACGACGATCCCTACACGAGCGACTGCGCGGAGACGGCGCGTCGCTTCGAGGCCGCGCTGCGCGCAGAGATCGAGATCGTGCCAGGGAGGCGCCACTTCAATGCGCCGGAGGAGCCCGAGGTCATGGACGCGCTGATCCGGCTCGCCGGGATGCGGCGCTAGCGCGCGCGCTGGCTCAGCGAGCGTTGGCGAGCGCCGATCACTCGTTTGCTCGATTTCTCGACGGAGAGCGGCGCTCGTACGCGGCGCGCTCGCGCGCGGCGCGCGCAGAAAAGTTGCCCCCGGCCGCAAGCTCCCGTACGGCATTTATCGAAGATGAGCTCGGGGACCGCGGCAGCGCCGGAGATCGATGATCGGTGGGGTATCCCCCCGCAGGTCGAGGGGCGCCCGGCCGCGATCCTGAAGGGCGGGCCGCGCGGGCTCGAGATCCTCGTGGATCGCGACGCTGCGGTGGACGCGATCGCGGCGGCGCTGACGCGCCGGCTCGAGGAGGCGCCGGGCTTTTTCCGAGGCAGCGACGTGCGCGTGCGGATCGACGGCGCGCTCCCGTTGGGTTGCCTCGCGCGGCTGGAGGAGATCGCGGCTCGGTTCGAGCTGTCGATTGTCGAGGTCGGGCCTCGAAAGCCGACCTCGGCCGCGTCGCGGCGGGAGGGGAGGGAGGCCAGCGCGCCGGTGCCACAGCCGGCGCTCGCGGCTGGAACGGCGCCTGCGGCCGTGGCTCCGAGCTCGTCGGCGGCGCTCGTGTTGGCGCCCGAGTCCATCGAGATCGAGGCCGCGCCGGCGATCGCCGCCGAGTCGTCACTGGAGGCGGTGCAGGCTTCGTCGTCCGTGCAGATATCTGCGCCGGAGGTCGCGCAGGCGGCCACGCGCGAGATCGAGGCAGCGATCGCGGAGGCGCTCGAGGCCGCGGCACCGGTGCCCGCGCCCGAGGTGGCCGCTGCGCCTGCGCCGGAAGCCGCTGCGCCTGCGCCGGAAGCCGCTGCGCCTGCGGCGCCGGAAGCTGCGCCTGCGGCGCCGGAAGCTGCGCCGGCCGCGCCGGAAGCCGTGGCCGCCGCGATGGAAGCCGTGGCTGCCGCGCCGGAGCGGACGCGCATGGTCGTCGGCCCGGTCCGGTCCGGCGTCATCCTCGATCACCCCGGCAACCTCGTCGTCGTCGGCGACGTGAACCCGGGCGCCGAGGTCCGCGCCGAGGGCAACATCGTCATCCTCGGCCGGCTGCGCGGCATCGCGCACGCCGGCATCGGCCGCGAGCGCGGCTTCATCCTCGCGCTGCGGCTCGAGCCGCAGCAGCTGCGGATCGGCCGGCTCGTCGCGCGCGCTCCCGACGCGTCGAGCAGCGGGACCGAGATCGCTTACGTCACCGACAAGAACATCGTCGTCGAACGCTACGCCGGCAAGCTCCCGTCTGGCCTTGCGGCCGGCATCTAGGAGGATCCATGGGTCGCGCCATCGTCATCACATCCGGGAAGGGCGGCGTCGGCAAGACGACCGTCACCGCCAACCTCGGCGCCGCGCTCGCCCTGCTCGGCAAGTCGGTCGTCCTGATCGACGCCGACATCGGGCTCCGCAACCTCGACGTCGTCATGGGCCTCGAGAACCGCATCGTCTATCACGTGGTCGACGTGGTGCAGGGCAAGTGCACGGCCCAAAAGGCGCTCATCAAGGATCGCCGGATCGAGAACCTGTGGCTGCTCCCCGCGTCGCAGACCGACGACAAGGACGCCGTCACGCCCGAGGACATGCGCGCGCTCGTGCACGAGCTCAAGCTCACGCACGACTTCGTGCTCATCGACTGCCCGGCCGGGATCGAGCAGGGCTTCAAGAACGCGATCGCCGGCGCCGACGAGGCCGTGGTCGTGGCGACGCCCGAGGTCTCGTCGATCCGCGACGCGGATCGCGTGATCGGCCTGCTCGCCGCGAGCGGCCTCGAGGCGCGGCTGATCGTGAACCGGATCTCGCCGCACCTCGTGAAGCGCGGTGACATGCTGTCGCAGGCGGACGTGATCGAGATCCTCGCGCTCGAGCTGCTCGGCGCGATCCCGCTCGACGAGCAGATCGTCGCCACGACGAACAAGGGCGTGCCCGCGGTGCTCGAGGGCAAGTCACTCGCGTCCAAGGAGCTCATGAAGATCTCGCGCAAGCTCGCGGGCCTCGAGGTCTCCGAGCGCGAGACGGCCCGCGGCTTCTTCGCGCGGCTCGCGAGCGTGCTCGGCCTGTCGCCTACCCCCGCGTGAGGAGGATCGCCATGTGGAAGGGAATCACGGGCTTCTTTCTGGGCAAGCAGTCGAGCCGCGAGGTCGCCAAGGGCCGCCTGCACCTCGTGCTCGCGCACGACCGCGTCGGCCTCGACGGCGGGCGCCTGCAGGAGATGCGGCAGGAGATCGCGGCGGTGATCGCGCGCTACGTGCCGATCGACGCCGAGGCCGTCGAGATCCAGATCGAGACGCGCAGCCGCGAGACGCAGCTGACCGTCTCGACGGCCGTCCCGGCGCGCACGCACTGAGCGCGCCGCGTCGCCGCGTCGCCGCCGCTCGCCGCTCGCCGCTCGCCGCTCGCCGCTCGCCGCTACGGCGTGAACGTGGCCTTGACCGCGGTGACCGCGAAGCCCACGGACAGCGCGGCCTGGCCTTCGATCAGCATGTCGGGCGCGAGCAGCGACTTGATCAGCGAGTTGTTGCGGATCTCGTCGAGCGTGATCACGCAGTCCTTCGGCATCGTGTCGAACAGGCCCAGGTACGTCTTGCCGTCCGAGCCGATGGCGCAGCCGCAGTCGGGCGGGGCCGTGCCCGGGCAGTCGGCCATCTCCACCGCGCTCGCCGTCTGATGGATCGCGGGGAGGAGCCGGGTGTCGACCTGGCTCTGGGAGATCGCGCCGGCGATCACGCTCTGGCCCACCGCGTTGGCCGAGACGAGCTGGAGCCGGACGTGCGCGCCGATCAGATCGAGCACGACCGGCGCCGCGCCGCCGAACCCGAACAAGAGCGCCACCTGCAGGTGGCCGGGCCCGGCCGTGAGCGTGTTGCTCAGGATCGTACCGCCGAGCGGCAGATCGCGCGCCGATCCCGGCGCGAGGTCGAACATGCCGGTGCCGCCGAGGTGACGCCGGCAGGTCGTGTCGGTCGGGCTGTTGCAAGGCGCCGGCCGTGGATTGGCGCCGGTGTACATCGTGAACATCGCGGCCGTCGGCGCGCTGCCGCCGAGCTGGGCCTCGGCGAGCATCAGGATCGAGCCGCGCGCGACCGCGGTGCTGGTCGCGGCCTGGATGTCGAAGCCCTGGCCAGAGAGCGTGGCGATCACCAGGCCGAGCTGGTTGTCGATGACCTGGTCTCCGTTGAGGTCGAGGCCGTACTCGCGGGCCTGGTTGTTGTTCATCGGCACGAGCTGGTTGTCGATCACCCAGCGGTGGACGACGGCCGGCGGCGCGTCCGGCGGCGCGTCCGGCGGCGCCGGCGCGTCAGGGCCGGGGTTCTCGCTGACGTTGCCGCACGCCGCCGCGGCGCAGGCCGCGCCGAGCAGGGCGCCGAAACGCAAAATGCCGCGCATAGGCGCGAAACCTATCACGCGGCATTCGCCGGTCGCCGTGACGGAAGTCGGGCTACCTGCGGATCGTGGCCTTGACCGCCGAGACCTTGAGGCCGAGCGAGAGCGCCATCTTGCCGTCGATGGTGACGTCCGGGGCGAGCAGGCTCTTGATGAGCGGCGCGTTCGAGATCTCCTCGACGGTGAGCACGCAGTTCTTCGGGTTCGTGTCGAACAGGCCGAGGACCGTCTTGCCCGTCGAGTTCGCCATGCAGCCGCAGTCGGCGGCCGTGGGGGTCGGGCAGTCCTCCGTGATGATCGGCACGAGCTGCGTGTGGATCGCCGGGATGACCTGCGTGTTCAGGTCCTCCTGCGTGAGCGCGCCGGCGACGATGACGCTGTCGATCTTGTCCGCGCTGATGCCCGTGGCCTTCGCGCGGGCGCCGATCAGATCGAGCTGGACGCCCTGCGGGCCGCCGAGCGCGATCTTGAGAGAGATGTTGCCGGGGCCGCCGGTGAACGTGCCGCCGGCGATCTTGCCGGTGACCTTGGCGTCCGTGGGCGAGTCGGTCCCGATGGAGAAGCTGCCGTTGCCGTCGAGGTGCTTGCGGCAGGTCGTGTCGGTCGTGCTCGCGCAGGCGGCCGGCATCGGCATGTCACCGAGGAAGACCTGGAGGCCGACGGCGCCCGCGCTCGAGAAGTTCTCGGCCTGCACTTCCATGAGGAGGATGATGCCGCCCTCGTTGACCGCCGTGTCGACGGCCGCCTGGACGTTGAAGCCCTGGCCGCCGAGCGTGGCGAGGACCGAGCCCAGCTGATTGTCGACGACCTTGTCTCCGTTCAGGTCCAGGCCGAACTCCGTCGCGGTTGGGCTGGAGGTCGGCACGAAGGTCTGGCTGACCACGTACGCGGTGACTGGCCCCTTCGGCTCGATGTCACCTTCTTCACCGCCACCGCATGCAGCAGCGAGCGTCAACGCCGACGAGAGAAACAAGATCGAATGAACGCGAGACATAATGATTTAACCCCTGGGCTAGTTCGAGTCGGTGCGGTTCTAGCGCAGAACCGCGCACGGGCACAATAACGGCGAACATGGCCCCAAGGCCGTGATCTCTGCCATGGGGCACACCTCACGTTTCGTAACGCGTCGCGTGGCTCACGGGACGCCGTCGAAGCGTACCTTGGCGCCGGCCACGACCTGATGCGATCGGGTCCAGCCGCCGTTGACCTCGAGGACGTACAGCGACGGTTTTCCGACGCTGCGCAAGGTCTCCGTCTTGGGCTCGGCGTTCTCCACGATCCCCGCGATCGTCAGGTCGCGCGCGATGAAGATCATGTCGAGCGGGATCAGCGTATTCCTCATGTAAAAGGTGTGGTCTTCCTCTTCTTTCATGAGGAAGAGCATCCCGGCGTCGAGCGGGAGGTTCTGGCGGAACATGAGGCCGCGCTGGATGGTGGGCGGCGTGGACACCACCTCGACGCGGACGGCGATCTCGCCGGTGGGCGAGGAGAGGAACACGCGCGGCTGGCCGGCCGCGGCCGGCGGCGGATCGGGCGGGGGAGACACGGTCGAGACCTCCTCGCGCTTGCCGCTCGTGGAGCAGGCAGCCGCGACGACCAGCAGCAGGATCCGGCGCACGGGGAGACGCTACACGGCCGAGGTGGCCGGCGCCAGTGCGGGGCGGGGCGGCGCGGGGCGGCGCGGGGCGGCGCGGGCGGGCGCGGGGCGGCGCGCAAGCGGTTCAGAAGATCGCGCGGAGCAGCGCAACGATTGCGTAGACCGAGAGCGAGATCGTCCCGATGAACAACGCCGCGGCGCCGACGACCAGGAGCCAGTCGCGCGCCGTGGCCCGGCCGCCGCTGTCGGCGCGCTCCGCGAGCAGCCGCACGTTGCGCTCGTTCGCGCGGAAGCCGAGGTCGAACAGGTCGCCGATCAGCGGGATCACGCCGACCAGCGCGTCGACGGTCAGGTTCAGCAGCATGCGCGCGATGACGACGGGCGACATCCGGCGGCGGAGGGCGATGGCCACCGTGTAGAGCCCGAGCAGCGAGCCGGCGAGGTCGCCGCCGCCGGGGATGAGCAGGCCGAGCAGCGGATCGACGAAGTAGCTGTCGAGGATTCGCGCCAGGGTCTGGACGCGCTTGATCTCGGGATCGGTCATGGTCGCCAGCACCCGGCCACGCCGCGGCGCCGGGTCGTCATTGTACGTCGGCCTGTACGAATATGCCGGACGGGACGCCGGACGACCGATGAGCTCCTGATGGGTCGGCATGGTGCTGTGTGAGGCACACCGCGTGCCGGCTGCCGTAGACTCTGGCGATGGCGTACGCGGTGGTGACGCGCGATCGCGAGGGCGCCGCGCCCTACGCCGCGGCGCTCGCCCCGCTCGGGCTCGAGGTGGTGGCGATGCCGGTGACGCGGACGGAGCCTCCGGAAGATCCCGACGCGCTCGCCCGCGCGCTCGCCCGCGGCGGCCACGCGGCGATCGTGTGCGCGAGCGCCCGGGCGGCGGCGGCGCTCGTGGCGGCGGCCGAGCAGCAGGCCGCGGGCCCGGCCGGCGCGCCCCCGCTCCCCGAGGTGTGGGCGGTGGGGCCGGCCACGGCGCGCGCGCTCGAGGCCGGGCGGATCCGCGCGATCGTGCCCGACGGCGTGCGAGACGGCGCACAGCTCGCCCAGGCGATGATCGCGGCGCGCTCGCTCGCCGGCGCGCGCGTCTTGATCCCGCGCGCCGCGGACGGCCGCGAGGAGGTGATCGCGGGCCTCTGCGCCGCGGGCGCCGAGATCGACGACGTGATCGCGTACCGGACGGTCGCCGCGCCGGCCAGCGATCCGGCGCTCGCCGCGGGGCGCGCGCGGCTCCTGGCGGGGGACGCGGCGATCTGCGTCGTGCTCGCCCCGTCGCAGGTCGCGGCGCTGGCCGCGCTCGTGCCGCTGGCGCCGCTCTCGTTCGCGGCGATCGGCGAGACCACAGCCGCGGCGCTGCGGGCGGCCGGCGCGGGAGCGGTGGCCGTCGCGGCTACCCCGACGCCCGCGGGAATAGCAACCGCGGTCCGGTCGGTGTATCCACGGAAGCCATGAACTACCCCGAGTACCGGCCGCGCCGGATGCGGCGCACCGAGGGCCTGCGCCGGATGGTCCGCGAGACGCGGCTGTCCGTCGATGACTTCGTCTATCCGCTGTTCGTCGTGCCCGGCTCGGGCGTCGAGAAGCCGATCGGCTCGATGCCGGGCCAGTCCCACTTCTCCGTCGACAAGGCGGTGGACGCGGCCTCGCGCGCCGCGGACCTCGGGATCCCCGCCGTCATCCTGTTCGGCATCCCCGAGCACAAGGACGCTGTGGGCAGCGAGGCGTGGAAGGAGTCGGGCGTCATCCAGAAGGCGATCCGCGCCATCAAGAAGGCGCGCCCGCAGCTCGTCGTCATGGCCGACGCGTGCTTCTGCGAGTACACCGATCACGGCCACTGCGGCGTCCTCACCGAAGGCGAGCTCGACAACGATGCCTCGCTCGAGAACCTCGCGCGCGCGGTCGTGTCGTACGCCAAGGCGGGCGTCGACGTGGTGGCGCCGTCCGGGATGCTCGACGGCTTCGTCGGCGCGTGCCGCGAGAGCCTCGACGAGGAGCACTTCGACCAGGTCGCGATCATGGCGTACTCGGCGAAGTACGCGTCGGGGTACTACGGCCCGTTCCGCGAGGCGGTGGACTCGACGCCGCAGTTCGGCGATCGCCGCGGCTACCAGATGGATCCGGGCAACGTCGCCGAGGCGGTGCGCGAGACGGCGATGGACGTCGCCGAGGGCGCCGACATCGTGATGGTGAAGCCGGCGCTCGCGTACCTCGACGTGATCCGCGCGGTCTCCGACGAGGTCAACATGCCGATCGCCGCGTACAACGTGAGCGGTGAGTACGCGATGATCGAGGCGGCCGCCGAGCGCGGGTGGATCGACAAGGAGCGCGTCGTGCTCGAGACGCTCACCGGCATCCGGCGCGCGGGCGCCGACATCATCATCACGTACCACGCGCCCTACGCGGCCAAGCTGCTCGCGCGCTAGCGCTAGTTCATCTTCTCGACGTGGCGCGCCTCGCCCTGCGCGGGGACGATCACGGTGACGGTGCGGCTCACGCCGAGCTGCGGGTTCGTGAACGTCACGCGGTGGGCGCCGACCGGGAGCTTCAGCATCGCCGGCGTCTCGTGCTGCTTCGGGTCGCCGTCGACGGTGAAGAACGCCCAGGGCAGCGCGTTGATCCAGAGCGGGCGCAGCGGGCCGGCCGCCGCGGCGCTGCCCTCGCCGCTGCCCGGGCCGGGGCCGATGCCGGCGTCCGCGGCGCGCGGGACGACCCGGACGATCGCGGCGTCGGTCGGGCGCCGCGGCCGGTCGTCGGCGTCGGGCACGGGCGCGGCATCGGACGGCGGCTCGTCGGTGGCGTCGGGCGCCGGCGCGGGCGCGGCATCGGGGCCAGGCGACGGCTCGCCGGCGGCGTCGGGCGCCGCGAGCGCGACCTGCGGGGCGTCGGCCGGCGCGTCGTCACGGCGGCTCGCGCCGGCGAGGTAGGCCAGGACGAGCCCCGCGGCGAGCGCGAGCGCGAGCGCGCCGAGCAGGACGCGGCGCCGGGCCGGGCTGGGCGCGGCCGCCGGGGCCGCGGCGCCGGCCCGCGCGTTGGCGGCGAGCGCGGCCGCGGCGCCGGCCCGGGCGTCTGCGGCGAGCGCGTCTGCGTCGGCGTCGTCGGCGTCGTGCGCGTCGGCGTCCGGCGCGGCCGCGGCGGCCTCGCCGCGCGGCGCCCACGGATCGATCACCGCGTGCCCGTCCGATGGCAAGAGCAGGCGCGCCGGCGACGGCGCGGCCGGCGGCGGCGTGGTCGCCGGTCGCGCGCGGCCTACGGGCGGCGGCGCGGTCGTCGGGCGCCCGCGCCCCGTGGGCGGCGGCACCGTCCCCGCGCGCCGCGTCGGTGATGGCAGCGGCAAGGTCCCCGCCCGCGGCACCTGCGCCGGCGGCGGCGCGGTCCCGGTGCGCGCGCGCGGCGGCTGGGGCGGCGGGCTCGGCGGCGGCTCGTCCTCGTCGGCCGCGGTCTCGGCGACCGAGCGCTGCGTGTGCGAGCCGCCCCGGATGCTCTGCTCGCCGTCGTCGAGGAACGTGACGATCGCGCTCCCGTCGGGGACGACGTCGGCGTCGGCGGGCGCGTCGCGCTCGTCGCCCCACCGCGCGGCGAGCCACTCCTCGAGCCGCTTCGTCGGCGCCAGGCCGCCCTCGCGGACGCGCTCGCCGATCATGAACGCGTCGAGCGCCTCGGCCATCTCCTGCGCCGTCGAGAACCGCGCCTCTGGATCCACGGCGGTGGCGCGGCGGATGACGTCGGCGAGCGCGGGCGGGATGCTGGCGGGGATCTCCGGCAGCTCGCCGGAGCGGGCGACCGCGATCGTCGCGGTGCGATCGTCCGCGGGCCGGACGTGATCGCCGGTGAGCGACTCCCACAGCACGATGCCGAGCGCGTAGACGTCGGCGCGCGCGTCGACGGGGACGCCGTTCGCCTGCTCGGGCGCCATGTACGCCGGCGTCCCGAACAGGCCCGCGGCCTCGCCGACGACGGCGGCGATGCCGAAGTCGGCGAGCTTGACCTCGCCCTCCCAGGACAGGAGCACGTTGCGCGCGGTCACGTCGCGGTGGATGACCTGCTCGCGGCGGCGGTGCGCGTGATCGAGCGCGTGGCAGCACTCGGCGGCGACGAACGCGGCGAGCATCGGGGGCATGCCGCTGCCGCGCTGGCGGAAGAGCGAGCTGCCGAGATCGCGCCCCTCGATGTACTCCATCGCGAGGAAGACGTGATCGCCGATCCGGCCGAAGTCGAAGACCGGGACGATGTTCTGCTGGACCAGCGACATCGAGAGCTGGGCCTCGCGGATGAACATGTCGAGGAAGCGCGGATCGCGGTGGCGATCGCGGCGCAGGCGCTTGATGACGAGGCGCTTCTCGACGCCGGCGACGCGGCGGCGGGCGAGGTAGACGTCCGCCATTCCGCCGCGCGCCAGCGGGCGGAGCAGCTCGTAACGTCCCAGCGCCGGCACCGGGGCGAATTATACCGTTCAGGCGGCCGGAGGAGCCGGAGGCGAGGCTGGCACAGGTGCAAATTGACGAACCGCGGCGGGGGTCGGATAGTCTACGGGTGCGCGCTGCCCTCGTCGCGATCCTCGCCCTCGCGGCGACGGAGACGGCCCGGGCCGCGCCGTCGGCCGACGTCGTCGTGACGTGGTCGGCGACGCCGCCCGGCCCGATGGGCGACGCCGTCGCCGACACCGCCGCCCGCGCCGGCGCCTCGTACGTCGACGCGAGCCCCGAGGCCGTGCCCCTCCCCGATCCCCGGCCGCTCATCAAGCGCGGCATCGCCGCGTACGGCAGCCTCGAGTTCGACGCCGCGCTCACCGCGCTCGACGCCGCCACGGCCATCGTCGATCAGACCGGCGCGGCGCAGGTCGACTCGGCCACCCTCGGCGACCTGTTCCTGCACCGCGCCCTGACGCACACCCAGCGCGGCGACGACTCGCGCGCGTGGGACGACTTCCTCGGCGCCGCGGGCATCGATCCGACGCGCGTGCTCGATCCCGCCGGGTTCCCGCCGCGCGCCGTCGAGCGGTTCGAGCAGGCGCGCGCCCAGATCGCCGCCACGCCGCGCGGCCGCGTGAAGCTCGTTGGCCCGCCGGGCTGCAAGGTCCGGATCGACGGCGCCGCCATGGGCGCCGCCGAGCTCGAGCTCGCGTTCGGACGGCACTGGCTCGATGCCGTGTGCGAGGGCCGCGCGGCCGTGCGCCGGCGCCTGCTCGTCGATCGCCCGATCCTCGAGGTGCCGCTCGCGGGCGCCGAGATCAAGCCGCCCGACGACGCGGCGCTCCTGATCCAGGCGCGCACGGCGTCGGCGCGCGCGATCGTGGCGGTGACGGTGGTCGCGCGCGCCGCGGTGGTGCGCCGGATCGGCGTGGACGGCAAGGAGCAGGATCGCGCCTCGGTCGCGCTGCGCGGCGCGCCGGCCGCCGACGCCCGCGCCGTCGCGCTCGCGGTCGGCCGGATGCTCGCGCCGCCGTCGCCGGCCGAGAAGCTGCCGTGGTACCAGTCGCGCTGGATGTGGGCCGCCGCCGGGGCCGCCGCGGTGAGCGCGATCCTGATCCCGCTCGCGGTGACGAGCGGCGGCAGCGCGCCGACCGTCAGCGTGCGGCCGAGCGGCGTGCCGGGGGACTGGTGATGCGGCTCGGGCTCGCCGGGCTCGCCGGGCTCGCCGGGCTCGCCGGGTGCGACAACGACGTCACCGTGCACCCGGTGATCGAGAGCCCGCCGGGCGACAGCGTGTTCAGCGAGCTCGACACGATCGAGCTGTCCGTCGCGATCGACGGCGAGATCGAGCCGCTCGTCTCCGCGATCTTCCGGCGCGGCGAGACGATCGAGCTCGGCGGCGTGCCGTACGGCGAGAACCTCGTCATCCACATGCTCGGCCGCGTCAACAACTCCGAGGTCGCGTACGGCAGGACCTGCCGGTTCGCGGTGCGCGCCGGGCAGGACCCGCCCGCGCCGCACCTCTACTTCTCGCGGACCGTCGGGTGGGCGATCTCGGCGTTGCCGCCGAACCCCGTCCGCCTCGGCGGCACGGCGCTCACGAGCCGCAGCGGCAGCGCGCTGTACGTCGGCGGCCGCGATCAGCGCGACGGGAACATCCTCGGCGCCGATCGCTTCGATCCGACGACCGGCCAGTTCGATCAGCTCGCGATGCTCTCGCCCCGGCTCGGCGGCTCGGCGGCGAGCCTCGGCGACGGGCGCGCGCTCCTCGTCGGCGGCGTGGACGAGCAGGATCGGGTCGCGACGCACATCGATCTGATCTCCATCGACGCCACCCGGGAGCAGGCGCTCCGCGAGATCCAGGCCGAGCAGCTCGGCTCCGTCAACGCGCCCGCGCTCGCGACCCTCTCCGACGGCAGCGTCGTGGCGATCGGCGGCCGCGACGCGGCCGGCAAGGCGTTCGAGCTCGGCACCGCGATCGCCAGCGACGGCGGCGGCATCACGATCCGCACGCTCACCCGCGCCAGGCTCGCGTTCCCGCGCTACGGCCACACGCTGACGCGCCTGTCCGACGACCTCGGCGCGCCGGTCCTGATCGCGGGCGGCCGGAACGAGAGCGGCGCGGCGGTGCAGGCGGCCGAGCTCTACCGCCCGCTCATCGAGCAGATCGCGCCGCAGAACGAGTTCTCGAAGATGATCCAGGTGCCGCGCTGGGATCACACGGCCGTCCGCCTCCCCGATGGCAGCGTCGTGATCGTGGGCGGTCGCAACGCGTCCGGCCCGGTCCCCTCGATCGAGGTGTTCACGATCGAGACCGGCTTCGTCGTGCAGGGCCTCCTGCCGCTCGGCTCGGGCCTCACCGAGTTCTCGGCCACGCCGCTCCCAGACGGCCGCGTCCTGATCGCGGGTGGCCGGGACGCCGCGGGCCGCGCCGTCGACGCCGCGCTGATCGTGCGGATCGATCCGCTCGGCGGCGGCATCGATCTCGTCAACACCGATCGGCTGACCGTCCCGCGCGCCGGCCACCAGGCGACGCTCCTCTGCGACGGCACGGTCCTGCTCGTCGGCGGCACCAGCGTCGCGATGCCGGCCGAGCGCTACAATCCGCCGTCGAGCGGCCGCCGCTAGCAGCCGCCGCGAGCCGCCCCCGCCCGGGGGCTAGCCCGCTTTGCTAGCCCGCTTTGCTCGGCGGGGGCTTGAGGCCCAGCCGCTCCATCTTGTAGATGAGCGCGCGCCGCGAGATGCCGAGCCGCTGCGCCGTGCGGGTCTGGTTGCCGCCGTACTGCTCGAGCGCCTCGACGATCGCCGCGCGCTCGAGGTCCGCGAGCTGATCGCGCAGGTGATCGCGGATCGAGCCGTCGGGCAGGGTCGCCGGGCGGGCGCGCCGGCCCGCGTCGCACACGCGATCGGGCAGGTCCTCGGCGGTGATCGTGCCGCTCGTCTGGACGACGACGGCGCGCTCGAGCGCGTTGCGCAGCTCGCGGACGTTGCCGGGCCAGTCGTGGCTGCGCAGCGCGAGCTGGGCGTCCTCGGACAGCTGCGGCGCGGGCTGGCCGAGCTCCTCGGCGACGCGCCGCGCGAAGTGCTGCGCGAGCGGCACGATCTCCTCGGCGCGGTCGCGCAGCGGCGGCACCGCGAGCGTGAAGCCGGCGAGCCGGAAGTAGAGGTCCTCGCGGAAGCGGCCGGCGCGCACCTCGGCCTCGGCGTCGCGGTGGGTGGCCGCGATGATCCGCACGTCGACCGGGATCTCGTCGGTGCCACCGACGCGCGTGATCACCTTGCGCTCGAGGACGCGCAGCATCTTGGCCTGCAGCGCGGGCGCCATCTCGCCGATCTCGTCGAGGAAGATCGAGCCGCCGGCCGCGGCCTCGAAGAAGCCGATCTTGCGCCGATCGGCGCCGGTGAACGCGCCGCGCTCGTGGCCGAACAGCTCGCTCTCGAGCAGGTTCTCGGGGAGCGACGCGCAGTTGATCTTGACGATCGGGCCGGTGCGCCGGGCCGACCGCGCGTGGATCGCCTCGGCCACCATCTCCTTGCCGACGCCGGTCTCGCCGAGGATCAGGACCGACAGGCTCGAGTCCGCGATCCGATCGACGAGCGCGTAGATCCGGCGCATCGCCGGCGCGGCGACGACCAGATCGTCGTCCGAGCGGGCCTTCTGCGGCGCCGCCTTCGCGGCCATCACGAGGGCGCCCGGCGTGCGCGCCTGGCGGAGCGCCGCGCGCGCGCGCTCGAGCAGCTCGTCCGTGGTGCGGCCGTCCTCGGGCGCGACCGCGATCCCGGCGCGGATGTCGGCGCGGACGAGGCGGGCCTCGTCGATCAGCCGCCGGATCGCGCCCTCGGCCTCCTCGTGCCCCAGGCGCGGCAGGAGCAGCGCGAACTGATCGCCGCCATAGTCGCCGGCGAGGTCCATGATGCGGATCGAGCGGGCCATCGCCTCGACGACGGCGCCGTCGCCGCTGAGCTGCAGCGCCGCGAGCGCGACGCGGTGGCGGTAGCGGTGCGCGTGATCGAGCTCGGCCTCGAGGCGATCCTCGAACGCCTCGGCGTCGGCGACCCGCGACCGGCGCGCGACCGGGCTCGCGATGCCCACGAAGATCGTGGCCGGCCCGATCGAGATCTCGTCTCCCGGAGCGAGCGCGCGCACGCCCTCGATCCGATCGTTGTTGACGCGCGTGCCGTTGCGGCTCCCGAGGTCCTCCAGATCGAGGCGATCTCCGGCCCGGCGGAACCGGGCGTGGATGCGCGAGACCTTCTCGTGATCGACGACGATGGTCGCGCCGCGCGAGCGGCCGATCGTGACCTCGCCGCTGTCGGGCACGTCGATCACGGAGGACGAAGCTTCCTCGCCTTCGACATGGATGACGAGGAAGGTTCTGCGCGAGGGGGGGGCCGCGAGGGCGGCTGTGAGCTGTCCCGCATCGAGGGTGAGGTCGTTGGTCGCCATGGGAGTACGCGGATGCCCCGGTCTGTGGGGGACGTCGCGCTCGCAACGCGACGAAACGCCGAGGCACACCGATGGTACCTTGCTTGCAGTCGTGGTGGTCGGTGCGATGGCTCGTCATCTCGAGCGCGCTGGCGATCGCTGCGTGCGCAGACGATCCTGGCCTCATTCTTGATGTCCCGCCGGGTGATCATCCCGGGTTCACCGGACTCACCCTCGACTTCGTCACGGACACCGCGCTGCCCGCGCAGCTCGGGACCGGCCTCCGGATCGAGGACATCTATTTGAACGGCGCGGTGATCCGCGCGGTCGGGGACGCGACCACGCAGGACGAGCAACCGACGACCCGCCATGATCTCGCGCTGCACTGGGCGGCGGGCGTCGAGCCCGCCGATCTCTCGTTCGCGGCGGCGCCGGCCGGCGAGTACAGCTACGTCGAGCTCCGCATCGCCGGCCAGCCGGAGGCTCCCCGGCCCGAGTCCTTCGCGGTCCGCGGCCAGGTGCGGGACGGGCACTTCGGCGAGTGGACCGACTTCGTGATCCGCGCCGACGCGGCGACCGTGGTCGCCGCCGTCCCGGCGGCGCGGCAGCTCGAGGCTGGCCGGCCGCTCACGATCCGGCTCGAGCTGATCGTGAGCCGACTGCTCGCCGGCATCGACTGGGCGGCGCTCCCCGAAGGAGACGGCGGCGCGCTCGTGCTCGACGAGGAGACGCCGGACGAGCTCGCGCGCTTCTGCGCCGCGCTCGGCGGCGCGTTCCAGGCGCACTAGCCCGGATTATTCATGCGTAGGCGCGCCGGCTACCGGAAGCGGGCTGGAGCAGGTCGATGGGCACCAACGACAGCTCCGAGGAGCCGCTGAAG
>DATMCI010000201.1:0-30351 GCA_035558535.1 Kofleriaceae bacterium
ACCAGCGCGAGGTCGGGGTGCGCCGCCAGGTGCGCGCGGAGCCGCGCGGCCTGCGCGCGCACCGCCGCTTCGGTCTTGCCCGACAGCAGCACCGGCACCGCCGGCAGGACGGCTGACGCCGTTCCGTCGCCGGCATCCGCGAGCCCGCTCGGCTCCGAGCCCGCTGGTAACGCGCCGGCGTGGCTCGTCAGCTCGCTCCTTGCCTCCGGCGGCGTGCTCGGAGGAGCCTGCTCCAGGATGACGTGGGCGTTGGTCCCGCTCACGCCGAACGCCGACACGCCCGCGCGACGCGGCTGGCCATGGGCGACCCACGGCACCGGCTCGCTCAGCAGCCGGACCGCGCCCGCTGACCAGTCGATGTGCGGCGATGGCTCCGCCGCGTGCAGCGTTCGCGGTAGTACCCCATGCTGCAGCGCCAGCACCATCTTGATGACCCCGCCCACGCCGGCGGCCGCCTGGGTGTGCCCCAGGTTGGACTTGAGGCTGCCCAGCCACAGTGGCCGCTCCGGGCTGTGCGCATGCCCGTAGGTCGCCAGCAGCGCGTGGGCCTCGATGGGATCGCCCAGCGTGGTCCCCGTGCCGTGGGCCTCAACGACATCAACGGCTTCGGGCTCGAGCCGGGCCGCCGCGAGCGCCTGCCGGAGCACCCACTCCTGTGCCAGCCCGTTGGGCGCGGTGAGCCCCTGGCTCCTGCCGTCCTGATTGACGGCTGAGCCGCGCAGCAGCGCGAGCACCGGATGACCGTTGCGCCGCGCATCGGACAGCCGCTCGAGCAGCACCATGCCCACGCCCTCGCTCCAGCCGGCCCCATTGGCCGCCGCCGAGAACGCCTTGCACCGGCCATCGGGCGCCAGCCCGCGCTGGCGACTGAACATGATGAACGCGCCCGGGGTCGCCATCACGGTGACGCCGCCTGCCAGCGCGAGCGTGCATTCCCCCTGGCGCAGCGCCTGCGCCGCGAGGTGGATCGCCACCAGTGACGAGCTGCACGCGGTGTCCACGGTGAGCGTGGGACCGTGCAACCCGAGCGCATACGCGATCCGGCCCGACGCCACGCTCGGCAAGCTGCCGATGCCGACGTAGCCCTCCAGATCACCCGGCACGGCTCGCAGCCGCGTCGCGTAGTCATTATAAGCAATCCCGACGAACACGCCGGTGTCCGAGCCGTGCAGCGTCGTCGGATCGATCCCCGCGCGCTCGACCGTTTCCCACGATGTCTCCAGCAGCAGCCGGTGTTGCGGATCGACCGCCAGCGCCTCGCGCGGGCTGATCCCGAAGAACTCGGCATCGAACTGATCGGCGTCCTGGAGGAACCCGCCTTCGCGCGTGGAGCTCTTGCCGATCGCCGCTGGATCCGGGTCGTAGAGGTCGGGGGCCCAGCCGCGGTTGTCGGGGAAGGTCGAGATCACGTCCCTGCCCTCGGACAGCAGGCCCCACAGCTCCTCGGGCGTGTGCACGCCGCCGGGGAACCGGCACCCCATCGCCACGATGGCGATCGGATCATCGCTGCCGGGTAACGGGTCGGGCGTCGGCGCAGTCTGGGGCCTTACCTCGGTATCCCCGAACAGGTGGTGCTCGAGGAACCGGACCAGCGCAGCGGGCGTCGGGTGATCGAACAGCAGCGTGGCGTGCAGGCGGGTCGCCGTGGCGGCGGCCAGCCGGTTGCGCAGCTCGAGCGCCATCAGCGAATCGAGCCCCACCTCGCGCAATGGCCGCTCGGGCACCAGTGTGCTCGGATCAGCGATCCCGAGCACAGCCGCGATCTCGGCGCACACCCACGCGAGCAGGGCCTGCGCGCGGTCCTGCGCTGGCAATGCGCCGAGGCGGTGCTTCAGCGACGAGGTCGCCGCGACAGGCGCGGCCAGCGGACGCATCACGGGGCCCCGGACCAGTCCGCGGAGCAGGGGAGGCAAGCGATGCGGAGGCGAGCGCAGCGCGGCAGCATCGAACCGGGCGGGGACCAGCACGGCGTCGGGCCGCGCCAGCGCGGCATCGAACAGCGCGAGTCCCTCGTTCGATGGCAGGGCCTGCACGCCACCGCGCGCCATTCGCCTCAGGTCGCTCTCGGTGAGGTGCGCCGTCAGCCCGGTCCGGGTCTCCCAGTACCCCCACGCGAGCGCCAGCGCGGGAAGTCCTTCGGCTCGCCGATGCTGGGCCAGCGCATCGAGGAACGCGTTGGCCGCCGCGTAGTTAGCCTGCCCCGGGCTGCCCGTGACCCCCGCGATCGACGAGAACAAGAGGAACGCCGACAGATCCAACGTGCGCGTCAGCTCGTGCAGATGGACGGCGGCATCGAGCTTGGCGCGCAGGACCGGGTGCAGCCGCTCCGGTGTCAACGTCCCGAGGACGCCATCATCGAGCACCCCGGCGACATGAATGACCGCGGTCAGCGGGTGCGCCTGCGGGATCCCGGCGAGCAGCGCTGCGAGCGCGGCGCGGTCAGCGGCATCGCACGCGACGATGGTGGTGTGCGCGCCACAAGCCTCGAGCTCGTTCTGCAGCGCTTCAGCCCCGAGCGCCGCGGGTCCTTGCCGGGACGCGAGCACTAGGTGCGTCACCCCGTGGACCGCGACCAGATGGCGGGCGAGCAGCGTCCCCAGCGTTCCCGTCCCGCCGGTGATCAGCACCGTGCCGCCGGGCGCAAGCGGCCGTGGCACGGTGAGCACCAGTTTACCGACATGGCGCGCCTGCGCCATGTCCCGGAACGCGCGCGGCGCGTGGCGGAGGTCGTGCGCGGTGACCGGCAACGGTCGCAGCGCGCCGCGCTCGAACAGCGCCAGCAGCTCACCGAGCAGCTCCTGGATCCGCGCCGGCCCCGCCTCGAGGAGATCGAACGCGCGGTAGGTGACCCCGGGATGTGCCTCGGCGACGGGCGCCGGGCCGCGAATGTCGGTCTTGCCCATCTCGAGGAACCGACCGCCGCGCGGCAGGAGGCGAAGCGACGCATCCACGAATTCGCCGGCCAGGCTGTCGAGCACGACATCCACGCCGCGCCCGCCGGTCGCGTGCAGGAACTGCGGCTCGAACGCGAGTGTGCGCGACGACGCGAGGTGATCGGCGTCGAACCCGAGCGCGTGCAGGGTGGGCCACTTGTTCGGGCTCGCCGTCGCGAACACCTCCGCGCCCAGGTGCCGCGCGAGCTGGGTCGCGGCCATGCCGACCCCGCCGGCGGCGGCGTGGATCAGCACCCGTTCCCCGGGCTCGAGCCGCGCGAGATCGACTAGCCCGTAGTACGCGGTCAGGAACACGATCGGGATCGCCGCGGCGTCGATGAATGACCACCCCGCGGGCATCCGCGCCAGCAGGCGATGATCGGTCACAGCGATCGGACCGAACGCCGCGCGCAAGAGGCCCAGCACCCGGTCGCCCGGGACCACCGAGGTCACGCCGGGCCCGACCTCGAGGACCACGCCGGCGCCCTCGCCACCCAGCGGCCGTCGATCGCCCGAAGCCATACCGAGCGCGAGGACCACGTCGCGGAAGTTGAGGCCCGCGGCGTGGACGGCGACTCGCACCTCGCCTTCGCCCAGCGGTCCGAGCGCCTCCGGGTGCGCGACCAGCGCGAGGTTCTCGAGCGTGCCCTTGGTCGGGATGTCGAGTCGCCACGCGACCGCGGCCGGGTGCACCAGCGCGCCCTGGGCGCGCGTCGGCGCGAGGCGGGGGACGAGGCACGCGCCGGCTCGGAGCGCGAGCTCGGTCTCCGCCGGGTCCAGGGCGGTGAACCGCACCGCGCGCGACGCCTCACTGCCGTCGTGATCGACCAGCAGGATCGCGCGATCGGAGTGCTCGCGCTGCGCGGACCGGACCAGTCCCCAGAGCGGCGCGTGGACCAGGTCAGGGACATCGTCGTCCGGGCGCGCGGCGACGGCGCCGTGCGTCAGCACGACCAGCCGAGACGACGCCAACCGCTCGTCGGCGAGCCAGTCCTGGAGCACGGCGAGCCCCCGCGCGGTCGCGGCGTGCGCGGCGGCGATCAGGTCCGCCGGCGCGCCGGCCGAGCGGCAGGGGACCACGACCACGTTCGGTGGCGCGGCGCCCTGATCGAGCGCGGCCGCGAGCGCGGCGAGGTCGGGGTAGCGCTCGAGCGCGACGCCGGTGAGCTGCCCTCCGAGCGCGCCCTGCACGTCGTGCGAGTCGCCGTGCGGATCGAGGACGGCCCAGCGCTCGGATCGTTGCGGCGCGGCCGGGGCGCCCGCCAGCTCGGTCCACGCGATCTGCAGCAGCCCGTCGAGCGCGGCCGATCGCGCGCCCTGCACCTGCGCCGCTGAGGCCGGCCGGCGGGTCAGTGCCTCGATGTGCACCAGGGGCTCGCCCGCGCCGTCGGTGATCGCCAGCGAGACCGTCCCGGCCGCATCGCTGCGCTGCAACTGCGCGCGAACGGCGGACGCGCCCACCGCGCGCAGCGAGACGCCGCGGAACGAGAACGGGAGCGCGACGTCCATGCGCTCGTTCATGCGCTCGGCTAGGCCCTCGGCGGCGAACGCGTGCAGCGCCGCGTCGAGCAGCGCCGGGTGCAGGGCGAAGCGTTCGGCGTCACCGGCGATGGCCGCGGGGAGCGCGGCCTCGGCGAACCACTCCTCGCCGCGCCGCCACACACCGCGCACCCCCTGGAAGCCTGCGCCGTAGGCCAGCCCCGCTTCGGCCAGGTGCGCGTAGAGACCCTCGAGCGCGACCGCGGTCGCGCCTGGAGGCGGCCACGCGCGTAGCTCCACCGCGGCCGCGCCGGCCGGCGCAGCAGGCGCGAGCGTGCCGCTCGCGTGCCGGGTCCACGCCCCGCCCTCGCCCGCGTCCTCGGCGCGCGCGTGGACCCCCAGCGAGCGCCGCCCCGTCTCGTCCGGCGCACCCACCGTGACTTGCACGTCCACCGCTCCCTGGGCCGGGAGCGCGAGCGCTGTCTCGAGCACCAGCTCGTCTACCCGGTCCAGCCCGACGCGGTGCGCCGCCACCAGCGCGAGCTCGAGGAACGCCGTCCCGGGCAGGATCACGGTGCCGAGCACCACGTGATCGGCGAGCCAGGGGTGCTCGGCCAGGGACAGCCGCCCGGTGAGCACCAGCTCGTCGCGGTCGGCGAGCGCCACCGCGGCGCCCAGCAGCGGGTGATTGGCCGATGCCAGCCCCACGGATCCGAGATCGGCGCCGCGCGCCCGCGGCGCGTCGAGCCAGTACCGCGCGCGCTGGAACGCGTACGTCGGCAGCTCGACCCGCCGCGGGCGCGCGCCGAGCAAGTCGAAGCACGCGGTCCAGTCGACCCACCGGCCGCGGGCGTGCAGCTCGCCGAGCGACAGCAGGAACCGCGCGAGATCGCCGTCCTCACGCCGCAGCGTGGCGACCACCGCGGCGCGCGGGGCGGCCGCCGGCCCCGGCTCCTCGGCGGCCGCTTCGCGCTCCACCAGCTCGGTCAGCGCGAGGGTGAGCACCGGGTGCGGGCTGACCTCGACGAAGCAGCGGTGCCCATCGGCCAGGAGGCGCCGTGCGGCGTCCGAAAACCGGACGGTGTGGCGGAGGTTTTGGTACCAGTACGCCCCATCCAGCTCATCCCCCGCCACCGGCGCGCCGCGCACCGTCGAGTAGAGCGGGATCGCCGCCGCGCGCGGCGCGATACCCGCCAGCGCCGCCACGAGCGTCGCCTCGATCTCCTCGACCTGCGGGCCGTGCGAGGCGTAGTCGACCCGGACCTTGCGGGCGAAGATCTGCGCCGCCCCCAGCCGCGCGAGCAGGTCATCGATCGCCGCGGGCTCTCCGGAGACCAGCGTCTCGGTCGGGCTGTTGATCGCCGCGATCGCGGCGCGCGTGCCCAGCGGTGCCAGGTAGGGCGCCAGCGCGTCCTCGCCGAGCTCCACCGCGGCCATCGCGCCGCGGCCGGCGAGCCGGGTCAGCGCGCGGCTGCGCAGCGCGACCACCGCCGCCGCGTCCTCGAGCGACAGCGCGCCCGCGACGTGGGCCGCGGCGACCTCGCCCTGGCTGTGGCCGATCACCGCATCGGGCGTGACGCCCATGGCCCGCCACAGCGCGGCCAGCGCGACCATGACCGCGAACAGCGCGGGCTGCACGACGTCGACGCGGTCGAGCGAGGGCGCGCCTGGCTCGCCGCGCAGCACCGCGAGCAAGGACCACTCGACGTGGGGCAGAAGCGCGCGCTCGCAGGCGGCGAGCTGGTCGCGGAACACCGGGGCGGTGTCCAGGAGCGCGCGCGCCATGCCTGCCCATTGCGAGCCCTGGCCCGGGAACACGAACACGAGCTTGCCGCCGGTGGTGGGCGGGCCCACCACCGCGCCCGGCGTCGCCCGCCCCTGGGCCACGGCGTCGAGCGCGCCCTGCAGCGCCGCTCGATCCGCGGCGACCAGCACGGCGCGATGCGCGAGCTGCGACCGCGTGGTGGTCAGCGAGTACGCGACGTCGACCAGCTCGAGCTCGGGGTGCGCCACGAGGTGCGCGGAGAGCCGCGCCGCCTGGCCGCGCAGCGCGGCCTCGCTTTGGGCCGACACCAGCACCGGCACCGGCACCGGCACCGGCACTCGCGGCTCGGGGCTCGGCGGCTCGGGGCTCGGCGCGATCGGGGCGACGCTCGGCGCGGCGCTCGGCGCCTCCTCGAGGATCAGGTGCGCGTTCGTGCCGCTGACGCCGAACGACGACACGCCGGCGCGGCGCAGCGATCCACCGGGTCCACCGGGTCCACCGGGTCCACCGGGTGCCGGCCACGGGCGCGCCTCGGTGAGCAACCGGACCGTGCCCGCCGACCAGTCGACATGCGGCGACGGATCCTCGGCGTGCAGCGTCCGCGGCAGCACGCCGTGGTGCATCGCCATCACCAGCTTGATCACGCCTGCGATCCCCGCCGCCGCCTGGGGGTGACCCAGGTTGGACTTGATCGTGCCGAGCCACAGCGGACGCTCCGGCGTGTGCGCGGCGCCGTAGGTCGCGAGCAGCGCCTGCGCCTCGAGCGGATCGCCGAGCGTGGTCCCCGTGCCGTGCGCCTCCACGACGTCGATATCGCTCGCCGCCAGCCACGCGCTGCCCAGCGCCTGCCGGATCACGCGCTGCTGCGCCAGCCCGTTCGGCGCCGTCAGGCCCTGGCTCCTGCCGTCCTGGTTGATCGCCGAGCCCCGGATCACCGCGAGCACCGGGTGCCCGCTCTGCTGCGCATCGGACAGCCGCTCGAGCAGCACGAGCCCGACGCCCTCGGCCCACCCGACGCCGTCGGCGCGTGCCGAGAACGACTTGCACCGGCCATCGGGCGCGAGCCCGCGCTGGCGGGAGAACTCGATGAACACACTCGGGGTGGCCATCACGGTCGCGCCGCCAGCGAGCGCGAGCGTGGCGCCGCCGTCGCGCAGCGACTGACACGCGAGGTGGATCGCGACCAGCGAGGAGCTGCACGCGGTGTCGATGGTGACCGCCGGTCCTTGCAGGCCGAGCGTGTACGCGATGCGCCCGGACGCCACGCTCGGCAAGCTGCCGATCCCGATGTGGCCCTCGTGCTCGCTGGCGCAGCGCAAGAGCCGCGCGCCGTAATCGTCGTACATGACGCCGACGAACACCCCGGTGGCGCTGCCCTGCAGCGACGTCGGCGGCAGGCCCGCGCGCTCGAGCACCTCCCACGCCGTCTCGAGCAGCAGCCGGTGCTGGGGATCGATCGTCAGCGCCTCGCGCGGGCTGATCCCGAAGCACGCCGGATCGAAGTCGGCCGCGTCGTGCAGGAAGCCGCCCTCGCGCGCGTAGCTCTTGCCGCGCGCGTCGGGATCCGGATCGAACAGCGCGCCCTCGTCCCAGCCGCGATCCGCCGGAAACGGCGAGATCGCATCCCGGCCCTCGGCCACCAGCTGCCACAGCGCCTCGGGTGTATCGACGCCGCCCGGGAATCGACAGCTCATCGCGACGATCGCGATCGGCTCGTCGCTTCGCGCCTGGGTCGTCTGGAGCGCGGCGAGGGTCGGGTCCGGCGAGGGCTCGCCGGACAGCGCGCCGGCGAGCAGCTTGGCGAGCGCCGTCGGCGTCGGGTAGTCGAACAGCAGCGTGACGGGCAGGTGCAGCCCGGTGGCCTCGGCCAGCCGGTTGCGCAAGCGGACCGCCTTCAGCGAATCGAGCCCGAGCTCCCGGAGCGGGCGATCGGGCTGCACCGTCTCGGGGCGCTCGCCGAGCACGAGGGCCGCCTCGGCGCGCACGAGCTCGAGCAACGCACGTTCACGCTCCTCGGTGTCTCCGGGCAGGCGCTCGCGCAGCACCCGCGCGACCGCCGGCCGCTTCGCGCCGGCCGGCGCGGGGTCGATCCAGTGGCGCTCGCGCTGGAACGGATACGTCGGCAGCGCGACGCGCCGGCCGCCCGCGGGGAACACCCCCTTCCAGTCGAGGGTCGCGCCGCGCGTCCACAGCGCGCCGAGCTCGCCGAGGATCGCCGCGGGATCGGCCGTCTCCGCGAGCGCCTTGCGGTACACCGGTCCCTGCGCGGCGAGCGCGTGAGCCACCGGCGGCGTCCCGGCCTCGCCGCGCGCCACGCCGGGGACGAGCTCGCCGCGCGCGGCGTGCTTGAGCGCCGACACCAGCGCGGCGCGCGAGGTGGCCACGATCGCGAGCCGGTGCGCCATCGCGGCGCGGGTGGTCGCCGCGCTGTACGCGAGATCGCCGAGCGCGATGTCGTCGTGCTCGACGACGAACGCGCGCAGGCGCTCGGCGGCCGCGGCGAGCGCGGCCGGCGTCTTGGCCGAGAGCACGACGAGCTCGGCGCCGCGCTCCGGAGCCGACGCGCGCGCCTGGGCCGGCGCCGCCTCGACGATCACGTGCGCGTTGGTCCCGCCGATGCCGAACGAGCTGACACCCGCGCGCCGCGGCGCGCCGCGGTCTGGCCACGGCTGCAGCCGCTCGACGACGTAGAACGGCGTGCGCTCGAGCGCGAGCTCGGCGTTCGCGCGCTGGAAGTGGAGCGTCGGCGGCAGCTCGCCGGCCTCGAGGGCGAGCACGGTCTTGATCAGCGCGGCGACACCGGCCGCGGCCTCGAGGTGACCGACGTTGGGCTTGACCGTGCCGATCGCGCACGCGCCCGGAGGGACGCCGGCGAACGCCTGGGTCATCGCGCGGATCTCGACCGCGTCGCCGAGCGGCGCGCCCGTCCCCTGGCACTCGACGTAGCCGATCGTCGCCGGATCCACGCCCGCCACCGCGAGCGCCTCGGCGATCACCTGCGCCTGGCCATCGACGCCCGGCACCGTGAAACCCAGCTTGCGCGCGCCGTCGTTGTTGATCGCCGAGCCGCGGATGACCGCGTGGATCCGGTCGCCGTCGGCGCGCGCGCGGCGCAGCGCCTTGAGGACGACCATGCCGGCGCCGTTGCCGTACACGGTGCCGCCCGCGCCGGCGTCGAACGCGCGGCAGTGGCCGTCGGGGCTGACCAGCCCGCCGTCCTCGTAGCGGTAGCCGGTGCCCTGCGGCAGCCGGATCGTGACGCCGCCGGCGAGCGCGAGGTCCGCGGCTCCGTCGAGCACGCTCTGACACGCGAGGTGCACCGCGACGAGCGAGGTCGAGCACGCGGTCTGCACCGTGAGGCACGGGCCGCGCAGGTTCAGCTTGTGCGCGATCCGCGACGCCAGGTAGTCGCGGTCCTGGCTGACCAGCCGCTCCAGCGACTCGAGCGATGGCGTGGAGCCGGCGTCGCCATGGGCCTGCGCCTGGTACGTGCTGGAGCTCGCGCCGGCGAACACACCGATCGCGCCGGCGAACGCATGCGGATCGTAGCCCGCGTGCTCGAGCGCCTCCCACGCGCACTCGAGCAGCACGCGGTGCTGCGGATCGAGCAGCTCGGCCTCGTGCGGCGTGAGCCCGAAGAAGCCGGCGTCGAACCGCTCGATGCCGTCGAGGTACGCGCCCGCCTTGACGTGGCGCGGATCGCCGAGCAGCGCCGGATCGACGCCGCTCGCGAGCAGATCGGCATCGTCGATCGGCGTGATCGACTCGACTCCAGCGCGCAGGTTCTGCCAGAACGCGCCGAGCTCGGCCGCGCCCGGGAGCCGCGCGGCCATGCCGATGATGGCGATCCCGGTGTCGAGGAGCTCGTCGTCCTCGGCCGGGCTGTCGTCCCGACGCGTCATGGCTTCCTGCGGGTCCGGGCCGCGCGCCGCGCCGCGCCGCGCTCCTTGCCGAGGCCCGGCGTCTCGGCCAGCTCGGCTCCTCCGCGCAGGTGCGCCGCCAGCGCGCTCACCGTCGAGTGCTGGAACGCGTCGGCGAGGCGGACCTCGATGCCCTGCGCGCGGCGCAGCTTGCCGATCAGCTGGACGATGTGCCGGGAGTTCGCGCCGAGCTCGAAGAAGCTGTGCTGGGCGCTGACTCGCTCGAGCCCGAGGATCTCCGCGAGCGCCGTCGCGATCGCCGCCTCGAGCTCGTCGCTCGGCGCGACGAACACCGCGGGCGCGACCGCCTCGTCGGCGAGCCTGGCGAGCGCCTTGCGATCGATCTTGCCGTTCGCGGTCATCGGCAGCGCGTCCCGGACGATCACGCGCGGGATCATCTGGCGCGGCAGCTTGGCCTCGAGGTAGCGCACCAGCTGCTCGTCGAGCGTGTGGCCGACGTCGCCCTGGGCGAGCTCGGCCGCGGCCGTCGCCGAGATCGGCCCGCCCAGCATCGCGTGCGCGAGCACGTCGTCGGGAGCGAGGCCGAGCAGGCGGCGCAAGGGCTCCACGTCGGTGAGCCCGCCGATCGGGCACAGGCCGATCCCGAGCGGCTGGGCCTGGGTCATGAGCAGCTGGCCGATGTAGCCCGCCTCGAGCAGGCAGAAGTCGCGCGCGAGCGCGCCGTAGAGCGGCGCGATCGCGCTCATCCGGCCGATCAGGAACAGCTCGAACGCCGCGCCGTCGAACACCGGCTGGTTCGCCGGCGCGTGGAGGTGGCGGCCGAGCGCGGCGGCGCTCGCGATGCGGATCAGGCGGTGCTGCTCGGGCTGGTGGTAGTAGAGGCCCTCGGCGAGGCCGTCGATCCGGCCGGGCCTCACGTGGAGGTAGATCTGCACCGGGTACAGCCCGCCGGCCGAGGGGTAGCGGTACTTCGGCAGCCCGTCGGCCTCGATCGACATGAGCTCGGCGAAGAGCTGCGCGAGGCGATCGCGGTCGAGCGGGCGCTCCTCGAACCTGCGGTGGCTGCTCCGCGCGGCGTAGCGATCGCGGAGCGCCTGCGTGGGCTCCGGCCGCGGCAGATCGATCGACGCGTGCTCCGGCTCGGGCTGGCGCAGGCCGTGGCGGCGCAGCTTGAACTCGGCCCGCGCCAGCGGATCGGCGATGAGCGCTCCGCTCCCAGCGGCCTCGAACATCGGCAGATCCGCCGGGGCCGGGGCGGCCGCCGCCGGGGTCGGCACCGCGTACGCGACCAGCCGGCGGATGCCGCCCGCGCCGGTGGCGACCAGCGCGACCGCGCTCTGCACCGCCGGGTGCTGCGCGAGCGTGGCCTCGATCTCGCCGAGCTCGATCCGGTGGCCCTGGATCTTCACCTGGAGATCCTCGCGGCCAAGGAACTCGATCGTGCCGTCGGGCAGGTAGCGGCCCAGATCGCCGCTCTTGTACAGGCGCTCGCCCGTGCGCGGGTGAGTGATGAAGCTCGCGCGCGTGCGCTCCTCGTCGCGCCAGTAGCCGCGCGCGAGCCCTGTGCCGCCGATGTACATCTGGCCCGCCACCCACGTCGGGCACGGCTCGAGCGCCTCGTTGAGGATGTGGTACTGCGCGTTCGCCATCGGCCGGCCGTACGGGATGCTCGGCCATGCCGGATCGACCGCCTCGATCGGGAAGCAGATGTCCCAGACCGTGGTCTCCGTCGGGCCGCCTGCGCCGATCACCCGCGCGGTCGGGCACAGCGCCGCGATCCGGCCCGGCAGGGTGACCGGGATCCAGTCGCCCGAGTGGATCACGAGCCGGAGCGACGGCGCGAGCCGGCCGGCCTCGGGCTCGAGCGTGTCCGCCATCATCTCCATGAACGCCGGCACCGAGTTCCACAGCGTGACGCGCTCGCGCGCGATCAGCTCCGCCCAGTGGCGCGGCTCGCGCACAAGGTCGGCGTCGGGGATCACGATCGCGCCGCCCGCGGCCACCATGCCGAACAGGTCGTAGACCGAGAGATCGTGGTGGAGGTTGGTGAGCGCGATCGCGCGATCCTCGGGGCCGATCCCGAACCGCTGGTTGACGTCGAGGATGCGGTTCACGACGCTCTTGTGCTCGATCATCACGCCCTTGGGGAGCCCGGTCGATCCCGACGTGTAGAGCACGTACGCGAGATCGTCCGGGCGCGGCGACGCGGCCGGTGCCTGCGCGTCGGGCGCGCTGCCATCGAGCGCCGCCGGATCGAGGTCGCCGACGATCAGCCGCTCGACCCCGGCGGGCCAGTCGATCGCCGCGTCGAGGTGGCGCTGGGTCAGCGCGACCTTGACCTCGCCCTGCGCGAGCAGGTAGCGGATGCGCTCCGTCGGCAGCGCCGGATCGACCGGCAGGTACGCGGCGGCAGCGGCGTGCGCGCCGTGCACCGCGACCACCTGCTCCCAGCCCTTGTCCATGACCACCGCGACCAGCGTGCCCTGGCACCCGCGCTCCGCGAGGCGGTGCCCGAGCTGGTTGGCGCGGCGGAACAGCTCGCGGTACGTGAGCGTGCGCGCGCCCGAGATCACGGCGGGGTGGTCCGGCCGCGCGGCCGCCTGCTCGGCGAGCAGCGCCGGCAGCGCGACGTCGCGGAGCGGCGCCGCCGTCGCGTTGGCCGCGGCGCGCGCGGCCTGTTGCGCGGCCGGCAGCGCGATGCGGCGGATCGCCCGCCGCGTCCACAGCGCGGGGTCGGCGGCGAGCTCCCGGAGCAGCCCGACGTAGGCCGCGAACATGTCGTCGAGCACGCCGGCGGGGAACAGCTCTGCGACGCAGTCCCACGAGAAGCTGAGCGCGCCGTCCTCCGGCTGCAGCGCCTGGAAGTCGATCCAGACCTGGGGCGTCTGGGTGAGGAAGTAGTCGAGCGAGCCGATCGGCCCGGCCGGGAACGGCCTGATGCCGCGGCCGCCGACCCCGACCATGCTGGTGAACACGATCGGCATCGGCGCGCGCCGGCTGTCTTGCTCGCGCGGCAGCTCGCGCAGCACCTGGATCCCGCTGACGTGGCGGTGCTCCAGCAGGGTGAGCAGCTGCTGGTGGAGGCGCTCGCCGCGCTCGATGAACGACTCCTCGCGGGAGCAGTCGACGTCGAGCAGGAGCAGCGACGTGAAGTCGCCGACGATCCGCTCGATCTGGGGATGGAACGGCAGCCGGTTGAACACCGTGACGTTGAGCGTGAATCGCGGCGACCGGCCCCACATGGCGAGCACTTCGGCGTACGCCAGCATCAGGATCGTCGACGGGCTCAGGCCCTCCTGGGCGCCGCGGGCCTGGATCTGGGTCCACTCGGCGGCGGACACGCGCGCGGCCCAGCGGGCGAACCGCGTCTCTGTCAGCGCGGCCGGGCTGATCGCGAGCGGGAGGTCGGGCGGTGGCGGGAGCCCCCGGGCGTGCTGTTTCAGGAGCTCGAGCGAGCGCCGGTACATCTCGGTGTCGCGCAGCGCCAGGTCCGCGAACACGTAGTCGCGGTACGACACCTCGAGCGGCGGCAGCGGCCGGTCGGGCTTGGCGTAGCACTGGGCCCAGTCGTCGAGCACGGTCATCGCGCTCGCGCCGTCGAAGAACAGCAGATCGAGCGAGAAGTGGATCCGCGTCTGCTCGTCGTTGATCCGCGTGACCCGGACGTCGAACAGCGGCCAGTGCTCGGTCGAGAACACCTGGTGAGACAGCTCGGCACGCGTCGCCGCGAGGTGCGCGTCGATCTCGGCCTGGGGCCGGCCGCGCAGGTCGGCGCGCGCGATCGCGAAGTGCGGGATCTCTGCGAGGATCCGCTGCCGGCCGTCGGGGAGCATGATCGTGCGCAGCATGTCGTGGCGGGCGACGACCTGCTGCCACGCCCGATCGAGCAGCTCGATGTCGAGCTTCTGGGCATTGAACTCGACGTAGCAGTGGATCGAGACGTCGCCCTGCTCGAACACGCCGCTGCGGCCGACCCAGTACGCCTGCTGGATGTCGGTCAGCGGGAACGGCTCGTGGAGGTTTTGGCGGTCGGGGGTGATCTGCGGCAGCTCCTCGGCGGGGGCGGCCGCGTTCTCGAGGAACGTCAGGAGCTCGGCCTTGCGCTCGGCGAGGGCGCCGCGCAGATCCGATGTGAGCGCGCCTTGGGGAGCGCGGACGTTGAGGTTTCCGTTGACCAGCGAGAGCTGGATGCCGCGTTGCGAGAGATCCGAGAGAAATGCCGTCAACGTCACAGTTGAAACTCCTCCCATGCGCCTGGTGCCTCGGCCGTGGGGGCGGCCGGCAGCGCGCCGTGCGCGACGAGCTGCTCGACGAGCAACCTGCCGAGCTCGGCCGTGCTCGCCCGACCGAGCAGCTGGCTCAGCGCGAGCTTGATGCCGAGCCGCGCCGTCAGGCGCTTGCGCAGGTCGATCGTCATCAGGGAATCGAGGCCGAGCTCTCGGATCGGGCGGTCTTCGGGAATGTGCGCCGCGCTCGGCAGCGCGAGCACGGCGGCGGTCTCGTCCTGGACCAACCGCATGAGGACGTCGCGGCGCTCGGCGTCTCCGAGCGTGGCCAGCCGCTGGTGCAGGGCCGCCGGGTCGGAGGGACCGGCCGCCTCGTGCGGCTCAGCGCGGACGCGGACTAGCTGGCGGAGCGGCGCCGGGATCTCGCCCTGGCGCGCGAGGCCCCCGAGGTCGAGCCGCACCGGGACGAGGACCGGTTCGCGGCTCGCGAGCGCGGCGTCGAGGAGGGCGAGGCCGGTGGCGACGGAGAACGGCGCGATTCCCTGGCGCTGCATGCGGGTGAGCTCGGCCGTGCCGAGGTGAGCCGTCATGCCGAGGCCCTGGGGCTGCCAGAGGCCCCAGGCCAGGCTCTGCGCGGGGAGGCCGCGGGCGCGGCGCCAGGTGGCGAGCGCATCGAGGAAGGTGTTGGCGGCGGCGTAGTTGGCCTGGCCTGGCGTGCCGAGGACGCCAGAGACCGAGGAGAACAGGACGAAGGCGTCGAGGCCCTGGTCGCGCGTGAGCTCGTGGAGGTGCCACGCGCCGTCGACCTTGGGGCGGAGCACGCGCGCGAGGCGGTCTGGGGTCTGCGCGGTGACGACGCCGTCGTCGAGGACGCCGGCGAGGTGGAAGACGGCGCGGAGCGGGCGGTCGGGCGGGATCGCGGCGAGCACGGCGGCGAGCTGGCCGCGATCGGCGGCGTCGCAGGCGGAGATGGTGACGGACGCGGCGCCGAGGGCGGTGAGGCGGCCGCGGAGGTCCGGGGCGGCGTCCGTCCGGCGCGAGGTGAGCACGAGGTGGCGGACGCCGTGGGCGGTGACCAGGTGCGCGGCGACGAGCTGGCCGAGCTCGCCGAGGCCACCGGTGACGAGCACGGTGCCGGCCGCGAGCTGCGGGGCGGCCGGGGCGCCGGACGCGCCCGCGCCCGCGCCCGCGTCGGTGCCGAGCGTGGCGCCTTGCGCGGGGACCGGCGCGAGCCGGGGGGCGCGGGGGCTGCCGCCTTGGAGCGCCAGCTCGGGCTCGGCGTCGGTGGAGATCATCTGCCACAGCAGCGCGGCGTCGGCGGGCGCGGTCCCGGCATCGACGAGGCGGAGCCGGCGATCGGTGTGCTCGTTGCGCGCGCTGCGGAGGAGGCCCCACAGCGGCGCGGCCGCCAGCGCGGCACGGGCGGTGTCGCCGGCGGTGTCGCCGGTGACCCAGACCAGGGTGGCGGCGGCGAGGCGGGGCTCGGCGAGCAACGCTTGCAGCGTCGCGAGCGCGGCGGCGGCAACGTGGTGGGCTGCCGCGGGGACGTCGCCTCCGCCGTCGGCCGTGGCGAGGCCGGTGGCGTCGATGACCACGCGCGCTGGGGGCGCGCCGCGATCGAGCGCGGCGGCGAGCGCGGCCCCGTCAGCGACGTGGGCGAGGCCGAGCCGCGCGGCGAGCTGACCGTCGCCGCCGAGCGCCCAGGCAGCGGCGCGGGGCGCCGGCTCGCCGAGGGCGACCGGCTGCCAGGCGAGCCCGTAGAGATCGCGGTGCTCGGTCCGGGTCGCGGCGCGCAGCTGGTCGGCGGTCGCGCGGCGCAGGCGGATCTCGCCGATGGTGGCGACCAGCCGGCCGTCTGGATCGGCGAGCGCGAGCGAGGCGACCGCCTCGTCGCGGCCGCTGGCGTCGAGCCGCGCGGCGACGCGGAGCTCGGCGGGGCCGCGCGCGTGGAGCGCGAACGCGGACCACGCGAACGGCAAGAGCACGGCGTCGGCCTCGGCGTCGGCCGGGCCGCGGCGTGCGGCCAGGGCCAGCACGGCGTGGAGGGCGGCATCGAGGAGCGCGGGGTGGATGCCGTAGCTTTGCGCCTCGCCAGCGAGCACAGGCGGCGCCACCGCGCGGCCGTAGATCGTGTCGCCGTCGCCGAACGCCTCGATCAGGCCGCGGAACGCCGGACCGTAGCCAAGGCCCCGCGCGGCGAGCTGCGGGTAGAGGTCGCCGAGGTCGAGCCGGACGGCGCTCGGCGGCGGCCAGCTCGGCGCGAGCGCCGCGGCCACGAGATCAGCGGCGGCGGTCGTGGCCGGCGCCGCGGGCGGCGTGAGCGCGCCGGTGGCGTGGCGTGTCCACGGCGCGGTGTCGGGTTCGGTGCCGGGCGCGACATCGGGGCGGCTGAACAGCGCCACGGCGCGTCGGCCGTCGGCGCCGGGCGCGTCGATCTGGACCTGGACGCGGACCGGCTCGCGGGCGGGCAAGGGCAGCGGCGCGGTGAGCACGAGCTCGGCGAGCGCGCCGCCGCCGGCGGCGCGCGCGGCGGCGAGCACGATCTCGACGAAGCCGGAGCCGGGGACCAGCACGGTACCGTGCACGGCGTGGTCGGCGATCCAGGGCAGCTCGTCCAGCGCGAGGCGGCCGGTGGCCAGCACGGTGCCGGTGCCCGCGATCGGGGTCGCGGCGCCGAGCAGCGGGTGCGCGATCGAGGACAGGCCCGCTGCTGTGACCTCCGGGGCGCGCGCGAGCTCCGCGGGCACCGGGAGCTCGACGCGGGCGGTGCCGGTGCCTGCGAACACAGCGGCCCAGTCGACGCGGTGGCCGCGCGCGAACACGCCGCCGAGCGCGGCGATCAGCGCCTCGAGCTCGGGCTGACGCTGGCGCAGCGAGGGCAGCATCGCCGCGTCGGGGGCGCCGGTCGCATCGCCCAGGCACTCGGCGGCCATCGCGCAGAGCACGGCGTGGGGCCCGCACTCGACGAACGTGGTCACGCCGACGTGGTGCGCGGCGCGCACCTGATCGACGAACCGCACCGGCTGGCGGACGTGGCGGACCCAGTAGTCCGCGGTGACCAGGTCGCCTGCGGCGACGTCGGCGAGCCGTCCGGTCACGTTGCTGGCGATCGGGATCGCCGGCGGCCGAAACGTCAGCGTCGCGGCGAGCGCGCCGAAGGCGTCGAGCATGCCGTCGACGTGCGCGCTGTGGAACGCGTGCGAGACGGTCAGCCGGGTCGCCTTGCGGCCGTGCTCCTGGGCGCGCGCGATGACCGCGTCGACGGCGGCCGGATCGCCGGAGACGACGGTCTGCGCCGGCGCGTTGAGGGCGGCGAGCTCGGCGCCGTCGGCCAGGAGCGCGCGGACCTCGTCCTCGGTGGCCGCGATCGAGGCCATGGCGCCGCCCGCGACCGCGCGCTCGTCCATGAGGCGAGCGCGCGCGCAGACGAGGGCGGCTGCGGCGTCGAGCGAGAGGACGCCGGCGATGTGTGCGGCGGCGAGCTCGCCGAACGAGTGGCCGATGAGGAGGTCGGGCGCGATGCCCCAGACCAGCCACTGGCGCGCGAGCGCGGTCTCGAGCACGAGCAGCGCTGGCTGCGTGTAGCGAGTGTGGTGGATGAGCGCGGCGGGCCCGGCGTCGTCGGCCCACATGACGTCGATGAGCTTGCGGTCCAGGTGGCGATCGCACGCGCGCGCGGCGTCGTCGAACGCGCGGGTGAACGCCTCGAGGCCCGGCTGGCCGTGGAGGGCGCGGCCCATGCCGGGCCACTGCGCGCCCTGGCCGGTGAACAGCAGCGCGAGCTTGCCGTCGCCGTGCGCGTGGTCGTGCGGCGTGGCGTGTGCGCCCGCGGCGAGCTGGCCTGTGTCGGCGAGCGTTTGCAGCGCGTCGCGCAGCTGCGGATAGCCCGCGGCCGCGTCGGCGGCGGTGGCGTACGCGGTGAACCGGAGCGGGAGCGCGGCGCGGGTGGTCGCGAGCGCGCGCGCGAGGTCGGCCAGCACGGGCGGCGGCGTCTGCTGCGCGAGGAAGGCCGCGAGCGCGCGGGCGGTGGCGGCGAGCGCCGCGGGCGAGCGCGCGGAGAGCACCACCGGCTGCACCGGGCACGCGCGCGGCGCGGCCGCGGCGCGCGGTCCTCCTCGCGCAGCAGGCGCCGCAAGCCCGACTCGCTCGCGCTCGAACGCGTAGGTCGGCAGCGTCACGCGGCCGGCCCCAAGCGGCGCGAACACCGCGCCCCAGTCGACCGCGCGGCCGCGCACGTGCAACTCGGCGAGCGCCGTCATGCGCGCCGCCGGGTCGGCGTGCTCCCCAGGGAGCTCAGGGAGCTCTTGCAGCGCAGGCTCGGCCGGGTCGGCCGTGCGCGCGGCGCCCGTGATCGCGAGGCTCGAGGCCGCGCCGCGCGCGAGCTGGCCGAGCGCCTCGAGCAGCGCCGCGCGCTCGCCGGTGACGATCACCGCGCGCCGCGCGAAGTGCGAGCGCCGCGTCGCGAGCGTCGCGGCGACATCGACCAGGCGCAGCTCAGGATGCTGCTCGAGGTGATCGCGCAGCTGCGCGGCCTGGCCTCGCAGCGCGCCATCCGTCTTGGCCGAGATCGCAAACGGCAGCACGGGCGGCGCGGCCGCCAGGGCGGCGGCCGCCGCCACCGCGGCCGCCGCCGCCGCGGCGCGCGTCGGCGCCTCCTCGATCAGCGCGTACGCGTTCGCGCCGCCGAACGACAACGAGGTCACGCCGGCGAGCCGCGGCCCCGCCTTGTCCGGCCACGGACGGCACGTGGTCGGTACGTCGAGCCCGAGCGCGTCGAGATCGATCTGCGGGTTGACCGTCTCGAGGTGGAGGCTCGGCGGGATCTGCCGGTGATGGAGCGCCAGCGCGACCTTCATGAGGTGGGCGACGCTGCCGGCCGACTCGAGGTGGCCGATGTTGGTCTTGACCGAGCCGACCACCAGCCGCCGCTCGGCGGCGCGGCCGCATCCGAGCACGGCGCCCAGCGCGCGCGCCTCGACCGGATCCCCGGTGCTGGTGCCCGTGCCGTGCATCTCGACGTAATCGATCGCGTCCGGCGCCACCTCGGCGATCCGGCAGCCCTCGCGCAGGAGCTCCTCTTGGGAGTGCTGGTCGACCGCCTGGATCCACTCGCTCCGTCCGTTGTGGTTGGCGACCGTCGCGCGGATCACCGCGTAGACGCGATCGCCGTCAGCCTCTGCCTGCGCGAGGGTCTTGAGCACGAGCACGCCTGCCCCCTCGCCGGGGACAAAGCCGTTGGCGCGCGCGTCCAGCGTCTTGCAGCGGCCGTCGGGCGAGAGCAACCCCGCGCGCGTCCGCGCGACGTAGGCGTCGGGGCCGAGCAGGATGGAGACGCCGCCCGCGACCGCGAGGCTGGCCTCGCCGCGGTGCAGGCTCTGACACGCGAGGTGGGTCGCGTACATCGCCGACGCGCAGCCGACGTCCATCGCGATGCTCGGCCCGCGCCAGTCGAAGAAGAAGCTCAGCCGGTTCGCGGTGAACGCGAGGCACGTGCCGCTCAGGCTGTACGGATCGAGCTGGCTCATGTCGTCGGCGGCCAGCCTGCGGAAGTAGTCATTCCACATCGCGCCGATGAACACGCCGGTGCGGGTGCCGGCGACGCGCTCGAGCGGCAGCCCCGCGTCCTCGAGCGCCTCCCACGTCACCTCGAGCAGGGCGCGCTGCTGGGGATCGAGCTGCCGGACCTCGCGCGGCGACATGCCGAAGCTGCGCCAGTCGAACTGCTCGATCCCGTCGATGAACCCGCCCCACCGGCTCGCGCGCAGCTCCGCCGCGCCGTCCGCGCCCCAGCGCGACTCCGGAACTTCGGAAATGGCATCGACGCCGCCACACAACATCTCCCAGTACTCGCGCAGATTGCGGGCGCGGGGAAATCGGCAGCCCATGCCGATGATGGCAATTGGCGCGAACATCCGGCCTGAAATCACGCTGACGGCGTGGCGGCGCGGCCCCTCGCGGGGCGCGTGCGCGGGGCCTCGACCCCCATCAGCCTGTGCAGTCTGTCAGTAGAGCGGAGCCATCTCCCGGAGTCGATGTTCATCTCAACAGCCTCGAAAACAACGAGCGGATAGATACGCAATTTCTGAGGCGTGTGTCAACGCGAATTGAGAGCTGTGCTACCAGATGAATCCGATTCGCGACTCAGGCGCACGCTTTTTTCATTACCAAAACTCTGTCCCGGGCCATGCCGAGTCACTCCCGCTACCGCTGGATGGGCGTCACTTCGCGGTTCCAGCTGCGCTGGGTGAGCAGGTGCTCACGCGAGTCGCGCGACGAGACTCCCGATCGTTCCGAGCGTGCGAAAGTTGTCCGGAGTCAGCGCGCTCACGGGGATCGTCAGGCCGAACACGTCCTGGACGTGCTTGAGGATCATCCGGATTGATAACGAGTCAATGAGACCCAGCTCGAGCAGCGGAGTCTCGCGGTCGAGGCCGACGTCCTGGCCCTCCAGCAGCTCACGCGAGATCAGCTGGCGCAACTCTTCCACGACGCGGTCTTCCATGGATGACTCGATGATTGGCTCTCGAAGGGAGCGAAATCGATACGCGCTGGACCCAGGCCGTGTCAACGCAGATCGCGCGGCGGACGCGGCGAGCCGGCCTCCGATCGTGATAGGGAGTCGTCGATGGACTTTGCCTGGAGCGAGACGCAGACCGCGCTGTACGACCGGACGCTGGCGTTCGCGCAGACCCTCGGCGGCGACATCCGGACGCGCGACCGCGAGCACGCGTTCAGCCGCGCCGAGTGGCAGCGGTGCGGCGAGTTCGGCCTGCTCGGGCTCTCGGTGCCGGAGGCGTTCGGCGGCATGGGCCTGGGCGCGCTCTCCACCGCGCGCGCGGTCGAGGCGTTCGGGCGCGGCTGCCGCGACACCGGCCTCGTGTTCGCCGCGGCCGCCCACCTGTTCGCGTGCGTGATGCCGATCTTCGACCATGGAGATGACGCGCTGCGGAGGCGCCTCCTGCCGGCGCTGTGCTCCGGCGAGCGCATCGGCGCCAACGCGATCACCGAGGCCGAGGCCGGCTCGGACGTGCACGCGCTCAAGACCACCGCGCGGCGCGACGGAGACGGCTACGTGCTCGACGGCACCAAGAGCTACGTCACCAACGCCGAGGTCGCGGACGTCTTCGTCGTCTACGCGACCACGAACCCGGCCCACGGCTACCTCGGCCTGAGCGCGTTCGTCGTCGAGCGCGGCGCCCCCGGCCTCGTGATCGGCAAGCCGTTCGACAAGATCGGCCTGACGACGACCAGCATCAGCTCGATCTACCTCGACGGCTGCCGCGTCCGCGATGCCGATCGCCTCGGCGCCGAGGGCCAGGGCGCGATCGTGTTCCGCAGCTCGATGGAGTGGGAGCGCGCGTGCCTGTTCGCCGCGTACGTCGGCGTGATGGAGCGGCAGCTCGAGCAGGTCGTCGAGCACGCGCGGACGCGGCGGCAGTTCGGCAAACCGATCGGTCACAACCAGGCCGTGTCGCACAAGATCGCGGACATGAAGCTCCGGCTCGAGTCGGCGCGCCTGCTCCTGTACCGCGCCTGCTGGGCGCGCGATCAGGGGCAGGACGCGACCGCCGCGATCAGCATGGCGAAGCTGGCGGTGAGCGAGGCGGCGGTGCAGAACGGCCTCGACGCGATCCAGCTCCACGGCGGCTCCGGCGTGCTCCGCGAGTACGACGTGGAGCGCATGCTCCGCGACGCGGTGCCGAGCACGATCTTCTCCGGCACCTCCGAGCTGCAGCGCACCCTGATCGCGAAGAGCCTCGGCCTGTGAGCGATCCGAGCCTCACGTCGCTCGTGCGCGCCGCCGCGGCCCGCCACCCCGATCGCGTCGCCGTCGCGTGCGGCGCCGAGCAGATCACGTACGCCGAGCTCGACCGCCGCGCGGATCAGCTCGCGCGCGCGCTCGCCGCGTCCGGCGTCGCGCGCGGCGACCGCGTCGCGGTGTGGCTCGACAAGTCGATCGAGGCGGTGGCGGCGATGCAGGCGATCCTCCGGTGTGGCGCCGCGTACGTGCCCGTCGATCCGTGGCTCCCGCCCGCGCGCGCGCGGGCGATCCTCGCCGACTGCGCGGTGGCCGCGCTCGTGAGCACGCGCGCGCGCGCCCAGCCGGTGCTCACCGACGAGCTTTTGCGCGTGCCGCTGCTCTCGCCCGGCGAGGACCCCGGCGTGGAGGCAGGCGGGGAGGCGGTGTCACCCGTCGCGTCCGCGCCCGACGAGCTCGCCTACATCCTCTACACCTCGGGCTCCACCGGGCAGCCCAAGGGCGTGTGCATCAGCCATCGCAACGCGCGCGCGTTCATCGACTGGGCCGCGGCGCTGCTCGGCGCGGGGCCCGACGACCGGTTCTCGAGCCACGCGCCGTTCCACTTCGACCTCTCGGTGCTCGACCTCTACTGCGCGTTCTCGGCCGGCGCGTCCGTGCACCTGATCCCCGAGAGCGCGGCGCGGTTCCCTGCGGCGCTCGTGGACTTCCTCGCTGCCGCGCAGCCGTCGATCTGGTACTCGGTGCCGTCGGCGCTCATCCTGATGCTCGGCGATCTGCACCGGGTCGCCGCGCCGCCGCGGATCGTCATCTTCGCGGGCGAGCCGTTCCCGATGCCGCCGCTGCGCCAGCTGCGCGAGCGCTGGCCCGCCGCGCGCCTGATCAACATGTACGGGCCGACCGAGACCAACGTGTGCACGTATCACGAGGTCGTGGCCGAAGACCTCGCCCCCGATGCCGCCGCGCTGCCGATCGGCCGCGCGTGCTCCGGCGATCGGGTGTGGGCCGTCAAGGACGACGGGACGACCGCAGGAGTCGGCGAAGCGGGCGAGCTCCTCGTCCTGGGCCCGACGGTGATGCTCGGCTACTGGGGCAAGCCGCCGCAGGGCGCGGCACCGTACCAGACCGGCGATCTCGTCCGGGTCCGCCCCGACGGCGGCTACGACTACCTCGGGCGCCGCGATCGGATGGTCAAGGTGCGCGGGTTCCGCGTCGAGCTCGGCGACATCGAGGCGGCGCTCGAGCGCCACCCGGCGCTGCGCGAGGTGGCCGTCGAGCTCGCCGGCACCGGCGAGGAGGCGCGGATCGTCGCGTTCATCGTCGCGCACGTCGCGCACGTCGCGCACGGCGCGCCGCCCACGCTGCTAGAGCTGAAGAAGCACTGCGCCGAGCGGCTCCCCCGCTACATGATCGTCGACAAGATGCGCGTGCTCTCCGAGCTCCCGCGGACGCGCAACGGCAAGGTCGATCGCCTGCGCCTGCGCGAGCTCCTGTAAGGGCTCCCTTACGCGGGATGGTGTGACTAGGCGCTCAGTAGATTGTAGGTCCCCAGAAACTGTGGTACCAAGCTCGCGAACAGGCATCAGCAGGAGGGGTTTATGGCAAGGTTCCTGCGCAGAGTTACGGCAGTCTCTCGTGACGGCGACGAAACGGAGACGCTCTACAAGAAGAAGAAGAAGAAGAAGAAGAAGACGTCGCTGTGGCTGCGCCCGATGGAGCGTCGCCAGCGCCGCACCGCGAAGGCGCTGAAGACGTTCGGCGACACGCTGCTCTCCCGCCACAACCGGTCGAAGCGGAAGCGCCGCAATGGCTGGCTCCGCGATGGCGGCCTGAACACGATGCGCGCGAGCCGCAAGGCCGCTCGGAAGCTGCTCAACATCTAACAGGAAGTAGGGGTACGTAATGGCAACTCCATCGGCACCGAAGGCCGCGCCGGTCGACACGACCGTCCACGATGACTCCAAGATGATGGTCATCGATATCGGCAAGAAGCAGAGGAAGAAGCGGATCAACCAGCTCCGCAAGGGCCGCGGCCGGTTGTTCGACCGGATCAACGACTCCGTGTCCGACATGCAGGCCGACGGCGCGATCAAGAAGGATGCGCAGGTCGTCGTGTTCGTGGTCCGCCGCAAGAAGAAGAGCCGGCGGAAGCGGCTCGGCTGGTAGCCGAGACGCTCATGGAGTGGGTCGGCTAAGGACGCGGCGTGGACGCTACACGAGTTTTGCTTGCCGAGGTCGAGCAAGCGAAAAAGTCCGGGGTGCTGCGGTCGCTGCCCCGCCGACCCAAGATCGCGACGCGTGACATCGCTCCGGTCGTGGGCGCGCGTCGCCAGCTGGTCTTGCCGAAGAGCAGGACGATCTTCCTGCTCCGGCGCCTCACCCAGTGGGTGTTCGCCGTGCAGATCTACATGTTCGCGCGGATCTCGGACGTGATCCGGCGCCGGAACTCGCTCACGCAGCGAGGCGTTCGCCTCCGCGAGCTGTTCGAGCGCGTCGGAAGCACCGGCATCAAGGTGGGGCAGCAGCTGTCCGTGCGCGTGGATTACTTCCCGTACGAGATCTGCGCGGAGCTCAGCAAGCTCACCGACCGGGTCCCCCCCTTCCCGCTGGAGGTGGGGATTCCTCGGCTCGAGGCCGCGATCGGCGCGCGGGTCACCGAAGTCTTCGAGCACATCGATCCCAAGCCGATCGGCTCGGCGTCGCTCGGCTGCGTGTTCAAGGGGAAGCTCCGCACCGGCGAAGAGGTGGCGATCAAGATCCGGCGGCCCGGGGTCGATCGCCAGTTCGTGGAGGACCTCGCGATCATCCGCCTCATGCTGAGCACGATCGAGTTCTTTGCTCTCGTCCGGCCCGGGTTCTTCTCCGCGTTCTACAAAGACCTCCGGAACATGCTCCTCGAGGAGCTCGACTTCGTTCAGGAGGCGAACTACCAGCAGATGTACCGGAAGTACCTCAAGCGGGACAAGCTGCGCTGGCTCCGGACGCCGAAGGTGTTCCATCGCCTGTCGTCGCACGACGTCCTCATTACCAAGTTCGCATACGGATTCCCGTGCACGGAGCTCCTCAAGGCCGTGGAGTCTGGCACCCCGGCCGCGCTCGCGAAGTTCACGGAGGCGAACATCCGCCCCAAGGTCCTGGCGAAGCGCATCGTCGAGCTTGCTTACTGGTCGTTCGCGGAGTGTCCGTTCTTCCAGGGCGATCCGCACCCCGGGAACCTCATCCTCCTACCCAACAGCAAGATCTGCATGATCGACTTCGGCGCGAGCGGCATCTCGTCGCCCAAGCAGCGCGCGATCGGGGTCGAGATCAACAAGCGGCTCCTCGAGAACGATGTCGGCGGCGTCGCCAAGGTCGCGAGCGCAGCCATGGAGCCGTTGCCCTATATCGACACCGACGCGCTGAGGAAGGCCGCGAAGACCGTGTTCATGGAGCGCTTGATCGTCCTGCGCACCAAGAGCGCGCAGTGGTGGGAGAAAACGACCGCAGCTATCTGGTTGTCGCTGCTCGACGCGACACGGCAGTTCGGCGTCCCGGTGAACATGGACGTGCTCCGGATGACGCGAGCGACGCTCCTGTACGACACGCTGGCCGCGCGTCTCCAGCCGGACATCGACATCCTCAAAGAGTTCCGGGTCTGGGAGCGCCACGCCGTCAAGCGGGCCGTCCGGCGCCGAGAGCGCGATGAGCAGCGCAACGAGTCCATGCGGCTCGCGGGCACCATCCAGAGCCTCGGCGAGCTCCCTGGGACGGTCCGCCGCGGCCTGTACTTTGCCAACGAGATGACCTCGAAGCTGCCGCGCCAGATCATGGTCGCGACCTCAGCGGGCGCCTTCATCGCGACCGCGCTGCTCCGCGCCGCGCTCGGCGTGTCGCTCATGGCCACGCTCGCTGTGGCGGTCGTGCTGCTCCAGTCGGGGTACCCCGGGACCGTCGGTCGGCTGCTCGAGGTCGTGCAGTCCGTCGCGTTTCACCCGATCGCCATCGGCGTGGCGGTGATCGTGGTGGTGTTCGCGCTGCGGTCGGTCCACGATCGCCTAAAAGATCGGGATCTGCAGGGCTAGCCGTGGCCGTCCTCGCTCGCACCCACAGGGAGAAGCGCGTCGCGCGAACCCAGCCCAAGCTCGCGCCAGCGGCGGGGGACGGCGAGCTCGACACGAGCACCGCGACGGTGACCTCGTTCAAGGTCCCGTCGCCGTCGCTCCTCCGGGTCGCCGTCCGGTTCTGGCTGTGGATGCTCGCGCTCGTGCGGCTGGTGGCGGCTGTCTGGTTCGACAAGCTCGCTCGCAGGGACACCATCCAGCGCAGGGCGATCCACCTCCGCAACGCGATCGTCTCGATGGGCCCGCTGGCGGTCCAGGTGGCGCAGCAGATCTCGATGCGGCTCGACGTGTTGCCGCTGGCCTACGCCTCGGAGCTGGCCCAGCTCAAGGAGCAGTCCCCGCCCATGGACGTGTGGGAGGCGTTCACGCGGATCAAGGCCGCCCTCGGGGATGACTCGACGACCACATTCGAGGCGTTCGACCCCGAGCCGATCTTCTCGGACTCGATCTCGAGCGTCTACCAGGGCGTGCTGCAGACCGGCGAGTCGGTCACCGTCAAGGTCCTCCGTCCGGGTGTGGTGAAGGCGCTCAGCGCCGAGCGGCTCGCGATCGACCTCGTGCTGAAGATCATCACGGTGTTCACCGAGGTCCGCGACGCCTACATCCACAACCTGCGCGACGAGCTCCCGTCGCTGATGTTCGAGACCGTGAACTTCATCCGGGCCGCGCGGGTCCAGGAGATCTTCCGGAGGCAGACGCGGAAGCATCGCCTCAAGTACCTGCGCGCCGCCCGGGTCAGGTTCTACAACGCCGACGTGATCATCAGCGACCACGTGTCCGGTGTGGGGCTCGACGAGGTCCTGGCCGCCGTCGAGAACAATGACCCGGAGGCGCTCGCGCGCCTCGAGCAGATGAAGATCAAACCGCGGCGGACCGGGCTCCGGCTCCTCCACGTCTGCTGGTGGGGCCTGTTCGAGGCCACGCTGTTCTCCAACCTCGAGGAGACCGGGCACATCACCGTCGAGCCTGGCGGGCGCCTGAACTTCTCCATGCTCGGGCACACCACCAACCTCGATCGGCATCACCGGAGGCTGCTCGCCACCGTCTTCGATCGGATGGCGAAGCACGACATCAAGAACGCGGTCGAGATGCTGCTGCAGCTGTTCAATCCGCTCCCGCGCATCGATATCCACGAGTTCGCCAAGACGATGGAGAGCCGCATCTGGACGCGGATCTTCAGGATGGAGAACAAGGACAGCCCGTCGTGGGAGCGCACCTCGACGGCGCTGTGGCTCGACGTGCTCGACACCGCGCGCGAATTCAACGTGCCCGTCTCGATGAGCGTCGCGCGCATGATGCAGTCATCGTGTCTGTTCGATCAGCTGGCCGCCCGCTTGCACCCGGACTTCCGGGTGTTCAAGGAGTACCGGCACTACCGGAAGGAGGCGGTGCGCCGCCAGGCGCGCCTCGTCCTGCGCAAGGCCGACAAGCAGTCGGGGGACACCGGCATGCTCATCGAGGGTGCCCGCAAGCTCTTCGCGCAGCTCACGCTCTACGGCGAGGCGTTGTTCGAGGACTTGCCGATCGAGTTCGCGCCGGCGGCGAAGAAGAGCGCCTACTTCGTCATGCAGGTGATGGTGCTGTTCATGACGCTCGCCAAGCTCACCGCCGTCCTGTTCGTGGGTCGGCTGGTCTATACCTGGTACGAGACGAGAGACTGGCAGCCGCGGGCCTCGATCGAGTGGGTCCTCTCGTTCCCGGGGTACACCGCGCTCGCGTTCTTCTTTGTCCTCATCACGCTCAAGCGCCTGCTGTTCCGGATCAGCGACACGAACGACGACGACGACTAGCTACCTCGCCGGCAGCGAGCGGCTACGAGGGCAGCCTGGGCGCCGCGGGATCCGTTTCGGCCCTGGCGATCCGGAGGAACTCGTAAATCTTGATCTTCCGCCGATTGCTCCTCATGTAGCGCTCCCGCAACCGGTCGTGGCCAACGTCCTCGATGAGGCGAAGGCCGTTCTCGCGCAGATAGCTCGCGAGGTGCTCGGGCTCGATCCCGGACAGGACCGGCTCGCCCCGTTTGGCGAGTTGTTCCCGGGTCTCTTTCGCGTACTCCAGCGTGCAGGTCCCGTCTACCACGGACGGCAGGATGTAATCGAAGAGCACCACGCTGCCCGGCGCCGCGACCTGAGCGATGGAGCGGAGAGTCGCACGCGCGACCTCGGGCGGCATGTACCAGAGAAACCCTTCGAGCACGAACACCGCCTTGGTGTCGCGATCGAAGCCGAGCTCGGGGAGCTGCTGCAGATCTCGCTGCCGCGCGTCCCACGACACGTAATCGATGTGCTTCGGCAGGTCGCCGAAGATCCGCAGTACGATCTCCTTCTTGCGCGCCTGGGTCGCAGGGTGATCGAGCTCGAAGATCCGAACCGCTGAGAGCGCCGGCAGGCGGAGCGCGCGGCTGTCGTAGCCGGCACCGACGATCACGACCTGCGTCGCGCCGGCCCGCACGGCCTCATCGACCCCGTCGTCGATGTAGCGATGGCGCGTCAAGACCCAGCCGAGTGTTCCCGGGAGGAGCCGTTCGCCGAGCGATGTGAGCCCGCGATTGAGCGGTCCGATCCCCAGTCGGGCCAGTGAGTAGAGCCACGAGAATCGCCGGCTGAGAAAGTGCTTCGCGAACGGATCTGCAAGGATCTCGTCCTCCAGCAGGAGACTGCCACAGGCTCTCAGAGCTGCCATCCATTCGGCAGTCCAACTCGGTGTACCTTCCTTCACGACTTTTGTTCCTCCTCGAGAGCTTGGGAGCGATGCGGTCACTCGCGGTCTGCACTGGATCGCGCGGCGAGCCAGTCATGGATGATCTGTGCGGTGGAGCCGGCATGTTCCGTCAGGACGGTGAAGTGATTGCCGGGCGCCTCGACGAGCGTATGCGGCTGGCTCCAGGAGGGACGCCAGTCGTCACCGCGCGTCGTCCGCGCGTGCTCGAGGCCGGGCGCGGGCTCCGTGGCGCGGAGGAACAGGGTGGGGGCGGCGATCGGCGTGGGCGTCCAGTCGGCGAACAACCCCGCGTACCAGTCATAACTCGTGAAGTCGTCGTCGGTCGTCGGGAGCACGCGGAGGACTTTGGTCAGCCAGCTGTCCAAGAGGACGGAGATGATCCCAGGCGAGAGCTCGTCCATCTGGTAGGTATCGACGAGCACGAGCGCCATGGGAGACAGCCCGATCCGCTCGAGGTGGTGGGCCAGGGCATGCGCCAGCCAGCCGCCGGATGACAGGCCGACGAGCGCGAACGGACCACCGGCGGCGGCCTCCTGCACGCGCTCGACGTAGGCCGCGACGACCGCCGCGCGATCGAGCGGCAGGTGCTCGCCGGCGCCTCCGGAACCTTGGCCGGGGTTCGAGAGTCCCCAGACGGCGCGCCGGCCGGACAGGCAGGACGCCAGCGGGGCATACGTGATACGTGTCGAGGCGCCGGGCAGGATCGGCGGCAGGCAGAGCAGGGACGCCAGCGCGCCGGTGCCGTGAGCGAGCTGCACAGGGGGCGCGGAGGTCGCGTGCGGGGTCGAGCCAGACCTTGCCTCGCGGCCGTGGCGGATCCGGGCGGACAAGCGCAGCAGCTCCTGCGCCAGCTCGCGCTCGCCGAGCTGCCAGAGCTGCATGAACTGCGAGACCAGCGCCGCTTCGCCGTCCGCCGCGCGCGGGGCGCCCGGAGCGGGCATGGCCGGAGGGGCGGGTGGCTCGGCATCGAGCACACCGGTGGGCGAGGCGTCGCGATCGAGCAGATCGAGCAGCCGGTGCGCGGCCTGGTCGATGGTGGGGAATTCGAAGAGCAGCGTGGCGGGGAGCCGGAGGCCCGTGGCGGCGGCGAGCCGGGTGCGGAGCTCGAGCGCCATCAGCGAGTCGAGCCCGAGCTCCTGCAGCGGCCGCTCGGGCGCCAGGGTGCTCGGATCGGCGATGCCCAGGACGGAGGCTACCTCGGCGCGGATCCGCTCGCGCAGCGCCCGCTCGCGCTCCGCTGGCGGCAGCGCCCGCAGCCGCGCCGCCACCCCCGCTTCGGCGGCGGCCCGCGCGGCCGGCCGCCGCGATCCGTGGCTCCGGACCAGTCCGCGGAGCATGAGCGGCAGCGCCGTGCCGCGCGCGCCCAGCGCGGCGGCGTCCAGCCGCGCCGGCACCAGCACCGCGTCCGGCCGCGCGAGCGCGACATCGAGCAGCGCCAGCCCGTCGTCCGAGGACAGGGCGCGCACGCCACTGCGCGCCATGCGCCC
>DATMCI010000202.1:0-88383 GCA_035558535.1 Kofleriaceae bacterium
CGGATGGACAGAAGGGAGGGGGATCCGGCAACTGATCTAGGTCATGCGACGGCAGGAACTCGGGGGGGAAAGGTTTTGAGAAGGCAGGGTCCATAGCAGCTGAGAGCCGACACGCCCGGTTCGGCCGTCTCGACCGCAGTGGTCGTGCCTCGCTCGCATCTCGTCGCAGGAGCCTCGCTCGGCGCGATGCCGAGCCGGCGGCGCCGTGGACGGCTCGAGCTGCTCCGACGGCTCGAGCTGCTGCTGCGGGGCCGCTTGCCCAGCCTTGCCCAGCCTCGCCCAGCCTACCGGTGCGCGTGCGCCGCGCGGCGCCGCTCGAGCCAGCCCTTCGCGCGCGCCGGGTACTCGACGTGGCCGTCGGCCTTGTGCCACGTGCACGGCGCGCCCGGGGCGTGGCCGTGCGCCGCGTGATCGTGCACGCGCGGGCAGTGCTCGCCCGCCGTCATGCCGGACACCGCGCAGACCTCGATGTCCTCGATCGCCGCCGGGCGCGCCGGCAGCGTGAGCTTGCCGCCGCGGCCCGCGACCGCGAGCATCGCGTCACGCACGAGCGGCGCCGCTGCGTCCATCGCCACGAGGCCCTGCGTCGGCGTGCCGTCGAACGTGCCCGCCCACGCGCTGACGATCACCTCCTGCGTCGCGCCCACCGCCCACGTATCGGCGAAGCCGCGCGCCGTGCCGGTCTTCGCCGCGATGCGGAACGGCAGCTCGAGCGGCACCTCCATGCCGAACGCCGGCCGGCGCGCCTCCGGATCCGCGAGCATGTCCATCACGAGCCACGACGTCTCCGGCGTGAACACCCGCCGATCCGGCGGGCGCGGCGGCGACCACCGGCCGCCGTCCGGCGCGGCCACCTCCACGATGCCGCGCGGCGTGCCGACCATGCCGTGCCGCACGAGGAAGCCGTAGCCCGCCGCCAGATCCACGAGCCGCACCTTCGCCGCGCCGAGCGCGAGCCGCGGCCCGTAGTCGTCCGGCGTGCCCAAAAGCTCGGCGACGCCCGCCTTGCGCAAGACCGTCATCACGCGCGCCACGCCGAACTCCTCGATGACGTCGATCGCCGCGAAGTTGTACGAGCTCCCGAGCGCCTCGCGATAGCGGACCGGCCCGTGCTCGGCGCCCGACGGCGCGAAGTAGTCCGCGCGCGCGTCGCGCACGTCCCACGCGATCGACGCCGGCGACGCGCCGTGCTCGATCGCCGTCGCGTAGACGAAGGGCTTCAGCGCCGAGCCCGGGTGGCGCCGCCGCGTCGTGATGTTGATCTGGCCGCCCGGCCGCTCCCAGCCCGTCGAGCCGATCATCGCGCGCACCTCGGTCGTCTGCGCGTCGAGCACCACGAGCCCCGCCTGATCGAGGTTCAGCCTCCGCAGCGACTCCACCTGCTCGGAGACGCGCACGGCCAGGACGCGCTGCAGCCGCAGATCGAGCGACGTCTGCACCGTGCCGCCCGCCGCGCGCACGTCCGCCGGCAGCTGCTCGGCGATCCAGCGCGCGAAGTGCGGCGCCTCGTTGTGCGCCGGGTGGCGCGCGATCGCGAGCCGCGTCGCCCGCGCGGCGCGCGCCGTCTCGGCGGTGATCGCGCCGCGCCGCACCAGCATGTCCAGCACGTAGTCGCGTCGGCGCAGCGCCGCCGCCGGGTGCACGAGCGGATCGTACGCCGTCGGCGCGCGCGGGATCACCGCGAGCAAGGTCGCCTCGCCGTCGGAGAGCGCCGCCGCCGGCTTGCCGAAGTAGTACCGCGCCGCCGCCTCGAACCCGACCACCTGGTTGCCGAAGTACGCCCGGTTCATCCACTGCTCGAGGATCGCGTGCTTGTCGGCGGCGCGCTCGATGCGCAGCGCGAGCAGCGCCTCGGTCAGCTTCGCCGGCAGCGTGCGGTGGTGGTGGCCCAGCACCATGCGCGCGACCTGCATCGTCAGGGTCGACGCGCCGTAGCGGCCGCCCTGCAGATCGAGCCACGCGGCGCGCGCCACCGCGATCCCGTCGACGCCGCGGTGATCCCAGAAGTGGTGATCCTCGGACTCGACCACCGCCGCCACCGCGATCGACGGCAGATCGCCGAGCACCGTCCACCGCGTGCGATCCGCGCCTGCCGCCGGCAGCGTCGCGATCTCGTCGCCGCGCACGTCGATGAGCACGAGCGGCGCGCCCGTCGCCGCGAGCCCCTCGCGATCGTACGGCTGTGCGAGCACCACGACGATCGCAGCCTCGATCGCGATCAGCGCCGGCAGGAGCGCCGCGACCAGCCCCCAGCGCGCGATCCGCCAGCTCCGCACGAGCCCCGAGGCGAGCCGGCGCCCGAGGCCGCGCGGGCCGCGCGCGCTGCGCGGGCGCTGCGGGCGCTGCGGGCTCGACGGGCCATGCACTTCGCGCGGACCCGCCGGGGTCCTCCCGAGATCTCGAAGTCGCGCGCGCCCCGAAAGCTGCCCGAAGTGCCGGAGCCGCGCGACGCCCGGGAGGAGGCGGCGGAGGCGGCGGAGGCAGCGGCGGAGAGAGCGCACGCGCCTCTCACGTTCAAGAGCGGTGCCGCCGACGGAGGCAATTGTCCCGCGCAGTTACCCGTCGCTGTGGGCGGAGGGACACGACGCGCGGCGCTGCCCCGCCGACGCCGGAGCGGCGTTCACGCGGGTGCCTGCGCGGATTGCCTCCGCGGCCGCGCAGGTTCTCCCTGCATGCTCCCCGAGGCCTGGCTGCGCCCGCGCGGCGCACGCGAGCACCTCGCGCGTGCGTTCGCCGCCCTCGCGGATGGCGCGCGGCGCGCCGTGCGGTTCTTCACGGACGTCGTCGGCGCCGTGTTCGGGGTCTAGGCGCCCGGGCGCGCTATGCTCCGGCCGGCCCATGCCCGAGCCCGAGCCCGCGCCCGAGCGCATCGGACGGTACGACGTCGTCTCGCACCTCGCGACCGGAGGCATGGGGCAGGTGTTCCTCGCGCGCTCCGCCGGGCTCGGCGGCTTCGTGCGCCACGTCGTCATCAAGACGCTGGATCTGCCCGGCACCGACGAGGACGAGGCGATCGCCATGTTCCTCGACGAGGCGCGGCTGCTCGGGCTCCTCCACCACCAGCACATCACGCCCGTCTACGAGGTCGGCCGGGACGACGACGGCATGCTCTTCCTCGTCATGGACTACGTGCACGGGACCACCGCGCACGACGTGTGGCAGCGGACCAACGTGCTCGGCGCCGCGCTGCCGATCGACTTCTCGCTGACCGTCGCCGCCGCGGCCGCGTCGGGCCTGCACTACGCCCACACGCGCCGCGACGCCGGGGGCCGCTCGCTCGACATCGTGCACCGCGACGTCTCGCTGTCGAACCTCATGATCGGCTTCGACGGCGCCGTGAAGCTCATCGACTTCGGGATCGCGAAGGCGGCGAACCGCTCCACGCAGACGCAGGCCGGCTTCATCAAGGGCAAGCTCGGCTACATGGCGCCGGAGCAGCTGCGCGGCCTCGGCGTCGACGCGCGCACCGACGTGTTCGCGCTCGGCATCGTGCTCTACGAGCTGACGACGATGCGGCGCGCGTTCCGCGACGAGTCGGATCAGGTGACGATGGACCGGATCCGCAACGGCACGTTCGCGCCGCCGCGCTCGGTCAACCCGGACTACCCGCCGGAGCTCGAGCGGATCGTGACCCGCGCGCTGCGCGCCGAGCCGCGCGATCGCTACCCCAACGCCGAGGCGATGCGCCGCGATCTCGATCTGCTCGGCCACCAGCTCGGGCTCGTGCTCGGCGACGCCGCGGTCGTCGAGGTGATGTCGCAGCTGTTCGAGCACCGGGACGAGCCGTGGCAGGGGCCGCGCCCCGAGCGCCCTCCGACCCAGCTCGACGCCTCCGAGCTGCGGCTCCGGCCCCCAGCCCCCGAGGATGACTCGCGCATGACCGAGCCGCAGCACACGCTGCGCGCCGCGACCGCGGCCCACGAGGCGCTGCTCGATACTCCGCCGCACGGCCTGCCGAAGCGGCCGTCGGCGTTCTCGATCGATCGCGGCTCCAGGCAGACGCTGCCGAACATCACCGAAGGCGTGACGATCGTGCCGGGCGATCCGGAGGCCGCGGCGATCGCGGCTGCTGCCACGGCGGAGGCGAAGGTGCGCGCGCCGTCGGTCGCGCACCCGGATCTGGAGGCAGCCTCGCGCGCGATGCGAGCCTCGCGCGCGGCGCGGCAGCCGCCCGCGCGGCTGCCGACGCCGGCGTGGTCCTTGTCCCGCGCGCGCCGCCGCCGCCGCACCGCGATCTGGATCGTGGCGCTGCTGCTCGCCGCAGGCGCCGGGGCCGCCGCCGTCTATTTCATCCTCGGCCCCGGCGGCGCGGCGGAGCCTTCCGCCGGGGCTGCCGGGCGCAGCGGCGCCGTCACGCCGGCCCCGCCGAGCCCGCCGCCCCCGCCGCAGCCGGCCCCGGCCCCGCCGCCCGGCGCGTCTGGATCCGCTGCGCCGACGCCCGCGGCCGCCGCCGCGCTGCCGCCCGGCGCGTCGCTCCAGCTCACCGTCAAGTCCACGCCGCCCGACGCGACCGTGCTCCTCGACGGCAAGCGCCTCGGCCGCACGCCGTACACCGGCCAGATCGAGGCCGCGCCCGGGACGCACTCGCTGAGGCTCCGCAAGAAGGGCTACGCGCCTGTGTCGCTCGACATCGAGCTCACCGGCGATCTCTCGCGCGACGTCACGCTGCAGCGCGCCAAGAGCGAGGCCGGCTCGCCGTCGTCGTCGTCGTCGTCGTCCACGCCGCCGCCGCCGGTGCCGCCCGCCCCGTAGCCGCGCCCCGCCGCCGCGCCCGTCGCCGCGGCCCGGCCGCTACTTCGTGACGCTCACCGTCGCGCGCGCCGTGCGGGCGCGGACGCTCGGCTCGTACATCGCCTCGATCGTCGCCGGCATCGCCGTGAACGTGCCGTCGATCGTCGCGCGCGCCTGGTACTCGAGCTCGAACGTGCCCGCGTGCATCTGATCGGCGAACCACAGCACGCGGTCGTCGCGCATCTCCTGGTGGTCCCACGTCACCGAGTGCCAGTAGCTCGGGCGCGTCCCCGTCCCCGTCGCCGCCCCCGCCGCCCCCGCCGGCGTGCCGCCCGCCGCCAGCTTCGGGTTCACCACCTCGAAGCCCGCCGGGATCGGATCGACGAGCGCCACCCACCGCTGCGACCCGTGCGCCAGGAGCGTCAGCTTCACCGTGACCAGGTCGCCCGCCTTGAACGACGCCTGCGTGTGGCCCGACGCGTCCGTGTAGCGCCGCGTGATCGTGAAGCCATTGTCGACGGCCTCGCCCGCGTCGACGCGCGCCTCGATCACCCGCGCGCTGATGACGCCGCCCTTGTCGCTCGAGATCTTGATGTCGTCGCTCGCCAGGTCGCTCGCCAGGGCGCTCAGCGCGACCTTGATCGTCGCGCCGCCGCCCCCCACGACCTTCTTCGTCGCGACCGGCTTACCGCCCGCCGTGACGACGAACGTCGCGTCGCCGCCCGCGCCGCGCCGGCCGTACTGCGCGAGCGCCACCAGGGCCCACAGGTTGTCCTGCGTAGAGACCCACGTGCCCGCCTTGCTCCGCGCCGCCTTGAGGCCCGCCGCGAGCGGATCGATGAGCGGCGAGCCCGGCTCCACCTCGAGCAGCGCCGCGAGCGTCATCGCCGTCCCGCGCACGTCCGAGGACATGTACATCGCGTGGTCGAAGCCCGCGCGCTCCGTCACCATCGCGCGGCCGTCCTGCACCTTGATCGACGACGCGATCAGCTTCTGCAGCTCCGCGATCTCGGCCGCGTCCGCCTTCGCGAGCTTCATCGCGCGGAGCAGGAACGCCTGGCCCCACCGCGGCAGCCCCGCGCGCACCGCGTAGAGCCGCGCGTTCAGGCCCGCGTCCGCCTTGCCGCGCAGCGCCATCACGTACGCCGCCATCGCGATCGTCGCGCCGTCGCCGTCTGGCCGGAGGGTGCCCGCGCCGTTCGCCCACTTGCCGAGCCCCGCGAGGCCGCGATCGAACACGTCCGCCGGCACCTGCTCGCCTGCGCGCTGCGCGACGGTGAGCCCCCACAGCGCGTACGCCGTGAGGTGCGGGTATGGCGTCGCCTCCGGCCACAGCGAGAACTGGCCGTCCGCCTGCTGGTGGCGGAGCACCTTCGCGAGGCCCAGGCGGATGAGCTCCGCCGCCTTGCCGCCCTGCAGCGTCGGATCGTCGATCGTCTTCGCGAGGTCCTTCGCCGCGACCAGCGGCAGGAACCGCGACATCGTCTGCTCGAGGCACCCGTACGGGTACTCGACGAGCGAGCGCAGGCTCGGCGCCAGATCGCCGACGCCGCTGCGATCCACCGTCACCGCCAGCGCGCTCTCGTTGCGCAGCACGCCATTACCCACGCCATTGCCCACGCCATTACCCACGCCATTGCTCATCCCATTGCCCACGCCGAGCGAGCCCGTCCACGCCTCGCCCGCCCCCAGCCGCTGCTCGACCAGGAGCCGTTGCTCGATCACGCGCGGCCGATCGATCGGCAAGGTCACGCGCACCCCGTCGCGCTCTGGGCCCATCGCCACCGCGAACTCGAACGTCGCCGCCGCCTGCTCCGCCGCCTTCGCCGCGAACCGGACGCGCGCCGAGCCGTTCGCCGGGATCGCCACCGTCTGCGTCGCCGGGCCCGCAAGCGAGGCGCCGCTCGCCTTCGCCGTGACCGTCGCCGTGCCCGCCACCTCCGTGTGGTTGTGCACCACCACGCCCACCGACGCCGCGTCGCCTGCGCGCAAGAAGCGCGGCAGGACCGGCGCCGCCATCAGCGGCTTGTTCACCGTGAGCCGCCGCTCGCCCGCGCCGAACCGATCGCCCGCGTCGGCCGCCACCGCCATCAGGCGGTACGCCGTCAGGTTGTCGGGTGCCGTGAACGAGAACGCGATCTCGCCCTGATCGTCGGTGACCAGCATCGGCGCCCAGTACGCCGACGCGACGAACTTCGAGCGGATGCGCTGGCCGTTCAGCGTCGAGCCCGCGTCGCCGCCCACGTCCGGATCGCCGCTCTCCGGATCCGCCAGCCGCGCGACGCGGTTCCAGTTCGTGCCCGAGTCGACGCCCAGGCCGTACGCCGCGTAGAACGTCTTCATCGGGTTCGGCGTCACGTAGCTGATGAGCTGCAGGACGCCCTCGTCCGCCGCCGACAGCGAGACCTCGGCTTTGACCGGCGCGCCGCCGCTCGTGACCTTGATCTTGCCGCTGACCGGCTCGCCCGGGCGCACCACGTCGGCGTCGAGCGCGATGCCCACGTCCAGCTGCTTGTGCGCCGGCGACACCGCGAGCTCCACCATGCCCAGCTTGAACTTCGGCCGCTGCGCGTCGCCCGGGCCCTGGCGGCCCGAGACCAGCGCGACGCTCGCGTAGACGTTCGGCGCCCAGGCGTCCGCGATCGTGAGCTCCACGCCCTCGCTCGCCGAGCCCAGCTGCTTGACGCGCGCCTCCATGACGCCGTCGCGCTCGATCGTGATCAGCGCCGTCGGCTTCACCAGGTTCGCCTGCGCCACCAGCCGCGCCGTCTCGCCGACTTTGTAGCTCTGCTTGCTCGCGATCACGGTCATGCGATCGCCCTCGTCGCCGCTCCAGAACGCCTCGCCCTTGCCGATCACGTACAGCTCGCTCGCCGCCACCACCGTGTTGCCGCGGTCGTCCTTCGCCTCGAGCTTGACCACGTAGGAGCCCGGGTCCGTCGGGAAGATCCGCTCCGTGTGCGAGCCCGCGTTCGCGATCGAGATCTCGCGCTCGATCACCTTCTTCTCCGACGCCGTGCAGCTCGCGAAGCTGCGCACGCCCGCGTCCGTGTACGTGCAGATGTGCTCCGTCTTCGTGAACGTGAGCTTGGCCTTCGCCGCGGCGCGCGAGCCATCAGGCTTCAGCGCCACCAGGTTCACGCCGAACGGCATGCCCACCGCCTGCACGTACTCGTTCGCGAACAGGCCCAGGTAGAGCGACGTCTTGTGCGCCGTCACGATCATCGACTTGCCCATCGTCTGATCCGCCTCGTCCGTCACGTTCGCCGAGAGGATGTAGTCGACCGGGCCCTCGAACTTCTTCTCGTCGTCGCGCGCCGTGATCGTCAGCCGGCCCTTGGCGTCGGTCGTGCCTTCGCCTTCGGCGACGTGCTCGCCGTAGTCGCGGTCTCTGTAATGCCACCACCAGAAGCGCGGATCCGCCGTGAACGAGTAGCTCTCGTAGCCTGGGAACTGGACCGCGTGATCGCGCTTGCGCAGGTGCCACTCCACGCGCGCCTCGCCGACCGGCGCGCCGAACAGGTACTTCGCGTCGAGCTGGAACGCCAGCGCCTGGCCCGGCCGCGGCTGCGCCGTGCTGCTCCTGAGGGCCAGCTCGAACGTCGCGGCGCGGAACTCCTCGACGGAGAACTTCTCGCGGAACACCTGATCGCCGAGCTTGGCGCGGACGTAGTAGTCGCCCAGCGCCGCGTCCGCCGGCAGCGCGTGATCGAACGCGAAGCCGCCGAACGGAGACAGCTTCACCGCCTTCGTCAGCACCGTCTCGCTGCGGCTGTCCTGGATCTCGACGTCCACCTTCTTCGCCGCCGGCACGCGCGGCGGGCGGCCCATCGAGATCTCGCGCCCGATGCCCTTGAAGCTCACGCGCTCGCCCGGCCGGTACAGGCCGCGATCGCTCTGGATGAAGCCGCGGACCTTCGTCGCGCCGCCCGTGCGATCCTCCGTCACGCCGAAGTTCCAGGTCTGGATCCCGTTCGACCAGTTGTCGTCGACGATCGCCGTGTCACCCGCCTTCTCGACCACCGCGATCAGGCGCTGGCTCCGGTAGGTGTCCCAGTACTCGTACTCGTCCTCGGGCGCCTGGCGCGCCGGCTGCTTCTTCAGGACGGCGCTGCCCGGGATGCGCGCGAGGCCCTCGGCGTCCGTCGCGCCCGTCCACACCTGCTTGCCGCTCGGGTCGAACACCGTCACCTTCGCGTCCGCCACCGGCGTCGCGCTCGACAGCGAGGTCACCCACACCACGCCCGACGACGTGCCCACCTTGAGCAGGACGCCCATGTCGGTGACGTTCGCGAGCACGCGGTTTCGGCGCGGGCTCAGCCAGCCGCGCGCCTCGTCCGGCGTGATCTGATCGGAGCTCGCCTCGGCCAGGTACACGCCGCGGCCGCCCGCCGGGCCGCCGCACTGCGCGCCCAGATCGAGCTCGCTCAGCACCCACTTGTTGCCCTTCGGCTGGAGCTTGGCCTTCTTCGCGGTGAGCTTCAGCGCCTTCCAGTCGATCGGCCTGTCGTCATTGTTGCCGCCCCACGGGTCGTAGTTCATGTCTCCCGTCAGCACCTGGACGACGCGATCTTTGGGGATCGCGGCGCACTCGAGCTCGAGCTTGCTGATGTTGCGCGTCCACAGCGGGTAGCCCTTCGCGCTCGCCTCGAGCGCGAAGATGCCGCGCTCCATCGAGATCCGCGGCCGGCCGTCGCCCGTCTTGAACGTGTGATCGTGCGGCTTGGCCAGCTTCTGGCCGAACGTGTCGACGAGCCCCGCGACCCGGATCTGGTACGTCGTCTGCGCGTCGAGGTCCGTCGTCACCGTGTACGTCGTGCCGTCCGCCGAGAGATCGCCCTGCTTGATGCGCGGGATCACCGGCCAGGCCGAGATCGCCTTGCGGGCCGCGTCGAGCGCGACCGGCGTCGCGAACGTCACCGAGATCGAGACCTCGTCGGCCGCGATGTCCTTGCCCGCCGGATCGATCGCCGCGACGCCCGCCAGCGGCCGGCCGCGCAGCTCGAGCCGCCACGGCTTGTCGAGCGCCGCGTTGCCGCCCGCGCCCGCGAGGTCCGCGCACGCGACCGTGACCGACTCACCCGGCGCGAGCGCGCGCGCTGGGCGGAGCGAGAGCTGCTCGACCGGCGCGTCGCTCGCGCTTGCGTTCGTGAGCGCGATCGCGGCGCCGCCCGCGCCGATGAGCTTGCAGCGCGCCGCCGCGTCGCGTGGCAGCACCGGCTGGTTGAACGCCAGCGGGATCGGCGCGTCGAGCTGCAGGTAGCGCTCCTGCGCGTCGCCCCACAGCCCCAGCGCCGCGAGCGGCTGATGCACGAACGAGAGCTTCCAGCCCGCCGTGCGCTGGCCCAGCTCGCCCGCGAGCGCGACTTCGTAGCGCGTCGAGGGCGCGAGCTTGCCGCTCGGCTCGATCACCAGCGTGCGCTGATCCTGCCAGTAGCCCGTCCACGGGAACGCCGGCGAGACCGTGACCGTCCCCGGATCCGCCGGCTTGCCCACCATCGCCTCGGCGACGACCGGCTTGTCGAGCTTGATCGTGATCGGCTCGGCCGCCTCGATCGGCCCCTTCGGCGCGAACGACAGCACCTGCACCTGCGCGTCGGTGGCCGCCGTCGGGGCGTGCGTGGTGCCGCCGCTGCAGCCTGCGGAGAGAGGGCCCAGGAAGGAGCCGAGGAGGGAGCCGAAGAGGGAGCCAACGAGCGGCGTCAGGAGCAACCCCCGCGCCGCTGCCAGGGATCCCGAGGTTCGAAGACAACGCGGAACGTGAGCCTGCCAGGTCATCGGCCCGCGTAGCTGCATCGCCGGTGCCGCCCCGTCGCGGTGCGATCCCGCGGAGTTGCCATCGCAGTGGCCCCCGAGACACACGCGCGGACACAGCAATTTTGGAGTCGTTGCGATGCATGGCACCGTCCAGATGCCGTTCGGCCGATCGTCCGCGCGGATGAAGCCGCGGACATGCCAGCGCGCGCCGTGTAAAGCCCGCGCGAGATCGGCGTTTGCTTGGCGATGCACGCGCCGATCTCTCCGCTGCCGCTGCCGTTGTCGCCGTCGCCGCCGCCGCCGCTCCTTCGCCACCGCCACCGCCACCGCCACCGCGCCACGCTGCCGCTCGCCCGTCGCCTCGTCGCCGCGCTCTCCGTCTGCGCGATCGCGACCTCCGGCTGCGGCGCCGCCAAGCGCTCCGCGTACGCCCCCGCCGCCGAGGCCATGGCCGGCGCGGCGGCGCCGCCCCCGATGGCCGGCCCCGCGGGCGACACCGCTGCCTCCAAGGTCGCCACCGGCGAGCAGGCCGAGACCTGGCGCCGCTCACAGATCGCGGCGAACACCGCGCGCGTCATGGTCGGCGATCACGAGGAGCTGCCGCTGCGCGGCCTCCAGGCGCAGGTGACGATCGACGGCTTCCGCGCGCGCGTCATCCTCGACTACCTCTACGCGAACCCGCACCAGGGCACGCTCGAGGGCACGTTCCAGCTGCGGCTCCCCGAGGAGGCGTCGCCGCACTTCTTCGCGTTCGGCTCGACGCGCTTCGAGGCGCGCACCGAGTGGAGCCGGCCCATGGTGATCGCGACGTCGGAGGGCGCCCCGGGCTCCGCTGGCGCGCTCCCGCAGCCCACCCAGATCATGGCCGAGCGGCGGGACGCGTGGATCGATCCCAAGGAGGCGCGCATGGTGCCGCGCGATCAGGCGTCGCAGGCGTACGGCGAGACCGTGCGCGGTCGCGTCGATCCCGCGCTCGTCGAGTGGGCCGGCGCCGGGGTGTTCAACGCGCGCGTCTTCCCGCTCGCCGCCGGCCAGCTGCACCGCATCGTCGTCGGCTACGACGTCGATCTCGTCCGGATCGGCGACACCCTCGAGTACCGGCTCGAGCTCCCCGAGAAGCTGCCCGCGGCCGTCGTCGACATCGGCGTGACCAAGCCCGGCGCCGCCACCGTCGCCGTCACCCCCGCGGCCGCGCCCGCGGCGGGCGGGGTCACCGGCCGGCAGCACTATCACTTCGAGGATCCCAGGGCGCGCGAGATCACCGTGCGCCTCGACAAGGCCGGCGCGCCGCTCCTCACCGGCCGCGATCCCGCGCTCGGCGACGTGTTCGCGGCGCAGGTCGCGCCGCAGCTGCCCGCCGACGCTGCCGCCGCGAAGAGCCACGAGGCCGCCGTGTTCCTCGTCGACACGTCGCTCAGCTCGAACCCCGATCGCTTCAACGTGTGGCTCAAGCTCCTGCGCGCCGTGCTCGATCAGAACCGCGGCTCGCTGCGCCGCTTCAACGCGCTGTTCTTCGGCGTCGACGCGCGCTGGTACCGCGACGCGTACGTCGACAACACGCCCGAGAACGTCGAGGCGCTGCTCGCCTACGCCAGCACGCTCGCGCTCGAGGGCGCGACCGATCTCGGCGCCGCGCTCGCCACGGCCGCGCGCCCCGCGTGGGCGGCCGCCGGCACCGCCGCGCGGCACGACGTGTTCCTGCTCTCCGACGGTGCGGCGACGTGGGGCGAGGCCAACCTGCACGCGCTCGGCCGCACGCTCGCCGCTGGCGCCGCCGGGGCCCTGTACGCGTACCAGACCGGGCTCGCCGGCACCGACGTCGCGGCGCTCACGCACCTCGCGCGCGAGACCGGCGGCGCCGTGTTCTCGGTCACCGGCGAGGCCGAGGTTTTGCGCGCCGCCACCGCGCACCGCGCGCGGCCATGGCGGCTCACCGGCGCGAAGCTCGCGGGCGCGACCGACGTCCTGCTCGCTGGCCGGCCGTCGACGCTGTTCCCCGGCCAGACGCTGTTCGCCGTCGGCCGCGGCGCGATCGCGCCCGGCGCCGAGCTCGAGCTCACCGTCGAGCGCGACGGCCAGACCACCGTCGTGCGGGCCAAGCTCGCGACCGCGATCCCGTCCGGTCTCGCGGCGCGCGCGTACGGCCAGGTCGCCACCGCGCAGCTCGAGGAGCTCGAGGACGCCACCGCCGCCGCGGCGCGCGCGTACGCGATGCACTTCCGGGTCACCGGCCGCACGTGCTCGCTCCTCATGCTCGAGTCCGAGGCCGACTACCAGCGCTTCCAGATCAAGCCCGAGGACAACGGCCGCGCCGTCCTCGCCACGCCCGCCGGCGCGCTCCTCGAGCAAACGCGGCGCGCGATGACCGAGCAGCTCGGCGATCCCAAGCAGGCGTTCCTCGGCATGCTCGCGCGGCTCGAGCGCACGCCCGGCGTGACGTTCCGCGCGCCCGCGGCGTACCTCGAGGCCGTCCGGCGCCTGCCGTCCGAGGCGTTCGCCGTGCCCTCGGCGCCGCTCGCGACGCGGCTCGTGACTCGCTCGCAGCTCCCGCCCGGCATGCTCACGCAGCTCGCGTCGCACCAGCTCGACTACGACACCGTCTCCGCCGACGCCCAGCTCCGCCGCGGCACCGGTGGTCCCGCCGACGCGCTCAAGGCGCTGTCGTCGCTCGTCGAGGAGCACCCCGGCGACGCCGTGCTCGCGCGCGACGTCGGCTACTCCGCGATGGACCTCGGCCTCCGCCCGCAGGCCTATCACCTGTTCCGCCGCGTCGCGGAGCTCCGCCCGTACGAGCCGCAGACCTACCGCGCGATGGCGCAGGCGCTCGCCGCGCTGGGCAATGCCGATCTCGCGCTCGCCTACTTCGAGATCCCGCTCCTCGGCGAGTGGGACGGCCGGTTCGGCGATCTACGCAAGATCGTCGAGCTCGATTATCTGCGCTTCCTACGCAAGATCGCGTCCGGCGCCGCGGCCACCCGCGTGCCCGAGTATGCCCGCGCCCGGCTCGCGCAGATCACGCGTGACGTCGGCCTGCGCCAGGCGGACGTGCTCGTGACCATCACGTGGAACACCGACAACTCCGACGTCGATCTCCACGTCATCGAGCCCACCGGCGAGGAGTGCTCGTACAAGAACCGCCGCACGCGGATCGGCGGCCAGCTCACGCAGGACGTGACGCGCGGCTACGGCCCCGAGATGTACGTCCTGCCCCGCGCGCCCGAAGGCCGGTACTCGATCCGCGCCCACTACTACGCGCGCGACCGCAACCGCGCGAGCGCGCGCACGAAGGTCTACGCGACGATCACCGAGGGCTGGGGCACCGCGAACGAGCGCGTCACCGAGCAGGTGCTCGCGCTCACCGACGGCCGCGAGTGGCACGACATCGCGACGCTCGTCTCGCGGGGCGGCGCCTCCATCGCGCGGTAGCGCCCGCCCGATCGCCGGCCTGCGCTGTCCGTGCGTGGCCTGCCTGCCTGCAATCACCATCGGCGAGCCGGCTCCAGACTCCACTGCTTCCCGCTCTTCTCCGACGTTCCATAGGCGCGCGCCCCTCGGCGTCGACCTCGTCGATGCAATCACCGCTGCCGACAGCAGAAGAGAGCGCCAGCACGTAACCAAGGAGCGGCTGAGAGTCGTCACCGAGGTCACCGAGCCTCTCCTGAGGGAAAACCGCGGATCGTCGCAATTCGCGAGCGTACGACTCCGGGTCGCGCGTCCGTGCTCGCGGTGCTTCGAGGCCGCTGCTCGCTGCCGCGCACGCGGGTTGCACGCCTGGCTGGGCATGGCGACCAACACGAATTCGAGCTCGATGAACGTCCTCTCGAAGATATTCCTCGTCATCGCGATTATCGGCGCGGTGAACTGGGGCCTGATCGGCTTCTTCAACTGGAACCTCGTCGACGCGATCTTCGGCGGCGGCACGGCCGAAGAGACCAGCGGCGTCAGCCGTCTGATCTACGCGGTCGTCGGCCTCTCCGGCCTCATCACGCTGCTGATGCTCCCCCGCCTGCGAATGGTCGATGACCCGCGGCTCGTGGATCGGCCGGTCCTCGGGTGAGCCGGTAGCGCCGGCTCGGGCGCTCACCGCGTCCCGGGCGCGCGCGGGCGCGTCAGCCTCTGCGACGTTCCCGGAACAGCGGCGCGACCGGTACGGCGATGCCGGCACCAGCGGGCTGGACAGCGCGCCGCGACCGATGATGGCGTGCTCACCGCGCGCCCGGGCGGCGGTACCATCCGCCGCATGACGACGACGACGACGATCGAGGCGTTCGACCTGGTAGTGATCGGCGGCGGCAACGCCGGTGTGGCGGCGGCCGGCGTGGCGCGGCGCGCCGGCTGGCGCGTGGCGGTCGTCGAGGAGGACCTGCTCGGGGGCACCTGCCCGAACCGGGGCTGCGTGCCCAAGAAGGTGCTCGTCGCGGCCTGCGAGGTCGTCGATCACGCGCGGCGCGCGCAGGGCCACGGCGTGACCGGGGAGCTCCGCATCGACTGGGACGCGCTGCAGGCGCGGCGCCGCTCGATCGTCGAGCCCATCCCGGCCCGGACCGAAGCTTCGCTCGCGCAGAACGGGACCGAGCTCGTCCGCGGGCGGGCCCGCTTCGTCGCGCCGCGCACGATCGCCGTGACCGCCGCCGCCTCCGCCGCCCCCACCGAGCGCCAGCTCTCCGGCCGCAAGGTCGTGATCGCGACCGGCTCGACGCCCCGGCCGCTGACATTCCCCGGCGCGGAGCTCGTGGCCACGAGCGACGAATTCCTCGCGATGCCGCGCGTGCCGCGCACCGCCGCGTTCGTCGGCGCTGGCGTGATCGGCATGGAGCTGTCCCACGTGCTCGCGCGCGCCGGCTGCGAGCGCGTGGTGCTGCTCGAGCTGGGGCCGCGCGCGCTGCCGCAGGCCGACGCCGACGTGGTCGCCGCCCTCGTCGAGCACGGCCGCACCCTCGGCATCGAGCTCCGCACCGGCGTGCAGATCCGCGCCGTCGCGCGCGAGGGGGACCGCGTCGCCGTCGAGCTCGCTGAAGACGGGGGCGAGCGCCTCGTCGTCGACCGCGTCTTTCACGGCGCCGGGCGCGTGCCGCGGCTCGACGGGCTCGACCTCCACGCCGCCGGGCTCACCCTGGAGCGCGGCCGTGTCGCGCTCGGCCCCGATCTGCGGTGCACCGAAGACGAGTCCGTCGCGATCGTCGGCGACGCCGCGCCCGGCCTGCCGCAGCTCTCGCCGCTCGCCACCTCGCTCGGCCGGCTCGTCGGCAAGAACCTCGTCGAGGATCGGCGCGACGCTCCGGACCTCGCGGCCGTCCCGAGCTGCGTGTACACGCTCCCGAGCCTCGCGCAGGTCGGGCTCACCGAGGCGCAGGCCAAGGACCGCGGCCTCGAGGTCACCGTGAAGCGCACCGAGGGCATGACCGGCTGGATCTCGGCGCGCACGCACCACGAGGCGTGCGCGTTCGCGAAGGTGCTGATCGGCGCCGACGGCCGGCTCGTCGGCGCGCACCTGCTCGGCCACGGCGCCGAGGAGACGATCCATCTCTTCGCGATGGCGATGCGCCACGGGATCTCCGCTGCCGAGCTCGCCGCGGGCGACGCCGCGTACCCGACGTTCTCGTCGGACGTGCGGTGGCTGCTCTGAGCTCCAAGGGAATCAGACCGCCTCGCTGGCTCCTCACGGAGGCAGCGCGCTTTCATCGAGCGGCGGTCGGGGCGTAACCCTGATTACGCACCCGGCGCGCGGAATCCACATGCAGAGTCAAAGGTGCGCGCCCATGACCTCTGTGCGTGGGCGCGCGAAGCGGCCTGATCACGGACGGATCGCGGGCCGAGCTCGAGCCAGATCACACCGAAGAGTTGGGTGATTTAGCGCCTGTGGGTGATCGGCGGGGTAGTGAGCAATGTGCGGACTGTCATGTGCGCGCCGCCTGCGCTGGACACGTGATCGGGCGTGGGCACGCTACAGGCGGAGGCTCCGGAACCGTTCGGCGCGCGCCTCCGAACAGATCGAGTTGTCTGATATTGATGAGCGATTCATGAGGACCGGGGACGTGGCGTGTTGTCTGAGCGAACATCGACAGTCGTCGTACCCCGAATAGATTTGATAAAAATCCGGAAAACAAGATCCGGAGGACGAGTCATCCCGCGAGTCGTTTTCGCCCTGTTCATCGCGCGCGAATCGAACGATTGTAAGCACGCTCCTCAGGCGGTTGCAGATGGTCATCAATGATTCCTCAATGCGAGCTGTGCTGCTGTGGGACTAAAATTATCGATAAGACTACGACGCGATTCGTAATCTAGTTGATGCATCAAACCCGAGTGGCATAGTGTCGATCTCGGAAAGGGACCTGGAGATGAAGCCGACGTGTAGAGTGTTGCGCACCCTGGAGACGTTTCGTGCGAAGACCGGACTGCCTTATCGCTTCGGGCTCACACAGGAGACCGTGGGCGCGCTGGGTCTCAGCATGCACGTGATCAGCATCCCGCCCGGTGAGCGGGCGCTGGCCCACAAGCACGAGGGGCACGAGTCGATGCTCTACGTGATCAGCGGCGCTGCCGAGACGTACTTCGGAGAGGGGTTGTCCCAGCACGTCACGGTCCAGGCGGGAGACCTCCAGTACATCCCCGCGGGCTGTCCGCACCTGTCCGTCAATATGAGCAAGACCGAGCCCTGCATCGGCGTGGTCGCGCGGACCGACCCGAACGAGCAGGAGAGCGTGGTCATGCTGCCCGATCTAGACAAGCTTGTTCCCTGACGACCCAACCCAACCACACAGGAAGCACATCATCATGCGCGCAATCGAAATCGAATGGCGTCCTTTCGGGATCACGGTCGTCGCCGAGCTGACCGACGGTCCCAATCGCAATCTCGCGGATCTCCTCTGGGAGATGCTGCCGTACAACTCGCTGCAGAATCACGCCCTCGTGTCGGGCGATCACCTGTATCACCTGGTGCCGAGCGCCGAGCTCATCTACACGCACCCGCAGCGCAAGACGGATCGGACCAAGACTCCTGATGGCACGCTGTTTCTGTCACAGCTCCAGCACCTCGCGATCAAGTACGGCCGGCTCTCGGAGTACCTGTCGGCGGCGCCGGTCGGCTACGTGATCCCCGAGCACCTCCCGCTCCTGCGCGAGGCAGGCCGGGCCTGCTGGGACGCCACGTACCGCACCAAAGAGATCGTCGAGGTCCGCGTTCGCCGCAAGGGCACGGTGGAGAGCGCCTATCGGCTGCCGCGCCTCACGTGCGACGGGCACCCGGAGGTCCAGGCGCTGATCGCGCGCATCCACGAGGAGACCGAGCGGGTGTGGATCCGCCCGCCGCGCGAGATAGAAGACCTGCACCGCGGCGTCGTCCGCAGCGGCGCCGGCAGCTACGCGCAGTACTTCTCCACGCTGGTGTTCCTGAACGGCGAGACGCGCCCGCTGGGCTACTGCGCGCTGAACGGGCTCGTGCGCCTCAGCCAGAGCGACAGCTTCTCCCTGGACGCGCTCCGCGAGATGACGCCGAACTTCGTCCGCACGCCCGCCGAGTTCCTCGGGTACTGCGGCCTCTCCACGCTGTGGGACCTCGTGCAGGAGACGATCGAGGCCCTGCCGCTCCTGCAGACGAAGGCGCAGTATCACGCGCTGGTCGGCACCCTGGCGCTCTATGCCAATGTCCTCAATACCTGGAACCTGCAGTACTTCCCCTGGCACCACGGCGCCGAGTACCCGGCGCACTCGGCGCACCCGGCGCATCCGGCGCACTCGGCGCATCCGGCGCATCCGGCGCACTCGGCGCACCCGGCGCGCGAGCGCGTGCGCGCGGACGGCCCCTCGGCCGCCGCGGTCGCCGCGGCCCTCTCCGCCGTCCCGCCCGTCGTGCCGTTGCCGCTGCCGGTCCGGACGCTCGCCGAGGCTCCGCGTTCGGGCGAGATCATGCTCCCCCCCGAGCCGGCGGCGGTCGAGCTCGCGCTCTGAGCGGCCCGGGCCTATGCCGGGAGCGCCGTCAGGAACAGCTGGGAGATCTCTTCGGTCTACTCTTCGGTCGACTCTAATGATGGAGCAGCCACGCGGCGAGCGGCAGCCACGCGAGGGCCGGCGCGTCCTCCGCGAACAGGAGGTCGGCGTGCCCGAAGTCTTCGGCGCGGCGCTCCGGCCCAAAGCGCCGCACGACCAGCGCCGTCGTGTCCGCCGATGCCACCTGCGTCGTCGAGTGCACGCCGAGCGAGCCGATGCCGCCCGCGGCGCCGATATACAAGACCGGCACGCGGATGTCTGCCAGCGGCGCGGCGATCGGCGGCGCCTCGCCGCACAGCATCGCGTCGAGGTCTGCCGTCTCGATCATCGCCTGGTGGGGCGTGGCGCCCGCGAGCCACGCGGTGATCGCCGCCTCCGGCGACTCGGCGAGCCCCGTCGCCGCGTCGCCATCCAGGATCGGCGCCGCGAGGTGGTACGCGGGGGCGTACGGCGCGAACAGGTACGTCTGGCCGACGAGCGTCAGCATCGCGCCGCGGTTCGTGGCGCCCGGGAGGAGCGGCGAGTCCGCGTCGGGCGCGGTGCGCGCGAGCCGGCCCGCCTCGATCAGGAAGTCGTTCGGCGCGTCCGTCGCGCCGCCCGCGACGAGCTCGTACTCGAACGCCGCGTACTCGCACGTCTGCGCGCGCAGCGCCTCGTCTTCGGGCGCGAAGCTCGCGTAGAAGTCGAGCGGCACCAGCGCGCCCACGTGTCGCTGCGCCAGCGGGCGCGCGCCCTCGACGGCCGCGTACGCGTAGGCGAGCTGCGCGCCGTGCGAGAAGCCGACCAGCGCGAGCCGCGCGTCGCCCTGGCCCGTGGCCGCCCGCGTGGCGCGGGCGATCGCGAGCGCTGCGCGCAGGTCCGCGAGCTCCTGCGCGACCGTCATCCCGGCGAAGTCGGAGACGTCGCCCGTGGCGAGCGTCCACCTCCGGTCGGCGCCCCAGACGTCGAGCCCCTGCGCCGCCAGGTACGGCGCGAGCCCCGCCACCGGCGACGCCGGATCGCCGAGCCCCGGCGCAAAGTTCGTGATGAACGTCGCGAAGTCGCCGTGCAGGAGCATCGCGCCGCCGGCCGTCGGCCGCGGCACCCACGGCGCCGCCTCGCGCACCACGCGGTGCAGCCGCGCGTTCGACCCGCCGCCGAGCGCGACGACGAATTCGTGGTGGTAGATGTCCCCGGCGACGCGCTCGCGCCGGAGCGCGATCACCCCGCCGACGGCCTGGGCCTCCTCGGCGAGCAGCGCCTCCTCGGCGGGCGCCGCCTCCTCGGCGCAGCCGCCCGCCGTGAGCGGCACCGCCAGCGAGAGCGAGAGCGCAGATACGAGCGCAGATACGAGCGCAGATACGAGCGCGGGTCGGTCCATTCGGTCTATTCGGTCCATGTCGAGACTCCTTTCCGGCTCGACACCGGCCCGCGCGCCGCTTGCACGAAAAACGACAACCCCGCGCCAACTCACGGCAAGTCGGCGCCTCGCCGTGCGATCACGGCCTACGACAAGTCTGCGCCCCACCGCCTCGCGATCAGGCCGGCGCCACCGCGTAGACCGTGTAGCTGTCCACGTCGAGCTCGCGGATGCGCGCGTCCTCGGTCGAAAACGCCGCGCGGTAGCGGGCGTCATCCCGCAGCGTGCGCGCGGCCGCCTCGTCGTCGACCACGGCATACAGCGCGACCGTGGCCTCGGGTGGCGCGCCCGCGGCCGCCTCGGGCCCGCTGCCCGGCCCCGCGCTGGCCGCGCCGCGGTGGAGCACCATGGCGCGCACGCCCGGGATTACCTGGACGATCTGCTCGGCCGCGTCGCGCTGATGCGCCAGCACGTCGTCTACCGCGGCCGGGTCGACGGACATGACCGCGATGATGGCCTCGCCGCCCTCGACGATCTTCGCGGCGCCCTCGGCGTGCTCCACCGCGTGGACGACGCGAAACAGCCGCGGCGCGGCGCGCTCGACGAACGGGTCGATGACGAGCCGGTGCGCCTTCATGAGGTCGCTCGTCCGCCACGCCATGAACTCGTCGAGGCTGTGGAACTGGGCGTAGTTGACCGCTCGCCGCCCGCTCCGGCCGCGGTGGAGGTTCGCCGCCGTCGCGCCGCGGATCTGGCCCTTGAGGCGCTTGTACTCGCCGTGCTGGGTCTCGATGAAGGTCTGCTGCTTGTCGGCCGCGACCGTGAACGTGTTGATGAGGGTGACGTGACCGCCCGTGCGATCGATGATCGTCGTGGCAGGCTCGGAGCTCGTCATCGGGTCGTCCTTCGCCGCGCGGGGATCGCGCGCTGCGATGCTATCGCGCCGCCCGGCCGCGCGGCCCGGCGCGCGGCTCGTTCGCTCACTTCTTGAGGTGCTTCTTGGCCTCGGACAGCGCGACGAGCGCCTTGGTCTCGATCTCCTCGTAGCCGCGGACGCGGGCCACCGAGAGCGCCGTCTCGCTGACCTCCTTGAGGTACGCCCAGTCCTGCGCCTTCATCGTGAACGCGAGGATCTTCGTCCAGCACAGCGGCGGGCGGACCGCCCAGTCGTCGAGGTCCTCCGCGATGCTGATCGCCTCGCCGAGCTCCGAGAACATCGGCCGGAGCTTGCCGAGCCCACCGAGCACGTTGCCCAGCGTGAAGTGGTAGTCGTACTGCGTGGGCGTCCCGAGCGTCGAGACGTCGACCCGCGCGAGCTCTTGCTCGGCCTCGGTGAGCTTGCCCAGATCGATCAGCGCGTAGCTGATGTGCAAGTGCAGGGTAGAGGTGAACCGCGGGATGACCGCGAGCTTCTGCTTGCGCTGCAGCTCGAGCACGGCGCGATACCCCGCGAGTGCGTCGGCGTGCTTGCCCGCGCGCGCCTTGGCCGCCGCGTCGTCGAACATCTTCACGAGCTTCGGATCCACGTCGGGCGCTTTCTTCGAGCTGGCCTTGGGCGTCGCCGGTGTCGGGGTCGCCTTCGGCGCCGGCTCCGGCGCTGTCGTCTCCGCCGGTGCCTGCGGCTCGAACACGAACGGATAGACGATGGTGGTCTCCGGTCCCGCCCCGAACGCGAGCTGTCCGAGCTCCGTCGTCACGCACCGATCGAGCGCCTCGGAGGTCTTCGACGGCGCCTTCGCCGCGGCTTTGCGGACGCGGCCGTCGGCGGCGATCGTGAGCGTGTAGACGAACTTGCCCGCGAGGTCGGGCGCGCGCTGCCGCGCCTGCTCGTAGCAGCCTTGCAGCGCGTTCACGCGTCCGCGCACGACGCGCTGGATCGACTCCGGGCTACGGGCCTTCGGATCGGCGGCCGCGGGAGCCAAGCCCCCGACGAGCGCACACGCGAGCACGAACCGGCGCATCCCCGGAGCATAAGCTGTCCCGGCGCCGCCGCGGCGCCCAACTGCGGGCGGGGTCACCGGGGCGGCTCGGCCGAGATTCCCCGGAAATCGTGAGCCGTGCGCGGCGGTTTGGGAGAACATCGGGCGCGAGGAGCACGATGAACAGCGCGCGCACCTGGACCTTCGCTTCGCTCGCCGCGTGCAGCTCTCCGCAAGCCAGCTCGCCGGAGGAGCGCGCCGCGCCCGCGTCTACGTCTGCGTCTGCGCCCGCGCCCGCGCCCGCATCTGCGTCTGCGTCTGCGTCTGCGTCTGCGTCTGCGTCTACGTCTGCGTCTACACCGGCGCCTCAGCGCGAGGCGACCACTGCTCCCAGGCCGCGCCAGACCGACGATACGCTGGTCGGCGTGATCGATCAGCCCGCCCCACCGTTCCAGGTCTCGCAGTGGTTCAACTCGGCGCCGCTCACGCTCGACCAGCTGCGCGGCAAGGTCGTGTTCGTGCGCTGGTTCATGGGGCCGTCGTGTCCGTTCTGCAGCGCCACCGCCCCGACGCTGCGCGCCCTCCACGAGCGCTACGCCGCGCGTGGCCTCGCGGTGATCGGCATGTATCACCACAAGGAAGAGACGCCGCTCGATCCGAAGCAGGTCGAAGGGTGGGTCAAGCATTTCGGCTACCAGTTCCCCGTCGCCATCGACAAGGACTGGGCCACGCTGCGCAAGTGGTGGCTCGACGGCCACGAGCGCTCCTACACGAGCGTCAGCTTCCTGATCGACAAGACCGGCGTCGTCCGCCGCGTCCACCTCGGCGGCACGATCGCGCCCGAGGGCGCCGACATCGACGCGATCCGGGCCGACGTCGAGCGCCTGCTCGCGCAGTGAGCCCATCGCTCGAAGCATCGAGCTCGTCCCGTGGCGGGGGCGTCTCCAACTTGATTTCGCCGAGGGTCGCGCTCGGCGCACAGAGCGATCGCCGCGAAGGCTGCGATGTCCTCACCGGCCGCTTTGCTAGCCCAGGAGGCGCGCGATGCTCAGGTCGAGCTGGCTCGCCACCATGCGCGCGACGCTGTCGGCGGCGGACGGCGCGATCGCGAGCCGCTCGATGAGCCGGCGCCGCGCGTCCGCGGCCACGTCGGCGACGGCCTGGCTCACCCAGCGTGAGGCAGTCGACTCGTGCACGCGGTACAGCCGGCCGATGTGCGCGAGCTCGAGGCCGTCGACGAAGCGCAGCCGGAGCAGCGCGCGCGGCCGGTCGGCGAGCGCGGCGAGCGCGGCGGAGAGCGCCTCGCGTAGCTCGGCGCGGTAGAGCGTCTTCAGGTGCCGCAGCTCGGGATCGGGCTCGCGATCGACGACCTCGGCGAGCAGGTCCGCGTCCGCGCCGGGCGCGCGGCGCGCGGCGCGCTTTGCGTTGAGCGCGATCCGCAGCGCCGCCACGGCGACCCACGCGCGCAAGGGGCCAGTGCCGCGATAGGCGAGGATCCGCGGCGCCGCGCGCTCGCCGCCGCCGTCACGCTCGCCACGCGCGCCGCTCTCGCCGACGACGAGCCGGACTCGCACCGCTTGCCGGACCTCATCGGCGAACGCTGGCGCGCGATCGATCCGGCGTGCCGCGGCGTCGGCTTCCGGCAAGACCTCGCGGTCGAAGCGCCGGAGCGCGGCCGGATCGCCGTGGCCGACCGCCCACGCGAGCGCGAGCTCGCCAGCATGGGCGAGCTTCGCGCCCGCCGCGGCCGCGCGCGCGACGTGATCGACGAGCGCCGGATCGAGCGCCGGGTCGAGCGCCGGGTCGAGCGCCGGGTCGAGCGCCGGATCGAGCACCGGATCGCGCGCATCAGCCGCGGCCGGCGCAGCCCCCAGCGCAGCGCCATCGGCCGGAAACTGCTCGCGAAGCGCCGCGCGCCAGGCGTCGTCGAGCTCAAGCGGCACCGCCGCGATAGTAGATCGCCGGCCCGCGCGGTGCGTGTACTGTCCACAGCCCATGGTGCGCCCCGGTGTCGCGATCGCGGTCCTCCTGACGCTCGCCGCCGGGCTCGGGCGGCCCGGGACCGCCGCCGCCGCCGACCTGCCGCGCGCGATCGGGATGTACCCGGCGAGCGGCCCGGCGCTCGCCCTCGTCGATAGCAAGGTCGAGGTCTCCGTCCGCGGGCCGATCGCCGAGGTCCTCGTCACGCAGCGGTTCCAGAACCGCGCTGACCAGGCGACCGAGGCGACGTACATCTTCCCGCTGCCGGCCGACGCCGCCGTCACCGCGATGTGGATCAAGACCGGCGGGCGCACGCTGCGCGCCGCCGTCGAGCGCCGCGAGGACGCGCAGCACCGCTACGAGGACGCGATCCGGCGCGGCGCGTCGGCGGGCCTCCTCGATCAGGAGCGCCCCGACGTGTTCACGCAGACGGTCGCCGCGATCCCAGGCAAGGGCACCGTCGAGGTCACGCTCCGCTACGACACCGTCGCGCGCTACCGCGGCGGCACGTGGGAGCTCGTGCTGCCGATGGTCGTCGCGCCGCGCTACGTGCCCGGCGCCGCCACCGCCCGGCCGACCACCGGCGCGGGGCGCTCGCCCGACACCGATCGCGCGCCGGACGCCTCGCGCGTCACGCCGCCGGGCGGCCCGGGCGCCGGCGGCCCCACCGACGTCGTGATCCGCTTCGTCGACAAGGTCGTCGATCCGATGAGCCCGACGCACGAGCTGCGCGCCTCGGGCGGCGAGGCCACGTTCACCGATCCAAAGACCGACCACGACGCGATCGTCCGCTGGCGCGCAGCGGTCCCCTCCGCCGGCTGGGTCGAGCAGGGCCCGGACGGCGGCTACGCGGCCGTCGTCGTCGAGGCGCCGCCCGCCGCCCCGCGCAAGGGCGCGGTGCGCTGCACGGTCGTGCTCGATCGCTCCGCGGCCTCGCTCGGCGACGCCGACGCCGTCGCGCGCCCGTTCGTGCGCGCGCTGCTCGGCAACCTCGGCGGCGCCGACCGCGTGGCGATCGCCGGCAGCGACGCGATCGCGTGGACCGCGCCGGCCGATGCCCAGCGCGCGCTCGATCAGGCGTGGCAGGCCCCGGCGGGCCCGTTCGATCTGACGCGCGCCCTCGGCGCGGTGCGCCCCGAGGGCGGCGTGGTCGTGCTGGTGACGAGCGGGCTCGTCGCCGACGACGCGGCCGCGGTGGCCGCGGCCCGAAAGCTCGGCGTGCCGATCCACGTCGTCGGCGTGGGCGCGGCGCCAGCGCGCGGTCTGCTCGGCCAGATCGCCGCGGCGAGCGGCGGCACGGCGCGCTACCTCGGCGCGGGCGACGACGCGGGCGCGCTCGCGAAGGCGACACTCGCAGACGCCGCGTCGCCCCCGGCGCCGCTCACCGTCAACTGGGGCGCGCTCGCCGCGAGCGACGTCGTGCCCGGCGTGCTGCCGCGGCTCGGCGCCGGCCAGGCGGTGCTCGTGCTGGCCCGCGTGCGGCAGGCACAGGCGGCGAACGCGCGCGCTCGCGGCGACGTGTTCGCGATCGAGGCGCTGCCGGCACCGCGCGCCGCGCCGGGCGCGACGTCCGCGATGGGGCCGCTCGCCCGGCGCTGGGCGCGCGAGCGGCTCGAGGAGCTGATCGGGAGCCGCGCCGCGCCTGCCGCGATCGCCGCGCACGCGCTGCGCTACGGACTCGTGTCGCCGCACACGTCGCTCGTCGCGATCGGCGAGGACGTCGTCGTCGCGGGCGGCGTTCGGCGCAGCGTCTCGGTGCCGGTCTCGGTGCCCGCCGGCATGCGCTGGCAGGCGGTCAAGAAGCAGACCACCGTCGAGACCGGCGCGAAGGACGCGACGGTCTCGCAGGTCGATGCGCGCGGGACGCCCAAGCCGGCGAACACGCTCGATCGGGGCGGCGGCGCCCGCGGCGGCGAGGCGGGCGGCAAGCGCGACCCGGACACGGTCGCCGTCGGAGGCACCGGCACGGCCGTGGGCGCGGGCGCTGGCAAGACGGCCAAGCCCACGGACGTCGCGGTGAAGGAGGACACGAACAAGGCAGCGGAGAAGCCAGCGCGGGATCGCGCAAAGGACGGCGACAAGAGCCACGCGAAGAACGACCAGAAGACCGACGCGAAGCCCGAGGGGAAGAAGAAGACGGCGACCGCCAAGACCGATCCGACGGCGCCGCGCACGCCGACCCGCACGGCCGCGCCGCCGCCGCCGCCCGCGGCCGCACCCGCGCCCGAGCCGGCGCCGCCCGCGGAGCAGCAGCCCGGTCGCTCCCGCCGGAACGCCGACGCCGACGAGGAAGACGACCTGGCCGGCGCCGACGCGGCGCCGCGCAAGGCGACCGCGTACGGGGCCGACGACGCCGAGTCCGAGGGCGGCGCCGAGCTGCTCTCCATCTCGTCGGGGGGGGAGGGCCGCCGGCTACGGATCTCTGCCGGGCTCGGCGCCGGCCTCGCCGTCGCCGCTGATCAAAGCGCGCCGCTGTTCGCGCTCTCAGCGCGCGTCGAGCTCGGGCGGCGCACGCTGCTCGGCGTCGGCGCGTCGCTGTGGCTGTCGCCCACCGATGGCGGCACCGACGTGCAGGGCCAGGTGCTCGCGACGTTCGCGCGGCGCGGCCTCCTCGGGCGCGGCCTCGGGCGCAGGCTCGAGCTCGGCGGCGGGCTGGGTCTGCAGCTCGGCGCCGGCACCGGCCCCGCGGCGTCGGCGAGCCTCCGGTTCCACTTGCCGCCGGCCCCGCGCGCCGCGACGTTCCTGCGCTACGACGGCGCGCTGCTCTTCGAGGCCGGCGAGCGCACCGGCCAGCACGCGATGACGCTCGGCCTCGAGTACGGCTTCTGACCGCTCGATGATGGGCGCGAGCCCCGAGCCCGATGGGCGGCCCGGCGTCGCGATGATGGCCCCGAGCCCCGAGCCCGACGGGCGGCTCGGCGTCGCGATGATGGGCGCGAGCCCCGAGCCCCGATGGGCGGCTCGGCGTCGCGATGATGGCCCCCGAGCCCGAGCCTCGATGGGCGGCTCGGCGTCGCACCGGGCGAGCCACCGGGCGAGCTTCTGCGGCGAGGCGGCAGTGCCGTCAGGAGCCGTAGTACAACGCGGCCGTGCGCCACATTCGCCTGCTCGTCGAGTACGACGGCACGTTGCTGTGCGGGTGGCAGCGCCAGGCGAACGGCCCGACGGTGCAGGGCCACCTCGAGGAGGCGCTCGCCAAGCTACTCTCGCACGAGGCGCCCGTCGTCGGCGCGTCGCGCACCGACGCCGGCGTGCACGCGCGCGGCCAGGTCGCGAGCTTCCGCACCGCGCGCCCGATCCCGCTGCACGGCATCCGCCGCGGCCTCAACTCGCTGCTCCCCCGCGAGATCGCGGTGCGCGACGCCGCCGAGGTACCCGACGACTTCCACCCGCGGTTCTCCGCGACCGGCAAGCACTACCGCTACACGATCCTCACCCGCCCCGATCGATCGCCCCGCTGGCGCGATCGCGCGTGGCACCACCCCGAGCCGCTGTCGATCGAGGCCATGGCGGCGGCCGCGGCGTCGCTCGTCGGAGAGCACGACTTCGCCGCGTTCCGGGCCGCCGGCTGCACCGCCAAAACCACGACGCGCCGCATCGACGCCATCGATCTATTCACCTCTGATCCGGCCGCCTTCGCTCCATCCCCCTCCGCTCCGGCCCCCTCCGCTCCGGCCCCCTCCGCGCCGGCCCCCTCCGCTCCGGCCGCCCCCGCCCCGGCCGCCCCCGGTCCGGAGTTGCTGGTCATCGACGTCCGGGGGAATGCGTTCCTCCGCAATATGGTCCGCATCCTGGTCGGGACCCTCGCCGAGGTGGGCGCCGGGCGCCGCCCGCCAGCTCAAGTAGCTGAGATCCTTGCATCGCGTGACCGGACCCGGGCAGGGATCACCGCCCCGGCCCACGGCCTCGAGCTGATGGAGGTCCGGTACGACGGCTCCCGGCTCGGCCGCCGCGCTGTGTAAGATGCGGCTCCTCCACGGCGTTGGAGAGGTGTCTGTGGCCTCCGAACCCGCTGGCGATCAGCAGCAACGCGAAGAGCTCGAAGAGGAGCAGCGTCAGGTTTCCGAGGCCCAGCAAGGCAACCTCGACGCCATGCGCCCCATCCTCGAACGATACGCTCGGCCGCTGTACGGCACGGTGATCTTGCCGCGCCTCGGCGACACCGCGTCGGCCGAGGAGGTCTTGCGCGACACGCTCGCGACGGCCGTCGAGAAGATCCGCCGCTTCACGTGGCAGGGCAAGTCGATCTACCCGTGGCTGCGGCAGATCGCGATCAACAAGGTCTACGACGTGCACCGGCAGTCGAAGCGTTCGCGCCGGCTCGCCGACGCGATGGTCCACGAGGTGCCCGTCGAGTCGGATCCGCAGAGCCACGCCGATGCCCAGCTGATCGCCGACCAGGAGCGGCGGGCCCACCGCGAGCGGATCGAGGTCACGATGGCCCAGCTCCAGGAGCGTTACCGCACCGCGATCGAGCTACGCTTGGTCCAGGAGCTCCCGCGCGAGGAGTGCGCGCGGCGCCTGGGGGTCACGATCGGCACGTTCGACGTCCTGCTATTCCGCGCGGTGCGCGCCTTCCGCAAGCACTTCGGAGAGCGCACCGCACCCGGCGATTTCCTTGGCGAGCACACCTCGGAGGAGCGTCCATCCTGATGGCGACCGACGACGACGATATCTTGACCGGCCTCGTGCCGGACCCGGACGCCGAGCCGACCGCGGCGGAGCGCGCGCACGCAAAGACGTTCGCCGAGCTCGTCGACAAGACGCTCTCGGGCCGGACGCCGCCCGCGATGTCGGCCGACGACCGCGCGCTGCTCGAGGTCGCGACGGTGATCCGCGCGACGAGCGGCGGCCTGCCGCTGGCGCCGGCCAAGCAGCGCGATCTGATCGAGGACGTGCTGCGCCAGGCCGTCGGCGTCGGGGGCGGCGCGGGCACGGGCACGAGCTCGGGCGCGATGCCCGGCGTCGTGCCGATCGAGCGCGCGCGCGCGCGCCGGTGGGCGCCGTGGATCGTCGCCGGCGCGAGCACGCTCGTCGCCGCCGCGGCAGTCGTGACGCTCTGGCTGCGGACGCCGTCGCGCCCGTCGGCGCCGGCACCGCCCGTTGCCCGGGCCGTGCCGGCGAGCTGGACGTCGCGCCCCACCGATCCGCTGATCGGCCCGATCCCGCGCGAGCGCGCGGGCGACGCGGGCGCGCGCATCGACTACATCTTCGCCGATCGCCTGGACGGCTTTCGCGAGCGGCGCTGGAGCCCGGGCGAGCCCGGATCACGTGGAGGTAAGCGGTGAGGAAGCAAGCGAGGATCCATGCATGGCTCGCGGCGCGCGTCGGCGCGCTCGCGCTCGCCGGTGCGCTCGGGGCCGCGCTCGCGGTCGCGGCGGGCGGCGCGTGCTCGACGGAGATGGCGAACCCGCCCCAGGGCTCGGTCACGAAGGTCCCCGAGCCCGGCGACGTGATCGATCAGGACCTGATGATCTCGCTCGCGCAGGCGAAGAACTTCCACCACAAGGCGAAGGTCTACATGAGCGACGGCAACCTCGCCGACGCCACGGCCTCGGTCCGCCAGATCCTCTCGCTGCGCTTCCCCGCGGGCGCGCCCGAGGCCGAGGACGTCCGCCTCGACGCGCGCGCGTTGCTCGCGAAGCTGCTCATCAGCCAGGGCCAGATCGAGGAGGCCACGCGGACGGTGTCCGAGGGCCTCGCGCAGGCGTCGCGCGAGAGCTTCTTCGTCGCGAACCTGCACACCGTGCAGGGCGAGATCCACGAGGCGCGCGCGGCGGAGCGCGCGGCGGCGAACGATCCGGCGCGCGCCGCCGAGGAGAAGCGCGCCGCGATCGCGGCGTACGATCGCTCGATCCAGATCAACACGGCGCTGCAGAAGCGGTTGATGGAGGGCAGGTGAGGGCCGTCATCCTCGGCGCCGCGCTGGCGGCGGCCGCCGTGGGGATCATCGCGTGCGCGCGCCCGCCGCACCCGACGACCGAGACGCGCATGCAGAAGCTGAACGAGATCACGACGCTCTGGGCACAGATTCGGGACTGGCGGCGCGAGGCGCATATGGAGCTCGATCCGGCGCCGCTCACGATGAGCCAGTGGCGCGGGCGCACCGTCCCCGAGGCGGCGCGCGTGTGCTCGGAGGCGCTCCGCGTCCCGCCGCGCTGCGGGGACGTGTGCAGCCTCGGCGACGCGATCTGCGACAACGCCGAGCGGATCTGCACGCTCGCCGACGAGCTCGGCAACGATCACCTCGCGCAGGACAAGTGCACGAGCGCGAAGGCGTCGTGCCGCGAGGCGAAGCAGCGCTGCTGCTCGTGCGCGGCGATCGAGGTCCCCCCCGCGGCCCCCGCGGAGACCGCGCCGTGAGGCCCGCTGTGCCCGCGCGGCTCGCGCAGCCGTGGCTCGGACTCCTCGCTGGCGTGCTGTGCGCGATCGCGATCGCGTGCGGCGGCGCGAAGAGCGCGATGGCGCCGAGCACGGCAGCGGCGCCGCCCACGGCGGCGGGCGGCGCGGGCAGCTCGCGCCAGGAGATCGACGAGCTGGCCCGCAAGATCGACGCCGACCTCGACGCGATGGGGATCGCGCCGCCCGCGGCGCCGATGTCGGCGTGCGTCCAGCCGCCGTGCGGCGCCGAGGCGCTGAGCGGCGCTCCGCGGCCGGCGCACACGGCCGAGCCGGACTGCCGGCCGGGCGGGGGCGACGTCTGCCGCGACTCGTGCCGGCTCTCCGACTCGATCTGCGACAGCTCCGGCCGGATCTGCCGGATCGCGGGTGAGCTCGGCGGCGGCGACGCGTACGCGAACGAGAAGTGCGCCAGCGGCAGGGCGAGCTGCGACGCGGCGCGTACGAAGTGCTGCGGCTGCCTGTGACGGCAGAGGCGGCTGAGGCCGCGGCGGACCCGGCGATCCGCGCGGCGACGGCCGCCGACGCGGACGGGATCTGGGCCGTGCTCGAGCCGGTGATCCGCGGCGGCGAGCACTACGCGCTGCCGCGCGACATGACGCGCGAGGCGGCGCTCGCGTACTGGTTCTCGCCCGGCCACGACGTCTGCGTCGCGCTCGCGGCAGCGGGCCCGGGCGCGGGCGGCGGGGGCGGCGGCGCGGGTGGCGAGAGCCGCGTGGTCGGCACGTACTTCATTCGCCCAAACCAGCAGGGCGGCGGCGCGCACGTCGCGAACGCCGGGTACGCCACCGCCCAGGCGGCGCGCGGCCGCGGCATCGCCCGCGCGATGTGCGCGCACTCGCTCGAGCGCGCCCGCGCCCGCGGCTTCCGCGCGATGCAGTTCAACTTCGTCGTCGCGACGAACGAGCGCGCCGTGCGGCTGTGGCAGGCGATGGGCTTTGCCGTGATCGGCCAGATCCCCGGCGCGTTCGCGCACCCGACGCTCGGCGACGTCGACGCGCTGATCATGCACCGCGCGCTCTGACGGCCGCTGCGCGCGCGCCGCGCGCCGGGCCGGCCGTCAGGGGACGGCGGGGACGGAGACGCGCACCGTGGTGCCGACACCCGGCGTGCTCGTCAGATCGATCGTGCCGTCGTGCGCGGCGACGATGCGCTTCGCGAGCGTGAGGCCCAGGCCGACGCCGCCCGCCTCGCGCGAGCGGCTGCGATCGCCGCGGAAGAACGGCGTGAACACGCGGGGCAGGTCGTCCGCCGTGATGCCGATGCCGCGGTCGCGGATCTCGAACACGACGCGCCCGTCCTCGGCGGTGACGGTGAGATCGATCCGCGCGTCCGGATCCGGCGAGTACTTGTGCGCGTTCTCGAGCAGGTTGTCGATCACGCGGCGGAACAGCCGCGGATCGATGTGGATCGGCGGCAGCGCGGCGGCGACGGCGACCTCGAGCGGGCGCCCCGGGTGCCGGCCGCGCATCCGATCCTCGGAGGCGCGCGCGATCTCGGCCGGCGCGGTGACCGCGCGGCGGAGCGGCAGCTGCGCGGCGCCCGCGACCTCGAAGCGCATCGCCATCAGGATGTCGTCGACGATCGTCTCGAGCTCGGAGACGTCGACGGCGATCTCGGCGAGCGACGCGCGCGCCGCCTCGGCGTCGCCCTCGCTCGCGAGATCGAGCGCCACGCCGATCCGCGTGAGCGGCGTGCGCAGCTCGTGGGCCACGTTCGCGAGCAGCTCCTTCTCGGAGACGAGGAGGCCCTCGATGCGATCGGCCATCTCGTCGATCCGGTAGCCGAGCTCGCCGATCTCGTCGCTGCGCTCGAGCCGGCTGCGCGCGCGGAGCTCGCCGGCGCCGAGCGCGCGCGCCGTGCGCGACAGCCGCTCGATCGGCCGCACGATCCAGCGCGCCGTGAGGAGCGCGCCGAGCACGAGGATGGCGAGGCCGCAGCACACCGTCAGGATCGGCCCGGCGAGGCTCGGCGCGTGGTGCACGCCGCGCGCGACCAGGAAGCCGCGCCCGCCGTGGACGTTGAAGCCCAGCACCGTCGCGCGCGGCTCGCGCGGCCCGCCGTCGTCGCGATCCGGCGGCGGCCCGTGCGGCGGCGGTCCTGGCGGCGGCGGGCCGTCACGGTCCTCGCCCGGCGGCGGGGGCGGCCGGTCCTCGCCCGGCGGCGGCGGCGGCCGGTCCTCGCCCGGTGGCGGTGGCGGCCGCCGGAACCGTCGGCGCTCCGGGATCGCGAGCGGCGGATCGACGTTCGTCGCCACGAGCTGGCGCTGCGCGTCGTAGACCGACACCTCGATCCGCTTGTGCTCGAGCTCGTCGAGCGCCGCCTGCAGCGCCGCCGGCTGATCGACGAGCCCCTCGAGGCGCTGGAGCACCGGCGGCACGAGGTGATCGCGCGGGCGCGGCTCGCGGCGCGGCCCGTCGGCGATGACGAACACGACCGCGGCGCCGACGAACAGCGCGAACTGCAAGACGCCGAGCGCGACCAGGCGCGACGCGAGCGAGCGGAACCGCCGGGGGCGAGGGGACGGGAGGGGCGCCGCCATGTCAGCGCTCGCCCGGCGTCAGCATGTAGCCGACGCCGCGGATCGTCTTGAGCAGGCGCGGGGTCCGCGGATCCTCCTCGATCTTCTGCCGCAGGCGCGAGACCACGACGTCGATCGACCGGTCGAACGCCTCGTCCGCGGTGCCGTGGACCAGCTGCAGCAGCTGCTCGCGCCCGAGGACGCGGCCGGCGCGCTGCGCGAGCGCGTGCAGGAGCGCGAACTCGCTCGTCGTGAGCGCCACCGGCTTGCCCGAGACCGTGACCTCCATCGTGGCCGCGTCGACGACGAGCGCGCCGATCTCGAGCCGCTCGGCGCGCGGTCCCGACTCGCCGCGGCCGCGCCGCGCCTGCGCGCGGATCCGCGCGAGCAGCTCGCGCGACTGGAACGGCTTGGCGACGTAGTCGTCCGCGCCGCCCTCGAGGCCGATCACGCGGTCCGGCTCCTCGGTGCGCGCGGTGACCATGATGATCGGCACGTCGCAGCGCGCGCGCAGCTGGCGGCACACCTCGATCCCGTCGGTGCCCGGCAGCATGAGATCGAGCAGCACGACGTCGGGCCGCAACCGCAGCACCTCGGCGACCGCGCGATCGCCGCGCGTCACCAGGTGGACCCCGACCCGGTGCGACTCGAGGTACTGCGTCGTCAGCCGGGCGAGCCGCTCGTCGTCCTCGACGTAGACGACGCGGATCTCGCCTTGCTGCGGCTCGGGCTGCGTCACGCTCGGCAGTATCCCACCGCGGCGGCGGGCGGCCGGGCGTGGAAACATCCCGTAACACGGCCGGATCGCCCGCCCCCGGCATCGCCGCGCCGTCGCGCATTCGTCGTACATTCTCGCTCGTGCTCTCGCTCGTGCACCGGCTGTGCGTGCCCCGGCTGTGCGTGATCGGCGCGACGCTCGCGGCCCTCGCGGGGCACGCGCGCGCCGGCGGGCTCGTGATCACCGCCGGCTCGCCGCGCGCGATCGGGCGCGCGGGCGCCGGCACCGTCGGCGATGACGGCGGCGGCGCGCTGCTCGTGAACCCCGCCGCCATGGCGCGGCGCGACGGCGCGCGCGGCCAGCTCGGCGCCGCGCTCGTCGACGACGAGATCTCGTGGGAGCCGGAGAACGGGCCGATCGCACGCACCCAGTCGCCGTCGTCGATCGTCCCGACGGGCGCCGTGATCGGCTCGCTCGGCTCGTGGGTGATCGGCGTCGGCGTGATGACCGCCGCCGTCTCGGAGCGCTCGCTGACCCCGCCCGCCGACTTCCCGCCCGGCGAGCTCGGCGACCGGTTCGAGTTCCGCTACGCCGGCATCGCGGGCGGGCTCCGCCGCGACACCGTCACGGCCGGCGTCGCGCGCCGCATCGGCGACGCGCTCGCCGTCGGGCTGGCGGTGTCGGCGTCGCGCGTCGCCGTGTCCGAGCGGCGGCGCATGTGGGCCGGGTTCGGCGGCCGCGACACGATCGGCTCGCCCACGCAGGACATCGAGGTCGCGATGAGCGGGCGCGACGCGTTCGTGCCGGGCGCCGCCCTGGGCGTCCTGATCGCGCCCGAGGACGCGTCGCTCGAGCTCGGCGCGTCGGTCGGCTGGTCGCACGGCGTCCGCGTCGACGCTGACTTCGTGGGCTTCGGCGTGCCGGACGGGCCCACCGTGCAGCGGGCGAGCCCGTCCGCGTCGCTCGAGCTCCGCCAGCCGTGGGCGCTGCGCGCCGGGGCGCGCTACCTGAGCGAGCGCTTCGTCTTCGAGCTCGGCGGCGATCTGTGGACCGTGCCGGCGAGCGCCGAGGTGGCCACGTGGCAGGTGCGCCACGTGAGCGTCGTCGACAAGTCGGGCCTCGAGCTGCCGCTCAGGCAGGTGCCGTCGCGGATCTCGCAGCGCACGCACGGCGCGATCCGCGGCGCGCTCGACGTCGAGATCTTCTCCGGCTTTCTGTGGGCGACCGCCGGCTACGCGTACGCGGTCGGCGGCGTCTCCGGCTCGCGGCAGTCGCCGACGTTCGGCGATCTCGGCGGCCACACGGTCGCGTTCGGGCTCGAGGCGACCACCGGCGGCTTCACCGTGACGGCCGGCTGGTCGCGCACCTGGTCATCGACGATCCGCCCCGCGTCGGAGCTCGCGCTCGACAACCCGTTCCAGGCCGGCGATCAGGCGTGCCCGCCGGGTGCGTACGACGGATCGATCGATCAGCTCGGCATCTTGATCGATGCCGAGCTCGAGGCGCCGAACTGATCCGCCGAACGGTTCGCCGCTGATCCCTCTCCGCTATAGGGCGCCCACGATCGCGATGGCCAGGAGCGAGAGGTGACCCAGGACGAACAGTCGGATCTCGCGCACGCGCATATGTAGGAAATCTCAGCACGGCTCGCACCCGCTGTTCCAGCGAAATCGACACCGATCTACGAGATCACAGGAGGCAGCTCGGCGGGGGGGCGGTCGCGGTGCCGAGGATCGCCTGCAGCTGCGCGAGCTCGCGCTGCCAGTAGCAGAGCGTGTCGGCCATGAAGAGATAGCCGTACTGATAGAACGTCCGGTTCGTGATCCGATCGACGAGCCTCCGGGCGTGCGTGTCGTGCAGATCGCGGTGGCGCAGGCTCACGATGCTGCGGGCGCGCTCGAGCAGCTCGGCCGCGCGCGCGGAGTGATCCCGGGCCGCGGCCGCCTCGCCCGCGACGTGGCCGAGCGCCGCCTCGTAGAGCTCGAGCACGAAGCGCGCCCGGAGCTGATCGAGCGCGAAGCCGTGGCGCAGCTCGGCCGCCCACCGGCTGTCCGGCAAGGCGAGCCGCTCCACGCCCGCGGCGAGGCGATCGAGCTCGTCCGCGTACTCCGCGAGCGGCGCCTGCACCGCCGCGCGGAACGCCTGCGGATCGGCGCCCGCGGCGAGGTCGTCGAGCGTGATCCGATCCGGCTGCGAGACGATGCCGAGCAGGCGCCCCGCGTCGATCGCGGCGTCGCGGCCCGCGAGGTACGCGATCAGCCGGCGCTCCATCAGGTACGTGTGCTGCAGCTCGATCAGCGCGACGACCGACGGCGCCGCCGCGCCCAGCTCGGGCTGGAGCTCGGCGCGCACGAGGTCCTCGTACGAGGCCGGCAGCTCGTAGCTCGCGCGCAGCGCCGTCACGTCGTGCAGCCAGTAGCCCCAGTCCCAGCCGCTCGAGAACAGGAGGTGGTTGTCGAGCTTGCCGCACGGCACGCGCGCGCGCAGCTCGGCCAGATCGAGCCACCGGCTGCGCACGTAGAGCGGCATGAGCTGCGGGACCGAGTTGTCGAACGCGATCCAGTACGCCGTCTCGGGGAAGTACGCCGCCGGCCGGCCGGCGCACATCCGCTGCGCGAGGTACGCGCGGTGCTCGTCGAAGTTTTCGTGGTGGTAGGCGCCGCCCGCCGGCTCGAACAGGTCGTAGAACATGACGGTGTGGATGTCGGGGACGATCGACGGATCGGCGTACTTGACGAGGAAGTAATAGAGCAGCTCCTCGCCCTGGTAGCTCACGCGCTGCGTCTCCCCGACGTGGACGACCGCGTGCATCTCCGCCTGGGGCGCGAGCCCGCGGAGCTGGCGCCGCACCTCGTTCACGGCGTCGATGAACCGCTGCGGATCGGCGTTGAAGAACTCGCCGAACGACAGATCGTACACGTCGAACGGCACGCCGTCCGTGACGAACGGCAGCCGCGCGGCGATCTCGTCGGCGATCGGGACCGTGCCTGTCCGGTCATCGGACAGATCGAACGCGAGCTGGAGGTTGCTCTGGCCGAACAGCTGGATGTTGAGGCCGGTGCGGACGCCGCGCGCGTGCGCGTAGTCGATCAGCTCGCGGGTGAATGCTTGCCACGGCATGCGGCGCGTCGGATCGAGGATGTCGTCGAGCGCGACCCACTGCAGGAAGTTGCCGCGGTTCTTGATCAGCCAGTCGATGATCCGCTGCGCGTCGTCGCGCGAGCCCGCGGACGGCTCCCAGAACGCGAAGTAGCCCTCGATCGGGTGCAGCGTGTGGAGCTGCATGCCGCGCACGGAGACCTCCGGCCGGTGCACCGCACCGAAGGGCGCGCCGGCCTCGCCCAGGATCGGCAGATCGGGCACGAACGTGTCGAACGGGTGGCGGAACCGAAAGCCCAGCGCCTCGAGCGCCGCCGCCGTGCCGTACTGCGCGCCGAGCAGGTCGCTCGCGCGGACCTCGAGCGCGTCGCCGCCGCTCGCCACGAGCTGGTAGCCCTCCGCCGGGATCGCCGCGTCGAGGGCGACGTCGATCCGGACCGCGTCGGCCGCGTCCGTGTCCGCGTCTTGGCCCGCGCCCACCGACAGCCCGGGATACGGGATGAACCGCACCAGCTCCGCGATCGCCGGGGCGAACGCCGGATCCGCGGCGATCGCGATCCGGCCTCGCAGGTTGTCGCCGCACGCGCCGAGCCCGAGGCTCAGTGCGGCGACGGCTGCGACGAGGGCGATGGCAGCTGCGCGCACGCCGCGAGGTTAGCGCAGGGAGCTAGCTGCTCGGCGCTGGATGCTCAGGCCTTGCCGGCCGGCTTCTTGGCGGCGGCCGGCGGCTGGCCCGCCGGCAGCTGCTTCTTGGCGGAGGCGGACTTGTCGTCGCCCACCGCGTCGTCGAGCTCGACGAAGCCGCCGTAGACCGCGCCGATCGCGGCGCCGAGCGTCGGCGACCAGTCGAACACGTTCTCGATCGTGGAGATCGCCAGGGTCGGGTTCCACGCCTTCGCGACGAGCGCGTACAGGCCGCAGCCGATGCCGAAGCCGAACACCGCCTTCAGGATCGCGATGACCGAGGTCGACTCCTTGTCGCGGATCAGCGACCAGATCGGCTTCCCGACAAAGAGGCCGACGATCGCGCCGATCAGGCCATAGATGAGCCAGGGGTTGTGGAAGCTCGTCGATTCCCTGAGCGCGTGAGCGCCGTACCCGAGGGCCCCACCGATCACCGCACCCTTCAAAATTCCGACGAAGAGCTTGAGCACCTTTCGAGTGTGACGAGGAAGCATGCGATCGGCAAGCCGAATCGCGGACGGCGTCGCGGAGCGCGCCCCGCGCCAGCCACCTCTTGCCGGACCTTGCGTTGGCGGGCTCACGCCGGCAGCCCCAGGTTGAATCGCATGCTCCCCTGGCTCCTGATGCCGCCGGCCGTCGCCGGCCTCGGTTACCTCTTCTGCTACGGCGGGCTCGAGGGCCCGATCGACTGGGCGATGGACACCGTGACGCACGCGTCGCGCGACCGCCGCACGGTCGCGCTCACGTTCGACGATGGCCCCGACCCGGCGCGGACCCCGGCGCTCCTCGACGCGCTCGCCGAGCTGGGCGCCCCGGCGACGTTCTTCCTCCTCGGCCGCCAGGTCGACGCGCACCCCGACCTCGCGGCGCGCATCGCGCGTGAGGGCCACGAGGTCGGCAACCACACCTACAGCCACCGCTACCTGCCCCTCGCGCGCTCGCGCAGCGTCGCCCAGGAGATCGCCGCCACCGACGCCGCGATCGCGCGCGCGACCGGCATCGTCCCGGCCCTCGCGCGCCCGCCCTACGGCGGTCGCTCGCCCCGCAACGTGCGCGCCTTCGCCCGCCAGGACAAGCGGCTCGTCCTCTGGGACGTCAACAGCTTCGACTGGAAGGGCGCGCCCGCTCCCGAGATCGCCCGCCGGGTCCTCGATCGCGTCCGTCCCGGCAGCATCATTCTCATGCACGAGGCGCGCGAGGGCGGCGAGGCCACCATCGACGCCGTGCGCCTCCTCGTGCCCGCCCTCCGCGCCCGCGGCCTCGCGCTCGACACCGTGAGCGGCGCCCTCGCCGCGTGACGCGCACCCGGCGCCGCGGCGCCCGGGTTACCCTGGCGCGGGGGGCCCGATGCGCATCCACTGGCATGTCTTCTGCTGTGTCGTCGCGCTGGCGGTGATCGCAGGTCCGCGAGCCGCTCGCGCGCAGTACAACGTCCCGTCGCAGGCGTCCGGCGAGTCGTCGCGGATCGAGATCGCGGCCGACGAGACCAATCGCGATCCCGCCCAACCGAGGCCGCCCCTGTCGCTCGGGTGGGAGCTGGGCGCCAGCCTCGACTTCATGACGAGCGATCCGAGCCTCGGCGATCGCAAGCTCAAGTTCACCGACGTCGTGCTGTTCCGCGCGCACGGCCTCCTCGCGATCGGCCGGCGCGCCGAGGTGTTCACCGGCGTGGATCTCCTGCCGAAGCAGCCGAGCTACACCGACGAGCTCGTGTGGCAGAGCGCGCTCCTCGGCGCGCGCTACCGGTTCGGCGACGCGTGGGCGGCGTACGCGCGCGGGCAGGGCGGGCCCGGCCTCGATCGCGACGGCTACTGGGTGGTCGGCGAGGCCGCCGCCCAGTACCGGCTCGACATCGCCGAGAAGACGCTGTTCTGGGAGAACGCGCTCGGCGGGACGTACACGGAGCTGTTCCGCGACGAGCCGACCGATCGCCGGTTCTGGCAGGCCGAGCTCCTCGCGCAGAGCGGCATCGCCGTGCGCGAGAAGAAGGGCATCTTCGCGACCTGGCTCGCGTTCACGTTCCAGTTCCCGCTCATCGCGCGGCCCACCCCGCGCTCGCCCGATCCCGCCTCGGGCCGGGCCCTCGATCCGCAGACCCGCGTCGGCGTCGCGTTCGGCATGGTGCTCGGCGTCTCGCGGTCCGTCGACCTGTTCCTCGAGTTCTCGGTCCTCGATCGCGGCGACACAGACGATCCGCGCACGACGCTGCCGATCCTCAGCGGCGGCTTCGACCAGAACCGCATCGTGTTCGGCTTCAACCGCCGCTTCGGCGATCGCCGCCGCCGCCGCGGATTCTGACGCGGCCGCCGCCCGCGGCGGCCGATCATTCGATCATGTCGTCGGCGGACCGATCTTGACGCCGTCGAGGAGGGCGCGGAGGCGCGAGGACTCCTCGCGGAACGCCGGCAGGAGCCGCGCCGGCACGCCCTTGCCCTTCACCGGCGCGAGCTTGCTCGGATCGATGTACGCGCCGTCCTTCTTCACGCCGAAGTGGAGGTGCGGACCCGTCGAGAGGCCCGTCGAGCCGACGTAGCCGATCACCGTCTTGGCGGCGACCCGCTGGCCGACCTTCTGGCCGTCGATGAACTTCGACATGTGCATGTAGGCCGTCTCGAGGCCGCCGTCGTGCCGCAGCACCACGAGGTTGCCCGCGCCGCCCGCGGGGCCGCGGAACGTGATCGTCCCGTCCGCGGCCGCCCAGATCGGCGTGCCCGTCGGCGCCGCGTAGTCGACGCCGAGGTGCGCGGTGGCCGTGTGCAGGATCGGGTGCATCCGCGCGCGGTCGAAGCCCGACGTGATGCGCTGGAACTTGAGCGGCGTCTTCAGCAGCGTCTTCTCCGCCGACTCGCCGTCGTCGTTGTAGTAGGCGCCCTCGAAGAAGTACGTCCGGAACGTGCCGGCGCGGCCCTTGTACTCGGCCGCGAGGATGCGCTTGTAGCGGACGAACTCCTTGGCCGGGCCGTCCGTGTGCTCCTTCTCGACGACGACGCGGAACGTGTCGCCCACCTGCGTGTCGTTGTAGAAGTCGAGGTCGTAGGCGAAGACGTCGACGAAGAAGTCGACGAGCGCCGGCGTCTCGCCCGCCTTGTGCAGCGCGTGCCACAGCGAGGTCTCGATGCGGCCGCCGAGCGAGCGCGGCTCGATCAGCGTCGCGGAGGTGTCGTTCTTGCCGACCATCTCGCCGGTCGGCTGGCGCACCGCGCGCACGGCCTGCACCTTGCTCAGCACGAGCTCGAACAGCTTGACGCGCCCGTCGGCGCCGCGCTCGATGCGGAACGACTGGCCGGCGCGGATGTTCTTGAAGTCGAGCGCGCCCGACAGCGCGCGGATGACCTCGTCGGCCTCGGGGCCCGTGAGCCCGCTCTTCTTGAGCAGGCGGCCGAGCGTGTCGCCCTTGCCGACCTTGCCGTCGACGACGCCCGGCGGTCCGACCGGCGCGGGCGTGGCCGGCAGCGGGGACGCCGGCACCGGCGCGATCAGCGGCTGGGAGGGGAGCGCCGCGGCCGGCGTCTTGGACTCGGCCTCGCGCTTGATCGCCGCGACCGACGTGTCCTTGTCCCAGACGAAGACGTACAGGTTCACGACGACGAGCGCGCCGAGCACGAGGATCACCCACGCCCCGCTGCGCCGCGCGGGCGGCCCACCCAGCGACATCATCGACGACCTCTGATAGGCCCTTTTCTTGCGCGCAGTCCGACGCCTCATGAGGATGTGCGGGAGGCCAGCAATATCACGGCCCTGTCGACGGTCCAAGGATTTGGTTCCCGCCGGCCTGAGCCCCGAGGAGGACGAGGCATCCGCATGGCGAGCACACCCCTGAGTGATCCCCCCGCTCGAGAGCAACTAGAACTTTTTGTCCAGACGCGGCAAGGTGCCCGCGCGGACATGGCCAAGCAGCCCTCAACCAAAGGAAAACCGAACACTAGCGGCGACGGCGGCGGCGGCGGCGGCGCGGGTGGCGGTGACGGCGACAGCGCCACTCCCGGCGAGTACGACACCTCGCTCGAGGCCGAGGCCCGGCGCCGCTACCTGAACTACGCGATGTCCGTCATCACGTCGCGCGCCCTGCCCGACGTGCGCGACGGCCTGAAGCCCGTGCAGCGCCGGATCCTCTACGCGATGCTGCACGACAACCACCTCCGGCCCGACGCCAAGCACCGGAAGTGCGCGACCGTCGTCGGCTCCGTGCTCGGCCGCTACCACCCGCACGGCGATACGTCGGTCTACGACGCGATGGTGCGCATGGCGCAGGACTTCTCGCTGCGCGTGCCGCTCGTCGACGGCTCAGGCAACTTCGGCTCGCTCGACGGCGACGCCCCCGCGCACTACCGCTACACCGAGTGCCGGCTCGCCCCGCCCGCCATGGAGCTCCTCCGCGAGCTCGACTTCGAGACCGTCGACCTCCGGGCGAACTACGACGGCACCACCGAGGAGCCGACGGTCCTGCCGGCGCGCTACCCGAACCTGCTCGTCAACGGCTCGACCGGCATCGCCGTCGGCATGGCGACGAACATCCCGCCGCACAACCTGCGCGAGATCACAAACGCGCTGGTCGCGATGATCGAGGCGCGTGCCGACAACAAGGAGCTCGAGCACGTCCAGCTGATGAAGCACATCGACGGGCCGGACTTCCCGACCGGCGGCCTCTTGCTCAACAACAAGGTCGAGCTGCGCCAGATCTACAAGGACGGCCAGGGCACGATCCGGGTCCGCGGCGAGTACAGGCTCGAGGAGAAGAAGCGCGGCGGCACCGACATCATCATCACCTCGGTCCCGTACGCGATGTCGAAGTCGGACCTGGTGCAGAAGATCGCCGAGGTGATCATCTCGCGGAAGCTGCCGTACCTGCTCGACGTGCGCGACGAGTCGACGACGGACGTCCGGATCGTCCTCGAGATCAAGAAGGACGCCGATCCCGAGCTGGTGATGGCGTACCTGTTCAAGCACACGCCGCTCCAGTCGAACTTCCACGTGAACCTGACGTGCCTCGTGCCGCCCGGGTACCTGGCCGACGACCAGGGCGTGCGGGTGCCGAGCGACGCGCCGCCGCAGCCGCGCCGGATCGGCATCCAGGAGGCGCTCAGCCACTTCCTCGACTTCCGGCTCGACGTCACCGAGCGGCGGTTCAAGTTCCAGCTCGCGCAGCTCGAGCGCCGGATCCACATCCTCGAAGGCTTCATCACGATCTTCGACGCGCTCGACGCGCTGATCAAGCTGATCCGCGGCTCCGACGGCAAGGAGGACGCGGCGCAGAAGATCATGAAGCAGTGGAAGCTCGACGAGGAGCAGACCGACGCGATCCTCGAGCTCAAGCTCTACAAGCTCGCGAAGCTCGAGATCAACGTGATCCGCGACGAGCTCAAGGAGAAGTCGGCGGAGGCCAAGCAGATCCGCGGCATCCTCAAGTCCGAGACCAAGCTGTGGTCGGTGATCAAGGACGAGCTGCGCCAGGTCAACCACGCGCTCGGCACGCCGCGCCGCACGAAGACCGGCGGCGTCGGCGAGGAGGTCGAGTTCGACGCCGACGCGTTCATCGTCGACGAGGACGCGAACGTCGTCGTGACGCGCGACGGCTGGATCAAGCGCGTCCGCGAGCTCAAGGATCCGAACCAGACCCGCACCCGCGAGGGCGACGAGGTCACGCACGTCCTGCCCGGCTCGACGAAGGAGAAGGTCATCTTCTTCACGAGCCGCGGCTCGGCGTACGTCATCAAGATCAACGACATCGCCGCCACCGCCGGCTACGGCGACCCGGCGCAGAAGTACTTCAAGTTCGGCGACGGCGAGCGGATCGTCGCGGCGCTGACGCTCGATCCGCGCGCGATGGTGCCGCCGAACCTGCTCGCGGTGACGCGCTGGGGCTACGGCCTCCGGTTCGCGACCGCCGCCCACACCGAGGTCACGACGAAGGCCGGCCGGCGCTACGCCAAGCCCGGCGAGGGCGACGAGGTGATCGGCGTGGTCCCGTGCAACGACGGCGACGTGGTCGTGGCGGCCACGCGCGGCGGCCACGTGCTCGTGTGCATGGCCGACGAGATCGCCAAGCTCGAGGGGCCGGGCCGCGGCGTCACCGTGATCAAGACCGAGGAGGACGACGTGGTGATCGGCTTCATCGCCGGCCACAAGAGCGATCACCTCGTGGTCGAGACCGACAAGGGCGGCAAGCGGTTCGAGCTGGCCGCCGATCCGAAGCAGGTGAAGGGGCGCGGCGGCAAGGGCCACCAGATCATCAAGCGCGCGCAGCTCCAGCTCGTGGAGAAGCCCGTGACCATCCAGCCGCTCGCCAACGCCGAGGGCGGGCAGGGAGTGAACTAGCCCATGGCGCAAGCGAAGCAGTACACGGGCGAGGACATCCAGGTCCTCGAGGAGATCGAGGCGGTCCGGCTGCGCCCGGCCATGTACATCGGCGGCACCGGCAAGGAGGGCTACCACCACCTCCTGTGGGAGATCGTCGACAACTCGATCGACGAGGTCATCAACAAGCACGCCTCGCGCGTGGCCGTCACGCTGCACGCCGGCGGCAAGCGCGCGACCGTCGAGGACAACGGGCGCGGCATCCCGACCGACACGGTGCCCAAGCTCAAGAAGAGCGCGCTCGAGGTCGTGTTCACGAAGCTGCACGCCGGCGGCAAGTTCGATCGCGGCAAGAGCTACGCCGTCTCCGGCGGCCTCCACGGCGTCGGCGCCTCGGTCGTCAACGCGCTGTCGAGCGAGCTCGTCGCCACCGTCAAGCGCGAGGGCGAGCGCTTCGAGATGAGCTTCCAGCGCGGCGAGCCCACCGGCAAGCTGAAGAACCTCGGCGGCGCGCGCGGCACCGGCACCACCGTCACGTTCCGGCCCGACGAGGAGATCTTCGGCAAGCTCGTGTTCGATCCGAAGGTGGTCGCCGAGCGGCTCGAGGCCAAGGCGTACCTCCACGGCGGCCTCGAGATCGTGTTCCGCGACGAGACGCAGACGCCGCCCGTCGAGCAGACGTTCGTCCACGACAACGGCATCGCCGAGTACCTGCCGAAGCTCGTCGCCGACCGCGGCAAGCCGCCGGTCCCGCCGACCGGCGGCCTGTTCTTCATGGAGAAGGAGGACAAGGAGGCGCGCCTCCGCCTCGAGCTCGCGCTGCAGTGGACCGAGTCCACCGACGATCACATCCGCACGTACGTCAACTCGGTCCCGACGCCCGACGGCGGCACGCACGACGCCGGCCTGCGCTCGGCGATCGTCAAGGCGATCCGCAACTACATCTCGACGCACAAGCTCGATCCCAAGGGCGTGACCCTGACCGCCGAGGACATCCGCGAGGGCGTGGTGGCGATCCTCTCGACGTACGTCCACGATCCGCAGTTCCAGAGCCAGACGAAGAACCGGCTCAACAACCCCGAGATCGCGGGCCAGGTCGAGGCGCTCGTGCGCCCCGCGCTCGAGAACTACCTGAACGGGAACCCGAACTGGGCGCAGGCGGTGGTGGCGCGCACGATCGTCGCGGCGCGGGCGCGCGAGGCGTCGCGCGCGGCGCAGCAGGCCGTCTCGCGCAAGACCGCCGTCTCGCACCGGCTGAACCTGCCCGGCAAGCTCGCCGACTGCGCGTCGACGAACCCGGCCGAGAGCGAATTGTTCATCGTCGAGGGCGACTCGGCAGGCGGCTCCGCGAAGCAGGGCCGCGACCGGAAGACGCAGGCGATCCTGCCGCTCCGCGGCAAGGTGCTGAACGCCGAGCAGGCGAACAACCAGAAGCTGCTCGCGAACAAGGAGCTGCAGGACATCGTCTCGGCGCTCGGCTGCGGGATGGGCGACTCGCTCGATCTCGGCAAGCTCCGCTACGGCCGCATCTTCCTGCTCATGGACGCCGACGCCGACGGCCACCACATCGCGACGCTTTTGCTCACGTTCTTCTTTCGCCACATGCGGCCGCTGATCGACGCCGGCCACGTCTACCTCGCGCAGCCGCCGCTCTACCGCGTCGACATCGGCAAGCAGACGTTCTGGGCGCTCGACGATCTGCACAAGGAGCGGATCATCAAGCAGCACGTCAAGGGCAACGCGAAGCCGAGCATCACGCGGTTCAAGGGTCTCGGCGAGATGAACCCCGAAACGCTCAAGCAGACGACGCTCGAGCAGAAGACGCGGCAGTCGCTGCGCGTGACGGTGAAGGACGGCGAACAGCTCCTGACGGACAAGGTCATCGCCGAGCTGATGGGCAAGGACGTGGCCGCACGGTTCCGGATGATCACGGAGAACGCCACCGAGATCGGCGAGCTCGACGTCTGAGCCCGGGCGCGCGCGCGGGCCGAAGTTTTCGCCCGGCGCGAGTCGCCGCCGTCGCCGTCGCTGGGTTCGCCGCTTCGGCCGCTTCGGCCGCTTCCGCCGCGCCCGCGGCGTTTCCGTGGGCGCCGCGCGCGCGCTATGCTTCACGGCGGATGTCCGGTTCGCTCGCGCTCAAGCTGGGGTTGCCGCCGTCGCTCGGCCGCGAGCCCTCGTGGGAGATGGCCCGCGAGCTGGCCCTCCTGCTCCACGCGTCCGGCTTCTCGCTGGTGGTCCCGTTCAAGACGTACGAGGAGCTCGAGCGCGCCGTCCTGTCCGGCGCGGTCGACGTGGCGTGGGGCCCGCCGATCGTGTGCGCGCACGTCGAGGCCGGCGGCGGCACGGTCCTCCTGCGCGGCGTGCGCGGCGACGAGCGCACGTACCGCTCGGCGATCGTGGCCCGCGCGCAGGACGTCTTCACCCTGGACGCGCTCGACAAGGGCACGTTCCGGCCGCGCGCCGCCTGGGTCGATCCCGCCTCGGTCGGCGGCTACCTCCTGGCGCGCGCGCACCTGCAGCGCCTCGGCATCTCCGTCGACCGCGCGTTCCTCCAGCAGTCGATGCTCGGCTCGTACGCCGCGTGCCTCGACGCGCTGCTCGCGTTCGAGACCGACCTCTCGGCGCTGTTCGTCGGCAAGCACGGCCTCGAGCCGCTGTGGGGGGCCAAGTCGAAGCGCCTCAAGGTGCTCGCCCTCACCGAGGAGGTGCCGAACGACGGCGTGGTGCTGAGCCCCGCGCTCTCGCCCGAGCGCACCGCCCAGCTCCGCGAGAAGCTCACCCAGGTGTTCGCCGCGCCAGCCCTGCGCAAGCAGGTGACGTCGATGCTCCACGCCGACGACTTCGACGAGCCGCCGCCCGGCACCTACGCGCCGGTGCTGAAGCTCTTCGAGCCATAGCCAGCCGCGTGACGTCGAGCAGCCGGAGCGCTTCCTATGAGGAATCGTCGGGACGCGGGCGGCCGGAGGCGCGGCTAGCGATCCGCGCGCAGGACGTCAGTCGGCGTGACGCCGGCGACCCGGCGCATCCAGCGGGCGAGGTGGCTCTGGTTCGCGAAGCCGGTCTGCGCCGCGACGTCGGCGATCGTCGCGGCCTTCTCCTGCAAGAGCAGGCGCGCGCGCTCGACGCGGCGGCGCACGACGTACTGGTGCACGGGCAGGCCCGTCGAGCGCTTGAACAGCGCCTTGAAGTGCGAGGCGCTGACTCCCGCCACGGCCGCCAGCTCGGCGAGCGCGAGGCGGCGATCGACGTGGGCCTCGATGTGCTCGACGACGCGCTTCAGCTGGCGCGGCGACAGGCCGCCCTCGGGCTCGCGCGCACAGCTCGCGCTCGCGCGGTAGCGCCGCACGAGGTGCGCAGCGATCGCCATGCCGAGGCTCTCGCCGTAGAGCGGATCGCCGGCCCCCTCGGCGCGCAGCTCGGCCTCGAACGCCCACGCCAGGTGCTCGAGCCGCGGATCGCGGAGCTGGAGCTGCGGGGCCAGCTCGATCGGCTCCGGCCCCGCGTCCGCGGACAGACCGGCCCGCGCGGCGGCCGCCGCGAGCAGCTCGGGCGAGATCTCGATCAGGAGCACGGTCGACGCATCGTCGTCCTCCCAGATGCCCGGGATGCCGGCAGGGATGAGGTCGAGGTCGCCCCGGCTCTGCAAGCGGTGATGCGTCCGGTTGTCGGTGCGGCACGTCGCGCGCGCCGGGGGCCCCACGTGGCAGACGAGCCGGTGATCTCGCGACGGTAGCGTGCGCGTCACCCCCGCGCGCGTGGCGATCAGCGCGACCTCGAGCCCGCTCCACGAACGACGCAGCTCACGCACCTCCATGAGGGTGCGATCAGCATCCGGGCGCCGCGCGCGGATGTCGAATATCCGATCTTGGAATCTTCGTCGGGCCGCGCGACTTCGCACCTCGGGCTGCGACAGCGACTCCGGTTATCGATGCGACACCGCCGCGCCGCTTCGATCGTCGTCGTCCGAACGTGCTCGCGGCTGTCCAGACGTGGGCGACACGATCGCGCGATCGCCGCATCGTGCGATCACCATGCACCAGCTATCGAGAGTCTTCGTGGGAGTCGCGCTCGCGCTGTCGGGCGGCCTCCTGGCGTTGGATCCCTCGCCGGCGCGCGCGCAGTCGAGCTCGACGATCGGCAGCGCGCGCGGCGTCATCAAGGACAAGGCGACCCGCGGGGCCGCGGCGGGCGCGACGGTCGTCGCGACGTCAGCGTCGCTGGTCGGCGAGCAGGTCGTGCTCACCGACGAGGACGGCCAGTACTTCCTGAGCTCGCTGCCGCCGGGCGTGTACACGCTGACGATCTACTACCTCGATCAGCAGTTCACGCGCGGCAACGTGCTCGTCCAGGTCGGCAAGGAGGCGTTCGTCAACGTGACGGTCGACAGCTCCGGCGCCAAGGGCACCGTCTACGTCATCCGCGACACTCGCATGCCGCTCGTCGATCAGGGCTCGACGAAGACCGGCGGGATCGTGACCGAGGACTACACCCGCTACGTGCCGACGGGCCGCACGTTCGGCGCGGTGCTCGGCGCGACGCAGGGCGCGGCGGCGGACACGTACGGCATCTCGCTGTCCGGCGCGGGGTCGGCGGAGAACGTGTACGTCGTCGAGGGCATCAACACGACGGACACCGGGTTCGGCGGCATCTCGTCGAACCTGCCGAACGAGTTCATCGCCGAGACCGAGGTCATCACCGGCGGCTACAACGCCGAGTTCGGCCGCGCGACCGGCGGCATCGTCAACGTCGTCACGAAGTCGGGCAGCAACGACCTCCACGGCTCGGTGTTCGGCACGCTCCGCCCGGGCGCGCTCGTCGCGGGCGCGAAGACGATCGAGCGCGAGGGCACCTCGATCGACAACAAGACCGATCTCGACTACGCGTGGGACATGGGCGCTGAGCTCGGCGGCCCGATCCTTGCGGACAAGCTCTGGTTCCACGTCGGGTTCAGCCCGGCGGTGCAGAAGCAGACGGTGACGCGCCTCGTGCAGTCCGAGGTCGATCGGGACCAGGACGGCGCCCCCGACATCGACGACGCCACCGGGTTCGCGCTGCGCGAGGAGGTCGCGCGCAGCGACTTCTCGACGAAGCAGACGACGTACTTCTACACGGCGAAGATCAACGGCGCGATCAATAGCAACCACCAGTTCCAGGTCTCGGCGTTCGGCAACCCGCGCACCGGCCAGGCGCCGATCGGCGTCGTGCGCAACCCGGCCTACCAGAAGCTCGATCAGTACGACGGCGCGTACGACGTCGCGGGCAAGTGGACGTCGAAGCTGAACGACGGCAAGACGCAGATCGACGCGGTGCTCGGCTTCCACCGCCAGATCGACAACCAGACGCCGCTGGCCGGCCAGAACGTTCCGTTCGCGGGGTACACGTTCTCGCGCTCGCTGTACGACTTCGCCGATCTCGAAGGCGGGGCGCAGATCGCGCGCTGCAACGACGGCAGCCCCGACGATCCGTACCCGATGATCCGCAACTGCCCGGTGCAGAACTACTCGAGCCAGGGCCTGGGCTTCCTCGAGTCGCGCACGAACGATCGGACGTCGGCGGTGCTCGCCCTCACGCACCGCGTGAAGGCGGCCGGCTACCACGTGTTCAAGGCGGGCCTCGACGCGGACTTCGCGACGTACAACTCCAAGCGCGGCTTCGCGGGCGGCACGCTGATGCTGCGCGGCGCCAACACGGCGGCCGGCGCGCCGGGCCGCTGGCAGATCCAGCAGTACATGCAGGTGAAGCGCAACCTGACGCCCGAGGAGCGCATGGCGCCGGACGCCGTGGATCTGCTCCAGGACGAGATCCTGTGCGCCGATGGCCGCGCGATCTGCGAGGTCGCGCGCGACGGCCTCCGCGCCGACACGAACAACACGAGCTTCGCCGCGTTCCTCCAGGACAGCTGGCAGGTCCGGCCGAACCTGACGTTCAACGTGGGCCTGCGCTGGGAGCAGCAGACGGGCTACGTCGCGGACGCGCTGCAGGGCCGCGTCACGCCGCAGGGGGCCACGATCCCGTCGAAGGCGTACGAGCTGACGAACCTGCTCGCGCCGCGCGTCGGCTTCATCTTCGATCCGTCGCAGGACGGCAGGTCGAAGGTGTTCGGCCACTGGGGCCGCTTCTACGAGAACGTGCCGATGGACCTCAACGTCCGCGCGTTCGGCGGCGAGATCAACAACGTCTCGCTCGTCAACGCGAGCCGCCGCACGCCCGACCAGCAGGGCTACGATCCGAACTGCGACGTCAACTACACGCCGGGCGTGGGGGACCTGTCGCAGACGATCCTGCAGTGCCGGGACCGCGCGCAGCAGGTGCTGCTCGGCGAGAACCTGACGTATCTGTCTCCGGGCCTTCGGGGCCAGCACACCGACGAGCTGATCCTCGGCACCGAGTTCCAGGTGGTGCCCGACTTCAAGCTCGGGCTGAGCTACATCCGCCGCGTGATGCCGCGCGTGATCGAGGACATCTCGACCGACGGCGGCAACCACTACATGATCACGAACCCGGGCGAGGACTTCTCGGGCGAGGCGGGCAAGCAGCGCGCGGAGGCGATGCGGCTCATGGCCACGGGGAACCCCGACGACGCCGCGCTCGCCGAGGTGCTCCTCGATCGCGCCGAGCAGCTCGACGCGGTGAGCCGGTTCGAGAAGCCGGTCCGCGACTACGACGCGATCGTCTTGAGCGCGGTCCAGCGCCCGACGAAGCGGTCGCTGCTCCAGGCCTCGTACACGTACTCGCTATCGAAGGGCAACTACCCGGGCCTGTTCTCGACGGAGACCGACCAGCTCGATCCGAACCTGACGTCGCTCTACGACCTGCCGGACCTGATGGCGAACCGCTACGGCGCGCTCGGGCTCGATCGCACGCACAACCTCAAGATCGACGGCTTCTACCAGTTCGATCTGAAGAAGGCGGGCGTCCTGACGACGGGCGCGAGCTTCCGCGCGCTGTCGGGCATCGCGCACAACGCGCTCGCCGCGCACCCGGTATACGGCCCGGGCGAGGCGTTCCTCCTGCCGCGCGGCGCGTTCGAGCGCTCGCCGGTGACGTCGCAGCTCGATCTCCAGGTCGGCTACGGCCGGCGCCTGGGCAAGACGACCGTGTTCGAGGGCTTCGTGCGCGTGTTCAACGTCCTCGACCAGCAGGAGGAGCTCGACGTCGACGAGAACTACACGTTCGACAACGCGATCCCGGTGATCGGCGGTGACCAGAACGATCTCCGGCACACGAAGGCGGTCGATCAGGCCGGCTTCGAGACGGGGTCGACGGTGACCCCGAACAAGAACTTCGGCAAGGTCTCCGCCCGGCAGGCGCCGCGGACGGTGCAGCTCGGCGTGCGGCTCACGTTTTAGGCGTCGGCGCCGCAGAGGTTGGCGGGGGCGGGGGCGGGGCACTTTTGGGCTCGCTGCCTCGCGGCGTTAAAAGTGGCGAATAGCCTCCGGAAGAGGGCCGTTGCGCCGGTCATGCGCCGGCCCGCCCTGTGGATCCTCCCGCTCTCCTTTGCGTTCGTCTCGCCCAGCGCCGCGCTGCCGCCGGGCGAGACGCGGTTCCGCGAGGGCGCGAACCACAAGGTCGGCGACGACAGCTTCGTCGAGCGCTACGGGCGCGCGCCCGGCGAGCGTGACGGCGAGGCGGTCCGCATGCGGACGCACCTCGAGCACGCGCGCGCGCGGCTCGCCGCGGCGCCGCCGACGCGGCCGGAGCTCGCGGCGCGGCGCGCCGAGCTGCTCGGCTATCTGGGCGATTACATCGCCAAGGGCATCACGCCCGAGAACACGCGGCTGCCGTGGCGCACGCCGGTGTTCATCGACGACTTCGACAACATCTGCGCGGTCGGCTACCTGATCGAGCGCTCGGCCGGGCGCGCGCTGCCAGAGCAGATCGCGGCCGAGCACCGCTACGATTACCTCGAGGACATCGCGGCGGCGATGCCCGAGGTGCGCGCGTGGATCGAGTCGTCGGGGCTCACGCTCGACGAGCTGGCGTCGATCCAGCCGGGCTACGAGGCGCCGATGGTGGAGCAGTGGTCGGTCTGGGCGCTCGGCGGCAAGGTGCGGCCCGCCGACGGGCCGTACGAGCGCGAGCTCGAGTACCAAGGCGTCACCACGCGCGGCGCGTTCCGGGGCGGCCAGATGGACGGGGCGTGGACGCGGACCAACCGCAAGGGCCGCGTCCTCGGCTCGGGCCAGCTCACGCGCGGCCGCGGCACGTGGCACAGCTTCTACCCCGACGGCAAGCGGCTGGCCGAGGGCCCGTACCGCGCGAGCGTGCCGCACGGCGCGTGGACGTTCTATCACCCGAGCGGCCACGTCGCGGCCGAGGGCCGCTTCGAGCAAGGCGGGCGCACCGGCACGTGGCGGTTCTACTACGACACAAAGGCGAAGACGCCGATCGCGGTGGGCGGGTACGAGCGCGGCTCGGCTGATCGCTGGCGGCACTTCGACGAGCGCGGCAAGCTCGTCGCGGTGTCGACGGAGGTCACGCCGTCGCAGTGGGATCGGACCAGCTTCGGGGGCCACCTGCTCGAGGTGGTGCCGTACCGAAACGGCGTGCAGCACGTCATGCACCGCGGCAACGTCAACGTCTCCGACTGGCGGCTCGACGGCTTCTTTCTGGGCGACGAGAAGCTCTACATCCAGAGCAGCTACAACAACGATTCGCGGATCTACGACGCGGACGGCCTCCTGCTCGAGAAGGCAGGCGGCGCGTGGCTCGCGCACGACTGCGGCTGGAGCAAGAAGCGCAAGGCGGTCGCGAAGCACGGCGACATCACGACGCTGCACGGCCTCCTGTACAGCGACGGGTGGCGCGACGTGGGCGACGGCGACCACGGCGGGCGCGAGTGCGGCGAGCCGGTGGCGGTGTCGGCCCGGCGCGCCGCGCGGATCGATCGGCTCCTCGCCACGCGGAGCGCGGTGCGGACGCCGAGCCCGGAGCTGGTCAAGCAGGCGGCCCTGAACCTGTGGGAGGACCGCGACGACGAGGCCGCGGACGAGATGGACGAGGAGGACAAGGCGGCCGCGGCGAACATGGTGGCGGCGATGGAGGCGCAGAGGCAGGCGCAGGTGCAGGCGCAGGAGGAGGCGGCGAAGGAGGAGGAGCCCGCGAAGTCGGCCGAGGAGATCGCGGCGGAGCAGCGCGCGGCCGCCGAGGAGGCGGATCTGACGAAGGTGCTCGCGGCGGCGATGGGCTGGTACGTCGAGTTCCCGCACATCGATGGGCGGTTCATCCAGGTCTATTACACGCTGCCGGGGTTCACGCCGGGCCTGTACAACGCCGAGTTCGCCGAGGACGCCGAGTAGCGCCGGGGCGTCGGGCGCGGGATAGTCGGGCGGTGCAGCGGGTCGTGCTTGTCGTCGCGGTGCTCGCAGGCGCGTGCCGCGTCGGCGAGCAGGCGCCCGCGCCCGCGCCGGCGCCGTCGACAGCGGCGGCTCCGGCGCCCGCGCCTGTGACGGCAGCGGCGCCCGTCGCGGCGGCGCCAGCGGCGCCGGTGGCGCCGGCTCCGAAGCAGGCGCCGTGGACGTTCGCGGTGATGTCGGACATCCACATGCCGCGGCGCAACCTCAAGGTGGTCCCGGAGCTGCCGCGCGCGATCGCGGCGATCGTCGGCTTGCGGCCGCGCTTCGTCGTGATCACCGGCGATCACACGAACGGCGGCGACAAGGACAGCCCGGCGACCGTCGCGGCGTCGGCGAAGTGGTGGAAGGTCTTCGCCGACCAGCTCCGGCCGCTGCGCGACGCAGGCATCCCGGTCTTGCCGGTCGCGGGCAACCACGACGCGTACCTGGCAGGCCAGCGCGCGCACTACGCCGCCGCGTTCGCGGACCTGGCCGGGTGGGCGGCGCCGCTGGCGCTGAACGCGGCCGTGCCCGGCGGCGGCCGGGTGATGCTCGATCGGCCGCCGTTCTCGTACAGCATCGACGTCGACGGCGTGCACCTCGCCCTCGCACACGTGGTCACGCAGGGGCTGCACCGCGAGGTGGCCGCGTGGCTCGCCGACGACCTCGCGAAGGCAGCGGGCGCGAAGCTGCGGCTCGTCTTCGGGCACGTGCCGATGTCGTCGGTGATCGGGACGCCGACGCGAGACTTCGTGAAGACGTTCGGCGGGCTGCTCGAGGCCGGGCGCGCCGGGTTCTACATCGCCGGCCACGAGCACATCGTATGGGACGAGGACGTGCGGCTCCCGGCGGGCGGCGGGCTGCGCCAGGTCCTCGTCGGCTGCTCGTCGGGCTTCTACAACTGGTCGCCGTCCGCGGCCTCGCGCCAGCGCGCGGGGTGCGCACCCGCGGGCGCCGCGCCGTTCCCGCTGCGCTGCCGGATGCCGAACGGCGGCGGCGAGTTCTTGCTCGCGCCGAACAAGCCCAACGCGGGCCGCGTGATCCAGCACCACCGGACCAGCTTCACGGTGATCACCGTCGATGGCGGCGCCGTGACGGAGGTCAAGCCGATGACCGTCGACGAGCACGGGCGCGCGCTGCCGTTCTACGTCGAGCCGGCACCGCAGGCGGCGCCGCAGGCGAAGCCGTAGCGAGCGGCGTCAGAGCAGCGCGCCGAGGCGCGGCGCGAGCGGCGGCTGGGGCGGCGCAGGCGGCGCGGGGCGCGCGCCCGCGGCGAGCTTTTGCGCGATCGCCTCGGCGAACGCGGCCGGATCGAACGGATCGGGTCCGGTGCCGTCGGCGCTCGCCATCGGCGACGCGATCACGGGCACGCCGGTGGCGCGGACCTCGGCGGGGTACGTCTCGCACACGGCCGGGCAGACGATCGCATCGACGGGGCCGCCGCCGGTGGCGACGCCGGGCAGCTGCGCGAGGCCGGCGGGCTCGGTGCCCTCGCCGACGCGCACGACCAGCTCGAGGCCGAGCGCGCGCGCGGCGGCGAGCGCGGTGTCCACGCCGTGGCGCGCGGCGGCGAGGCCAGCGAGCCGGACGCGCCCGGTCGGCGCGAGCGGCGTGGGCAGCGCGGGCGGCGGGCGCTCGGGCAGGCGGGCGAGCCGCGCCTCGGGCACGCCGTCGGCGAGGCACAGCGCGTGCGCGTACGCGCCGCGGACGAGGATCAGGTCGGCCATCACGCGCTCGGCCTCCTGGCGCGCGATCGCCCACGACGGCGCGCGGAACCGGCGCAGGAACGCGCGCTCCGGCCAGCGCGCGGCCGCGCGATCCAGATCGCGGTGCAGCGCGCGCAGGAGCGGCACGTCGAGGACGAGCACGGTCGCGGCGCCGGCGGCGCGCGCGGCGGCGAACGTGCGGCGCGCGGCCAGGCTCGGCGCGATCACCAGGCGCGGCCGGCGGCGGCGGACCTGGCCAGCGGCCCACGCATCGATCGCGGCGCGGAGCAGGAAGTCGGCGCGGTAGCGCCGATCGGTGCGGTCGCGCGCCCACGCGCGCAGCGCGGCGTCGGCGGCGACGATCTGCGGCGCGCCCAGCCCATGCCGAGGCTGCGCGCGCTGCGCGCGCCGCGCCGCGTAGCGCCCGAGCGGGCCCGGTGCGCGAGAGAGCCAGCTGGGCAGCGCGAGCGGCGACCAGCGCTCGACCGGCGCGACCTCGGCGCACGCCTCGGCCAGCGGGCCCAGCGCGTCGCCGGGCGCGGCGGAGACGATCGCGATCGTCATCGGCCGGCCGCGGCCGCTTCGGGGAGCTCGACGCGCGCGTGGCACGCGGTCTCGCCGCAGTCGAGGCACGTGCGGATCGCCGGCGCGGCCGACGCCCCGGCGCCAGCGCCGGCGCCGTGCTCGCCGCCGCGCGGCTGGCGCTGGCGATCGTCGACGATCACCGCGTCCTCGAGCAGCGCCTCGCCGCGCCACACGCGGCGCCGGATCTTCGTGTCGCGGTGCGCGGCGTCCTCGCGCTGCGCGCGATCGAGCTCGACGCGCAGCCGCTCGACGTCGCCGTGCGCGGCCACCACCAGCACGTCGCCGCGCACCGCCATGCCGAGCACGGCCGTCCCGCGGCGCGGCGCGATCCGCAGATCGACGTACGGGTACGCGATCGTCGCGTCGAGCGCGCGCGGATCGCCGAGCGCGAGCGTGTGGCCGTGGCGCTCGAGGATCTGCCAGCCGAGCTCCACCGCGAGCGCGAACAGCGCGTTCGACACGAGGCACAGCCCGCCGCCGATCGCAGGCACCGCGCACCCCGCGCGCAGCTCCATGCCCCACGTGAACCCGCGCGCCGCCGTCGCGGGCCCGAGTGTGCGCCAGAAGCTGAGCGGCCGGTCCGGGGTGATCACTGCGCCGTGGAACGCCGTCGTTGCGAGCTGCACGTTCTGCCGCTTCCCCGCCTCGAGGCGCGGGTGGGCGCCCGTCCGCGCGATCGGCGTGCGGATCGCGTGCACGGCCGGCCCCGCCGGGGCGACGCGCTCGGGCGCCGCGAAGCCGTCGTCGAGCAGCCAGCGGCCGAACCGGCGCGCCGACAGCCCGGCCACCTTCACGCGCCGGACCCAGAGGTCGAGCGGGCCTGCATCGCGCAGCTGCATCCCCCAAGCAACGCACGTAACGGCACTTTTAGTCGTGCGATCTGGGTCACGGCCCGGGTCCGGGCCCGCGGTCACGGGCAACTGCCCGGAAGCTGCGCGATCCACTGGCGGATCAGCGCCACGCCCTCGGCATCCACGAGGTTTCGGCCGAGCTCCGGCATCCGGATCTCCGGCTCCGTCGACTCGATCCGGAACACGAGGATCGACGCGTCCGGCTGGCCCGGCACGATCCCGAACGAGCGCCCGCCCGAGCCGCGGCCCGCCGCGACCGGCGCCTTGCACACGCCGAGCTCGGCCAGATCCGTCTGCGAGAGATCGAGGTAGAGGCCCGACGTGCGCGCCATCCCGCCGCGCGGGTTGTGGCAAGCGCCGCAGTTCACGTCGAGCCACGCGCGCGCGCGCTCCTCGAGCGTGCCGGCGGCCGGATCGGCGGCCGCGATGCCGCGCGGCCAGGTCTCGCGCGGGGGCGCGCCGGCCAGCGCGCCGCGATCGATCAGCGCCTGGAGCTGGTTGTCGATGCCGCTGCCCGCGGGCCCCGGGCGGTTCAGGTGACGCGCCTTGGGGCCGAGGGCGCCCATGACGTCGTCGTGCTCGGCGTGGCAGCTCTTGCACTGGTTCTGGTTCGGGACCGCGTAGTGGTTCGTGCGCTCGTTGCCGTCGTCGTGGAGCCACGCCGCGTCGACGGCCGCGCCCGCCACGACGCGGCGCGCGTCTCTGGCGTCCGCGTCGTAGACGTACGAGACGCCGCGCCATGCGTCCGAGCCCCGGACGAGCAGCCGCGTCTCGAGCAGGCGGCGGCCGAGCGCCGGATCGCGGCGGTCGCGCGGGTAGCTGAACGTCTTGACGAGGACCGCGCCCACCGGCAGCTCGAACGAGTCCACGTCGCGCCACGTCAGCGCCGCGCCCGGCGGCACCCACAGGAAGCGCTCCTTGGCCGCGTAGTCCGAGAACAGCGGCGTCGCGACCTCGTACGGCACGAGCTCGGCGGCCGGCCGCTGCGCCGCGATGTCCGCGAACAGCCGGTAGCTCGACAGCCGCTCGCAGAACGCGCCGTCCGGATCGACGCCCGGGCCGTCGCCCGGCAGCGCGCAGTCATCCTCGCCGCCGCCGCACGCGGCCAGCGCCGCGGCCACCGTGGCCAGCGCGGCCCGGGATCGCGTCACAGCTGGACCGCCGGCAGCGGCGCGTGGCTGCAGTCGTGCGGCGCGAGCTCGCGCGTCGGCAGCATGGTGTCTTCGAGCGGCCAGGCGAGGTTGATGAAGTCGGCGTCGCCGTTACCGCGAATGCAGATCCGATCCGGCTCCGAGCCCGCGCGCGCCGGATCGACGACGCCATCCCACGCGATGTCCGGGACAACGAGCGGCCCGTTCGGAGCTATCTGGCCGACCGCCGCGATGAGCGCCAAGCCGAGGTCGCCGCTCGGCCGATCGCTCGTGCCCGAGATGCGGTTGTCGTGGATGTGGATCGCCGTCGGGTAGATGTCGTAGCTCGGATCTTTCGGATCGCCGATCGGCACGTAGCTGATGATGCCGATGTTGATCGATCGGTGATCGCGGACGTCGTTGTCGAAGATCTCGACGCCGTGCGCGGCGAGCAGCACGATGCCGGTGCCCGTCGGCACCGAGCCGACGATGTTGCCCTCCGGCGCGAAGTTCGGGGTGTTGTTCTCGAAGACCTCGTTGCCGTACACGCGCGTGCCGGTGCCGTTCTCGACCTGGAGCCCCGGCAGGTTGAACACGAGGATGCCGCCGGTGTTCTGCGTGGCGGTGTTGCCCGTGACGTCGGCCTGGAACGAGTTCTCGATCTCGATCCCGGCGACGTTGTTCCGCGCGACGTTGTTGCGCACGACGATGTTCGTGGACTGGCCGACGTAGATCCCGGCGTCCGACGCGCCGAGGACGATGCTGTCCTCGATCAGCACGTTCTTGCACTGCACCGGGTAGAGGCCGTACGCGCCGTTCGTCACCATCGGGCCGCCCGTCCACTCGACGCGGACGCGGCGCATCGTCACGCCGTCGGCGCCGAGCACCTTGAGCGCGTCGCCGGGCGAGTCCTCGAAGCCGATGTCCTCGATCGTGAACGCGTTCGCCGTGACGAGCATGCCCTGCGGGCCGCTCGTCTGGTTCGCGAACGAGAGCGTCGTCTCGTCGCGCCCCGCGCCGCGGATCGTGACGCCGTCGACGTCCAGCGAGAGGTCCACCTCGAACTCGAACGTGCCCTTGCCGAACGCGACCGTGCCGCCCGGCTCGACCTCGATCAGCGCCGTCTGCACCTCCTCGGCATCGGCGCCTTCGGTGAGGGCGATGCACGGGCCCGTGACGTCGGCACACGGGTCTTCGCTGCTGCAGGCTCCGAGGAGGACGAGGGCGATCGCGGCGCGCTTCATGCGTGGCGAATCGCAGAATCCCGCCGGGGAATCAAGGCCCAAAGCGCGGCGCGGCGCGTTGTATCGTCCGATCTACCCGGCGCCGCCCTGCCGCGTCTCGCGGCACTTGCACGCCGGTCGCCATGACTCTCCGACGGGGCGTCACATCCGGCGACCGCGCTGTCGCACCGCGTCGCGGGTGCGCTAGGGTAGGGCGATCGCCATGGTGCGCCGCGTGGTGCAGATCGTCGTCGGCGTCCTCGCGGTCTGGCTCGTCGTCCTCGTCGTGCTCGGCTTCACGCACGCCGCGCGCACCGGCCGCCAGGTGGCCGATCGCTTCGGCGACTCGCTCCAGGGCTCGGCGACGTTCACCGGGGCGGACCTGTCCCTCGTGCGCGGCGCCCTCGATCTCCAGGACCTGGCCGTCCGGCGCGACGACGTCCTCGGCAAGCTCTCGCTCGACGTCGCCGGCGTGAGCTGCGACCTGCCACCGCTCGGGCTGGCGCTCGTCGATCGCGACTGCAGCGAGCTCTCGATCGACGGCATGCGCCTCGAGGTCTCGGCGCTCGCGCTGCTCCGGCCCCGGAAGGGCAAGCGCCCGCCGATGCGCGCCGATCGCGTCGTCATCCGCGACGCCGTGCTCGGCTTCGGCGCCAGCGCGTTCGCGCCGAACCTCGGCCGCGTCCAGATCCGCGTCGAGCGCGCCGTCGCCGGCCCGACGCGCTTCCGCACGCCGCTGTCCTGGCTGTTCGCGCTCCGGGAGCTGCGCGCGTCGTTCGATCTGCCCGCCGGCCTCACGGTCCACCTCGTCTACCGCGGCGGCATGATGTCCGCCGCGGGCAGCCTGTTTGGCTCCGAGCCCGTCGAGATCCCGGTCTCGCTGCCCGTCCGCGAGGCCGCCGATGACGGCGCGGCCGAGCTCCGGCGCCTGGTCGAGTTCGGCAAGCGCGTCGCGGAGGAGCTCGTCGCGCGGCGCGCGCAGGAGTGGCTGCGCTCGAAGCTACCCGGGCGCTAGCGCCCCGGCCGGGCCGGCGGCCCGGCGCACCGACCGATCGTGCGGGCTGTCGTCGGCGAGGTCGGTGATGCCGTGCACGAGCGAGTCGATGAAGTGGAGGACCGAGACGCAGTAGTGCGAGTTGGTCCCGAACGTGTCGGTGATGTGGACGAAGCTCCCGGCGAGCTTGGTGATCTGCTCGAGCGCGAGGTCGGCGGCGGCGTGGGAGTAGCCGCGCGTCAGATCGCGCACGAGGAGGAGGCGGCGGAACGGGTGGGTCGTCTTGTCGACGGCGGCGTGCGCGTCGTTGAGGAGCGCTTGCCCGCGCGGGTCGCCGAGGTAGGCGAGGGCGCCCGCTCGCGTCAGGCGGAGGCCGCGGTGCTCGTCGGAGGCGGCCTGGATCTCGTTCTTGCGGGCGCGCTCGGTCTCGAGGTCGGCGCGATCGCGGTCGGGGCCGAGCAGCGGCTCGGCGGCGGCGACGAGCGCCGCCATCTCGTCGCGCAGCCCGAGCCCGCGCAGCGCGCGCAGCGCGGGTGACAGCACCGGGCCGAGCGCGGCTGCGGACTCGGACGCGACGCGCGCCCGCAGCGAGGCGACGAGCTCGGGGACCAGCTCGCCCCAGCCGAACCGGGCGGCGACCGTCATCGCCCGCGCGTGGAGCGAGAGCGGCACGCCCTCGAGCAGCGGCAGCGCGTGCATGAGGAGCGGGATCACCTGTTCCTCGGCGAGCTCGAGCATCGCGTCGAGGCACGCCGCGAGGAGCGGCGCGCGCTCGCCCGGGGTGCGCGCGGCTATCTTGGCCAGGTGCTCCTCGATGTGCGCGGCGCGGGCGGCGGGTTCGTCGACCGCGAGCAGCGCGACGAGCTCCGGCGGCGGGATCACCGGCGGGCTCTCGATGCGCGCGAACGCCCCGATCGCGTCGACGACCGGCTCTGGCTCGAGCGCCGGCAAGGACTCGCGGAGCCGATCGACCTTGTAGCGCGCGACGCGATCGAGCGCGTGGAGCCGCTCGATCAGCGGCTGGGGCAGCGGCGTGTGGCGCGGCCGGCGCGCGAGCGCCTGCTCGATGCGCGCAGCGAACGCGGCGGCGTGGAGCGCGTGGACGTCATCGGCGAGCACCGGCTCGAGGGCGCCGCGCGCGGCGCGCGCCAGCTCCTCTGCGCGCGCGCGCTCCCCGAGGCGGGCGAAGCCGGCCGCGAACACGAACGCCGTGTACGCGCTCGTCAGCTCCGGCGGGGCCTCGACCCGCGAGCGCTTGCGCTGGATCCCCGCGAGCCTGGCCGCGAGCCGGTCGAGCGCGGCGGCGAGCCATGCGTTGGCGGAGAGCACGCAGTGCTGTAGCACGCTCCGCAGATCTCGCGCGTGACGCCCGCACGGCGGGCCGGCGCGGTGCATCCTCCTCGATGAGGAGGTGACTTGGGCCGCGCACGCGAGGCGAGGCGAGGCCGCCAATCCTCACCGGCGAGGAGCCGGGACCGCGCGCGCAGATGTTGTAGCTTCGCGGCATGCGCGCGCTGGCAGATCTGCACCGGCACCTCGATGGCTCGCTTCGCGCGCAGACGCTGCGCGAGCTCGCGGCGGAGGCCGGCGTCGCGGTGCCCGATGATCTCCTGTTCACGCCGGGGATGGGGCTCCAGAACGCGCTGTCGCGCTTCCGCGTCACCGTCGCGGCGCTGCAGCGCCCGGGTTCGTTGCGGCGCGTCGCCGCGGAGATGTGCGAGGACGCGGCGGCCACCGGCGTCACGACGCTGGAGGTCCGCTTCGCGCCGCAGCTGCACGGCGCGATCGAGCCCGTGCTCGATGCGGTGCTCGAGGGCCTGGCCGGCCGCGCGGGCCTGATCCTGTGCGCGCTGTACGGCGAGCCGCCGGCGCAGGTCGAGGCGATGGTCCGCGCGGGCGCGGCGCGGCCGGGTGTCGTCGCGCTCGACATCGCGGGGTCGGAGCCTGGGCACGCGTGGAGCCTCATGGACTACGCGGCGCCGTTCCGGCTCGCGGCGGAGCTCGGGCTGGGGCGCACGGTGCACGCCGGCGAGGGCCGCCCGCCGTCCGAGATCCGGACGGCGATCGAGGTGCTCGGCGCGCAGCGGATCGGCCACGGCACGACGCTGCTCGATGATCGGGCCGTCCTGGACCTCGTCCTCGAGCGGGGCGTCGCGATCGAGGCGTGCGTGACCTCGAACTGGCAGACGTCCGTGATCGCGCGCATCGCCGATCACCCGCTGCCGCGCTGGCTCGAGCTCGGCGTACGCGCCTGCATCTGCACGGACAACACGCTGCTCTCCGACGTCTCCTCGATCGAGGAGCACGCGCGCGCCCGATCGATCCCGGGCATGACCGACGAGCTGCTCGCGCAGGCGATCGCCAACGGCCACGCCGCGGCGTTCCCGCGGTCCCGGTAGCGCCCGTTTGGCCGTGGCGCTGCGGTCAATCCCGGGCTTTTACCGGCTCTGTTATCACCGTAGGGCACCCAACGTCCGATCCGCGCGATGTGCCGGCACGCACTCGGCCTGGGGGCGTTCACCCTTGACGCTGGCCGTAGTACGAGCATGCTGGCGCCCATGAAGGTCCGATGGTTGCTCCTCTTGGTGACCGCGGCCGCGGCTGCGTGCGCGAGCGGCCGTGCCGGCGATGGTCCGGGTCCGGGCGGCGGACAGCACGACGCGCCGCCGGGATCGCCGAAGGACAGCGCGACGACCTCTGTGGATGCCAAGCCCGGTACCAAGCTCGACGCGGCGATGATGATCGACGCGCCCGGCGGCGGCGGGGGCGGCGGCCTCGATCCCGATCTGGAGATTCCGGATCCGAGCGGCCAGGTCTGCGACGAGCCCGGCCGGATGAGCGGGGAGTGCCCGGCCGGCGAGGTCTGCCGGTTCTACACGTCGACCGAGGGCCGCTGCGAGGGCTGCACCGCCTGCGGCAACCTCGGCGCCTCGTGCACGGCCACGGACCAGTGCGACATCCTGTTCGAGTGCTACAAGGGCCAGTGCACGAACTTCTGCACGCTCAATAGCACCGAGTGCGGCGCGCCCACCGACTGCATCAACATCGGCCACGCCACCCGCGGCGTCTGCCGCGTGTAGCCTGATTCCCGGGACCGCCTCGAGCGCGCCCCCGGCGTATCACGCTGGTGGGCGTGCATAGATGACGGGCGCGTGCGGCAGGCGCGCGGCGGCGCGGCGATCGAGCTTGCCAGTGGGCGAGAGCGGGAGATCGGCGGCGAGCGCGAGGCGGCGCGGGCGAGCGTGCGGCGGCAGGGCGGCACGCCAGCGTGCGGCGGCAGCGGCGAGATCGAAGTCGAAGTCGGGAGCCGTGGCGAGCGCGACCCCGACGATCTGGCCCCAGCGCTCGTCGGGGACGGCGAAGACGCAGGCAGCGCGGACGCCGGGCGTGGCAGCGAGGACGGCCTCGACCTCGAGCGGGTGCACCTTCGCGCCGCCGGTGACGATCACATCGTCGGCGCGCCCGACGACGTGCAGCGCGGTATCAGCTTCGTCGAGGAAGCCGAGGTCCGCGGTGACGAATGCGGGCGCGATCGGCGCGCCGTCGAGGTAGCACGTGGCGAGCATCGGGCCGGCGACGCGGATCGGCGCGGGCGCGGCGCGCGTTCCGGCGGCGAGCGAGACATTGGGGAGCAGGGCGAGCGGCGCGGCGGGATCGCCGGCGCGCGCGGGCGGCATCGTCGCGATCTGGCCGAACGTCTCGGTCATGCCGTACGTCGCGAGGAACGGGACGCCGCGGGCGGCGGCGGCGGCGAGCAGCGAGGGCGGGGCGGCGGCGCCGCCGAGCAGGACGGCGCGCAGCCCGGGCGGCGGGCGCCACGCGGGATCGTCGAGGAGCGCCGCGAGCTGCGCGGGGACCAGGGACGCGAGCGTGGCTGCCGCGAGGGCGGGCGCGAGTGGGGCTCCGTCGGGGACGAGCTCGACGGGGCGGCGCGCGGCGAGGCAGCGGACGATGACGGCGAGCCCGCCCGCGTGCGCGGGCGACAGCGCGAGCAGCCAGCGATCGCCGTCGCGCCAGCCGAGATGGCGCGCGCTCGCGTCGGCGGCGGCGTCGAGCGCGTCGCGCGACAGCACGACGCCGCGCGCGGCGCCGGTCGAGCCCGACGTGAACAGGATGACGGCCGCGTCGGCGGGCAGGCGCGCGGCCTCGAGCGCGTCGCGGCGGCGCGCCAGCTCCGGCTCGGGGAGCCGCGGGTGGAAGAGCGCGATCGGGCGCCGCTCGGCGAGCGCGGCGTGGACGGCGGCGATCGTCTCGACGGTCGGGTGGGCGATCACGCAGCGCGCGGCGGGATCGCGGTGCACGGGCGCGCGGGCGGCGATGTCTGCGAACGTCAGCGTGCGGTCGCCGGTGGTGACGGCGGGCGCGGCGGCGCGATCGGGCGAGCCGGCGATCGCGCTGGCGAGCGCGGCGCAGGCGGCGCGCCCGACGGGCGACTCGAGGCAGTGCGTGACGATCGCGGGCACGCGGGCGGCCCGGGCGCGCGCGGCGAGCACGACGGTGCCCGCGAGGCCGAGCAGCGTCGGCTTCAGGATGAGCGCGCCGAGGCCGGGCGCGGCGAGCGCGGCATCCAGCGCGTCCGGCGCTGCGCGCGCGAGCTCGGCGAGGCTCTCGTCGAGCGCGATCGGGATCGCGAGCGCCTCGCCGAGCAGCTCGTGCGAGGCGGCACACGGCTCCTCGATGTAATCGATCGGCAGGCCGGCGCTGGCAAGCGTCGCGAGCCGCTCGCGCACGGCCGCCCGCGGCCAGGTGCGGTTCGCGTCGAGGCGCAGGCGGACACCGGGCGCGGCGGCGGCGATCGCGCGGACGCGGTCGAGATCGCCGCCGGGGCCGACCTTGATCTTGAGCGCGCGCCCGCCCGCGGCCGCGGCGGCGCGCGCTTCGCCTTCATCGTCGACGACGACCGACGGCGGCGGCCCCGGCCAGCCGGGCGCGCCGACGACCGCGTCGAGCAGCGCCTCGAGCGTGGTGCCGCGCTCGGCGGCGAGCGCGCCTGTGAGCGCTGCCTCGATCGCGAACCGCGCGGCGGTCGCGTCCGGCGCGGCATCGGCGGCGAGGACCGCGAACGCGTCCAGGCCGTCGCCGGCCTCAAGCGGGACGCGCGCGGCGAGGGCCTCGAGAGCGCGCGCCGCGTCGGCGAGCGTGTCGAGCGAGAGGCCGGGCAGCGGCGCGGCCTCGCCCTGGCCGCGCGCGCCGTGGGCCGTCTGCACCTCGAGAACGAGCGCGCTGCGCTCGCGGAGGCCGCGCGCCGCGCCGCGCCCGTCGAGCTCCCAGCGGGCGAGGCGGTGGGCGGCGGCGACGATCCTCACGACACGGCGAGGCCGGCGGCGAGCAGCGCGCCGTGGAGGAGCAAGAGCTGCGCCGTCGCCGCGAGGCAGCGGTTGAACGCGGGACCATCGGCGGCGCCGGCCAGATCGCGGAGCCGCGCGAGCGCGAGCGGCGCCGTCGCGAGCGGCAGCGCGAGCCACGCGCCGCCGGACGTCGCGAGCGCGAGCCCGAGCGGGACGGCGAACGCGACGGCGAGGAGCGCGGCGTACTCGATGAGCGTGGCGCGCCGGCCGAGCCGGACGGCGAGCGTGCGCTTGCCGGCGCGCTCGTCGGTCGCGCGGTCGCGCAGGTTGTTGACGACGAGGATCGCGGTCGAGAGCGCGCCGACGGGCAAGGCCGCCCAGACGGCGAGCGCGGGCACGTGCCCGAGCTGGACGTAGGCGGTGCCGCACACGGCTCCGAAGCCGAAGAAGCCGAGGACGAACACGTCGCCGAGGCCGTGGTAGCCGAGCGGCCACGGCCCGCCGGTGTACGCGATCCCGGCGGCGATCGACGCGATGCCGAGCGCCGCGACCGGCCAGCCGCCGATCGCGACGAGGTACAGGCCGAGCGCGGCCGCGACGGCGAACGCCCCGATCATCGCGCGCTTCATCGCGGCCGCCGAGATCAGCCCCGCGGCGACGGCGCGCGTCGGGCCGACGCGATCGGGGCCATCGGCGCCGCGCTCGGCGTCGAACACGTCGTTCGCGAAGTTCGTGCCGATCTGGATCGCGAGCGCGCTGCCGAGCGCGGCGAGCGCGGGCCCCCACGCGATCGATCCGGCCGCGCGCGCCACGGCGGTGCCGACGGCCACGGGCACGATGGCGGCGGGCAGCGTCCGGAGGCGCGCGGCGGAGATCCAGATCCGCATCACGGGTACCGCTTGAACTTCGAGAAGTCGGGCGGGCGCTTCTCGAGGAACGCCTCCTTGCCCTCGCGCCCCTCGTCGGTCGTGTAGTACATGAGCGTCGCCGAGCCGGCGAACGCCATCATGCCGGCCTGGCCGTCGCAGTCGGCGTTCATCGCCATCTTGAGGAAGCGCAGGGCCGTCGGCGAGTGCTGCAGCATCTCGCGGCACCACTGGATCGTGGTGGCCTCGAGCTCGGCGAGCGGCACGACGGTGTTGACGAGGCCCATCTCGAGCGCGGCGGCGGCGTCGTACTGGCGGCAGAGGAACCAGATCTCGCGCGCCTTCTTCTGGCCGACGATGCGCGCGAGGAACGAGCTGCCAAAGCCTGCGTCGAAGCTGCCGACGCGCGGCCCGGTCTGCCCGAAGCGCGCGTTGTCGGCGGCGATCGTCAGATCGCAGACGAGGTGCAGCACGTGGCCGCCGCCGATCGCGTAGCCGGCGACCATCGCGACGACAGGCTTGGGCAGGTAGCGGATGCGCATCTGCAGATCGAGCACGTTGAGCCGCGGCACGCCGTCGGCGCCGACGTAGCCGCCGGTGCCGCGCACGCGCTGATCGCCGCCGGAGCAGAACGCCTCGCCACCCGCGCCGGTCAGGACGACGACGCCGACCGAGGCGTCGTCGCGCGCCTCGTCGAACGCGCGGATCATCTCGGCGACGGTCTGCGGCCGGAACGCGTTGCGCACCTCGGGCCGGTTGATCGTGATCTTCGCGATGCCCTCGGGCGAGGTCTCGTAGATGATGTCCTCGTAGCCGGGGCGGCGGTTCCAGGTGGTGTCGGTCACAGGGCTCGTCATAGGGCTCGTCACAGGGCTCGTCATAGGGCTCGTCATAGGGCTCCTCTGGCGCAAAGCTCGATCGCGGCGCGCCGCACGTCGCGGGCGCCGGACGGGGACACGGGCGCGTGGATCACGGTCGCGCCGGGCGTGGCGAGCGCGGCGGCGACGGCAGCGGCGACGGCGGCGGGCGAGGCTGCCGTCACGGCGGGGAGGCCGAGCGCGGCGGCGACGGCGGCGGGATCGATGCCGGGCGCGGTGAGCCAGTGATCGGCGAACGCGGCGCCGAGGCCGGCGCGCGCGACGGGCAGGCCGGCGAAGATCTGGCCGCCGCCGTTGTCGATCACGAGGATCGCGAGCGGCGCGGCGGCGGCGCGCGCGGCGAGCAGGCCGCCGAGGTCGTGCGCGAAGCTGACGTCGCCGAGGACGAGCAGCACGGGCGCGCCGGCGCGCGTCGCCCCGGCGGCAGAGGCGATCAGGCCGTCGATCCCGGCAGCGCCGCGCTGGGCGAGCACGCGGAGCGCGGGGCGCGCGGCGGCGGGCACGTGATCGATCGTGCGGATCGGCAGGCTGTTGCCGAGCTGGAGCGCCGCGCCGGCGGGGAGCGCGTCGATCGCGGCGGCGAGCACGGCGACCTCGCTCGTCGGGTGCGCGTCGATCGCGGCGGCCGCGGCGGCGGCGGCGGCGCGCTCGAGCTCGCGCCAGCGCTCGGGCCAGGTCTCGCGCCGGGCGTCGCTCGTCGTGGCAGGCGTCGCCAGCCGCTCGACGAGCCGGCGCACGATCTCGTCGGGCTCGCCGAGCAGCACCGCGCGCGCCGCCGAGTCGGGATCGCGCCACGCGTGGCCGGCGAGGATCCAGCGCTCGCGCGCGCGGGCGATCCACGCGGGCCACCCGGCGGCGACGGGCTCAGCGCCGAGCTCGAGGACGAGCGCGGCCTCGGGCAGCCGCGCGGCCGGGATCAGATCGAAGTGATCGACGAGCACGACGCCGTCGGGCCTGGGCCCGAGGCGGAGCTGGCTCGGGGCCTCGGCGACGATCGGGTAGCCGGTGCGCGCCGCGAGCGCGAACACAGCCTCGCGGGCGGCGGCGAACGACGCCGGCAGCGCGCCGGCGACGATCACGCCGGCGGGCTCGCGCGCGATCGCGGCGGCGAGCCGGCCGACGGCGTCGGGATCCGCGGCGAGCCGCGGCGGCGCGGGGAGCGCCGGTCCGCGCAGCTCCGCGGCGGTCCGCGCGAGCGCGCGCTCCTCGTCGGTGGCGGGCGCGGCGGGCTCGAGCGGCTTGCGCAGCGGCACCTCGACGTGGACGGGCCCGGGGCGCGGCCCGCGCGCGAGCGCGACGGCCTGGACGAGCTTGCGGCGCACGGCGCGCAGCGCGAGCTCGCCGGGCGCAGGCGCGCCGAGGTCGAGCGCGGCGCGCACGTAGCCGCCGTACAGGCCGATCTGATCGATCGTCTGCGACGCGCCGCACGCGTGCAGCTCGGGCGGCCGGTCCGCGGTGAGCGCGAGGAGCGGCACGCCAGCGAGGCTGGCCTCGATGATGGCGGGCAGGTAGTGCGCGGCGGCGGTGCCGCTGGTGCAGACGAGCGCGGCGGGGGCCGACGTCGCGCGCGCGGCGCCGAGCGCGTAGAACGCGGCGGCGCGCTCGTCGACGAGCGTGACGAGCTGGAGGCGCGGCTCGCGCGCGAGCGCGGCGACGAGCGGCGTCGAGCGCGAGCCGGGGCTGATCACGCAGACCGTGACACCAGCGTCGGCGAGCGTGCCGGCGATCAGCTCGGCCCAGATCGTCTGCACGGCAGCCGTCATCGCACTCGTCATCGCGCCTCCGCAGGCCCCCCGAGCGCGCCGAGCATCGCGCGCAGCTTGCTCTCCGTCTCGGCGAGCTCGAGCTCGGGGTCGGAGCCGGCGACGATCCCGGCGCCGGTCCACAGGTGCGCGCGGCTGCCGACGAGCACGCCGGACCGGATCGCCACCGCGAGCTCGCCGTTGCCGTCGAGATCGAACCAGCCGACGGGCGACGCGTACCAGCCGCGCGGCGCGGGCTCGCGGCGCGTGATCCAGTCGACCGCGACGGTCGTCGGCGTGCCGCCGACGGCGGGCGTCGGGTGCAGGCGCGCGGCGAGCTCGAGCACGTGGCGCGGCGCGCGCAGGGTCGCGCGGAGCGGCGTGCACAGGTGCAGCACGTGGCGCAACGTCCGCACGGCGGGCTCGGCGGGCGCGTCGACGATCGCGCCGGCGTCCTCGAGCGCCTCGCGGATCGCGCGCACGACGAGGTCGTGCTCCCAGCGATCCTTCGTGCTCGCGAGCAGCGCCGCGGCGCCGGCGGCGTGGGCGGCGCTGATCGTGCCGGCGAGCGCGTCGCACCGCACGGCGTCGCCGTCGCGCCGCACGAGGCGCTCGGGCGTGGCGGCGACGAGCGTGCCGGCGCCGGGCGGGCGCACGAGCAGGCGGACGCAGTCGGCGTGGCGGTCGTCGAGCGCCGCGAGCAGCTCGGCGGGCCGCGCGGGCCCGGCGAGCGCGACGGTGCACGTGCGCGCCGCGACGATCTTCGAGCACGCGCCGCTGGCGATCGCGTCCGTGATGGCTTCGATCTGCGCGCGCCACTGCGCCTCGCCGGCGCGGTGCAGCTCGACGACCGGCGGCTGCGCGCGCGCCACGGTGGCGGCGAGCGCGGCCTGGTGGCGAGACAGCTCGGCGCGCCAGCGCGCGGCGTCGGCGGCCTCGGCCGCGTCGACGGCGAGCACGAGGTACGCGCGCGCGCCGTCGTGGACGTACGTCCAGCGCGGCAGCGCGAACCACGCGTCCCCGAAGCCGAGCCACGGCGCGGCGCCGGCCGCGCCGGGCGCGAACGCGGCGCCGCCGACGAGCCGGGGCCGCGCGAAGCCGAGCGCCGAGGCAGCGGCGGGCTCGCCAGCGATCGCGGCGCCGGCGACATCCAGAACCAGAGAGCGCGCGCGCTGGACGATCTGATCCCACCGGTCGGCGCCGCTGCCGCGCAGCTCGCGCGCGACGCCGACGCCGACGAGCGACAGCTCACCGGCGGTCCACGCGACGACGGGCGCCTCGGGCCACGCGTCGACGATCGCGGCCGCGCTCGCGACGGGGGCGGGCAGCGCGACGAACGTGAGCCCGGCGCCGCGGCCGGCGAGCGCGAGGCCAGCGTCGAGCCAGGCGGGCGCGAGCGCCTGCAGGCGCTCGCCTGGCTCGGGGCGCGCGCGCGGCGCGGTGCTGTGCGCGGCGCCGTGCGGCGCGGCCTCGGGGAGCTTGGCGGTGTTCACGGCTCCTCCGCGGGCGTGGCGACGAACAGCGTGCACGCGCCGAACGTGAGCGGCTGGATGTCGACGACGTCGAGCCCGGAGCGCTCCATCAGCGCCGCGAACTCCGCGGCGGGCGGGAACGCGCCGACCGAGCGCTGGAGGTAGGCGTACTCGCGCGCGCCCGAGAGCAGCGCGCCGAGCCGCGGCACGATGGTGCGGCAGTGGAAGCGGGCGGCGCCGCCGAAGACCCGGCGCGCGACGCGCGAGACGAGCGGCGCGCCGGGGGCGGCCTCGCCCGACGGCTCGCCGAGCTCGAGCACGGCGACGCGCCCGCCGGGGCGGACCACGCGCGAAAGCTCGCGCAGCGCCGCGGCGCGGTCGGGCACGTTGCGGATGCCGAACGCGATCGTCGCGGCATCGAGCTCGCAGCTCCCGTACGGCAGCGCCTGCGCGTCGCCGGTCACGAACGTCACGCGCTCGCCGAGGCCGCGCCGCGCGACCTTGCGGGCGGCGATCTCGAGCATGCCGGCCGACGGATCGAGCCCGATCACGGTCGCGCCGGGGCAGGCGCGCGCGATGTCGATCGCGAGGTCGCCGGTGCCGGTGGCGACGTCGAGCACGCGCGGCTGGCCGCCGGACGACAGGTGCAGCGCGCGCACGGTGCGGCGCCGCCAGCCGCGATCGAGCCCGAGCGACAGCACGCGGTTGCAGAAGTCGTAGCGGTGCGCGATCCGATCGAACATCTGGCCGCTGCCGAGCGCGGGCAGCGCGGTGTTCGCGGGCGGCGGCGCGGGCGCGGCCTCGGGGGCGCCGGGCTCCACCTGCGCGCTCACGACGTCCTCTCGAGCGAGGCGAGGGCGACGGTGACGAGCGCCTCGCGCGCCGGCCCGGCGGGCAGCTCCTCGAGCACGCCGAGCGCGCGCCGCACGTGGTCCTCGGCGAGCGCGCGCGTCGCGGCGAGCGCGCCGGTGCCGCGGATCCGCGCGGCGACCGCGGCGAGCGCGTCCTTCGCGGGCAGCTCCTGGGCGAGCAGCTCTTCGAGCTGGCCGTGCAGCGCGGGCTCGCGCTCGAGCGCGACGACGAGCGGGAACGTCACCTTGCCCTCGCGCAGATCGGCGAGCGGGTCCTTGCCGGTGTCGTCGGCGGCGGCAGGCCCGCCGTAGTCGAGCTCGTCGTCGATGGCCTGGAACGCGACCCCGAGGTGGAAGCCGAAGCGCTCGAGCGCGCTCTCGGCGGCGGCGGGCAGCTCGGCGGCCCGCGCCCCGGCGATCATCGCCCACCGAAACAGCGCCGCGGTCTTGCCCTCGACGATCGCGAAGTAGTCCTCGCGCGCGCCGGCGAGCTTGCCGCGCCGCTCGAGCTGCACGGACTCGGCGGCGATCATCTCGTCGATGATCGAGAGCATCTTGTCGAGCAGGCCGTCGACGCCGGCCGCCGAGATCCGGCGCAGCGCCGCGACGAGCAGCCAGTCGCCGGCGAAGATCGAGGCGGCGTTGCCGTAGACGACGCACGCGGCGGGCGCGCCGCGCCGCCGCTCCGCGAGGTCGACGACATCGTCGTGCAGGAGCGTCGCGCTGTGCACGAGCTCGACGGCGACGGCGAGCGACCGCGCGCGCGGCGTGAAGCCCGCGCCGAACCGGCTCGCGAGCGCGACGCACAGCGGGCGCAGGTGCTTGCCGCCGAGCTCGAGCAGGTGGTGCGCGGTGGTCGGGATGAGGCGGGGGCTTTTCGGCAGCACCGCGAGCTCGGCCTCGAAGCCGGCGAGATCGTCGCGCACCCAGCGCTCGAGGCTGGCGAGCCGCTCGGCGAGCGATGGCGCGCCGCGCGCCCGGCTGATACCGGAGAGCCGATCAAGGACTGCACCTGACAGAGCGAGCTGGCTCATGGGACGAGCTCTCCGATGGTTCGAGTTCGTTCAAAGATTCTTGAAACAATCGAAGAGAGCAAGACTCGAGGGATCTCATATGGATATGAGTCCAGAATTGTTGGCGTTTCAGCGCTCCTTCGCGAGCGCATGCGGGAAAGACCCAACCACTCGGCCGCTGGATTAGACTCGCGCGGGTGGCCGGCGCCCGACGCGGACGTGAACCGCGGCTGATCACGCGATGCCGCGTGGAGTTCGATCGCCCGTCCGGCGTCGTCGAGGCGGAGACCGAAGACCTCTCGGCGCGCGGTCTGTACATCCGCACCGAGGCGCTGCTCCCGGCGGGCGAGTCGACCGAGGTCCGGGTGACCTTGCCCGACGGCACGTACCTGGCGCTGCGGGCCCGCGTCGCGCACATGCTGACGCCGGCGGCGGCGGCCGCGATCGGTCGCCACCCGGGCATGGGCTTCGAGCTGGTCGGGCCGGACTCGCCGTCGCGGCGCAAGCTGCGCGCGTACCTCGAGAGCCTGCGCACGGAGCGCACCTCGCCGGGCCTGGCGGGGCCGTCGCGGCTGGTGGTCGTCGAGCCGAGCGAGGCGATGCGGGGGCGGCTCGCCAACGCGCTCGAGGCGGCGGGGTTCCGCGTCGACGCGGTCGCGAGCGCGCCCGAGGCGCTGCAGGCGTGCGCGACGTGGCGGCCGGACGCGGTGATCGCCGCCGCGATGATGGACGGCATGACGGGCGTCGACCTCGCGTACGCGATGTCGGAGCACGCGACGCTCTCCGACGTGCCGCTCGTCCTGTCCGGCGACGAGGGCGACGTGGGGCGGCTCGAGGCGTACCGCGCGGGCGTCCGCGACTACGTCCCGCGGCCGTACCTCGACGAGGAGCTCGTCATCCGCATCCAGCGGCTCGCCGCGCCGGTGGTGGCCGCGAGCGTCGGGCTGCGCGGCAACCTGGTCGACATCGGCCTGGGCACGCTCCTGTCGCTGCTCGAGTTCGAGCGCAAGTCGGGGATCCTGATCCTCGCGCGCACGAACGAGTTGGTGCGCGTGCACGTCGCCGACGGGCGCCTGCTCAAGATCGAGAGCGGCAGCGGAAAGGGCAGCCCCCGCGAGCGCCTCTTGCGCCTGCTCGACTGGCGCGACGGCCAGTTCGAGTTCTCACCGTCGGTGGTGACAGTGCGTGACGAGATCGGGATCGGATCCGTGGCGTCGCTGCTCCTCGAGCACGCACGCCGGAGCGACGAGCAAATGGCTCCGGTCGCGCAGCGTAGGTAGTGGTCGTCGTCGTTGTCGTCGCATGAGGTCGCACGCGTGTCGCACTCCATCCAGGAATCCAGATCTGCAACCATCGGTTTCGGCGAGGGTCCACCACGAGATAGATCCGTGGCTCCCTCCCGCACGATGCTCCGCCCGCTCCACCGCACGCTCGTCTTCCTCGCGGTAGTCGCCGTCGCGATCGGCGGCAGCGGCGCGCCGGTGAGCGCGGACGCGCTCCCCGCGGAGGCGCGCGCCCAGGCCGTACGCCGCGCAGGTCCGGTCGTGATCGACGGCCGCCTCGACGAGGCGGTGTGGCGCGACGCGCCGCACCACGCGGGCTTCACGCAGCGGTTCCCCAAGGACGGCGCGAAGGCGTCCTACGAGACGAGCTTCGCGGTGCTCTACGACGACAGCGCGGTCTACATCGGCGTGTGGGCCGACGATCCCGAGCCGCACAAGATCCGCCGCACGCTCACGCGGCGCGACGTCGAGGGCTCCGCCGACGCGATCGCGATCGGCATCGACAGCTATCACGATCGCCGCACGGCGTATGTGTTCCAGCTCAACGCCGCCGGCGTGCAGCGCGATCTACTCTTCTTCGACGACTCGCAGGGCGACGACACGTGGGACGCGGTGTGGACGGGCGGCGCCGCCGTCGGCGAGCGGGGCTGGACGGCCGAGTACCGGATCCCGCTCAACCAGCTGCGCTTCGTGGCGCGCGAGAGCCAGGAGTGGGGCTTCCAGGTGGTCCGCGTCGTCGCGCGCACGCGCGAGGAGGTGGCGTGGTCGCCGTGGCCGCGCACGGGCGACGAGGTGGTCAGCAAGTTCGGCGTCGTCAGCGGGATCGATCGGCTCCGGCCGGGCCGCCGCCTCGAGCTGTTGCCGTACGCGACGGGCGGCTTCGAGGCGATGCCGGTCGACGCGGGCGATCCGCTGAACGATTCGTTCACGGGCCGCGGCAACGTCGGGCTCGATCTCAAGTACGGCCTGGGGCCGGCGTTCACGCTGTCGGCGACGATCAACCCGGACTTCGGCCAGGTCGAGGCGGATCCGTCGCAGGTGAACCTGTCCGCGAACGAGCTGTTCTTCGCCGAGAAGCGGCCGTTCTTCATCGAGGGCGTGGACCTGTTCAAGCTGCCGATCGGCACGGGCGACGGCGGCGCCGAGGGCGTGTTCTACAGCCGCCGGATCGGCGCCGCGCCGCCGGCCGAGCCGGACGACTACGAGTACATCCGGGCGCCGACGTCGACGACGATCTACGGCGCGGGCAAGCTCACGGGCAAGACGCGCGGCGGCTGGTCGGTCGGCGTGTTCGACGCGGTGACGGGCCGCGAGACCGCGACGATCGTCGACGCGGACGGCGCGGTGAGCGGGCCGGTCGTGGCGCCGCTCACGAACTACGCGATGGCGCGCGTGAAGCGCGATCTCCGCGGCGGCAAGACCGCCATCGGCGCGTCGGCGACCGCGGTGCACCGCTCCCTCGCGGACACGGGCCTCGATGACCTCCTCCACGATCAGGCGTACACGGCGGGCGCGCAGCTCTCGCACCGGTGGGCGAAGGACGCGTGGGCCCTGGACCTGCGCACGGTCGGCAGCTACGTGCACGGGACCGAGGCGGCGATCGCCGAGACGCAGACCTCGCAGCGCCACCTGTTCCAGCGGCCGGACGCGCAGAGCTTCCACCTGGATCCGACGCGCACGTCGCTGTCGGGGTTCGGCGCGTCGTGGAAGCTCGGCCGGAACGGCAACACGAAGCACTGGCGCTACATGTTCGGCGGCGATCTGCGCACGTCGGGGCTCGAGCTCAACGACATGGGCTTCCAGTTCTCGTCGGATCGCGCGGTCCCGTTCTGGTGGGTGCAGTACCACGACGAGACGCCGGGCAAGGAGGTCCTCTCCTACAGCGCGAGCGCCGACCTCTTCCTGGTCGCCGACGAGCTTATGGGCGATCCGCGGCTCATGGACTACGGGCTCGAGAGCAACGGCAACGTGCAGCTCGCCAACCACTGGCGCTTCGGCTACTTCTGCAACCTCATCCGCTCGAAGTGGGTGGCGGGCGCGCTGCGCGGCGGGCCCTCGCTCCGCGTCGATCCGCGCGCCCAGGTCGGCGCCTTCGCGGCGACGGATACGAGCAAGCCGCTGTGGGTGTCGCTCGACGCGTGGACGGGGCGCGATCCGACGAGCGACTCGATCGACGGCTTCATCAGCGCGGGCGTCACGGTCCAGGCGCGCGCGAACGTCGACGTGTTCCTCGGCCCCTCGTACTCGTACCGCAACGACGCGATGCAGTACGTCGAGGAGGCGCCCGACGAGCTGGATCGCCCGCACTACGTGTTTGCGCGGATCTATCAGACGACGGCGTCGATGACGATGCGCGTGAACTGGACGTTCTCGCCGCGGCTCAGCCTCCAGGCGTACGCGCAGCCGTACGTCGCGACGGGCCGCTACAGCGAGTACAAGGACGTCACGAAGGCGGGGGCTGCGAAGTTCTCTGCCCGGTTCGTGCCGCTCGCCGGCGCGAACCTGATGCTTGCTGGGGATGATACGTTCACCGCGACGCGCGACGGCACGTTCTCGTTCTCGCGTCCGGACTTCTCGTTCCGGCAGCTCCGCTCGACGGTGGTGCTGCGCTGGGAGTACCGCCCGGGCTCGTCGGTGTTCGCGATCTGGAGCCACGGTCGGACCAGTGACGACGCGAGCGGGCGCTTCGAGCTCGGGCGCGACCTGCGCGCGCTCGGTGAGAGCGACGCGGAGAACGTCGTGATGGTCAAGGCGAACTACTGGATCGGGCTGTAGCGCGCGGGGCGGCTCGTACTATCATCGCGCCGATGATGGGCGTCGCAGCCGCGGCGACGAGGCACGTTTTTGGCAAATACTCGCTGGTCGCCAAGCTCGCGACTGGCGGGATGGCCGAGATCTTCCTCGCGCGGCTCCAGGGCGCGGCCGGCTTCGAGAAGCTCGTCTGCATCAAGCGGATCCTGCCGCACCTCGCCAAGGATCAGCAGCTGGTCGAGATGTTCCTCGCCGAGGCGCGGATCGCCGCCCAGATCTCGCACCCGAACGTGTGCCAGGTCTTCGAGCTGGGCGAGATCGAGGGCCGGTACTTCATCGCGATGGAGTACCTCGAGGGCGTGCCGTTCTCGTGCTTCCGCCGCCGCGACCTCTACCCGGGTCATCCGGATCCGCGGCTGATCGCGGGGCTCGGCGCGCAGGCGTGCGAGGGCCTCCACCACGCGCACCAGCTGAAGCGTCCGGACGGCAGCCCGCTCGAGGTGGTGCACCGCGACGTGTCCTCGAACAACCTGTTCGCCACGGTCGACGGCGTCGTGAAGGTGCTCGACTTCGGGATCGCGAAGGTGCAGGACGCGTCAGTCCGCACGACGACGGGCTCGGTGAAGGGCACGTACGCGTACATGTCCCCGGAGCAGCTGCGCGGCGAGCGCGTCGATCGGCGCACGGACGTGTTCGCGATGGGCATCGTGCTGTGGGAGCTGTTCGCGCGCCGGCACCTGTTCCGTCGCGAGACCGACTTCCTCACGTTCCAGGCGATCACGAGCGAGCCGATCCCCGAGGTGGCCGAGCTTCGGCCCGACGTGCCGCCCGAGCTGTCGCAGACGATCGCGCGGGCGCTGTCGCGCGATCGCGAGGAGCGCTACCCGACGGCGCGCGCGCTCGGCGAGGCGCTCGCGCAGTCGGTGCAGTCGATCGGCGGCCCGTGGTCGGCGGCGATGATCGCCGACGAGCTCGCGCGCGCGTTCGAGGTGCGGATGCGCGATCAGCAGGTGCTGATCCGCGTCGCGCGCGAGGGCGGCGTGCTCGATCTCGACGACGATCTGGGTCCGGCGGTCGGACACGGCACCGCGCTCGTCACGACGCCGGTCTCGATGCTGACGGGGCGCGGCGCGGCCGCGCCGCCGACGGAGATCGAGCGGCCGGTGCTCGCCCAGGGGTGGGCCACGGCGAACTCGCAGCCGCCGCCGCCGCGGCCGCGGGTATCTGCGGCGATGCGCGCGGTGCAGCTGGAGCCGCCCGCGCAGGTCCGCTCGCGGCTGCCGATGGTGCTGCTCACGCTCCTGACGCTCGGCGCGCTGGGCGCGGCGGGCTTCTTCTACCTGCAGTGGCGCGTGAAGGAGGAGGTCGCGGCGAAGACCGCGCCGGGGCCGACGATCGCGATGCCGGTGACGGCGATCGACGCGGCGTCCGCGCAGCCATCGCCGTCGGCGGGCGATGCGGCGGTGGCCGTCGCGGTCGCGCCCGTGGAGCCGACGCCGACGCCGACGCCGAAGGCGCCGGACGAGGCGAGCCCGCCGCCGCCGACGCCGACGACGCCGACGACGACGCCCGTTACGCCGACACGTCCCGACACGCGCCCACCGCGCCCGTCGCTGAAGAAAGATCCTGTGACGAAAGATCCGGAGAAGGACGCGGCGAAGCCGTCGGGCCCGCCGGGCTTCATCACGATCGACTCCACGCCGATGTACTCGATCATCTTCATCGACAGTAAGCGCTACGGCGAGACGCCGCTCGTCCGCCTCGCGCTGCCGCCGGGCAAGCACTCCCTGCGCGCGGTCTCGCCGTCGGGAACATCCCGCACAATGACGATCACGATCGAGCCGGGAAAGGTGGCGCCGACGCGACGCATCGAATGGTAGAGTCCTGCCCATGCTGCGGTCCCGGGGAGCGACCATGGCGCTCGCCGTGGCGCTCGCCCTGAGCGCGCCGGTGCAGGCCAGCCCGCTCGATGATGCGAAGGTCGCCGTCGAGGCGTCCGATTACCTGAAGGCGCGCGCGGCGCTCACCGAGGCGCTCGCGAGCGGTGCGTACGGCCGGGAGGAGCTCGCCGAGCTCCACCGGCTGAGCGGCATCGTCGAGGGCGCGCTCGGCGATCCGAAGGCGGCCCAGGCCGCGTTCCACCGCGCGCTCGTCCTGTCGCCGAAGGTGGCGCTGCCGCCGGGCACGTCGCCGAAGATCACGCGGCCGTTCACCGCGGCGCAGGGCGCGGCGAAGCAGGGCGCGCCGCTCGAGATCAAGTCGGAGACCGAGTCCGCGCCGCCCGCGGTGGCGGTGATCGTGGCCTCCGATCCGCTGTCGATGATCAAGCGCGTGCGGGTCACCGTCGTCGCCGACGGCAAGCCGGAGCAGACGATCGATCGCCCGGCCGCGGAGCGCGTCACGGTGGAGCTGCCGCCGGGCGCGCGGCTCGACGTGCGGATCGCCGCCCTCGACGACAACGGCAACCGGCTCGCCGAGCTGGGCTCGCGCGAGGTGCCGATCGTGATCCTGGGCCAGGCGCCGCCGCCGCCGAAGCCGGAGGGCGGCGGCACCGCGAAGGTCGCGCCGCGCCCGGTGCCGCCACCGCCGCCGCGCTCGCCGCGGCCGCTCTACCTCAAGTGGTGGCTGTGGGGCGGGGCCGCGGTCGCGTTCGGCGCGGGGGCGGCTTACTTCGGCATCGACGCGGTGCTCGCCAAGGGCGAGCTCGACGATCTGAACGCGAGCAGCGTCGAGCACAGCTTTGACGAGGCGAAGGACGTGGAGGCGCGGGCGCGGCGGGGCGTCTTGCTCACGAACATCGGCTGGGGGGCGGCGGGGGTGTTCGCGGTCGGCGCGACGATCCTGTACCTGACCGAGCCGCACGGCGCGCGCACCGAGCGGCGCGTCACGGTCGCGCCTGCGCGCGGCGGCGGCGCCCTCGTCCTCGGAGGCAGATTCTGATGCGAAACCTGCTCTTGGTCGTGTTCTCGTCCTCGCTCCTGCTCGCGGCGCTCGTTGCGGGCTGCTCGCTGAGCGTCGACTACACGGGCACGTACTACCGGTGCGGCGAGAACGATCGCTGTCCCAAGGACTACGTCTGCCAGAAGAACGTGTGCATCCCGACGGATCCCCCGGCGGCGACGTGCTCGCAGCACGTCGCGGGCGGCGGCGAGCACTCGTGCTCGGTGCGCAGCGACGGCACGGTCTGGTGCTGGGGCCGCAACGACTTCGGTCAGCTCGGCAACGGGACCTCCGACGACTCGACGGTCCCGGTGCAGGTGACGGGGCTCGAAGACGCGGTGGAGGTGATCGCCGGCTACCTGCACACGTGCGCGCGCACCAGCGCGGGCGACGTCTCGTGCTGGGGCAACAACGGGGTCGGCCAGCTCGGCGATGGCGGCACGAGCGACGCGAAGCAGCCGGTCGCGGCGCGCACGCAGGGCGGGATCGTCGCGCTCGCGGCGGGCTACGATCACACGTGCGCGCTCGACGGCGGCGGCACGGTCTGGTGCTGGGGCGAGAACTCGGAGGGCCAGCTCGGCGACGGCGGCACCGTCGATCGCGGCACGCCCGCGGCGGTCCCTGGCCTCTCCGCGGCGCAGGTCGCCGCGGGCGCCGAGGCGACCTGCGCGATCGATCGGGGCGGCGCGCTCTACTGCTGGGGCGAGAACGAGTCCAACCAGTTCGGGCTCGGCGACGCGATGCCCATGCGGCGGACGCAGCCGACGGTCGTCCCCGGGCTCGCGAACGTCGAGAGCGTGGACATCGGCGACGCGCACATGTGCGCGGTCGCGGACGGCGTGGTCCGGTGCGCCGGGTACAACGAGTACGGCCAGCTCGGCAACGGCACGCTCGCCACCTCGCCGACGCTGAGGAGCGTGGTGATCCCGGGCCGCGCGGTCCAGGTCAATCTCGGCAACGAGCACTCGTGCGCGATCGACGACACGAGCCGCGTGTGGTGCTGGGGCAACAACGGGGACGGCCGGCTCGGCGACCTCTCGCAGCGCAGCATGGCGTGGCCCACGCTCGCGGTGATCGAGGGCGGCAAGCAGGTCTCCGTGGGCCAGTACCACACCTGCGTGCTCGATCTCAAAGGCGGCGTCTGGTGCGCTGGCTACAACGGCCGTGGCCAGCTCGGCAACGCCCGGCGGACCACGCAGGGCGCGCCGCAGCCCGTGCCGGAGATCTCGGGGGCGATGGCGATCGCGGCCGGCGGCGCCTTCACCTGCAGCATCGATCAGGCCGGCGCGGCGCGCTGCTGGGGTGAGGACGACAACGGCGAGCTGGGCGACGGCTCGGTCATGAGCTGGGCGGAGCCGGTGCCCGTGGCGCTCGGCGGGATCGAGCGGATCGCGGGCGGCGGCGATCACGCGTGCGCGATCGCGGGCGGCGGCGTCTGGTGCTGGGGCTGGAACGGGGATGGGCAGCTCGGCGACGGCACCGAGAGCTCGCACGGCCTGCCGACCCCGGTGGGGGGCATCACGGGCGCCAAGCAGATCGCGGCCGGCGATCGGCACACGTGCGCGATCGACGGCACCACGGTGAAGTGCTGGGGCTGGAACGACGATGGCCAGCTCGGCGACAGCTCGACGATGTCGTCGAGCGTGCCGGTGATCGTGCTCACGGGGGCGACGTCCGTCGCGGCGGGCAGCGAGCACTCGTGCGCGGTCACGAACGGATCGATCCAGTGCTGGGGCGACAACTCGATGGGCCAGCTCGGCACCGGCTCGACGACGCCCGGCGGCACGACGGCGCCGGTGATGGTCGCGGGGATCACGACCGCCACGCAGGTGGTGGCGCGCGAGCGGCGCACGTACGCGGTGCTCGCCGACGGCTCGGTCCGCGCGTGGGGCGCGGGCTGCGACGGCCGGCTCGGCGTCCCGAACCAGTACTGCGGCGCGCACGCGATGCCGCTCACGGTCCCGATCACCGGCGTGCGCATGCTCGCCGCCGGGTACGACTCGGTGTGCGCGATCAAGACGGACAACACGCTGTGGTGCTGGGGCCCGAACTGGGCCGGTCAGCTCGGCACGAGCACGTACGAGACGACGGATCGGCCGGTGCAGGTCGCCGCGGTGCCGGACGCGGTCGACGTCGCGTCGGGCGGCGCGCACGCCTGCGCGGTCCGCCGCGACGGCTCGGTCGTCTGCTGGGGCAGCGACGGCGTGAACCAGCTCGGCGACGGCATCGCGCGCGACGAGAAGCCGACGGCGGCGCGGCTCGTCTGCGGCGGGGAGTGACGGCCAGGCCGCGGGCGCGGCCGCGCGATCACTTCGGCGGCGGCGGCGGCGCGCGCAGCTTCTCCCACGGCGCGTGGAGGCCGATGTACTCGCTCCACTCGAAGCCGGAGTCGTACATGGCCTTGATCTGCGACTGGGACAGGACCTTGCCGATCTGGCCCTGCACGCCGTTCAGCATCGTCCCCAGGCCCCCGGCGAGCTCGAGCCAGTTCCCGACGTCTCGCTTGTACGGCGAGAGCCGGCCGTCGGTGATCGCTTCGTTCGCGAAGTCGACGACCTCGGCGTACGTCTTCTCGAACACCTTGTCGAGCTGCGCCGACTGCTCCTTCGTGACGCCGGCCTGCTCCTCGGCGGCCTTGCGCATCTCGTTGGTGCGGTCGCGGAGCTTGTTGAGCCGTCCCTCGAACAGCGGGAATACGCGCTTCTTCCACTCCTCTTCGCTCTCGCCCTCGAGGCGGCCGAAGAGCGCGCTGATCTCCGCGTTGCGGCGGGCGCGGCGGTCGTTGCGGTTCTCCTTCGGCTGCTCGGGCAAGGACGGCGCCGCTTGCGGCGTGATCGTCCCGCTCCGGGCGACGCGCTCCTGCGCGGGCCGGGCGGCGTCGAGCCAGGGGTCCTTCGGGGCGGGGGCGGCCCCCTGCGTGGCGGCCGCGGCCTCGGGTGCCCGGTCCGCGAGATCCTCGCGGAGCGAGCGGTTGTCGAGCCAGAGCCAGACCGACGTCAGGAGCCCGATCAGCGTGGTGCCAGCCAGCACGTACGTGGCACGGGTCATGGCGGGAAACTAGCATGAGGCGTCGTGTACGATGCCCCCGTGGATCGCGCGGCCGAGCTCCGGCTCCCGACCGTCGTCGTGCCGGTGCGGCTCTGCCTGATCGGGCAGGCGCCGCGCGACGCCGAGCTGTTCGTGGCGGATGTCGCGCCGCGTGGCAAGGCCCAGCTGCTCGACGCGCTGGCCGAGCAGCTCGACGCGAGCGCGGCGTTCGTGCCGGCGCGCGTGGGCGGCGCGGTGCGTCTCCTCGGCGCGCGCGCGATCGCGTGGATCGCGGTCGGCCGCGCCGAGGAGCTCCCGGACGAGCTCGCGCTGTACGATCGCCAGCACCGCGTGTCGATCGAGCTCTTGCACGGCCCGGCCCTGGAGGGGCTCCTCCTCGATAACTCGCCGGCAGATCGGCCGCGCGTGATCGATCACCTGAACCGGCCGGGGCTGTTCGTCCGGCTGTGGACCGCCGACGAGCAGGTGCTGGTCAACAAGCAGCAGATCATGGCGGTGGCGGAGCTGGATCCGCCGGGCGAGCCGCTGGGCGATCCGCCGGGAGATCCGAGATAACGCGATGGTCAAGCTCGACATGTATTTGCGCAGCATCGAGAAGTTCGGCGCGTCGGGCGCCGTGCTGACGTCCGGCCAGGCCGTGACACTGCGGTTCCCGACGGGCGATCGCCACGCGACGCAGGTCACCCCGCACGACCAGCTGGTGCAGCTGGTGCGCGAGCTCGCGCCGCCGGCGGTGTACGAGTCGGTCGACAAGGGCCGGCCGGTCCGGATCGAGGTCGAGTCCGGCGGTCGCCGGTACAGCGTGCACGTGACGCCGCGCGCCGGCGTGTGGCAGGTGACGATCGAGGCGCTCACCGGCTCCGGCGCCACGCCGTTGCCGTCGTCGCCGTCGTCACCGCCGCCGCTCGCGCGGACGGGCAGGCCCCAGTCGAACCCGGCGATCCCGGTGGCCTCCGCGGCCGGGGGGACCGGTGCTGCGGGGGCGGGGCCCGCGTCGGTGGAGGTGTCGCTCGAGCGCGGCCAGTACGAGGGCAGCTCGCAGATCAGCTCGCTGCTCGGCGGTGCCGTGCTCGATCAGCTGACGCGTGCGGCGCGGGCGGCGTCGGCGTCGGACCTCTACCTGACGGCGGGCACGGCCCCGGTGCACCGCATCGGCGGCGAGCTGATCGCGGCGGGCTCCGGCGTGATCGACGGCGAGGTCATCGCGCGCGAGCTGGGCGTGGTCGCGCCGCCCGACGCGCGGGCGGCGTGGACCGAGAAGGGCACCGCGATGTTCACGTACGGCGACGGCAAGGGGCGGGTCCGCGTCACGCTGGCGCGCGACCAGCGCGGGCCGAGCGCGGCCCTGCGCATGCTCCCCGACGAGCCGCCGAGCTTCTCGCAGCTGGGGCTCGCCGGCGCGGGGGCGGTCGTCGAGGGCTGGCTCTCGCGGCGGGGGCTGATCGTGATCGCCGGGCCGTCGGGGTCGGGCAAGACGGTCACGCTGGGCGCCCTGGTGCGCGCGCTCGGCGAGCGGCGCCGCCGGGTGGTCGCGATCGAGGATCCGATCGAGCTGGTGCACGCGAGCGCCTGGATCAGCCAGCGCGCCGTCGGGGAGCACGTGGCGTCGGTCAGCACTGGCGTCGCGTGCGCGATGAACGAGGGCGCCGACGCGATCGTCATCGGCCGCGTGTGCTCGGAGGCGACGGCGCGGGGCGTCGTCGAGGCGGTGTCGGGGGGACACCTCGTCCTGACCACCGCCGTGGCGCCGGCCGCGGGGGTCGCGCTGGATCGCATGATCGCGCACCTGCCCGCGGATCAGCGCGAGCTGGCCCACGGCCTCCTGTTCGCGGCCCTCCTGGGGACGATCCAGCCGGTCCCCGCGAAGGGCGGGGAGCGCACGTTCGAGATCGTGGCGCCGGGGCGTGGCGCCCCGGGCCCGTGATATAACGGCGGAGGGTTGTGAAGGACGACTTTCGTGAGAGCGGTACGCTCGTCATGCCGCGCCAGACGGGGCCGGTGGAGAAGGCGCCCGTGGGCGGCGAAGCCTGTCTCGTCCACCTCCACCCGCCGGGGCCGGACATCGGCCGGCGGTTCGCGCTGGTCGAGCGGCAGTACACGGTCGGGCGCGACACCGACTCGACGTTCGTGGTGAGCCGCAGCAGCGTGTCGCGCCAGCACGCGCGGATCTACACCATGGGCGAGGCGTGGTGGGTCGAGGATCTGGGCTCGACGAACGGCACGTTCGTGAACGAGCAGCGGCTCGTGTCGCCCAAGCAGCTCACCGACTCCGATCAGGTGCGGTTCGGCGACGCGATCTACAAGTTCCTGTACGGCACGAACATCGAGACCGCGTACCACGAAGCGATCCACAACATGGCCATCCAGGACGGGATGACCGGGATCCACAACAAGCGCTTCTTCACTGAGTTCCTCGATCGCGAGATCGCGGTGGCGTCGCGGCACGGCCACCCGCTGACGCTCGTCATGTTCGACGTCGATCACTTCAAGGTCATCAACGACAGCAACGGCCACCTCGCGGGCGACGCCGTGCTGAAGGACCTGGCCGCGCGCATCCGGCCGCGCATCCGGCGCGAGGATCTGTTCGCGCGCTACGGCGGCGAGGAGTTCGCCTGCGTGCTGCCGTCGACGGCGCTGCCGGGCGGCATCGTGTTCGCCGAGCACCTGCGCTCGCTGATCGAGGAGCGGCCCTGCATCTTCGAGGCGCTGAGCATCCGTTACACGATCAGCGTCGGCGTGACGACGATGCACCGCGAGACGGGCGTCGACTCGGGGTCGTTGATCCGGCGCGCTGACGAGAACCTGTACGCGGCCAAGCGCGGCGGCCGCAACCGCGTCGTGCCGAGCCTCCAGGACCTGATCCCGGTCGGCTGAGGCGGCGCCGCGCCGCGCCCGGGGCGGCCGGCGGCATCGCCAGCGCGGCCCCAAGTCTGGGCCGCCGCGCTTGGCGTGCACCGCGTTTCGTGTCAAGCATGGCGCCGTCATGATCTCGCCGAAGACGCTCGACGATCTCGGCTGGCCGACCCTGGTCGGCCACTGGGCGCGGCGCTGCGCGACGAAGCGCGGCGAGGCGCACGTGCGCGCGGCGCAGCTCCTGCCAACGCTCGACGAGGCGCGCGCGCGGGCGGCGGAGATCACCGAGGCGCGGGCGCTGGCGGCGCGGGACGCGGCGCTGCCGCTCGGCGGGATCGCGGACGTGGCGGGCTCGATCGGGCGCGTGCGCAAGGCGGCGGCGCTCGAGGCGCCGGAGCTCGTCGCGGTGGCGAGCACGGGGCGGGCGCTGTCGCGGCTCCGCGCCCACCTGCGCGAGCATGGCGAGGCGGCGCCGCGGCTCGCCGCGCGCGCCGAGGCGATCGCCGATCTCGGGCACGTCTACCACCCGATCCTCGAGGCGTTCGATCCCGACGGGCGGCTCGTGGATCACGCGAGCGACGCGCTCGGGCCGCTGCGGCGCGCGTTCGCCGCGATCAAGAGCCAGCTCGAGAAGCGGATGGGCACGATGCTCACCGACGAGCGGTTCGCGCCGTACCTCCAGGACGGGTACTACACGCAGCGCGAGGAGCGCTACGTCCTGCCGATCCGCACCGACGGCAAGGGCTTCGTGCGCGGCATCGTGCACGGCACGTCCCAGAGCGGGCAGACCTTGTTCATCGAGCCCGAGGAGATCGTCGATCTCAACAACCGGGCGAAGCTCGCCGAGGCCGAGGTGCAGGACGAGGAGCGCCGCATCCTCGCCAAGTTCTCGGGCTGGGTCGCCGAGGAGGCGGACGGGTTCGAAGCCTCGCTCGCCGCCGCCGAGCTCCTCGACGTGGTCGCCGCCGCGGCGATCATGGCGGACGACACCGTCGCGAGCGAGCCGATCTTCGACGAGTCGCCGCGGGTCGCGCTGCTCCACGCGCGGCACCCGCTGATGCTGCTCGCCGAGCGGCGCTGCGTCGCGAACGACGTCACGGTCGCCGCCGGCACGACGCTGCTCATCTCGGGCCCGAACGCGGGCGGCAAGACGGTGGCGCTCAAGACGGTCGGGCTCGCGGCGCTCATGACGCGCGCCGGGCTGCATCTCACGGCCGAGAGCGGCAGCGTGATGGGCTGGTTCCCCGACGTTCGCACCGACATCGGCGACGCGCAGAACCTCGAGCAGGATCTGTCGACGTTCTCGGGCCACATGGTGAACCTGCGCGAGCTGCTCGCGACGGCGGGCCCCGGCTCGCTCGTCCTGATCGACGAGATCGCCGTCGGCACCGATCCCGAGCAGGGCGCCGCGCTGGCGCAGGCGGTGCTCGAGGCGCTCGCCGCGCGCGGCGTCACGTCGATCGTCACCACGCACTACGAGCGGCTGAAGGCGCTCGGTGCGCCCGAGGTGGGCGGGGGGCGGTTCGCGAACGCGTCGGTCGGGTTCGACCTGGCGCGCCTCGAGCCGACGTTCAAGCTGCACCTCGGCGTGCCGGGCAGCTCGGGCGCGCTCGCGGTCGCGCGCCGGATGGGCATCGCGGAGCGCGTCGTCGAGCGCGCGCGCGAGCTGATGGGCCCCAACGTCGTGAAGGTCGAGGACCTGCTCGCGAGCGTGGCCGATCAGCGCCGCCGGATGGAGGAGGAGCGCGCCGCGCTGCTCGCCGAGCTCGAGGCGGCCGAGGCCGATCGCGCGGCCGCGCGGGCCCAGCGCGAGCGCTCGATGGCGCGGTTCGAGAAGCAGACGCGCGCCGCGCACGGCGACGCGGTGGCGGCGCTCAAGTCGGCGCGGCGCGAGATCGACGAGCTCCGGCGCGAGCTCAAGGTGCGCGCCGCGGCGGCGGACGTGAGCGTCGAGGACGTGAAGGCGGCGGCGCGGCGCCTGGCCGCGCCGGGTGCCGTGGTCGCCAAGCACGAGCCGAAACGGCCATCGCTGCCGGGGACGCCGGCCACGGCCGAGCAGATCGTGCCGGGCGCGCCGGTGATCGTGCCGCGGCTCGGCCGCGCCGACGCCGTGGCGCTCCTGCCGGACGACAAGGTCGAGGTGCGGCTCGGCGCGATGCGCGCGATCGTCCCGCTCGCCGACGTCCTCATGGACTCGCACCGCGCGGCGCGGCGTGCGGCCGAGGCCGCGCAGCCGCCGCGCGCCGAGCCGGCGCCCGTCGACGGGGCGGCGCCGGTCCAGCTCGTCGACGGCGTCCCGGCCGGCGGCCGGGCCACCGCGCGCACGCTCGAGACGACGCTCGACGTCCGCGGCCATCGCGCCGACGAGGCGATCACCCAGCTCGATCGCTTCCTGGACGAGAGCCTGCTCGCCGGGCGCGACGCGATCTTCGTGATCCACGGCCACGGCACGGGCGCCCTGCGCGCCGCGGTCCGCGGCCACCTCCAGGGGCACGGCGCGATCGAGAAGTTTCGCCCGGGCGAGCAGCGCGAGGGCGGCGACGGCGTCACCGTCGCGTTCCTCAAGGGCTGAGCCAAGGACCGCGCGCGCCGCGGCGGGCCGCGGCGGGCCGCCGCCTCAGGGCGCGACCACGTGGAAGATCAGCCCGAAGAACGTGTCCCGCTCCTTGATCGGCGGGAGGGCGATCTTCGAGGCGAGCGGATCGATGCAGCGCACCACGGCGTCGCGCTCGGCCTGCGGCACATCGCCGGTCGAGGGCAAGCCGATCTTCGGGATCACGGTCACGCCCTCGGTCGCCAGGTAGCGCGTCCGCTCCATGGGTCCCGGCGGTGTACGCGGGCCGACCTTCGTGATCTTGACCTCGTAGACGATGAACGGCGTCTTCACCGCGCAGGCCCGCATCGCGGGCATCGCGCGCCGCACCAGCGCCCGGGCGGCGGTGAGATCGAGCGCCGCGTTGCCGCTGCGCTCGAGGTTCTCGGGGAGCTCGCCGACCTTGAGCTCGCGGAGGTGCTCCTCGGCGCGCCGGCGCCACGGGCTGTCCTTGGCGACCTTGAGGAAGTAGCGGAGGTAGGTCAGCGCGTAGTCGGTCTGCGGCGGGTCCTTCGCCATGTACGCCAGGCTCTGGAGGTACTCGGGCTCGCCGGTCCCCAGGAGCGGGATCTGCTCGTTGCGCAGCGTCGAGAACGAGCCGTCGAGCGCGGCCGCCCTGCGCGCGGCCTCGGTCGACTCGGCGGGCCGGCGCGCGCGGTCGTACGCGCCGGCGAGCAGCCACCGGATGAGCGCGGACTGCACGTCGCTCTGCTCGGCGGCGGACTCGAGCGCGGCGATCGCCTCCTCGAGCTTGCCCATCGCGATCCGGACCTCGCCGAGCCGCATCCAGATCTCGCCGGTCGCGTTGCCGGCGACGGCGGCCTCGGCGAGCGTGCGCTCGGCGTCCGCGAGCCGGCCGGCGCGCGCCTGGCACAGGCCGAGCTTGCGCCGCAGCTCGGTGAGCTGCTTGGGATCGAGGCTCTCGCGCGGCGGCCGCGCCGGTCGGGCCGCGCGGCCGGTCGGGCCGCGCGCGGCGGCGGTCTCGCGCGTCCAGGCGCTCGCCAGATCGTCCGCGCAGCGGACCCAGTCCTTGAGCTTGAAGCTCGCCTCGCCGCGCAGGCGGAGCGCCTTCGGCTCGTCGGGCAAGAGCTTCACGGCCTGGTCGAGCTTCTTCACGGCCTCGATCGCGCTGGCCGACAGGCCGTCGCGGATCAGCTGCTCGGCCTCGAAGACCAGCTTGCCGTAGGGCGTGCGCTGCGGGTTCGTGGCCGACTCCCACAGCTTCGAGTGCCGCGCCTGCTCCTTGTCTCGATCGACGGGCTCGGGCGGGTAGCGCCGGGACTGCGCCTGCGCGGGCGCGGCGGCGAAGAGCGCCGCCCCGAGCGAGAGGAGCGCGAGCAGCGCGAGGCGCTGGAGGCGCGCGGGGGCGGCGGCGGGGGCGGCGGCGGGCACGATCACAGGCGGCTTCACCGCATCAGGTCCATGCGATAGAAGTCGGTCGGCGGCTTGGGGAGCTGGCCGGCGCGGCGCTTGGCGAGGATCGCGTCGACGTGCTCCTTCGCGCGCGGCTGGAACTGCGGGTGGGCGCCGCTCGAGATGAACTTGTTCCAGTGA
>DATMCI010000203.1:0-78051 GCA_035558535.1 Kofleriaceae bacterium
GCCGCGCGCGAACAGCGCCATCAGCTCCACGAGCATCTGCTGCGTCCGCTCCGGCCCAGCTTCGGCGAGGTCGAACGCGCGATACGCCACCCCCGGATGGTCCTGGGCCACGCGCTCCGGGTCGCGAAGATCGGTCTTGCCCATCTCAACGAACCGGCCGCCCCGCGGCAAGAGCCGGAGCGAGGCATCCACGAACTCGCGCGCCAGGCTGTCGAGCACCACGTCCATCCCCTGCCCACCGGTCGCGCGCAGGAAGTGCGACTCGAACTCGCGCGTCCGCGACGATGCCAGGTGCTCGGCGTCGAACCCAAGCTCGCGCAGCAAGGCCCACTTGCCCGGGCTCGCCGTCGCGAACACCTCCGCCCCGAGGTGCCGCGCCAGCTGCGTCGCCGCCATCCCAACCCCGCCCGCTGCTGCGTGGATCAGCACGCGCTCCCCTGGCCGGAGCCGCGCAAGGTCGACCAGCCCGTAGTACGCCGTCAGGAACACGATCGGGATCGCCGCCGCCTCGGCGAACGACCACCCCGCCGGCATCCGGGTCAACAGCCGGTGATCGGTCACCGCCACCGGACCGAACGCCGCGCGCATGACACCCAACACCCGGTCACCGGGTGCCACCGTGGTGACGCCGAGACCGACGTCCAGTACAATGCCGGCCCCTTCGTTACCGAGCGGCCCTGGATCGCCCGGGTACATGCCGAGCGCGTCGAGCACGTCGCGGAAGTTGACACCTGCAGCGTGGACGGCGACACGCACCTGGCCCTCACCGAGCGGCGCGAGCGCCTCGGGGTGCGCCACCAGCTCGAGGTTCTCGAGCGTGCCCTTGTTGGTGATGTGGAGGCGCCAGGCGGAGGGAGCCGGGGGCGCCAGCGCGTCCTGGGGGCGTACCGGAGCGAGCCGGGGCGCGAGCCACACGCCGTCGCGTAGCGCGAGCTGCGTCTCCGCCGCGCATGCCACCGTGAACCGCGCCGACCGCGACGCCTCGCTCGCGTCGGTATCGACCAGCTGGATCAAGCGGTCTGGGTGCTCGCTCTGTGCGGACCGGATCAGGCCCCACACCGGCGCATGCACCAGATCGGCCACGTCCTCGGCGGCCCGCGCCGCGATCGCGCCACGCGTGAGCACGAGGAGGCGAGACGACGCGAAGCGCCCGTCGGCCAGCCAGGCCTGGACCTGGACGAGCGCGCGCGCGGTGGCCTCGTGGGCAGCCCCGATCAGATCCGCAGGCGCCCTCGTCGGCGCGCCATCGACGGACGACAGGTAAAGCAAGGCGATCGCGTCGGGCGGCGGTGCCCCCTGATCGAGCGCGGCGAGCAGCGCGGCGAGGTCGGCGTACCGTACGGACTGGCCGCTGCCGAGCTCCAGCGGCGCGGTGTCGTGCGAGCCGATGAGCGCCCAGCGCTCGGACCGCTGCGACTTGGGCGGGGAGGCGGGCAGTTCGGCCCACTCGACCCGGAGAAGCGCGCCCTCCTGGGTGGATCGAGCGCTGCGCACCTGCTCCGCAGAGGCGGTCCGGGTGGTCAGCGCCTCGACATGCGCCACCGGCTCGCCGACCGCATCGGCGATCGCGAGCGAGAACGAGCCCGTCGCGGGATCTCGTGCGAAACGCACGCGCAGCGTGGACGCACCGACGGCGCGCAGCGACACCCCGCGGAACGCGAACGGCAGCGCAACGTCCGGGTGATCGCTCGCGTCTTGGCGGAGGACCGCCGCGGGGAGCACGTGCAACGCGGCATCGAAGAGCGCCGGGTGCAGCGCGAAGCACGCAGCGTCCCGCGCGACGACCTCCGGGAGCGCGGCCTCGGCGAACAGCTCCTCACCGCGCCGCCAGGCTCCGCGCAGCCCCTGGAAGCCCGCGCCATAACCGAGCCCCGTGTCGGCGAGCTGCGGGTAGAGCCCGGCCAGCGGAAGTGGAGTGGCGCCCGGTGGAGGCCACGCGCGCAGCTCGAACGCTTCGAGCGCGCCCGCGGGCGCGAGCGTGCCGCTCACGTGCCGCGTCCACGCCGTGTCGGTCGGCGCGTTCTCGGCACGCGCGTAGATCGAGAGCGAGCGCCGGCCCGCGACGTCGGGCGCACCGACGGCAAGCTGCATGAGCATCGCGCCGCGCGCCGGGATCGCGAGGGGCGCCGTCAGCACGAGCTCGTCGACTCGCTCGAGCCCAACTCGATGCGCCGCGACGAGCGCCAGCTCGACGAACGCGGTGCCGGGCAGGAGCACGGTACCGTACACCGCGTGATCGGCGAGCCACGGGTGCTCGGCGAGCGACAGCCGTCCGGTGAACACGAAGCCATCCGTGTCGGCGAGCCGAACCGCGGCGCCAAGCAGCGGGTGGTCGGCGGGCACGAGCCCGGCGGACGAGATATCCGCCGCCCTCCGCACCGCGGGCGCCGCTTCGAGCCAGAACCGCTCGCGCTGGAACGCGTACGTCGGCAGCGCGACCCGCCGTGGGCGCGGAAGCGCCGCGCCGAAGCGGTCGAAGACCGTCTCCCAGTCGACGCGCTGCCCACGGACGTGCAGCTCGCCGAGCGAGAGCAGGAAGCGCGCGAGCCCGCCGTCGTCGCGCCGGAGCGTGCCCACGATGGCCGCTGGCGATCCGGGCCCCTGCCCGCCCTCGCGCGCGGCGCGCTCGATCGTCGCGTTCAGCGCAAGTGTGAGCACCGGATGAGGGCTGATCTCGATGAAGCAGTGATGGCCGCTCTCGAGCAGGCGCGCCGTTGCGTCCGTGAATCGGACCGTTTGCCGGAGGTTGCGATACCAGTACCTCGCGTCGAGCTCCCCGCCCTCGATCTGCTCCCCCGTCACCGTCGAGTACAGCGGGATCCGCGAGCTCTGCGGCGCGACGTGCGACAGCTCGGCCACGAGCTCGGCCTCGACCGCCTCGACCTGGGGCCCGTGCGAGGCGTAGTCGACCTGGATCTTGCGCGCAAACACCTGCGCCCCGGTCAGCTCCGCCAGCAGCGTATCGATGGCCTCCGGATCTCCCGACACCAGCGTCGCCGTCGGGCTGTTGATCGCCGCGATCGCCAGCCGGTCGCCGAACCGCGCCGTGTGCGAAGCGAGCGCCTCGGCGTCGAGCTCCACCGCCGCCATCCCGCCCCGCCCGGCCAGCCGCGTCAGCGCCCGGCTGCGCAGCGTCACCACCGCCGCCGCGTCCTCGAGCGTCAACGCACCCGCCACGTACGCCGCCGCGATCTCGCCCTGGCTGTGTCCCACTACCGCGTCCGGCTCCACCCCCATCGAGCGCCACAGCGCCGCCAGCCCGAGCATCACCGCGAACAACGCCGGCTGCACGACATCGACGCGCTCGAGCGCAGGCGCTCCCGGCTCACCCTCCAGCACGGCGAGCAGGGACCACGGAACGTACGGCGCGAACGCCCGCTCGCACGCCAGGATCTGGTCGCGGAACACCGGCGCACTCAGAAGGAGCGCGCGCGCCATCCCCGGCCACTGCGAGCCCTGCCCCGGGAACACGAACACGCGCTTGCCATCACCCGCGCGCTGGCCGACCACCGCGGACGCCGCGGACTGCCCCTGCGCGAGCGCCTCGAGCGCGGAGAATAACGCGACCCGGTCGGGTGCGACGATCGCCGCGCGATGCTCGAGCTGCGAGCGCGTGGTGACGAGCGAGTACGCCACGTCGAGCAGCCCGAGCTCGGGGTGCGCCTCGAGGTGCGCGCGCAGCCGCTCGGCCTGTCCCCGCAGCGCGGCCTCGGTCTTGCCCGACAGCAGCACCGGCACCGGGATCGCCACCGGCCCTGCCGGGAGTGCACGCGCCTCCTCGGCAGGCACGTCCTCCGCCGGGGCTTCCTCGAGGATGACGTGCGCATTCGTGCCCGAGATGCCGAACGACGACACCCCCGCCCGACGCGGGCGCCCCGCGGCGTCCCGCGGCCACGGCTGATACCGGTCCACGACCTCCACCGGCAGCGCGTCCCACTCGATCTGCGAGCTGCGCGGCTCCGTATGCAGCGTCGCCGGTAATGCCTCGTGGCGGAGCGCCAGCACCAGCTTCGCGACCCCCGCCAGTCCGGAGGCCGCCTCGAGGTGGCCGATGTTCGTCTTCACCGCCCCGAGCCGCAGCGGCCGGTCCGCGGGCCGCTTGTCGCCGTAGGCTGCACCCAGCGCGTGGACCTCGATCGGGTCGCCGAGCGCGGTCCCGGTGCCGTGACACTCCACGACATCGACGTCCGCGGGCGCGAGCCCGGCATCGCGGAGCGCCGCGCGGATCACCTTCTGCTGCGACGTCCCGTTCGGCACCGTGATGCCGCTCGAGGCGCCATCGTGGTTGATCGCGCTCCCGCGGACGAGCGCCAGGACCTCGTGGCCGCGGGCGCGCGCATCGGCCAGCCGCTCGAGCGCGACCACGACGACGCCTTCGCCGCGACCGTAGCCGTCCGCCCGGGCCGAGAACGTCTTGGAGCGGCCATCGGGTGCGAGCGCGCGTAGGCGCGACAGCTGCAGGAACAGGTCGGGCGAGGCCATCACGCTCACGCCCGCGGCGACCGCGAGCTCGCACTCGCCCTGACGCAGCGACTGACACGCGAGGTGCAGGGCCACCAGCGATGAGCTGCAAGCCGTGTCGACCGCGAGCGCCGGTCCCTGTAGCCCGAGCGTGAACGCCAGCCGGCCCGCGGCGAACGACGGGAACGTCCCTTGCAACACGTATGCCTCGGCCGGCCGCGCGCTGTGCAGCGACGCGTAATCTCCGGTTCCGGCCCCCACGAAGATCCCGGTCTGGGAGTCGCGGAGCGTGCCGGGGACGATGCCGATCTGCTCGAGCACCTGCCACGTCGTCTCGAGCAGCAGCCGGTGCTGAGGGTCGACGTGGTGGGCTTCCCGCGGGCTGATCCCGAAGAACGTGGCGTCGAACAGGTCGATGCGATCGAGCAGCGCCGCGTGGCGGACGTAGCTCTTGTTCGGCGCGCCCGGATCGGGATCGTAGACCGCGTCGGCGTCCCAGCGGCTCTGCGGGATCGGGACCACCGCATCGGTGCCTTGCTCGAGCAAGCGCCAGAAACCTTCGGCGTCCTCAACGCCCCCCGGGACGCGGAGCGCGAGCCCCACGATCGCGATCGGATCGTCGCTCGGCGCCCGCATGCCTCCGGGTGCGCTGGCATCGCCCGCGGGATGCGCGGCCTCACCAGGCGAGCCGAGCGCCGGTGCCAGCGCCCCGCGCAAGAAGAGGGCGACCTGCTCCGGCGACGGATGATCGAACGCGAGGGTCGTGGGGAGCTTGATGCGCGTGGCCTGCTGCAGGCGGCGTCGGAGATCGACCGTCATCAGCGAATCGAGGTGAAGATCGAAAAACCCCCTCCGAGGATCGATCGACGACGCATCGGTATGTCCAAGCACCGCGGCGACCTCGGAGAGCACGAGCGAGCGCAGGCGGCGCAGCCGGTCCGGCTCGGACATCGACCGGAGCTGCGCGAGCAGCTCGGAGTCGGCGGCTCCAGACGTTGACGACTCGACAAGCGGGTCGAGCGCGCGCACGAACTCCGGGATCTCGGCGAACAACGGACGCGCGCGCGCCGCCGCAAACACCGGCGCAAAACGGGCCCAGCTCAGCTCCGCCACGGTGACCCTCGTCTCTCCGTGATCGAGCACCTGGGCGAGCGCCGCGATGGCGAGCCCCGGGGCCATGGACATCACGCCGCGAGACCGCAGGGTGGCGGCGAATTCCTCGTTCGACATGCCGCCACCGGCCCACGCGCTCCAGGCGATGGCGGTGGCTGGCAGCCCGAGATCGCGGCGGTGCTCAGCCAGTGCGTCGAGGCCGGCGTTGGCCGCGGCGTAGTGTGCCTGCCCGATGCCGCCGTACACGCCTGCGGTCGAGGAGAACAGGACGAACGCGTCGAGATCGAGCGAGCCGGTCAGCTCGTGCAGATGAACCGCGGACGTGAGCTTGGACTCGAGGACAGCGTGGAGGCGAGCCGGATCGATCGAGCTCAGCTTGTCGTGCGCGATCACGCCGGCGGTGTGGATCACGGCCGTCAGCGGGCGTTCCGGCGGGATCGACGCGAGCAGCGCCTCGAGCGCGCCGCGATCGGCGACATCGCACGCCGCGATCGTGACGCGCGTGCCGAGCGCGGCGAGCTCCGCCGACAGTGCCTCGGCACCTGGGGCATCGGTGCCGCGACGACTGACGAGCAAGAGGTGCTCCGCGCCACGCCCGGCGAGCCAGCGCGCGACGTGAGCGCCCAGCGCGCCGGTGCCACCCGTCACGAGTACGGTGCCGCGGGGCTGGAACGAGCGCACGGGTGCGCCTTTCTCCAGGGGGGCGCGGACCAGCCGGCGAGCGAACCAACCTGTGGATCGCAGCGCGAGCTCGTCCTCGTCCTGTCGTCCACCGAGGACGGCGAGCAGCTGATCGAGCTCCGCGGGGGAGCGCGGCCCCGGCGGCAAATCGACGAGCCCACCCCAGCGCTCGGGGTGCTCGACCGCGAGCACGCGGCCAAGCCCCCAGATCGTCCATTGCCTCCAGTGAGCGAGGCGATCGGTGTGGCTCGTGGAGACCGCGCCTTGGGTCAGTATCCACAGCCGCGCATCGAACCCGGCATCCCCGAGGGCCTGGATCAGCGCGAGCGTGAGGGCGAGCCCCGTCGGCACGCCAGGATACGACGGCAGCGGATGCTCATCGAACGCGGCCAGCGACAGCACGCCGGCCAGGGTGGCCCCCTCGCCGAGCCCGGCGCGGATGCGCGTGGCGAGCGCAGCTCGATCAGCCTCGGCCTCGCCGGTCCGAACGATCACGGCGCGCGCGCCGCGGGACTCGAACGCGGACACCAGCGCGGCTTCGGTCTCGGCCTCGGATTCGGCCAGGGTCGCCGGAACGACGAGGAGCCAGGTGCCCGAAATGTCCCCGGGCGCACGGATATGAGCCAGCGGCCTCCAGACAACGCGGTAGCGCCAGGCATCCACCGTGCGCTGCTCTCTCTGCCGATCGCGCCAGCTCGACAGCGCGGGTAGGAGCGTGGTCAGCGCGCGCTGCGCGTCATCGTCTTCGACCTGGAGCGCACCGCGGACGGACTCGAGATCACCGCGCTCGACGGCCTGCCAGAAGTCCTGCTCCTCGGGTGTGCTCGCGGTCGCCTCGGCGACGCGGGGCTTCGGCGCCTCGAGCCAGAACCGCTCGCGCTGGAACGCGTACGTCGGCAGATCGACCCGCCGTGGCTGCCGTCCCAGCAGCCGCTCGCTGATCCCGTGATCCCCCGTGAAGTACGCGGCCCAATCGACCTGGTGGCCGCGCGCGTGCAACGCGCCCAGCGCCGCCGTCAGCGTCTCCACCTCCGCCCGCTCGCTGCGCGCTCCCGCAGCGCTCGCATCACGCCTGCCGTGCCGCAGCACCGCGATGATCCCCGGACCCTCGCCCGCATCGTTCGCCAGCGCGTCGTGCACCAGCGACGACAGCACCGCGTGCGGCCCCAGCTCCAGGTACGTGCGGGCGCCCGCGCCATGCAGCGCGCGGACTCCGTCGAGGAATCGCACCGCGCTCCGCACGTGCTCCACCCAGTACGCGGGCGAGCTCAGCTCCGCGTCCGTCGCCACCCGCCCCGTCACGTTCGACATGATCGGGATCTGCGCACGCCGGAACGTCAGCCCCGACGCTACCCGCCCGAACGCCTCCAGCATCCCGTCCATGTGGTGCGAGTGGAACGCGTGGCTCACCCGCAGCCGCTGCGTCTTGTGCCCCGCCGCCTCGGCACGCTGCGCGACATCGGCCACCGCCTCGGCGTCTCCGCTCACCACCGTCGACGCCGGCCCGTTGATCGCCGCGATCGTCGCGGCCCCGCCGGCCGCCCCCGCCGGCCGCGCCGCGAGCAGCGCGCGAACCGCGTCCTCCGGCGCCTGCACCGTCACCATCGCGCCGCCCCGCGGCAGCGCCTGCATCAGCCGCGCCCGCGCACCCACCAGCGTGCACGCGTCCCCAAGCGTCAGCACACCCGCCACGTGCGCCGCCACCAGCTCGCCGATCGAGTGCCCGAGCAGGAGGTCTACCCGCACCCCCCACGACTCCAGCTGCCGGTACAGCGCCACCTCCAGCGCGAACAGCGCCGGCTGCGTGTACCCCGTCTCGTCGAGCAGCGCCGCCTCTTCGCTGCCCTCCGCCGCGAACATCACCTCGCGCAGCGGGCGCTGCGCCAGGCCGCCCACGCCGCCCTCGCCCGCCGCCGCGTCGAAGCACGCGCACGCCGCGTCCAGCGCGGCGCGGAACACCGGGAACGCCTCGTACAGCGCACGTCCCATCGTCGCGCGCTGGCTGCCCTGGCCCGTGAACAGCACCGCGACCTTGCCGTCGCTCGCGCGCTGCCCGACGCTGGCCGTGCCCGCGAGCTGAGCGAGCGCGCCGACGAGCTCGGCCCGATCGCGCGCGACGACCGCCGCGCGGTGCTCGAGCTGCGAGCGGATCGTGGCCAGCGAGTACGCCACGTCTACCACCGCGAGCTCCGGGTGCGCCTCGAGATGCGCGCGCAGCTTCCCCGCTTGCGCGCGCAGCGCCGGCTCGCTGCTAGCCGACAGCAGCACCGGCACCGGCACCGGCACCGGCACCGGCACCGCCGTTGCCTCTGCCTCCAGCGGCCGAGCCTCCTCGAGCGACGCGCCCGCAGGCGGCGCCTCCTCGAGGATCACGTGCGCGTTGGTGCCCGAGATGCCGAACGACGACACGCCCGCCCGCCGCGGCCGCGCCGGATCCCGCGGCCACGGCAACAGCCGATCGACGACCGCTACCGGCAGCACATCCCAGTCGATGTGCGGGTTGCGCGGCTCGGTGTGCAGCGTCGCCGGCAACGCCTCGTGGCGGAGCGCGGCCACCACCTTCGCGACGCCCGCCAGGCCGGCCGCCCACTCGAGGTGGCCGATGTTCGTCTTCACCGCCCCGAGCCGCAGCGGCTGGCCCGCCGGCCGGCCCTCGCCGTAGACCGCGCCCAGCGCGTTGACCTCGATCGGATCGCCGAGCGCCGTCCCCGTGCCGTGGCACTCGACCACGTCGACGTCTGCCGGCACGAGCCCCGCGTCGCGGAGCGCCGCCCGCACCACCTTCTGCTGCGACGCCCCGTTCGGCACTGTGATCCCGCTCGACGCGCCGTCGTGGTTGATCGCGGTGCCGCGGACCAGCGCCAGGACCTCGTGGCCCTGCGCGCGCGCGTCCGCGAGCCGCTCGAGCGCGAGCACGACCACGCCTTCACCACGGCCGTAGCCATCCGCCCGGGCCGAGAACGTCTTGGATCGCCCGTCGGGCGCGAGCGCGCGCGCGCTCGACATCTGCACGAACCCATCCGGCGTGGCCATCACGTTCACGCCCGCCGCCAGCGCGAGCTCGCACTCGCCGTCCCGCAGCGCCTTGCACGCCAGGTGCAGCGCCACCAGCGACGAGCTGCACGCCGTGTCGACCGCCAGCGCCGGCCCCTGCAGCCCCAGCGTGAACGAGAGCCGTCCCGCCGCGAGCGACGGGCTCGTCCCCAGCATCGCGTACGCCCCCAGCTCCCGGGTGCCGTGCAAGGTCATGTACTCGCCGGGCCCGACGCCGACGAACACGCCGGTCCGCGAGTCCGTGAGCGACGCCGGCACGATGCCCGCGTGCTCGAGCGCGTGCCAGGTCGCCTCGAGCAGCATGCGGTGCTGCGGATCGACGTGCATGGCCTCGCGCGGGCTGATCCTGAAGAACGCGGCGTCGAACAGGTCGATCTGATCGAGCATCGCCGCGTCGCGGACGTAGCTCTTGCCCGGCGTGCCGGGCTCGGGATCGTAGACGCCTTCGGCGTCCCAGCGGCGCGGCGAGATCGGGCCGACCGCGTCGACCCCGCCCTCGAGCAGGCGCCAGAAGCTGTCGATATCCTCGGCGCCGCCCGGCATACGTAGCGCGAGCCCGACGATCGCGATCGGCTCGTCGCTCGGCGCGCGAGCCGGCGCGCGCACCCGGTCGTCGCCTGAGGTCGCGCCCGATTCGCCGAGCGCAGGCGCGAGCGCCGCGCGCAGGAACATGGCGACGCGGTGGGGCGTCGGGTGCTCGAACGTGGCGAGCTTGGGGAGCGTGACGCCCGTGACCTGCGCGATCCGACGCCGGAGCTCCATGGCCGTCAGCGACTCGAGGCCCAGCGAGAAGAACCCCCGGTTCGGGTCGACCCCGGACGGATCCGGGAAGCCGAGCACCGCGGCGGTCTCGCCCTGCACGAGCGCCAGCAGGTGGCGCAGCCGGTCCGCCTCGAACAGCGGGCGGAGCCTGGCGAGCAGCTCCGTGTCGTCGTCGCGGGACGCCGCCGGCTCGGCCTCGCCCCGAGCGGCGGCCGGCAGCGGGGCCGCGCGCCGGACGGCGTCGCGCCAGTACCGCCGGCGCTGGAACGCGTAGGTCGGCAGCTCGATGCGCCGCGGGTGGGCTTCGTGGCCGGGACCATCGCCGCGAGCGTCGAAGAACCGCTCCCAGTCGAGCGGGAGGCCGCGCACGTGCAGCGCGCCGAGCGCCGCCGTGAGCATCTCCGGCTCCGGCTGATCCTTGCGCAGCGCCGCGATGACCGCGGCGTCCTCATGCGCGTCCTCGGCCAAGACGTCGTGCGCGAGCGCAGAGAGGACGCCGTGCGGCCCCAGCTCGAGGAGCGTGCGCGCGCCGGCGGCGTGCAGCGTGCGCACCCCGTCGACGAAGCGCACCGCGCCGCGGACGTGCTCGACCCAGTACGCGGGCGAGCCGAGCTCCGCGTCCGTCGCCAGCCGTCCCGTCACGTTCGACACGATCGGGATCCGCGCCGGGTGGAACGTCACGCGCGCGGCGACCTCGCCGAATGCGTCGAGCATGCCGTCCATGTGGTGCGAGTGGAAGGCGTGGCTGACCCGCAGCCGGTGCGTCTTGCGCCCCATCGCCTCCGCGCGCCCCGCGACGTCGAGCACCGCCGCGGCGTCGCCGCTCACGACCGTCGACATCGGCCCGTTGAGCGCGGCGATGGCGACCCGCGGGCCCCCCGCGGCGTCGCCGCCACCGGGCAGCGCCGCGATGAACGCGCGGACCTCGTCCTCGGACGCCTGCACCGTGACCATGACGCCGCCGCCCGGCAGGGCCTGCATGAGCCGCGCGCGGGCAGCGACCAGCATGCAGGCGTCCGGCAGCGACAGCACGCCGCTGACGTGCGCCGCCACCAGCTCGCCGATCGAGTGGCCGAGCAGGAGATCGACCTGGAGGCCCCACGACTCGAAGAGGCGGAACAGCGCGACCTCGAGCGCGAACAGCGCCGGCTGCGTGAACCCGGTCTGATCGAGGAGCGCGACGGCGGGGGAGCCCTCGGCGGCGAACAGCACCTCGCGCAGGGGGCGCGCGAGCTCGGGGACCGCGGCGAGCTCGGGCACCCTGGCGATGGCGGCGTCGAGCTCCGTGCACACGGCGTCGAGGGCGTCCTGGAACACGGGGAACGCAGCGTGGAGGGCGCGCCCCATGCCGGGGCGCTGGCTGCCCTGGCCGGTGAACAGCGCCGCGAGCTTGCCGTCGCCCGCGCGCTGGCCCACTGCCGCGCGCGGCGCCGGCCGCCCCTGCGCGAGCGCCTCGAGCGCAAGGGCGAGCTCGCCGCGATCGCCGGCCACCAGCGCGGCGCGGTGCTCGAGGTGCGAGCGCGTCGTCGCGAGCGAGTACGCAACATCGACCAGCGCGAGCTCCGGCCGCGCGGCCAGGTGCGCGCGCAGCTTCTCCGCCTGCGCGCGCAGCGCCGCTTCGCTCTTCCCCGACAGCACCACCGGCACCGGCACCGCGATCGGCGCCTCCGCCGCCTCCGCCGCCTCCGCCCGCTGCACCGCCCCGAGCACGAACAGCCGGGCGCGCGTCTCGGCGAGCGGCAGCCGCTCGTCGGGCTCGCCGCGGCGGAGCGTCGCCAGGATCTGCGCCGCGCCACCGCGCGCTGCGGCGCTGTCGGCCAGCGCGCGCGCGAGCACCGGGTGCGGCCCGATCTCCACGAGCGCGCCGTGGTCCTCCGCGAGCCGCTCGATGACTGCACCCAGCTGCACCGGCTGGCGCAGGTTCTGGGCCCAGTAGGCAGCGCCCAGCTCGGCGCCGTCCACCCGGGCGCCCGTGACCGTGGACCACAGCGGGATCCGCGCCTGCCGCGGCCGGATTTCCCCGAGCGCTCCCTCGAGCTCCTCGAGCAGCGGCGCCGTCATGAGCGGGCTGTGGCCCGCCACGTCCACCGCGATCACGTGGCTCCCGACGCCCCGCGCGCGCCACGCGTCCACGAGCGCGTGCACCGGCTCCGCCTCGCCGGAGATCACGACCTCGCGCCGGCTGTTCACCGCCGCGAGCTGAACGCGGCCGGGATGCGCCGCGAGCGCAGGCTCGACCTCCGCGGCCGGCAGCTCGACCACGGCCATCGCGCCCCGCCCCGCGGTCGGGGCCTGCACGCGGCTGTAGTGATGGATGGCGCGCGCGGCGTCCTCGAGCGAAAGCGCGCCCGCGACGTGAGCCGCCGCGATCTCGCCCGCGCTGTGCCCCACGATCGCGTCCGGCTCGATGCCGTGAGCGCGCAGGGTCTCCGCCAGCGCCGTCTGCACGGCGAAGAGGAGCGGCTGCACGAGCACCGCGTCGCCGCGCCGCGCCGCCAGCGCCGGGCGCACCAGCTCCTCGACGATCGATCGGCCGAGCAGCGGCGCGAGCGCGCGATCGATCCGCAGCATCGACGCGCGGAACACCGGGTCGCTCGCCAGGAGCTGCCGGCCCATGCCGGCCCACGGCGAGCCGAGCGGCGAGAACACGAACGCGACCCGCGGCCGCGCCGCCGCGCCGCCCACGAGCGTCCCGGCGCGGGGTGCTCCGTCCAGGAACGCGTCGAGAATCACCATCTCCTCACCCGGCGAACGCACCACGGCCGCCAGGCGATGCTCGCCCGCCGCCGCGTCGCCCGCCGCCGCGCCGCCCGCCGCCGCGCCGCCCGCCGCCGCCGCCGCGCCAGCCGCCGCGCCGCTATCCGCCGCGCCGCCAGCCGCAGCCAGCTCCGCCCGGCGCGCGCGCGCCCGCTCGCGTAGCCCCTCGGCGGTCGACGCCGCCATCGCCAGCACGCGCACGTCCGGCGGCGGCCCCTCGAGCACCGCGTGGGCGTTGGTGCCGCCCCAGCCGAACGAGCTCACGCCCGCCAGCGGGCGCACATCCGTCGGCGCAGGCCACGGCTCGAGGGCCGTCGGCACCCGGAGCCCCAGCTCGTCCCACGCGATCTGCGGGTTCAGCGGCTCGGCGTGCAGGCTCGCCGGCACCTGGCGGTGCTGCATCGCCAGCACCGTCTTGAGCAGCCCCGCGATCCCCGCCGCGCCCTCGGTGTGCCCGATGTTCGTCTTGGCCGAGCCCACGAGCAGCCGCTGCTCCGGCGACCGCGCACCGCCCAGCACGGCCCCCAGCGCCGCGAGCTCGATGTGATCGCCCAGCGGGGTGCCCGTGCCGTGCGCCTCGACGTAGTGGACCTGCGCCGGCTCGATCCCCGCGCGCGCGTACGCCTCGCGGAGCACCGCCTCCTGCGCCTGCGGGCTCGGCGCGGTGAGCCCGTTGCTCGCGCCGTCGTTGTTGACCGCCGTCGCGCGCAGGAGCGCGTAGATCCGATCGCCATCCCGCTGCGCCTGCGACAGCCGCTTCAGCACGACGACGCCGCCACCCTCGCCACGCCCGAAACCGTCGGCGAGCGCGCTGAACGCCTTGCACCGGCCGTCCGGCGCCAGCCCGCCGAACTTCGAGACGAACACCATCATCTCGGGCGCGAGCAAGAGGTTGACGCCGCCGACGATCGCGATCGCCGCCTCGCCGCTGCGCACGCTGTGAGCCGCGTAGTGCAGCGCCACCAGGGCCGACGAGCTCGCCGTGTCCACCACCAGGCTCGGCCCGCGCAGCCCCAGCGCGTACGAGACCCGGTTGGCGATCATGTTCGGCGCCCCGCCCGTGGCGCGGTGCAGGCTCATCCCGAGGGCGTCGCCGCTCACCAGATCCGCCCAGTCGTGCCACATCGAGCCGAAGAACACGCCCGCCGAGCTATCGCGGAGCGACAGCGGCGCGATCCCCGCGTGCTCGAGCGCCTCCCACGACAGCTCGAGCGCGAGGCGCTGCGCCGGATCGATCTCGTGCGCCTCGCGCGGCGAGATGCCGAACACCTGCGGATCGAAGCCATCGATCTGATCCAGCAGCGCGGCGCGCCGGCTGACCGACTTGCCCGGCGCGTCTCGATCCTCGTCATGGTAGGCGCCCGCGTCCCAGCGCTCGGGCGGCACGTCGGCGGTGGCGTCGATCCCGTCGGCCAGCACCCGCCAGTACGCATCGAGATCGGGTGCCTGCGGGAACCGACACGCCATCCCCACGATCGCCAGCGGCTCGTCGCTCCGCTCGATCTCCGACGGGATGGCTGGAGCAGCCTGCGCCTGCGAGCGAGGCGCGCCCTGCTCCGCGCTCGCGTAGCGCGCCAGCGCCGCGATCGTGGGCGACTCCCACATCGCCGTCGGGCTTAGCTTCCTCCCGACGTACGTCTCCAGCTCACGAAGGAGGGCGAGCGCCTGGCGAGAGTCGATGCCGAAGCTCGCGAACGGCGCGTCGAGATCGATCCTCTGCGGCTCGATCTGAAGCAGCTCCGCGATCCTTGCTGCGAGCCATTGTCCTATCTTTCCGCTCGCTTCTCTGGAATGGCTCGAATCAGAGGATGATCGCGTCATGAATTTAAAGGACCTCTAACTGCAGTCCCCGGGGACGTATCTTCTATCAGATTTTGGGTATTACAAACTACCAAGAATTTCTCTGGACTTCCTGACGGTTCCATCCCTACGACTGACCCGGGTGGTCGCCCCAAGCCCCGCCGGATTCCTCCCTAGATCCCCCGCTCGAGGCGCTCGATGAGCTCCCGCCGCTGCTCCTCATCGAACGGGATGGTAGCGAGCTTCGCGGCCGTACGCATCCAGCTGTACTCGACGCGCCGGAACTCCAGGTCCTGCCCATCGAAGAGGACGTACGACGCCCGGTTGTCGCCGAGGCGCCGGGGCTGCCCCACGCTGCCGACGTTGACCGCCATCGTGACCTCGCCGATCCCGCGCACCACGCACGGGCCGTCCGGCACGAAGAAGATGGCGCGCGGCCCCACGAACGTGTGGACGTGGTTGCGGCGCACGCCCTGGTACGGATCGAGGACGCCGTGGTGCTCGTAGCGCGTCAGCACGGCCGGCACGTGCGTGTGGCCGTTGAAGCCGTGCGGCGCCTGGAACTCGCCCAGGAACGTCGTCAGGCGGTCGTCGATCTGGTGATTGAGCATGATGTACTGGAACTCGTGCGCCGGCCACACGTACTGGATCGTCGGCCGGGCTGCGGAGGCGTGGACGAAGTGCACCGAGCCGACGACGCGCGAGGCGAGCGCGGGTGCGCCGGACGCGATGATCTTCGCGCGGAGCTCCTGCCATACGGCCGACTCCTCGAGCCGCGGCAAGCTCCACGCAAGGATCGGGCTCGGCGCCTGCTCCTCGCTCGGCGCGACCGCCTCCTCCTCGTGGTTGCCGGCGAGCCAGACCTCCGCCGCGGCGCTCACCCGCTCGAGGCACGCGACCGGATCCGGCCCGTAGTCGATCACGTCGCCGAGCACCGCGATCTTCTCGGCGCCCTGCGCGGCGGCGTCTGCGAGCACCGCCTCGAGCGCCTCGAGGTTGCCGTGGATGTCCGAGAGGATCGCCCACCGCGTCGGCATAACCCAGAGCGTATCAGCTCACCGCAGCGGGCCAGCGCCGCTCGCCGCGGCGTCAGTCCCGGCCGATCGGACCTCGCTTCGTGAACGTCACGCCGCCCGAGTCGCTGAGCGCGCCTTGGAGCTCGTAGGTGACCGTGTCGCCGTCGCAGTCGAGATCGCCGACGGCCCGCGCGGTGAAGGTCTTGCCGTCAGACTCGTACGAGTACTGGAAGGAGTGCGGCTCCTCGATCGAGAAGTCGATCTGCTGCCAGGCGAGGATCCGCCAGCTCGATACGTCGAAGCACTTGCGCGTTCCGTCCGTGCAGCACGAGGCGGCCGGCGTCAGCGGCGCCGACGCGCGGGGGAGCTCGCTGTTCTCGACCGCGTACTGCCGCACGGCCTTCTCGATCTTCATCAGATTCAGGTCCGCCTCGGTGCGCTTGCCCTTGGCTGCGTAGTCGATGAACGAGGGGATCGCGATCGCCGCGACGATGCCGATGGCGCTGAGCGCGAGGAAGATGCTCGAGATGATGATGCCCGCGAGCGCGAGGCCTTCGCCCCGGAGGGCGCCCCCGGAGCGCAGGCACTCGTTGCGCCCCATGATCGAGAGAATGAGGCCGAGCACGCTGCAGAAGAACGAGCACACGAAGCCCGCGACCGCCAGGGTCGAGGTCTGGGCAACCGGAGGCGCGGCCGGTGGACGAGGCGCGTAGGGCGTGGTCATCGTGGATGTGACGGTACCGCGCCCGCGCCCCAGCGCCCTAGGGTCCAGACGCTCCTCATCTCACAACTCACGGCTCACGGCTCACGGCTCACGGCTCACGACTCACGGCGCCGGCACATCGCCGACGGCGGGTCGGCCGACGGCGAGCCGGTATCCGGACAGGTACGGCTCACCGTCGGGCGCCTTGGCGGCCGTGTTCAGGTGCCCCGCCATGTAATACAGCTGCTGCGCCGAGGTGCGCTCGGCGCCCGCCGCCGCCGCCGCCGCGAAGCGCTCCCTGAGGAAGTACGGCGGCGTGCTCTGCGAGTAGAGCGTCACGCGCACGCGCCGCGCCGCGCGCTTGGCCGCGGCCGAGAGCCGCATCCGGTACGTCACCTGGTCGCTCCCCGGCAGCCCGGCCTTCGGATGCGCCGCCAGCTCGTAGTCCGGATCGCCCTGCGTGTCCGTGTACCGATCCATCGCCGGATGGGCCGGGTTCCGGTACCGGAGCGGCCTTGGCTGCGGCCACCAGTGGCGCTCTGGCCCCGTGCCCGGCCGCGTCACCTTCGCGTACTGCGCGCGCAGGGCCGGATCGCTCACGTTGTCCGGGCTGTAGCCCGCGGGGCGCAGCCGGTTGTCCTTGATGGTCCAGTACCGGTGCAGAAAGCTCGTGGTGAACGCGAGCGACGAATTCTGGTTCAGCTCCTCGTAGATCTGCACCTGATCCTCGTCGGTGATGACCTGGCGGTGCGGCTGGAACGGCAGCCCGCCCTGCCCCGCCAGGAAGCGCTCCGTCGGCAACGGCTCGTCGGTGGTGCCCCGGAGGAGCACCCCCACCGCGTTCGTGCGCCCCGACGCCCAGAGCACCTCGTCGGACGCGCCGAGCACCGCCACCTCGAGGAACAGCCGCCGGAACCCGACGCCGCTCGGCAGCGAGTGACCGCCGAGGTTCGCGACCGTCACCTGCGCCGACAGCTCGTCGCCGCGCCACGCGAGCGCGCCCAGCTTGACCTCGGCCGTCTCCTGCCGCGCGACCTCGAGCGCCGATGCGAGCCCCGTCACGAGCGGCGCCGTCACGTTCGGGTTCATGAAGTCCTGCTGCCGGATGCCGAGCAAGAGCGGATACTGCTGCGCGTACGCGGTCAGGAACACGTTGAGCCCGTACAGCTTGTGCCGGCGGTACGGCCGGGCCGGGAGATCGACGTCCAGCGCAGGCAGCAGGAAGTCCGCCGCCGGGTACGCCGTCCCCTGCACGTTGGCGATCCCCGTCGTGAGCCGCTTGCCCTGGTAGTCGTGCGGCATGTGGCAGTCCTGGCAGCTCCGGCCGCCCCCCGCCGGCCGGTGCGTGCTCGAGGCGCTCAGCAGCCACTCGAGGTACGTCGTCTGCTCGTACGCCGCGCCCGCGAGCTTCCCCGCGTCGTCGAACACCGGCAGAAACACCGTGTGGCACGTGCCGCACATCTCCGATCCCGCGATCTGCTTGCCGAGCTCCGGCGTGATCCCCAGAGACTGCTTCATCGGCTTGATGCGGATCTCCTCGACCGAGGACGCGTTCGGGAATGGCCCGTACAGCCGATCTGGCGGGCCCACCCGGAAGTTGCCAGTGAACGTCTTTTGCAGGCGCTGCGGCTCGAGATCTTGATCGGCGATGTGGTGACAGAGGCTGCAGTTGATGCCGTCGCGCGCGAGCCCGCCGTACCGCGCGTTCGCCGGATCCTCGTCGCGCCAGGCGTTGACCATCTGCGCGGTGAAGAGCTTCCCGTCGTAGTCGGTCGCGCGCCGCTCCGCCGGCTGCGGGAGGAACGCCGCGCACGGATCGCCCGCGGGCCCCTGCCCCGCCGTATCGATGTTGTACTGGCGCGCGCCCGCGCCGCCGTGGCAGTGCAGGCACGTATTGTCGATGCAGTCGCGGATGCTCGCGAGCCCCGGCTGGCCGCGGGCGATGTTGCGCTCCAGCTCCAGCTGCGAGTGGAACACCGGATCGCGCCCCGCCAGCCCCATCGGCGAGACGCTCCACTCGGCCCACGGCGAGAGATCGATCTGCTCGCTCCCCACCCGCTCCACCATGTGCGGCGTGGCGAGCTGGCCCGCCCCGCCCGCCTCGTGACAACCCTCGCACTGGTCCGAGGTCAGGTACTGGCTCGCCGACGGGCGCTGGCCGGGCACGCCGAGCCTCGAGATCGCGTGATCGTACGTGTGAGACGGCAGCCGTGAATTCCAGATCTCCTGATAGCTGGGACCCAGCTCCGGGAAGGTCTCCCGCCAGCCCGGGAGCGGGGACGCCGCCGGGAGCGGGAACGGGCTTTTCGGGCACTGGCTCCCCGCGGCGGTGGCCCCCGCCGCCGGGACGCCCGGGCCGGTGTCCGCCTCGGGCGAGTCCTTGTGAGCGCGCCGCACCTCGTGGGAGTGCGCGTCGATGTCACGCTGCGTGGCGGGGCTGGGACTCCACACGTACTCGATCTCTTTGCCCATGAGATTGACGAAGCTCGAGAACGTCGATTGCCCCTGTGCCGATGCGTGGCAATAGACGCAGTAGTTCCCGAACTCGGCATTCGGATACTGCTGATCGGCCACCGCGTAGCTCCAGTAGGTCGGCAGCCACTCGCACCCCGGCGGCGAGGTCACCGGCGCGCCGTCCATGCCCGGGTACGGCTTCTGCGTGAAGGCGCAGCGATCCCAGATCGGCGGGTTCGCGGCGCTCGTCTTGTCGTAGTACGCCCAGAACCACCCGTCCGCCGACCGCGCGCGGTCCTTGAGCATGACCGTCCACGAGTCGTACTTGCGATCGTAGTAGTCCGCCGGCTGGCCCGGGATCGGCGCGATCCACAGCTGCTTCGTCCCCGGCACGAGCGCGAGGCGCGTCGCCGTCGGCGACAGCATCTCCTTGATGATCATCGCGCCGTCGGGCATCTCCGCGGCGCTCGGCAGCTCGTCCTTGCCGCGCCGGTACTTGCACATCCAGTCGATGATCTCCGGGGAGTAATAGACGCGCACCGCCGGGTGCGGCCCCTTGCTCACGCCCGCGTCGCAGCTCCCCGCGGGCGTCCCCTCCGGGCACGCGCACCCCTCGAACGGCCCCGTCAGGCGCCAGCTCGCGTCGTGCAGCCAGCCGAGCGACTTGTACCGCTCCTCGCGCAGGAACGTCCGCACCTCCAGCGCCGCCCGATCGGGATCGCCGAAGCTCGGCGCCACCCAGGGCCTGCCGTGCGGCGCGGCGCACAGCGCGTCCACGTCCTTCCACGGCAGCACCGGCCGCGGCTTGGCCTCCGGGGCCACGCACGCGCCCTCCGTCGCCGGCTTGGCCGGCTTGGCCGGCGGCACCGGCGCCGGGCTCCCCAGAGGCGGCGCGGCCGAGGAGCAGCCGCCAAAGACAACACCACAAGCGATCGCCAGTGCCACCCCGAGCCGAGAGTCCGTCATCGACACCTTTCACGGAGAGCCCCCTCCGGCGCTCCCGCGACGCCGGCTGCCAGGCTCCCCCCGAGACGCCGCGAGCGGCGCTCGCGCCCATTATCGGGCACCCCGGCCCGCGCGCGCTACTCGTGCGAGCGGCCGTTGCCGAGCCGGGCGCCGAGCTGCTCGAGCAGCTCGATGATCTGCACCATCTGGTTCGCGAGCAGCGTGCCGCCGGCGCGCTGCTCGGCGGCCGCGCCCACGACCGGCCGCAGCGTGTCCTCGATCCGCCGGAACTGCGCGAGCAGCGCCTGCGAGTCGATCACCTTGTCGCTGCCGCGCGGCCCGTGCGAGGCGGACGCGGCCGCGTGCATGCTCGCCGTGAGCGCCTCGAGCCGCGGCCCCAGCCACCCCTCGATCTCCGCCGCGCGACCGCGGTTGCTCTCCGCCAGCCACGCCGCGAGCGAGTCGAGCCGCGGCCCCAGCCAGCTCTCCCACGAGGTGTCGCCCTTCTCGGCTGCCTTCTGCGCGGCCGCCTTCTCCGTCGCCTGTGCGGCCTGCGTCGCCGCCTTCTCCGTCGCCCGCGCCGCCCGCTCGGCGCTCCGCTCCGCCTGCTCGGCGACCTTGCCCGCCGCCGCGAGCAGCGTGCCGCGCAGCTCGCGCACCTCCGCCGTCAGCTCCGCCGGCTGCGACGCGGCCGCCGCCGCCGCGATCGACTGCTTGATCGCGTCGAGCTCGGCGCCCAGGCCCGTCAGCGTGCCGACCAGCCGCGTGACCGGATCGGCGTCGCCGCCGCCCATCCGGCGCCGGCGCACGAACTCGGCCTTGATGTCGGCCCACCGCGCCGCCTGCTCCGCCGTGTATCGCCCGCGCAGCTCCCCGAGCTTCAGGAGGTTCTGCTCGGCCGCCGTCGTCAGGGTCTGCGACTCGCCGCGGTAGTGGTCGTCGATCAGCTGATCGAGCTCGACCGCCGTCATCGCCGAGACGACCTTCTCGGCGACCTTGTTCATGTTGCGGTAGCTGCCCTGCAGCTTGAACGGCGGCTCCGTGCGGAACGCGTCGGCCTGCGCCGCCGAGCGGATGTACTCGGCGTTGACCTTGAGCAGCGTGCCCTGGACGACGAACAGGTGACGGATGACCGTGAGGATCTCCTCGAGCTCGACGCCGGAGTAGCCGTGCGACAGCTCCGTCGTCGGGATCGGCTCGCCGCGCGCCATGCGGATCAGCTTGTAGACGTCGCCGAGGTCGCGCGTCGCGAGCGGCGCCAGGGCCTGGCTCGACGTCAGCGCGTTCTCGAGGAACGACAGCGCGAACGCGTCCGCCTTGCCGCCGAGGATGTCGCCGAGGTTGTAGACGTCGGCGCGGTTCGCGAGCATGTCCGGGATGCGGAACGTCTCGCCGCTCTCGGTGTAGGGGTTGCCCGCCATCACGACGCAGAACTTCTTGCCGCGCAGGTCGTACGTGCGCGTGCGGCCGCGCCACACGCCCTCGATCTTGCGCTGCGCGTCGCACAGCGAGATGAACTTCTGGAGCAGCTCCGGCGACGTGTGCTGGATGTCGTCGAGGTAGAGCATCACGTTCGTGCCCATCTCGAGCGCCAGGCCCACCTTCTCGATCTCCTGGCGCGCCGTCGCGTTCGGCGCGTCCTCGGGATCGAGCGACGTCACCTCGTGTCCGAGCGCCGGACCGTTCACCTTGACGAACGCCAGCCCCAGGCGCGCCGCCACGTACTCCATGAGCGTCGTCTTGCCGTAGCCCGGCGGCGAGATCAGGAGCAGCATGCCCATCTGATCGGTGCGCTTCGCCGCGCCCGCCGCGCCCAGCTGCTTCGCGAGGTTCGCGCCCACGAGCGGCAGGTAGACCTGATCGATCAGCTGGTTGCGCACGAACGAGGACATGACGCGGGGCTTAAGCTCGTCGATCCGCAGCCGCTTGCGCTCGCGGTCGGCGATCTCGGTGCGCGTCGTGCGGTAGGCGCGGAACGCCGGCGCCACCTCGCGGCGGAACCGATCGAGCCGCGCCACCAGCTCGTCGAGCCGGATCGGCAGCGCGCCGCTCGCGATGCGCGGGTGGCGGCCCAAGAGGCCCGTGACCTGCGCCTCGACGACCGCGCTCGACGTGTCGCGCTGGAGCCCCGGCGTGGCCAGGTACGCCGCCGCCTCGACCGCCGCGGCCAGAAGCTCGGGCTTGCGCGCCACGATGCCGTCGACCCACGCGCGAGCCAGCGCCAGCGCCGCGCCCGGCGCCGCCGCCAGGTGGCGGATGTCGTCCTCGAAGCCGACGCGCGCCGCCCGCGCGTCGAGCTCGCCGTGCAGCGCCGTCACGAGGTCGACCGCCGCGCCGCTCGCGACGAACCGCGGGTGCGGCACCGCCAGCTCGCGCACGAGGTAGGCGGCCGCCAGGGCCGCGTCAGCGGGAGACAGGCCCGCCGCGGCGAGCGCCGGTTCGCGCTCGACGAAGGCGCCGATCGCGCCCGCCAGCTCGCCCGCGAGCCGGTCGCGCGCGCCGCGGTCGCCGAGCACCTCGGCCAGCCGCGCGAGGCTCTGCGCCGCGAGGTGCCAGCGCGCCCGCGCCGCCGCGTCGTCGCGCGCGCCCGGCGCCGGCTCGCTCGCCCAGTACACGACCGCCAGCGCGCGCGCCGCCGGCGGGTACGCGAGCAGGCCCGCGCTCTCGCGCATCGCGAGCAGCCGCTCGAGGATCTTCGCCGCGTCGTGGTCGTGCACGCCGCGCTCGTAGCCCTCGTCGTAGCGCGCCTGCGCCAGCTCGCGGAGCAGCGCCTCGAGCGCGCCCTCGCGGACCGCGTCGTGCAGCCGCGCGATCGATAGGCTGCCGGCGCCCGATAGCCCGCCGACCCCGGCCTCGGCATCGGCGAGCACGGAGGCCGCGAGGTACTCGCCGCGGTAGACCTCCGGCGACTCGCTCGGCAGATCCTGCTGCCACAGGTGCTTCGCCGCGAGCAGCCTATCGTCGGCGATCGGCTCGTAAAAGTCAGTCCCCGCGAGGTGGACGGCCAGCCCCGATCTCTGCCCCTCCTCGTGCGGCACGATCATCAGCTCGAGCGGCTGCGTGTTGACCGGGAAGCGGTGCTCGCCGAACCGGATCAGGTCGCCCGCGCCCTCGAACAGATCGGCGCGGTCGCGCTGGCCGCGCAGCGCGTCCTGGCGCGCCGTCTTGAGCCGCGCCTCGAGCTCGTCGGCCTTGACCGCGTCGCCGAGGGTGACCATCTCCGCGGCGATGTCCCGGAGCTTCTGCACCATCGCGTCCGACGCGAAGTACGCGTTGACCTCGTCCGCCGTCGCGAGCGTCGACGCGCGGCGCGCCACGCCCTCGATGATCCGCTGCGCCGCCTTCTGAAGGTTGCCCGTCCGCCGCTGGCGCTCCGCCGACAGGAGCTGCTTGCGCGCGCCGACCGCGTCGACGATCTCCTCGCGCTTGGTCGCGAGCTCCGCCGACAGCTCGTCGACGTCCGCGAACCGCGACTCGAGCTCCTCGAGCTGGACCAGGAGCCGCGTCAGCTCCTGATCGCAGCGCTCCGGCGTGTCGCACTGCGCGAGCGCCGAGGCGACGCTCTGGGTGAGGAGCTTCACCTGCGCGCCGAACTCGGCGCGCCCCTCCTTCGCCGCGAGCTCGCGGTGGCGGCCCTCGATCGTCGCGCGCGCCCGGTTCACGTGGCCGAACGCGTCGGTGATGTTCTCGAGGATCGTGGTGCGCTGCGTGGCGTCGTCGATCTTGAGCGAGCCGATGACGTTGCCGAGCAGATCGAGGCCGGCGGCGACCTGATCGATCTGCTCGCGCACCGGCTTCACCTCCACGGCGGAGCCGAGCTCGCCCACGCGCGCCGCGAGCCCGCCCGCGCGCGTCACGAGATCGCCGAACGCCTGACCGCGCGCGAGCAGCGCGACGCAGTCGGCCGTCACGCGATCGAACGCCGTCGCCACCTCTTTCTCGAGCGCCGCGAGCCGCGCCACGTCGATGAACCGGATCTCCTTCTTGCTGATCAGCTGGCCGCGCAGCCCGCGCAGCGCTGTCAGCGCCTCGAGGAACGGATCGATCCGGTCCCAGCCCTCCGAGCGCGTGGCGCGGAGCTTCTCGGCGACCTGCGCCTCGGCCTCGGCGAGCGCCTGCTTCGCCGCCGCCTCGAGCGCGACGACCTTCTCGTACTCGTCGAGGATCAGCTTGGCCGTGCTCTTGACGTCCCCGATCGCGCCCTTGAGATCGCCCGCGTCGGCGTGGCCGAGCCAGTAGTACGCGTCCGTCGCGCGCGTCGACAGCGCGAGGATGTCCTCGAACGTCGTCCGCTGCGGCTTGTCCGCGCCGGCGAGCCGCGCGATCGACAGCGCGTCCGACAGGCCGCGCACGAGGTCCGCGTTGCCGACCTTCGCGAGGTAGCTGCCGTCGGTCGGCGCGCTCGCGGCGTGCTCGGCGGACGTGAACGGCGTCCGCCACACCTGCATCGGGTGGACGCGGGTCGGCTCCGCCGAGGCCGCGCGCATCACGACCATCCGGCCGTCGGCGAACAGCGAGTAGCCGTGGCACGTGATCGGCGCGGCCACCGACTTCTCGATCAGGTTGTACGGACACAGGACGTACGTGCCGTCGCGCCCGCGCTGGTAGACGTACAGGACGTCCTCGCCGTTCGGCGACTTGAGCTCGCGCTCCAGCACGTAGTCGGTGAAGTCGCCGTCGAACAGCTTGCGCTCGCCGCCGACGAGCACGTAGCCGCCCGGGAAGATCACGCCGTGGTCCTCGGGCAGGCTGCGGCAGCCCTGGCCGATGCCGTCGGCGCGCACCACCTTGCGCGACCGCCCGTCGAACACGAGGTAGCGCCACTCCGTCTCGCGGAACGGCAGCACCTTGAGCAGGATGAGCCCGCCCGGCTTGCCGATCGCCGCGTAGAAGATCTTCGCGTCGTCGAGCGACTGGTTCGCGTCCTCGACGGGCTCGGCGTACACGCCCTGCCCGACCTCGGTGTTGTCCTCGATCTTGATCGTCAGGTCGCCGCCGACGCACTCGACGAACACCGTGTCGAGGATGTTGTAGTGCGGGTGCTTGCCGGAGACCTGGTTGTCGCGCGTGACCTCGACCCACGGAAAGTCGTACGGGGTCGGGAACAGCGCCGCGAAGTCGCGCTCGCCGCGGTCGTCGACGTAGACGATCCGCCCATCGGGCTCGATCCGCCAGCGCAGGACCTTGTGGTCCTTCCACGTCGCGCCGGCCTGGAACACGGCGAGGAGCTGCGTGTCGCGCTTGACGAGCTTCTGCAGCTTCGCGTCGCGGTAGTAGCGGTAGAGGTTGCCGAAGTCGCGGGCGAGGTCGGGCCCGGTCAGAAAGCCGCCGAGCGCGTCCTGCGGCAAGGGCGAGGTGTCAAACCCGCCGTCCGAGCCATCCGCGCCCGGTGCGGCCGTGCGCTCGAACCGGTGCAGCGCGAGCACGTCGGAGACCTTCGTCTCCGACTTGTGGCCGAGGAACACGTTGAAGCCGAGCAGGAGGTGCCCGCCGACGGCGACGATGTCGACCGGCGCGCAGTTGTGCTCGGTGCGGACGCGCTCGGTGGCCTCGAGCTGCGGCTCGGTGGTGCCGAACGTCGCCTTGCGGCGCGCGTTCAGCGCCTCGGCGCGCCGCGCGAGCTCCTGCCCGGCGGTGGCGAGCCGGGCCCGCAGGACCTCGTAGTTACCGCCGGACAGCGCCGCGTCGACATCGCTCGGCGCACTGGGATCGCCCGCGGGCATGAGCAGCTCAGCTCACCTTGTCGTCGTGGACGCCGAGCTGGCGGGCCTTGTCGAGCAGCGCCTGCAGCTTCTGGCGGGTGTCGCCGTCGGCCTTGATCATCAGGTTGCCGAGCACGCCCGACACCGTGAGGTTCTTGATCGCCTCGGACGACGAGGCCGCCGCGCGCGCCATCTCCTTGACGTCGTCGATCAGGCTGTGGCCGTTGCCGTCGAGCCGGCTGGCGAGCGTCTTGCGCACCACGTCGGAGCTCTCCACCACGCCGTCGATCTGGCTGCCCAGCGAGACCGCGTTCACGAACCGGTCGAAGAACTGGCCGTCGCCGCCGACGATCTTGATGTTGGCCTTGCTCATCGCCTCGGCCATGACCCGGGACTGCGACTCGGCCATCGCGACCTTGGCCTTGAGCTGCTCGAGCGCGATCTGGCGATCGGCCTCGAGCCGGAGCCGGAACTCCTCGTGCTCGCGGGCCGTGCCCTCGAGCGCCTGCATCGCCGCGGCCTTCTCGGCGAGGCCCCTGGCCTCGGCGAGCATGCGCTTCTCGATCGCGGAGGCCTCGGCCTCCTTGGCCGCGACCTCGGCGAGCAGCTTCTCGCGCATGCCGACCGCCTCGGCGACGCCGGTCTTCTCGATCGCGGAGGCCTCGGCCTCGCGGCCCTGCGCCTCGGCGAGCGCCTTGCGGCGCACGTTCTCGGCGATGACGGTGCCCTCCTTGTCGAGCACGACGACCTGCGCGTCGCGCACCCGCGCCTCGGCGAGGCCGGTCTTCTCGAGCGCGACCGCGTCGGCCTCCTTGACCCGCACGTGCGCGAGGCCCTCGGCCGCGTGCTCCGCCTGGTCGCCCTCGGCGCGCCGGATCTTGGCGCGGGCCTCCTTGTCGGAGGACTCCATCGCGGCCTCGGCGAGGATCAGCTGCTTCTTGGCGTGGGACTGCGCCACCTGCTGCTCGGCCTCGGCCTTCTTGATGTCCTTGATGAACACCTCCTGCGCGGCGGCCTCGGCGTGGACGATCGTCACGTGCTTGTGGCGCTTCGCCTCGCTGTCGGTGCGCAGGTCCTTGATCGCCTCCTCCTCGACGGCGACCGTCTTGTCGACGGCGACGCGCGCCCGGATGATGTCGGCGATCGAGCGCTTCTCGGTCTCGACCGCCTTGTTCATATCGATCGAGCCGAGCTCGACGTCGCGTCGGCGGCCGACCTCCTCGAGGTCGTGCGCCTTCTGGACGCGCACCTTCTCGACCTCGACCTCGCGGATCCGGCCCTGCTCCGACACCTGCACGGCGCGGAGCTTGGCCTGCTCGGCCATCTGGATCGCCTCCTCGGCGCGCTGCCGATCGACGAGCGTGCGCTTCTCCTCCTCGAGGCGGAACCGCTGGGCCTCGTTCTCCTCGCGCGCCGTGGCGACCGCGATCTCCTTGTTCTTCTTCGCCTCGGCCTCCGCCTGCTGCTGCTCGAACCGGTACAGCGCCTCCTGCGCCGTCAGGTTCTGGCGGCCGAGCTCCATCTTCTGGGTCTGCTTGAGCTGGTTCGTCGCGGTGTTCGCGACGGTCGTGATCTTCGTGATCTTCTCGATACCGAGCGAGTCGAGCACGTTGTTCGGATCGAGCACCTCGACGGGCGTCTGCTCGAGGAAGTCGATCGCGGCGTCGTCGAGGACGTAGCCGTTCAGGTCCTTGCCGATGACCTGGATGATCTGATCCTTGAAGATGTCGCGCTTGGTGTAGAGCTCCTCGAACTCCATCTTCTTGCCGACGGTCTTGAGCGCCTCGGAGAACTTGGCGTTGAACAGCTCCTCGAGCGTCCGCGGATCGGACGCCCGAGCGCAGCCGATCGACTGCGCGACGCGCAGCACGTCATCGACGGTCTTGTTGACCCGCACGAAGAACGCGACCTTGATGTCCGCGCGGATGTTGTCGGCGCAGATCAGGCCCTCCTTGCCGCGGCGCGCGATCTCGATCGTCTTGACCGAGAGGTCCATGACCTCGGCCTTGTTGACGATCGGCAGCACGATGCCGCCGGTGAATGTCACCTTCGGCTCGGTGCCCATCTTGTTGATGATCATCGCTCGCCCCTGCTCGACCTGCCGCCACGTGCGCGCGATGAGCACGAGGATGCCGAGGAGGAGCACGCCTCCGGCGCCGATCACCATGATTGCCATTTGCTGTCCCATGAACACTCCTTGGGCCGGCCGCGCCGACCGATCTGCCGATGCCTGGTTCGAGAAAAGTTATGCGGTCTCGCGCTCAGTCTCCCGCTCGGTCTTCACGGCGGGGAGCACGTCCGCGGCGGGCTCCACGACGTAAGCCTGCCGCTCGGTGTCGAAGTCGATGATGAGCGCCTTGTCGTTGCGGGCGAGCGCGCCGGCGCGGTCGCACCGCACGGGGATGACGAGCACGGTGCCGCCGTCCTCGATGGTTGCCTGGCCGAAGCCGTCGTCGACGTTGCCGGTCGTGATGGTGCAGGTGTGCCCGACGTAGTCGCGGTTCGACTTGCCCTCGCGCAATTCGAACACGCCGCCGAGCGGGCGCACGAGCAGGCCGGAGATCGGCAGGCCGACGATCAACGTCGCGGGCAGGATCGCGGGCGCGACCCACGACCCGGTCCCGATCACGCCGGGCAAGTAGTGCATCGCGAGCAGCGAGATCGCCCAGCACACGAGGAAGATGACGGAGACCGAGATCGTGATCGGGACGCGGGCGAGCCCGAGGCCGGCCCACAGACCGCCGTCGCCTCCGTCGGCGTCGAGCTTCGCGCCCTTGAGCGCCTCGGCGCCGCCCTTGCCGCTCGTGATCGCGTCGCCCAGGCCCTTGCCGGCGCCGGCGATGTCGATGTTCGCGTCACCGCCGAAGAGATCGATGTCGAGCGCGCCGAGCAGCACGCAGACCCAGTAGATGAGCGCGATCCCGAGGCCGATCGAGAACAGGACAGTCGGGAAGCGCAGCGACGCTTCGATCAGGTTCATGGGCACCCTCCCGGCGCGCGCGCCGCGTACGACGACAACTCTCGCAAGTGCTGCTCCCTGTAAGGCGCCCCGGCGGCCTCGAAAAGTGAAAATCGGACAAACCGGTACATGATTTCAACCGGAATAAACGTCGCGAATAAGATCGTTTTCTCAGGCGTTCTCGGAGGTTACATATCCTGCCGCGCCCGCACGCGGACTTGGCGCGGGGCCCCGAAAACATCCATCGGATCAGAGGATGGCGCCGCGACGCCGCTCAGTGCGGGCACAGGCGCGGGCCGACGCGGACGTACTCGACGATCTCCAGCATCGCCTCGTCGAGCCCCGCGGTGGTGACGCCTGCCGGGTACGCGTACGCGGTCGGCGCGTAGCCGGCCGCGCGGAGGATCTCGAGCGACGGCACGGCCTCGTCGGCGAGGTACGCATCGATGCCGTGCTCGGCGACGTACGCGCTCGCGTCGAGGTGGTCGACGCTGTGGGCCTGGATCGAGTGGCCGCCCTGCGCGAGCGCCGCGAGCTGGCCGCGCGCCTCGTCGGTGAGCGAGTAGTACTTGGTGACGAAGAACGTGACGCGCGCGCCCCGCTCGGCGAGGATCCCGCGCAGCGCGAACCACGCGCCGACCGCGTCGTCGTCGAACGCGAGCGCGAGGCCGGGGCGCGGCGGCGCGCCGGCCGCGAAGTCGGCGTAGGTAACAAAGTCGAGCCCCTGCCGGTCGGCGAGCGCGAGCACGTCGAGCAGCCACTCCATCGAGATGGTCTCGCCGGGGACGTGCGTGTGGAACAGCGCGACGCTCGCCCGCCGCGCCGCGCGCGAGAGCTCCTCGGTGATGTCCTCCCACGGCTTGACCTGCGTGATGTTGTCGATCGACTGGCTGCACACGACCCGGCGATCGTCCCAGCTGTACTGGAACCGGACGTCATCCTCGGAGCAGCCACCGAGCGCGAGCGCGAGCGCGAGCGCGAGCGCGGTCGCGCCGCACGCGGCAGCACGGCGGGCGCGCGCTCGCCCCGGCGCGCGCGCCGGATCGTCATGGGTCTGCCCCCGCGTCTCGCGCACGTGGCCGAGCGTCGCACGGGGGCCGGCGACGCGCACGTGGGCCGTGATAGGCTGCGCGGTCGATGAACTGGCGCGTCAAGGGAGGGATCCAGAAGGTGCTCGGCTATGTCCCGTACGGCGAGCGCCTGCACTACGAGCTGCAGAAGCGGGCCGGCGGCCTGCGCGCGTTCGATCGCGAGCTCGCCGCGAAGATCGAGGACTGGCGCCTCATGGTCGGCCACCTGCGCTCGATCGGGATCGCGGTCTCGGGCACGCGCTTCCTCGAGATGGGCACGGGCTGGTACCCGACGTTCCCGTTCAGCCTGTTCCTCGGCGGCGCGAAGTCGGTGGTGACGGTCGATCTCAACCGCTACCTGAAACCGGAGCTGACGCTCCGTATGACGGAGGCGCTCGGCGGCTTCCTGCCGGTGATCGCCGAGGCGACCGGGCGCGCCGAGTCCGAGCTCGCCAGCACGCACCAGGGCCTCGTGGCGGCGGTCCGCCGCGGCGCCTCGCTCGAGGAGGCCACGGGCGGCGTCGTCACGTACCACGCGCCGTCGGACGCCTCGGACACGAAGCTCCCCGCGGCCTCGCTCGACGCGGTGTTCTCGAACAGCGTGCTCGAGCACGTGCCGGGCCCGGTGATCGAGCGCTGCTTCACCGAGGCGCGCCGCATCCTGCGGCCGGGCGGCGTGGTCTTCCACTCGGTCAACTGCGGCGATCACTACGCCTACGCCGATCGCAAGATCCACCAGCTCAACTACCTGCAGTACTCCGACGACGACTGGCGAGTCTGGAACAACGAGTTCCTCTACCAGAACCGGCTGCGCGCGATCGACTTCGTCGACATGGCGCGCGCCGCGGGCTTCGCGATCGAGATCGACACGTCGCGGCCGCACCCGATGCGCCTGCAGCAGCTCGACACGATCAAGGTGCACCCGCAGTTCGCGCGCTACAGCCGCGAGCAGCTGGCGATCACGAGCATCGACTTCATCGGCAGAAACCCGTAGCGAGCGGGCGCCCTGCGCGCGCTAGCGCGCCGGGACCTCTGTCTTCAGCCGCTCCACCTGCCGGCGCGTGTCCTCGTCGGCGTCCATGTGCATCGGGTGCACGGCGGTGCGGCCGAACGGCGCGGACATGACGATCTCGGTCCCGGCGTGCTTCAGCGCGACGAGCTTGTCGACGACCGAGCGCAGGACGTCCTTGGGCAGGTGCTCGAGCACGTCGAGCGCGAGGATCACGTCGTACGTGGCGTCGGGCGGCGCGGGCTCGACGTCGGACTTCCAGATCTTGAGCTTGATGTCGTGCCGCTTGGCGCGGAACGCCGCGAAGTCGAGCGAGGTCCCGTCGAGGTCGGCGAGCGTGACGTCGAAGCCGGCGCGCGCGAGCGGGATCGCCATGAGGCCCACGCCGCCGCCGAAATCGAGGATGTTCTTCGGGCGCTTCCGGCGCATGTCCTCGACGAGCGCGAGGTCGCTCTCGCGCTTGCCGGGCACGAACAGGTGCCACTCCGCGAGCTCGTAGATGTAGTTCTTCGTCTGCTTGTAGAACGCCGCGATGCGCGCGGGCGTCATCGGCCCCTGCTTCTCCCACGCGTTCCACTCGTCCTTGAGCGGCTCCGAGCCGAGCTTCATGCGCGCGCGCACCTGCTCGCGCGTCGTGCTCGTGAACGCCATCACGTCCTCGACGTACTCGTTCTGATCGGCGGCGAGGTTGGGATCGGCGGTCGGGGCGGCGGGCGCCGCCGAGGTCGGGGTCGCAGCGGGGGCCGAGGTGGGGGCCGCGCCGGGTGCAGGCGCGGGGGCGGCATGGTCGCGGCTGCAGCCGAGCGCGCCCACAAAAAGCAGCGCGGGCAGCGCGGACAGCGCGGGCAGCGCGAGCAACGCGGCGCGAAGTCTTCGCATGAGCCGCCGAACCTAGCACGCCGCCGCCGCGGCCTCTGTCACGCGCAGGCACGCGCAGGCACGCGCAGGCACGCGCAGGCACGCGGCTGTCAGCGATCGCCGCGCGGTCACCGCGCACGGGGTGCGCGCGCCGGCACCACACGCGCAGCGCCTGCGCGGCCGACGGCGTGTGATGGACCGTGCGCGGCATGCACGGACGCGTGGCGCGCACGTCGTTTGCTACAGGATCGATCGATGGAAGCTGGAGCGACCGGAGCGACCGGAGCGCCGGGCGCGAGCGCACCGCGCACCGCGCGCACGTTCGCGCGGATCGCGCGTGAGGCGCCGTTTCACGATGAGGGCTACGGCTTCGACGTATTCGGCCTGCATCCGCCCTCGCTGGCGCGCGCGGTGCGGGCGAGCCGGTTCTTCTACGAGCGCTACTTCCGCGTCGACTCGGCGGGAGCCGAGCACATCCCGGCCGCAGGCCCGGTGATCCTCGTCGCGAACCACGGCGGCGTCCTGCCGGTGGATGGCGCGATGCTGTGCCTGGACGTGCTGCGCCAGACCGAGCCGCCGCGGATCCCGCGCGCGGTCGCGGATCACTTCGTGCCGCGGCTGCCGCTCGTCAGCACGCTGGTCGCGCGGATGGGCGTGGTCGCCGGCACGCGCGCGAACGTGCGCCACCTCCTCGGGCGCGGCGAGCTGATCGTGATCTTCCCCGAGGGCGTCACCGGACCGGGCAAGCCGTTCCGCGAGCGCTACCAGATCCAGGACTGGCGCGTCGGGTTCGCCGAGCTCGCGATCCGGTACGGCGCGGCGATCGTGCCGGTCGCGATCATCGGCGCCGAGGAGAGCTGGCCGATGCTCCACAAGGTGACGGCCCTGCGCGCGTTCGGCACGCCGTACCTGCCGATCCTCGCGTCGCCGGTGCCGCTGCCGGTCCGCTTCCACCTGCGCTACGGCGCGCCGATCCGGCTTGCGGCCGAGCCCGCCGCGGCCGACGATCCGCGCGCGGTCGCGGCCGCCGCCGCTGAGGCGCGCGCCGCGCTCGAGCAGCTGATCGCCCAGGCCCGCGCCGCGCGGGAGCGCGGGCTCGGAGGACTCTTCCGATGAAGATCCTGGTCACCGGCGCGACCGCGCCGCTCGGCGCGGCGATCGTCTGGGAGCTGCTCGCCTCGCGCGACGTGGAGCTCGTGCTCGCGGTCGGCCGCGAGCCAACGCCGCCGCGGCCGCTGGATCCGTCGGCGCGGCCGGACCCGCGCCTCGTCTACCGCGCCGTCGATCTGACGCGCCCGCGCGCGCTGCACGACCTCGTGTGGGGCGAGGCGCGCGAGCTCGGCATCGGCGCGGTCGCCCACGACATGCTGCACCGCAGCGCCCGCGAGGAGGGCCGGCGCGTGCACGCGCAGAACGTCGACGCGGTGCGCGAGCTCGTGCTGGCCTGCACCGATCACCCCACGATCCGGCGCTTCGTGTACCGGAGCTTCGGCGAGGTCTACGCGCACCGCCACGCGACGTCGGACCTCATCGACGAGGACGCGCCGCTCGACTTCGATCCGGGCGCGCCGCAGTGGCTGCGCGATCGCGTCGAGGCAGACCTCACGGTGTGCGCGCGGATGGCCGGCCCGCTCGGCATCGCGGTCCTGCGGTGCGCGGAGGTCATCGCGCCCGGCGTGGGCAGCCAGCTGTGGGACTACTTGCAGTCGCGCGTCTGCCTGCGCCCGCTGGGCTTCGATCCGATGCTGAACGTGCTGAGCCTCCCGGACGCGGCCCGGGCGATCGGGACCGCGCTGCGCAGCACCGCGATCGGCGCGTTCAACATCCCGGGCGCCGACACGCTGCCGCTGTCGGTCGCGATCGAGGAGAGCGGGCGCGCCGACATCCCGGTGCCGGGGCCGCTGCTCGCGCCGCTGTACGGCCTCCGGCGCTGGGTCGCCGGCTTCGAGTTCCGCTACGGCATGAACGTGCGCCGCTTCCACTTCGGCGGCGTGCTCGACGGCGCCCGCGCGCGCCGCGAGCTGGGCTTTGTGCCGCGCGCGCAGGTCCGCTGGCCGCCGGGTCGCCAGCACCCCCGCTTCGAGCGGCCCGGCGCGCGCGCGCCCGCGGGCGCGTGACGCTAAGGTCGGCGCATGCGCCGGACGATCGATCCCTCGCCCTCGCAGGTGCTCGCGCGCGAGCTGCCGCGGCTCTTCGAGGCGCGCCTCGACGAGGACCGCCGGGAGGCGGCCCCGTACCGGACGCTCGCGGCCGAGCTCGACGCGGTGCGCGCGCGCAAGAAGGCGATCGCGATGTTCCCGCTCGCGCGCCCGGGCGATGTGCCGGCCGACGACGCGTTCCTGCGCGGGCTCGTGCGCGCGGCCGCCGCGCGCGGCCTCGGCGTGCTCGTCGACCCGGGCGAGCACGCGCGCCTGCCACGCGAGGCCCGCGGCGTCACCGCCTACGCGCTGCCGATCGATCAGCTCTGGCGCGTGCCGGCGATCGCGGCGCTGTGGACGGCGGCGCTCGAGGACGGCCGGTGGTCGGACGCGGCGGAGCGGCAGCTCGGCGCCCTGCTCGGCTACTCCGCGCGCGAGCGGCGGATCTGGATCGCGCAGCTGCGGCACCGCATCGCGGCGTGGGGCGCGCGGACGGTCTACGCGCTGCTCGACCGGCAGCGGCGGGCGCTCGTCGAGGCGCTCGGCCGGCGGTGCCTGGGGCCCGCGCCTGCGCTCGAGGGGCTCCCGCTGTTCGTCCACGCCCGCGGCCACGCGCTGCGCCGTGACGCGGCGCGGCTCGCGCCGCGCGGGCTGGCGATCGCGCGCGTCGCGCTCGACGAGCCAGCGTACGCGCGGTTGTTCGGCGGCCGGCGCGCCGCGCGCGGCGTGATCGCGGCGACCGCGGGCGCGCGGACGGCCGCGGCGATCGCGGCGGGCCTGCGCTCGAACGTCGAGCTCCTCACGGCGGCGGGCTGGCGATGACGCGGCCCCGCCCCTGACGGTGCCGGCTCGGGCATCGCGCCGGTCGAAACTCCTGCGGCGAGATCCGAGATCCGTCATGCTCACCGAGATGAAGCGCGGGATCGTCGTGGCCCTGCTCGCGGCCGGGTGCTGGAAGTCGTCTCCGCCGCCGGCCACGGTGACCGACGCCGAGCGGCCGCTCGCCCAGGAGCCGGCGCCAAGCCCCTCGCCGGGCAAGCACCACGCGGCGCGGCCGGCGCCACAGCGGCCGCGCGGCAGCAGCGCGGACGCGCTCGCCAAGCTCGACGAGTTCGCCGATGACATGTGCGCTTGCGCCGACCGGACCTGCGTCGACGCCGTGACGCAGGAGATGACCCGGTGGTCGCAGGAGATGAGGGACGAGTTCAAGGACCTAAAGCCCACCGACGAGGAGACGGCGCAGGCGACCCGGAGCATGGAGCGGCTGAGCAAGTGCATGACGGCGGCAATGAGTGCCGGCAGCGCCGGCCCCTCGCTGGCCCCGGGCCCCCCGTAGCCCCCAGCGCTCCCCGCGCCTGCCGTATCTGGCGCGTCCTTTGGCATCGGGGCGCGCGTTGGGTTCTAATCGCCCCATGCGAGGCCACACCGCCGGATTCGGCTCGGTCGACATCCTCGTCAAGACGTTGCGCGAGGAGTTCCCGGAGCTCGATCCGGATCGGCTGAAGGCGGCCATCGAGCGCGCGATCGCGCGCGCCGCGACGGCGAGCCTCGACACCGAGAGCTACAAGGTCGTCGACCTGACGCTCGCGCGCGTCGAGGCCACCGAGGAGAGCGCCGAGCGGGCCGCGATCCTGCGCGAGCTGTCCGAGAGCCTCGAGCAGCGGCGCGACGCCGACCGCGCGCTCGTGGTCCGGCTCGCCGCGTTCGCCGAGGTCCCGATCGTCGACGACCTCGATCCGCTCCTCCGGCTCGCCCAGGTCACCGAGCGCTGGGCCGAGCTGCCGCTCGAGAAGATGCTCGCGCTGATCGACATCACCGAGGACGCGAGCGTGCGGCGGCTCACGGAGATCGCGAGCGCGTGGCAGCAGCTCGGCCGCGGGTACTACGCCGCGGACTGCCTCGAGCGCGTGCTCGCGGTCGCGCCCGCGGATCCGCACGCGAACGAGGCGCTCGAGCTGTTCTATCGCGCGAACGGCGAGTGGTCGGTGCTGGTCGATCTGCTCGGCCGGCGCGCGAACCACGTGGCGAGCGACCGCGAGCGCGCCGAGCTGTTCCGCGAGATGGCGGTGATCTACGAGCGCCAGCTGGGCGACGAGGGCGGCGCGCTCGACGCGTACCGCGAGGCGGACCGGCTCGCGCGCGATCGCCACGACGTCGTCGAGGCGATCGCGCGGCTGACCGTCAAGACGGGCGACACCGAGAGCGAGACGCTCGAGGTCCTCGAGCGGCTGGCCAAGGTCGAGCAGGATCCGAAGGCGCGCGCGCAGGCGCTGTGCCGCGCCGCGGAGATCGCCAAGCTGCACGACTGGGACAAGGCGCAGGCGCTGTTCGAGCGCGCGCGCGCCGACGATCCGGACCTCGTGCCGGCGATCGACGGGCTCTCCATCCTCCTGCGCGACCGCGGCGAGCTGTCGGCGTCGATCTCGCTGCTCGTCACCGGCGCCGAGCGGCCGGCGCTCGGCGCCGAGCGCTCGCGCTGGCTGACGGACGCCGCCGACTTCTGCGTCGCGATCGGCGACACGGACTGGGCCAAGCAGCTCTACCGCGACGCGCGCGCCACCGATCCGGCGAACCACCGGGCCGGCGTGGCGCTCGTCGAGCTGTGCTGGGACACCGGCGCGCTCGTCGAGCTCGCGCCGATCCTCGACGAGCTGTGCCGCAGCACCGACGATCCGGGGCGGCTGCGCACCTACCTCCTGCAGCGCAGCAAGGTCGCCGCCGAGCTCGGCGACCGCACCGGCGCGCGGATGGCGCTGACGCGCGCGGTCGACCTCGATCCGTACGATCTGGACAGCCGGCGCGATCTCGCGCGGATGCTGTTCGAGGCCGAGCAGTGGGAGAAGGCGCGCCCCCTGCTCGAGGGGCTGCTCGAGCACGAGGAGGTGCTGCCCCCCGGCGAGGCGAGCGAGCTGCACTACCGGATCGCCAGGTGCGCGCACGAGCTCGGCGACCACGCCACGGCCGACAAGCAGGCGGCGATCACGCTCGCGCTCGCGCCGCACCACCGCGGCGCGCTGCTCATGCGGGCCGAGCTCGACGCCGCCGATCCGTTCGCGCTCGCGGCGAACCAGCTCGCGCTGGCCAACATCGCGCCGCCCGAGGAGAAGGCGGCGCGGTTCTCGGCGCTCGGCGACCGCTACGTCGAGCTCGGCGACCGGGCGACCGCGCGCGAGATGTACCGCGAGGCGCTGCAGCACCGGCCCGGCGATCACCTGCTCCTGACGAAGTTCTTGAACCTGGTCGCCGAGGACGGCGACTGGAGCTACAGCCTCGATCTGGTCCAGCGGCTGATCGACACCGAGCAGGATCCGCGGGTCCGCGCGCGCTACCGCCACCTCGCGGCGCAGATCTCGCGCGACGAGCTCGACGACCGCGAGCGCGCCGTGGCGCTGCTCGCGCTGGCGGTCGAGGACGATCCGCTGGCGTTCGGCCCCGCCGACGAGCTCGAGGCGCTGCTCGATCGCGCCGAGGACCAGGACGAGCTCGCGCGGTACTTCTACCGCCGGCTCGAGCACATGCGGCACGACGAGGGCCGCCCGAACGAGCGGCTGCGGCTGTGGGACAAGCTCGGCGATCTGTGCATCCAGCTCGGGCGGCACGAGGACGCGGTCGTCGCGTTCGAGGTCGCGCTGACGCTCGCGCCCGACGATCCCGAGCGCCGGCAGCGGCTCGCGGACCTCTACATGGGCTCGCCCGCGCACGATCACGACGCGATCGCGCAGCACCAGGCCGTGCTCCGCGGCAACAAGCGGCGGAGCGAGTCGTACAAGGCGCTGCGCGCGCTGTACGGCCGTACGCTGCAGCCCGAGAAGGCGCGCGCGGTCGGCGACGCGATCGCCGCCCTCGCCGGCACGGCCGAGCCGCGGCTGGCCGAGCGCATCGACTCGCTGTTCGGCGAGCCGACCGGAGAGGCCGGCAGGCCGGGCCGCGAGGCGCACGCGCGCGCCCTCGGTAACGAGGATTGGCTCGCGCTGTCGCGGATCGGCGTCGACGTCCAGCTCTCGGCGCTGTTCGCGCTGGTCGCGCCGGCGTTCGCCGCCGAGCGCGCGCGGATGCGCCCGCCGCAGGGCCTGCCGGCGCGCGAGGCCGACGTGCCGGCGCCGATCCGCGACGTGCTCGATCGCGTCGCGAAGGCGTTCGGCATCTCGTGCCCGCCGGTGTACATCGATCGCGACGTGCTCGCGGCGTGCACGGTCGCGATGCGCGTGCGCAACGGCGTCCTGGTGCCGGTGGTCGTGATCGGGCGGCCGGCGCTGGATCGCCAGATCGAGCCGCACGAGCTCGCGTTCGTGCTGGCCCGGCAGCTGGCCGACCTGCGCAACGATCGCGTCGCGCGCCTGCTCTGCCCGCGCGCCGGCGAGCTCGCGCAGATCATCGAGCTGGCGACGGCGGTGACCGGCGCCTCGGGCACGCACGCGGCGCGCTGGCTGTCGACGTCGCTGCACCCGGTGGAGCTCGATCAGGTGGCCGCGCTGGGCACGCGCCTGCGCGAGCGCGGCGTGCACCCGCTCACGGCCGCGACGACCTGGCTCGCCGCGACCGAGCGCGCTGCCGATCGCATCGCGTTCGTCGTGGTCGGCGACCTCGGCAGCTGCGTCCGCCTGATCGAGCGCGAGCCGGCCGCGCCGGGGCAGGACGGGAACCGCACGCTCGAGCTCATCTGGGCGAGCATCACCGAGGAGGTGCTCGCCGTGCGCGCCCGCGTCGAGGGCTGGTCGAACGCCACGCCCGCGCCGCCGCGCACGACGCAGGCGATGCCGGTGGTCGAGCCGCCTGCGGCGGCCAAAGCGGCCGTGGCCGCCAAGGCGCACGCGGCGGGCAAGCCGCCTGCGCGGGCCGCTACCTCGGTGCGGGCCGCTACCGCGGCGCCGGCCGAGGCCGGGGCCGGGGCCGAAAGCCCGCCCGCGGCTCCGAAGGTGCCCGCGCTCCCGGGCCCGAAACCGACGCGCGGCGGCTGACCGCCGCCGCCGCCGCGTCGCTGCCGGATCGCCGGCCCGGGCTCAGAGCGACTCGAGGTACGCGACCATATCGTCGATCTGCGCCGGCGCCATCGCCGACGTCACGCCGTGCGCGTCACCGCCGCCGCACGAGGTGAACCGGTCGCGCAGCGTCCCCGCGCAGCCGGTGTGCATGAACGGCGCGCGCGCCGCGATGCCGAGCAGGCTCGGCACCTTGAACTTGCCGCCGGTGCCGACGTCCACGAGCCGGTTGTTGGTGAACAGCGTGCCGCTGTGGCAGGTCGCGCAGCCCGTCGCGTTGAACAGCTCGCGGCCGCGCTCGACGGCGGCGAGGTTGGTCGTGGCGACCGGGGCCGGCGTCGGGACGCGATCGAGCCACGGGCCGAGCGACACCCGCTGGCTGCGCGTGACCTCGCCGCCCGCCATGCGGTTGGCGAACACGTCGTCCATGAGGACGCCGAGGTCATCCATGTCGCCGACCCAGTGGTACGGGCCGCGCGCGAGGATGTTGCCCGCGAGGCTCTGCGTGCGGCGGGTCCCGAAGCCCTCGAACGTCCAGACCGCGCCGTCGTCGCGGCCCTCCGGGTGGCACGAGGCGCACGCGAGGCCGATCGCCGTCTGGCCGTGGAACAGCGAGCGACCGGCGTCGTAGCCGAACGTGCCGGGCAGCGGGATCGTGCTGCTGGCGCCGCCGCCGGTGGTGACCTTGCGCACGACGAGCGCGGGCGACTCGGGGTAGTAGATGACGAGGTCGTTGCTCGCCGTGAACGCGATGGACGTCGGCGTGCCGAGATCGTCGCCGTCGTCGTCCTCGCCGCCCGGGCCGTTCGGGCCGCGCGGGCCGGGGCCACACTTGTCGTCGTCGCGGCTGTTGAGCGTGCCGACCGTGGCGGTGCGCACCATGTTGTCGCCGGCCGTCGCCACCGCGACCAGCTGGCCGTTCGGGCTCACGGCGAGGTCGACCGGCAGCGCACCCTGCACGAACGGCACCACGGCCGCCGGCGGGAGACCCGCCTCGACGATGGTGAGCGCGCTCTCGACGGGGCCCTTGCCGCCGCACCCGCCACCGTAGCCGCCCTCCTCGACCTTGAGCTTGCCCTTGACCTGGCGCTGGTGCGAGACGAGGAGGCGGTTGTTCGGCAACGCGATCGTCCGCCACGCGACGGCGGGGACCGCGTCGACGAGGCCGGAGCTGCCGAAGTCATCGAAGTCCGTGGCGCCGAAGCGCTGCACGGTCGGCGGCGCGGTGCGCGCCAGGACGGAGCCCGTCGCGTCGATCGTCATCAGCTGCGACGAGCGGAACTGCGTGACGACGAGCCGGTTGCCCGACACGATGACGTCGCGGAGATCGCGGTCGAGGCGCAGCGTGCGGACCGCCGCGCCGCCCCCGGCGGGGAGGCTCACCAGCTCACCGCCCGCGCACGCGACGTGCACGAGATCGGTCGCCTGCTCCCACGCGATGCCGCGCGGCTCGGCGCAGATCTGCCGGCGGGCCAGCATCTCGCTGCTCCGCCCGTTCGTGAACGTGAGGAGGGCGCCGCCGCGGCGCAGCGCGACGTGGACCCGACCCGAGCCGTCCTCGAGGACGCGGCCCGGCTCGTCGCCCGGGACCGCGACCTCGCCAAGGACGCCCTGCGTGGCCAGATCGATCATCAGGATGCGATCGCGATCGGCATCCGCGATGACCGCCGCACCGTCACGGGTGACCACCAGGTTACCGCCGCTGATCGGCACGCCCCACGGCGGTGGCGGCGGGTTCTCCGTCGGATCGTCACCGGGGGTGCAGCCGATCGCGGTGAGTAGCAGCAGCGCCGTCTTCATCATGCGTGACACGTGCGTCCTCCATTCCTCGAGAAGATCGAATCCAAGGCACGCGCGTACAGGCCGCGCGCCTGCGGTCCATCGGGCAGCCCCAGCACAGCCGACGAGAGGTCGGTGGCGGAGGCGAGCTCTGTCGCCGCGGCCTGGTGGGCCGCGTCGACACGAGCGCAGGAAACAGCATCGAGCTGGGTGCGCGCCCACCGATCGATCGCCCACGCGAGCGCGGCGTGGCGCGCCTCGTCGCGGGCGATCGCGGCGAACGTCGCGCGGACCCGGGGATCGCCCGCGGCGCGCGCCTGCCACTCGGCGAGCACCGCGCCCCACGTCTCGCGGACGCAGCCCTCGACGGCGTTCTCGATCGCGAGCGCCTCGAGCGAGCGCGGCGCCTGGGGCGCCACCTCCGGCACGGGCGGGCGCCCGCCGTAGCAGGCGGCGAGCCGCGCCATCGCGGCCGCGTGGCGGACCTCCTCGCGCGCGGACAGGAGCGCCCAGCGCACCAGCGCGGGCGGGGCGCCGTGCTGCTCGAGCTCGCCGGCGAGCCGGACGAACGCGTGGATCGACGCCGCCTCGAGCCAGGCCGCACGCGCGAGCCACGCGCCGGCAGCGCTCTGCGCGGCGGGCCGCCCCGGCTCGACGAGCCCGGCGGGCCGGCGGCCCTCGATCGGGCAGCCATCTTCGCCGGAGCTGGTCTCGTACGAGACGTTGACGTCGAGGTTCGCCTCGCCCATGAAGTCGACGGTGCAGCTCGTCGGCGTGTGCAGGATGTTGTTGCGCTCCAAGGTCTCGGCGCAGAGATCGTTGCAAGCGTCGACGTCGACGCGGCAGCGGTTGATCTTGAGCTCGAGCGGCGGATCCGCCGGGGTCTCGAGGTGGAACGTGCGATCCACCGTGTCGATGCAGTCGGTGTCGATCACCGCCTCGACGCACCCCGCAGTGGTCGCCGGGAGACCGGCGATCACGATCTGCTGGAGGATGCGGCGGAGGTCGCGATATCGCACGGCGGCACCTGACTGCAATGGGCGTTCCTGCGCGAAACCGTGGTACGGCAGGCGGTTGGCGCGGTGCGAACGATGATGTTCGCGTTCGGGGCGGTGGGCAACGTCAGAATTCTGAGCATTGTGGGGAAGAGCTGGCAAACGTTGGTCCTCGCTCCCGGTCTGTGCGGGGACGCGCGCCGTTCCGTCACCGAGGCTCGGCCGCGCGGTCTGATTTCGCTATGTTCGCAGCCATGCGGCCCTTTGTCCTCGCGCTCGTCCCCGCGCTCGCGGGGTGTACGTGCGACGCGCCGTCGAAGCCGGCGGCGGGAACGGGATCGGGAACGGGATCGGCGCGCGCGGTGGGAGCGGCGATCGGGTCGGGGGAGGCCGGGTCAGCGGCAGAGGGGACAGCGGCCGGATCGGCGGGGTCGGCCGGGTCGGCGGGGGCAGCCGGGTCGGCGGCCGGATCGGCGTGTACTGCCGAAACCGCGATCCGCGTGTCGCGGGTCCTGACCGATCCAGCGCACCCGTGCCATGCGCGGATCCAGGCGGCGTACGGCCGGCTCGTGCGCGTGGGTGGCGGCGCCAGCGGGACGATCGTGTCGGCCGCGGCCGCGCGCGGCACTGGGCTCCTCGCGACGTGCCGGCCGTGCGCGGGGCTCCCGGCCGCCGAGGGCGCCGGCACCGCCCGGCTCGAGGGCGGCGCCTGGCTGGCGGACCCGGCGCGGGAGCCGCCGCTCGCGTTCCGGGTCGGCGCGCCGGCGCGGCTCGCGGGCGGCGCGGTGCCGGGCGGACCGGCGCGGCTCCCGGCGCTCGGCCTGTTCGGCACGGACGACGTGACGCTCGCGACGCTCGGGCAGCCCGCGGCGCTCGACGATCCGCGCGGGCTCGCGGCCGCGCGCGCGCCGTTCGTCGATGTGCGGCCCGGCACCGCGGCGCTCATCCTGGGGTTCTCCGACGCCGAGGGCGGCGAGCTCGTCGCGAGCGTCGGGCCGGTGCTCGACGACGACGCGGCGCGGCGCCACGGCTACGATCCGCGCGCCCAGCTCGCGATCGCCGCGCGCGCGGTACCCGGCATGCTCGGCGGCGGCGTGTTCGACGAGGGCGGCCGGCTCGTCGGCGTCGTGGTACGCGCGGCCGGAGAGCCCGGCGGCGGCGCGCCCGGCGGCGGGCCTCTCGTCGGCGCCGCGCGGGCGACCGCGATCGCGGCGCGGCTCAGCGCGGCCCTGGGCGCGGCGCCCGTCCCGCTCCGCGCGAAGATCCTGCCGTATCTGCCGTGAGCGGGCGCGCCCGGAGGCGGCGGCGCGGGTAGTCGAACGTGACCGCGAAGTGGCGGAGCAGGCCCATGCCGATGAGCCCGACGACCGCGGCGGGCTCCGGCTCGCCGAGCGCGCCCGCGCCGGGCCGCGCAGCGAGGACGGAGACGTCCTCGAGCCGATGGCCGGCGAATTCGAGCCACGGGAGCGACGCGGCCGTCGCGGACACCGCGCCGCCGGCCCCGCGCAGCGCCGCGCGCGCGCCGCCGCGCAGCGCGAACGACGGCGCGGCGCCAGCGGTGATCGTCACGGCGATCGCGCTGCCGGTGTCGATCGCGAACAGCCCCTCGCGCGGGCCGTCGGGGCCGGGGTAGCGCGCGGCGACCACGGGCAGGCCGTCCTCGAACCGGAGCGGCAGCCAGTCGTCGCCGGCCTCGCCCGCGGCCGCGCCGGGCGGCGCGATCGCGATGCCGGATGGGCCGCCCAGCTCGACGACGGCGCGCATGAACAGGTCGTAGCCGAGCACGCCGCCGAGCGCGATGCCAGCGGCGCGGGCGAACGGCTGGAGCTCGAGCTCGAGGAGGAGCGGCGCGCGGAGCGTGGCGGCGCCGACCCGGAGCGCGCCAGCGCGGCGGTAGGGCGCGCCGGCGGCACCGTCCGCCGTCCGGACGAAGCGCCGGCCGAGCTCGGGCAGGCCCAGCCGCGCGGCGACGGCAGCCTCGATCGCGCACGCGCTCGCGCCGGTGTCGAGCGCGAACCAGCCCGCGTCGTGGCCGTCGATCGAAGCGCGGACGAGCGGCAGGCGGGTGCGCGAGGAGCGCTGCTCGAGCGCGGCGGCGAGGTCGAACGCCGTGTCCGCGGGCGCCGCGCTCGCGGGGCCAAAGTCCACGGGTCCGGGCGCCGGACCGAGCGCCTCGACGCGCAGCGTGTCGGTGAGCCAGCCCTCGCGCCACACGAGGAGGTGGGGCACGAGGCCCGACGGGCCCGGGCGGTAGTCGCCGAGCTCGAGCGCGGCGTCGTCGCGGCCCGCGCGCTCGAGGCGCGAGGCGAGGCCGGTGCGCGCATCGACGGCGAGCCGGAAGCGGCGCAGGCCGCCTGCCGCGCGGAGCGAGAGCCACACCCGCGCGCTGTCGGGGATGACCGCGTCCAGGACGGTGACGGGTCCGCCCTCGCGGCACCACGCCCCGGAGAAGACCGCCGTCACCACGATCAGCTCCTCGAGATCGCCCAGCTCGAGCGGCCCGAGCATGCCGGTCTCGTCGACGCGCCAGCCGCGCTCGCCGTCGAAGCCGCTCGCGTGGCCGAGCGCGCCCACGGCGGTGTCGACCACGCGCCCCGCGCCGTCGTACGCGCGCGTCCAGGTCACCGGCACGCCGCGGGCGTCGCCGCGGCCGCGGGCGAGGATCGGCGCGCTATCGCCGGGCTCCGCGGCATGACCCTCGCTCGGCGCGCCCGGCGCGCCCGGCGCGCGGAGCGCGGCCCGCGCGCGCGCGAGCACCTCGACACGATTCTCGGCGCGCGGCATCAGGCCCCGAGCCCGGCCCCGAGCCCGGCGACATAGCGCGCGATGATCGGCTCGTCGATGCGCGGGCGCGCGACGCCGAGCGCGGCGAGCGCCGCGGTGGTGCGGCCGCACGGCCACGGCCCCATGCCGAGCGAGAAGACCTCGGGGAAGAACGCGGCGAGCGCGTGCAGCCGGCACGCGCGATCGGCGAGCACCGCGGTGCGAAACTCGGCGTACGGCGCCGGGCGGACCCTGGCGCCCGCGGCGGCCATCGCGCGCCCGAGCGCGGCGTACGTCAGCGACTGGTCGGCGTTCGCGAGGTGGTGCACGCCGCCGTCGCGCGGGTGCGCGACGACGAGCGCGGCGATGGCGGCGGCGACGAAGTCGACGGGCGTCATGTCGATCACCGCGGTGTCGTCGTCGATGTAGCGGCCGAGCTCGAGGCAGCCGGCGAGGTAGCGGGTCAAGAAGTCGTCGCGGTTGCCGACCCCGCGCGCGGTGTGCGCGGCGATCATCGCCGGGCGGTAGATCGCCGCCGGCACGCCGGCTGCGGCGGCGCGGCGCACGTGCTCCTCGGCGATCCACTTCGACAGCGCGTACGGCGTCGCGGCGAGCGCGGCGGGCCAGCCGAGCCGGCTGTCCTCGTCGCCATCGGGCGGCGCCGTGCTGATCGTCGAGACGTGGTGCAGCGGGATGCCGCGCGCCGCGGCGAGCTCGAGCAGCGCGAGCGTGCCGAGGACGTTGGGCCCGCGGAGCGCCGGGTAGGAGGCGAGCCAGCTCACCGCCGCCCCGGCGTGGACGATGGCGTCGACGGTCTCGAGGGCGTCGCCCGCCGCGCGCGCGGCGAGCCCGCCGAGGTCCGGGGCGGCGAGATCGCCGGCGATCGCGCGGACGCCGCCCGGCTCGGGGACGCGGCGCTCGGCGAGCGCGCGCGCGAGGCGGGCCCGCGCGGCGTCCGCGTCGGCGGCGCGCACGAGGCAGACGACCTCGAGGCCGCGCCCGCGCAAGCTCTCGACGAGGTGCGCGCCGAGGAATCCGGTCGCGCCGGTGAGCAGCACGGTCCGGATCGGCCGCACCGCGGGCAAGGTCCCGAGCCGCGGCGCCAGGGCCAGGTCTGCCAGCGCCTGCTCGCGCGCCGCGGACGCGCCAGCGCCGGGCGCGGCGTCGGGGCGCGCGAGCCGTGCCGCGAGGTCGGCGAGGCTCTGGGCCTCGAACCACCATGACAGCGGGACGTCACGGCAAAGCTCGCGGCTCAGCGCCTCGAGGATCTCGGCCGCGGCGAGCGAGTCGACACCGACGCCGGTGCCGAGCGGCTCGCGCGGATCGATCGCGCGGCCGGCGACGCCGCTCGCGATCCGGACGATCCGATCGAGCGCGGCGGGCGCGCCCCCCGCGGCCGCTGGCGGTGAGGAGGTGGGCGCGCCGGCCGTGGCCGCTGGCGGTGAGGGGGCGGGCGCGCCGGGCGCTGCGGCCGCGCCCGCGTCGGCCACGAGCGCCGCCAGCCGCGCGCCGTAGCGGGCCGCGAGCGCGCCGCGCGCCAGCTTGCCGCTCGCCGTGAGCAGGCCGGCCTCGACGGTGAACGGCGCCGCCTCGAGCAGCACCGCGCGCGGCAGCTCGTACGGCAGGAGGCCCGCCGCGAGGCCGTGCGCGCGCAGCTCGCCGAGCACCCGCGCCGCCGCGTCAGGCCGCGCGATCAGCTCCGCGAGCGGCGCGTCCCCGGCGGCCGCACCGACGAGCCGTGCGAGCGCGTCGGCCTGCGGCACGACCAGCGCCGCGAGGCCCGGCGCGCCGTGCGCCGCGTGCACGAAGACGCGATCGGCGATCACCGCGCCGCCGAGCGTCACCTCGACGCGCTCGAGCGAGACGAACTCGCCCTGCGCCAGCTTGATCGTGTTGCGCACGCGGCCGATCACGCGCACGCGGCCATCGGCGCCGCGCTCGCCGAGGTCGCCGGTGGCGAAGAAGCCGTCGGCGTCGATCGCCGCGGCCGTGGCCTCGGGATCGCCGAGGTAGCCGGCGATCGTGTGCGGCGTGCGGACGAAGATCTCGCCGCGCTCGGGCGCGCCCGGCTCCGGCGGCGGCGCGTCCACCGCCGGCACGAGCCTCACCTCGACGTGCGGCAAGACCACGCCGTCGAACGCGATCGATCCGACCTCGGTGCTGCCGTAGCCCTCGCTGACCCAGATGTCCGCGAAGCAGCGCCGCATGAACGCGAGTACCTCGGGGCCGACGGGCGCGCTACCGACCGAGACCGCGAGCAGGCGGCCGCCGAACGCGCGGCGCGCCTCCGCCAGCGACGCCTCGACGGCATCCTCGCGCGCATCCGCGTGGACGTCCTGACGCACATCCTTGCGAGCGTCCTGACGCGCATCCTCGCGGGCGCCTTCACGTACGTCGGCCGCCTGCACGCGCCGCTGGTGGGCCGCGTACAAGACCTCGTACAGCCGCGGGACGGAGCCCACCGTCGACGGCTCGAGCGCGCGCAGCTCGTCGAGCAGCCGCGCGCCGCCGCGCGAGAACGCGACGCAGCCGCCATGCACGAGCAGGGCCGGCAGGTACATCCGCTCGCTCAGGTGCGACAGCGGCTGGAACGAGAGGTGGCGCGGCGAGTGCGCGATCGCGTAGCTCTGGATCATCGTGTGGAACGTGCGGTAGGTCCGCACCGCGCCCTTCGGCGCCCCCGTCGAGCCGCTCGTGAACAGCACGGCGTACCGATCGTCCTCCGAGCGCGGCGCGGGCGGCGGCGCGGCCTCCGCTGCGCCCTCCGCGACGAGCGCGTCGAAGCCGACGAGCCGGCCGCCGTCGCCCCCGCCGCCCGCGCCGCCCGCGCCTCCCTCGCCGCCCCCGTCGCACGCGACGATCAGGCGCGCCGACGCCGCGAGTCGCAGGAGCCGCGCGGCGTCCGCCGCCTCGCAGATCACGCAGCCCGGCGCCGCGCGCGCGAGCACCTCGGCGAGCCGATCGTCGGTGTCGTCGGGCGACATCGCGACCACGAGGTGACCGCGGATCAGCGCCGCGAGCTCCGCCGCGATCCACTCCGGCCGGTTGCGCAGCATGACGCCGAGCACGAGGCGCGCGCCCGCCACCTCGGCGCGCCGCGCGAGCCCGCGCGCGAGCGCCCCCGCGCGCGACCACATCTCGGCGTACGTAATGCGCGGCCGGTACGGCCCCTCGTCGCCATCGCGCGCGAGGCAGAGCGGCCGCTCGGCGAACAGCGCGAACGCGCGCCGCATCGTCCCGAGCAGCGTGTCTCCGTACAGCTCGGCGGCGAGCACCTCGGCCGCCAGGACGGCGAGCGAGACGCGCGCGCCCGGCGTGGCCACGAGCGAGACGCGCACGTACCGCGCCACCACCGTCTCCTCGACGACGAGCCGCGGCGGCGCCCCCGCCTCGGCCACCGTCTCGAGCACGCTGTCGGGCCACATCTCGCCCGACGGCCGCCCGAAGCCGAACGCGCGGCACACGATGCGCGTCCCCGGCGGCACCGATCCGAGATCGATCCGGATCCGGACGATGCACACCGCCCGCCCCAGATCGATCTCCCACCACGGCTCCGGCTCCGCCTCCGTCGGCGCCATCCACGGCGGCAACAGCCCGAGCGGCACCGGCGGCACCGGCGGCTCCGGCGACCCATCCGCGCCCACGGCGCCGCCCGCGCCGCCTGCGCCGCCCGCGCCGCCCGCGCCTGCCCCGCCGCCCGCGTCCGCGCCCGCCGCCACCGTCGACTGCCGCGTGTAGCGGTGGAACGCCGCGTCGACGAGCGGCACCGGCTCTCTCGCTTCCTCCGCCGCCTCCGCCGCCTCCGCCGCCTCCGCCGCCTCCGCCGCCTCCGCCGCCTCCGCCGCCCCGGGCACGCCGAGGACGCCGAACAGCACGCGTCGCTGCACCATGAGCTCGACGCGCACCGGCGCCGCGCCCGCCTCAAGCAGCTCGATCGGCGGCCCGCCCGGCGCGAGCGTCCACCGCTCAGCGCCGCGCACGAGCACGAGCAGCCAGCCGTCGCGCCAGGGGTGCCCCGAAGGCCGCTCCGGCCGGAGCGCGATCGCCACGCGCCCCGCCGGCAGCCGGAGCTCGAGCGCGATCTGCGCGTCAGACGCCTGGATCTCGACGTCGAGCTCCGGCACGCGCAGCGGCGGTCCACCGCCCTGCACAACGACGATCGCGCGCCGCGCCAGCTCGGCCATCAGCCACGCCTCGGCAGGCGTCCAGCGGACGACCGGATCGCGCATCAGAACATGTGTCCGAAATTCGCGTAGAACCCGGTGCCCTCGCGGCTGATCCCGTACTCGAACGTCCCGATCGTCGACAGGTTCCACGACACGCGAAACGCGCCGCCGTACGACGGCAGCCAGCTGCGGAACGTGGCCTCGGAGATCCGATCGAACGCGCGGCCGTAGTCGAAGAACGGCGCGGCGATGAACGCGAACTTCTGTCGCTTGACCGTCATGCGCGCGAACGTCCAGCGGATCTCCGCGTTCGCGAGCGCCTCGAAGTTCCCGATGAAGCGATCCTGCCGGAAGCCGCGCATCGTGCGGTGGCCGCCCATCCCGTACCGCGGGTCCTCGGTGAACGGCATGATCGGCATCGCGAAGAACGGCGTCTTGCGGCTCTGCCACTGCGCGAGCACGCGCCCGGCGAGCACCAGGTCCGCGTGCTCGGGGAACGGGCTCCACCACCCGCGCACCGCGCCCAGCGCCTTGGCGTACGTGTACTCGCCGCCGAGCGCGACGGTGGCCGTGTCCAGCTCGAGGTCGGCGAACACGCCGCGGTTTGGATCTGGCTCGAAGTCGCGCGTGTCGAACGCGATCGCCAGGCGCAGGAAGTGATCGCGGCCGCCGTCGCACCCGTAGATCAGCCCCGCGTCGCAGTCCTCTTGCAGCTTCGTCTTGGCCTGCACCGCCCGGACCTCCGCGCCCGCCGCGTCGACAGCGTCGACCCGCGTGCCCGTGTAGTCGCCGATCCGCACGTACGCGGCGCCGATGCCGCCGAGCACGCGCAGGCGCTTGCCGAAGAACGAGCGCTCCACCCCAAGGAGGAAGACCGGCCGGAGCGCGTCGAGCGCGTTGTACTTCGTGTAGGCCTCGCCGGTGCTCTCGTCGACGCGGCGCAGCGCGGCGCGGTAGTCGTCGTAGCTGCGGAACCCGTCGGGTGAGCCCGGGAAGCGCAGCGTGCGCCCCGCGTCCCCGAATCCGTAGTAGGCCGCATCGGTGTTGCGCGCGATCAGGAGCGAGCTGCGGATCCGGTACGGGCTCTCGAAGATCTCCGGCGCGTCGTAGTCGAGCCAGTGGAACTGCGCGCCGCCCGTCGTCGCAAAGGTCTGGAGGAAGATCCGGTGGAGGTACGGCGTGTACGCAAAGCGTGCGTCGTCGCGACGCCCGTTCCAGAAGTAGTAGCCGCGCACGCCGACGCCGAAGCCGAAGTCCACGCTGTACGCGACGAGCGGCACGCCCGTGAGGTGGCTGCCCTCATTTTTGCGCGCAAGATCTGCGGGCGAGAGCCCGTCGGCCCGGGCCACGCCAGCGCAGACGACGAGCACGCACGCGGCGAGCGCCGGGGGCCTCATGGGCCGTCGAGTCTATCTGGTCACGAACGCTCGGGGGATGGCCGCCCGGCCGATGCGTCACGGTGTGGCGGTGGCGACCAGCTGAGCCCGCGCGAACTGATGTCGGTCATTTAGCCGTTTGGTGGCACGAGGGTTGTACGGGCAACCCTCATGCAGCCCCGCCTCGCCCCCCACATGCAGCACGGGCCGCCAGGCCTGGTCCTCGCTCCGCCGCCCGCCCTCATGGAGCGGAGCTCTGGCCTGCAATATGCTGGTGGCGCGGTCGGCAGCCCGCTCTGCGTGGCGACCGCGGTGTTCGCGGCATGCGCCGGCCTCGGGTTCGCGGGGATGTACGGCGCGGTGATGGCGCTGATCACGGTGCTCGGGCTCTCGGCGCTCCTCTCGAGGCACCCGGCCGTGCGCCGCCACCTGGACGCGCAGGCCGCGCTGCGGGAGCGCTGCCGGCGCGAGGCGGACCGCCTGCGGCAGCTGCGGCCGGCCGGGCCGGTCCGGCAGCAGCAGTACATCGAGCTCCGCGATCTCGTCGAGCAGGTCGAGCGCTTCGACGCCTCGGAGGCCGAGCGCTTCGAGCTGCAGGACCTGCTCGATCACTTCGTGCGGCTCGCGCTGCACCACCAGCGCTGCCTCGACGCCGTCCGGATCGCCGGGAGCCACGAGCTGCCGCACTCGCTCTCGATCTCGATCAACGAGGCGTCGCGCTCCAAGCGCCGCCGGGAGATCCTGACGCGCCGGATGAAGCACCGCGACGAGTGCCTGGCGCGCATCGACCGGCTCGCAGACGAGATCGATGCCGTCGACGAGCTCGTGCGGCTCGTGGCGCAGCGCGTGGCCTGCCCCACACTCGAGCCCGAGCTCGAGCGGGAGATCGAGCGCCGGCTCTGGGAGCTCGACGAGGTCGACGCCGCGCTGCGGCAGCTCTCGGCGTGACGTGATCGGCCAAACGCGAACGCGCGCGGGAGCGCGCCGCCCGACCCGCTATTGACCGCAAGTCAATAGCGCGCTAGCTTCCGGCGCATGGCTGAGCTCGCCGCCGTCATCGTCGGAGCCGGGTTCTCGGGCCTGTGCGCCGGCATCCAGCTCCGGCGCGCCGGCATCCAGCAGTTCGTGATCCTCGAGCAGGCCGACGGCGTCGGCGGCACCTGGCGCGCCAACTCGTATCCCGGCGCCGCGTGCGACATCCCCTCGCACCTGTACTCGTACTCGTTCGAGCCGAACCCGCGCTGGTCGCGCGCCTACGGCGGGCAGCCCGAGATCCTCGCGTACCTCGAGCGCTGCGCCGACAAGTACGGCCTGCGCGCGCACCTCCGCTTCGGCGCCCGCGTGGTGCGCGCCGCGTACGACGAGGCGCGCGCCACCTGGACCGTGGAGACGCAGGCCGGCGATCGCTTCGTCGCGCGCGCGCTGATCCTCGGCAACGGCGCGCTCCACCTCCCCGCGCTCCCCGAGCTGCGCGGCCTGTCCTCGTTCGGCGGCAAGACGTTCCACTCCGCCCGCTGGGATCACGCGCACGAGCTCGCCGGCCGCCGGGTCGCCGTGATCGGCACCGGCGCGAGCGCGATCCAGTTCGTGCCGCAGATCGCGCCGCGCGTCGCCCAGCTCCACGTCTTCCAGCGCACGCCGCCGTGGATCATGCCCAAGCCCGATCGACCGATCGCCGAGCGCGAGCGCTGGCTCCTCGAGCACGTGCCCGGCGCCCACTGGCTGCGGCGCACCGGCCTCTACTGGCTGATGGAGAGCCGCGTGCTCGGCTTTGCGTTCGCGCCCAAGATCAACCGCCTCGCCGAGCGGCTCGTGCACGCGCACCTCGAGCAGGCCGTCCCTGATCCGGACCTGCGCCGCCGGCTCACGCCGAGCTACCGGCTCGGCTGCAAGCGCGTGCTGATCTCCAACGACTACTACCCCGCGCTCGCGCGGCCCAACGTGGAGCTCGTCACGGACGCGATCGACGCCGTCGAGCCCGCCGGCATCCGCACCGCCGACGGGCGGCTGCGCGAGGTCGACACGATCATCTTCGGCACCGGGTTCCGCGTCGCGGACTACCTGGCCTCCGTCGAGATCCGCGGTACAGGCGGCCGCGAGCTCAACGCGGTGTGGCGCGAGTCCGTGCGCAACTACCTCGGCATCAACGTCTCTGGCTTCCCGAACCTGTTCCTGCTCATGGGGCCGAACACGGGCCTCGGCCACAACTCGATGATCTTCATGATCGAGGCGCAAGCACATTATGCGGTGAACGCGATTCTCACGATGCACCGTCACGGCCTGGCCGCGATCGACGTGCGTCCGGAGGCCGAGCGAGCGTTTGGGTCCGAGATGAGCCGCAAGCTCGCGAACACTGTGTGGACCTCCGGATGTAGCAGCTGGTACCTGGCGCCCGACGGAGAGGTCCTGCTCTGGCCCGGCTTCACGTTCGACTACTGGCGGCGAACGCGCCGCGTGCAACTGAGCGCATACGCCACGCGGGCGCTCGCGCACGCTCGAATGCAGGCACCAGAACCGTCGCCGATCCTGCGCGCCGCGATCTAGATTCCGGAGCGGTGACCGACGGCGACTCGGACGAGACCGAGCTCTTGGTGGAGCTCGCGCGACTGCGCGCTGCGACCGACGCGCTCGAGCGGAGCGCGCGCGCGCAGATCGCCGTCACGCGCGCGCTCGCGGAGCTGCCGGCCGGGACGCCCGAGGACGAGGCGATGCCGAAGCTCGTCGGCGCGCTCGCCCGCGCGCTCGGCGGGACGCTCGCCAGCTACTGGGTCCCCGCCGGCGACGCGCTCGAGTGCCGCGCGACGTGGTGCGCGGACGACGCCGGGATCGCGGCGAGCGCGTGGGACGAGGCGGCGCGCCGCGTCCGCTTCGCGGCTGGCGTGGGCTTGCCCGGCGTCGCGTGGCGCGAGCGCGGCCCGGTGCGGCTCGACGACCCCCGCGGCGCCGAGCCCGCGCGCCTCGGCGTGCTCGCCGGCGCCGAGCTCCGCGCCGGCCTCGGCATCGCGGTGACCGCCGGAGCCGAGGTGCTCGGCGTGATCGAGCTGTTCACGCGCGGCCCCGTGCCCGCGGGCGTGCCCGCAGGCGACGTGCCCGACGACCTCTTGCGCGCGATCGGCGATCACATCGGCCAGTACGTCCGCTTCGCGCGCGCGCAGGCGCAGGCACCGGCGCAACCGCAGCCGCAGCAGCCGCCGCGCGACGAGGACGCGCGCCGCCCGGGCGTGGACGACGCGACCGGCACGCTCGCCGAGGAGCGCGAGACGATCCTCAAGCTCTACGACCTCGGGCGCACGCTCGGCGCCGAGCGCGATCCGCACACGATCGCGCGAAGCGCCACCGAGCTCGCGACGCAGCTCACCGGCGCCCAGCGCGGCGCGCTGTTCTACCGCGCCGGCACCGGCGACGGCGACGGCGACGAGCTGCGGGTCGTGACGTCGGGCATCTCGCGCGAGGAGCTCGCGAAGCTCCCGATGCCGCGCTCGACGCCGCTGCTCGGCCTGGCGTTCAACAGCCGCGAGGCGATCCGGATCAATGACGTGACCGCCGATCCGCGCTACGGCAAGAACCCGCCGCACCGCGGGCTGCCCGGCGGCCACTTCCCGGTGCGGAGCTACCTCGCGGTGCCGGTGCGCTCGCGCACCGGCCGCGTCACTGGCGCGCTGCTGCTCAGCGACGAGCGCCCCGGCGTGTTCGACGACCGCGCGCAGCGCCTCGCCGTCGGCCTCGCGGCCCACGCCGCGACGGCGATGGACAACGCCGCGCTGTTCGCGGACCAGCAGCGCCTGATCGAAGCGCTCGAGAAGACGAACGCCGAGCTCGATCAGTTCGCGTACGCCGCGTCGCACGATCTGCGCGCGCCCCTGCGCGGCATCTCGAACCTCGCCACCTGGATCGAGGAGGATCTCGGGACCGCCGCGCCGAAGAAGGTGCGCGAGCACATCTCGATGCTGCGCGGCCGTGCGGCGCGCATGGATCGGCTGATCCAGGGCCTGCTCGAGCTCGCGCGCGTCGGCCGCGCGCGCCAGAAGCCGGAGCGCGTCGACGTCACCGAGCTCCTGCACGAGACGATCGATCTGCTGAGCCCGCCGCAGGCGTCGCGGATCCTCATCATCGGCGCGATGCCGACGCTCTTCGCCGATCGGTACGCGCTGCAGCAGGTGCTCATCAACCTGATCGGGAACGCGCTCCAGCACAGCGGCAAGTCAGATGTGGGCGTGCGGATCACCTCGACCGAGCGCGCCGAGGAGGTCGAGATCAGCATCGCCGACGACGGCGTCGGTATCCCACCCGAGCTCCAGGCGCAGTGCTGGGAGGTGTTTCAGACGTTGCAGTCTCGCGACGTTGTCGACACGCCCGGGATCGGCCTCGCGATCGTGAAGAAGCAGGTCGAGGGCAACGGCGGGCGGGCGTGGTTCGTACCCAGGCCCAAGCAGGGGGTCGATGTGCGATTCACGTGGCGCAAACGAGCGAAGTGACACGCGATTGAAGTGCGGTATCGTGGTGCTTCCATGAAGTACTGCTGTGCTTTAGCGCCACTCTGCGCGCTCGTGCTCGGTTGTGGAGGGGATGCTGGGGATGAAGGTCCTGGGCCGCTGCCTCCGCCCTCCTGCAAAGCCGCTCCCTCTGGATCCTCCACGATCGCCGCGCCGCAGCTCGCGTACACGCTGTCGGATCGCTGGCACGAGGCGTGGCTCGGATCGCCGGGCGTCGCCGATCTCAACGATGACGGCACCCCCGAGATCGTCGTCCCGCGCGACGAGCAGCTGATCGTGTTTCACGCCGACAACACCGTCGCGTGGCGCGCGTCGCTGCCCGGCCGCATCTGGGCGCCGCCGGTGATCGCCGATCTGGTGCCGAGCCGCCCCGGCCTCGAGGTGGCGGTGGCGTCGCGCGGACAGATCGCCGCGTACGACGCCTCGGGCGCCATGCTGCCCGGCTTCCCGTTCATGTGGCGAGACGAGGTGCGGGCGCTCGCCGCCGGCGACATCGACGGCACCGGCGATCTCGAGCTCGTGGCCGTGACGTCGTCGCCGCTGTCGGCCGGCGGCCAGCGCGACATCGTCATCGCGCTGCAGACGAACGGCTCGGTGGTGAGCGGCTTTCCGCCCAACACCAGCGGCGCCGCGGGCTGCGACACCGCGTGCTACGTGACCGGCGGCTACGACCAGAACCTCGCGCTCGGCGACGTCGATGGCGACGGCCACGCCGACATCTTCGCCTCGCAGGACAACGCGTATATGTCGCTGCACAGCGGCACCGGCCGCGCGTTCGATGCCGCGTCGTTCTTCCGCGACCGCACGAAGTTCTCCGGCATCCGGTGGATGGTCGACTACGAGCTCGCGAAGCAGGGCTACGCCGACAACGAGGACACCGCCGAGCAGGCGCACTTCACCAACACCGCGCCGGCGATCGCCGACCTCGACGGCGACGGCATCGCCGAGCTGATCGCGCTCGGCTCGATCCAGAACGTGGCGCAGAGCGACCGCGAGCGCGGCGTCGGCCTGTTCGTCGCGCGCAAGGACGGTACGCGGCCCGACGCGTGGATCGCGCCGCCGCGGTTCGCCGACTACCGCGGCGGCCTCTGGGACGGTGACTCGAACATCGTCGGGATCACGAACGAGGTCGCGGTCGCGGATCTCGATCCCGAGCGCGCCGGCCCCGAGCTCGTGTTCGCCGGCTTCGACGGCCGCATCCACGCCGTCGACGCGCGCGGCCAGATCATGTGGGCCCGCACGTACACGAGCTCCGACAACGTCTGGACGTCCGGCGTCGCGGTCGGCGACCTCTCCGGCGACGGCAGCCCCGAGCTCGTGTTCGCCACGTACAGCCCATCGGGCGGCGACCTGATCGTCCTCGACGCTGGCGGCAACATCGTGCACCGCATCGCGCTCGGCGGGCGCGGCGCGATGCCCGTCCCGACGATCGCCGACGCCGACGGCGACGGCGACCTGGACATCCTCGTCTCGCTCAAGGACGGCGAGGATCGCAAGCGGCAGGTCCTCGTCTACGAGGTCCCCGGCTCGTCGGCCAACTGCCTGCTCTGGGCGACCGGGCGCGGCAACCTCCGCCGCGACGGCTTCATCAACCCCGGCTGATCGCCCGCGCCCCCGGAGATTGCCGGTTGCGGAGCCGGGGGGCGGCCGGCTACCGTGCCGGGCGATCCCATGACGCACTCCGACCCCAAGCAGACCCGCACGGACGCCGCCTGGCTCGACGCGCACTGGATGCCGTTCACCGGGAACCGGCAGTTCAAGGCGCACCCGCGCATCTTCGTCGCCGCCGAGGGCGCGTACTACACCGATGCCGGCGGCAAGAAGATCTTCGACGGGCTGTCGGGGCTGTGGTGCTGCGGGCTCGGGCACGCGCGGCGCGAGATCACCGAGGCGGTGAGCCGGCAGGTCGCCGCGCTCGACTACGCGCCGGCGTTCCAGTTCGGCCACCCCACGTCGTTCGAGCTGGCGAACAAGCTCAAGGAGCTGACGCCGCCCGGGCTCGACTACGTGTTCTTCACCGGCTCGGGCTCCGAGGCGGCTGACACATCGCTCAAGATGGCGCGCGCGTACTGGCGCGCGAAGGGCCAGGGCACGAAGACGCGCCTGATCGGCCGCGAGAAGGGCTATCACGGCGTCAACTTCGGCGGGATCTCCGTCGGCGGCATCGTCGGCAACCGCAAGGCGTACGGCCAGACGCTCGAGGCCGATCACCTGCCCCACACGCAGCTCGCGCTCTACGACAAGGCGAAGGCGTTCACGCGCGGCCAGCCCCAGACCGGCGCCGAGCTCGCCGACGATCTCCTGCGGCTCGTCACGCTGCACGACGCCTCGAACATCGCCGCCGTGATCGTCGAGCCGTTCGCCGGCTCGGCCGGCGTGGTCATCCCGCCCGTTGGCTACCTGCAGCGGCTGCGCGAGCTGTGCACCGCGCACAACATCCTGCTCATCTTCGACGAGGTCATCACCGGCTTCGGCCGCACCGGCGCGCTCACCGGCGCGCAGGCGTTCGGCGTCGTGCCCGACATCATGAACGTCGCCAAGCAGGTCACGAACGGCGTGCAGCCGCTCGGCGCCGTGATCGTGAAGCAGGAGATCTACGACGCGTTCATGTCCGCCGGCGGCCCCGAGTACATGCTCGAGTTCGCGCACGGCTACACGTACTCGGCGCACCCCGTCGCGTGTGCGGCCGGCGTCGCGGCGCTCGACCTGCTCGTGCAGGAGCGCGCCGTCGAGCGCGTCGCCGAGCTGGCGCCCTACTTCGAGAACTCCGTCCACGGCCTCAAGGGCCACCGCCACATCACTGACATCCGCAACTTCGGCCTCGCCGCCGGCCTCACGATCGAGGCGCTGCCCGGCGAGCCGGCGAAGCGTCCGTTCGAGATCGCCATGAAGTGCCTCGAGCAGGGCCTCTACGTCCGCTACGGCGGCGACACCATCCAGTTCGCCCCGCCGTTCATCACCGAGAAGCCCGAGATCGATCGCGCCGTCAGCATCATCGCCGACGCGCTCGCCGCGACCCCGTAGGCTACAGTGATCAAGCCATGCCGAGCCCCGCCCATCGACGTCGCTACACGTTGACGGACTACCTCGAAGTCGAGGAGCTGAGCCCGGCGGTCAAACACGAGCTCGTCGATGGCGAGATCTTCGCCATGGCCGGCGGCACGGTCGAGCACGCGGCGCTGTCGACCTCGATCAGTGCCCTGCTCGTGGCGAAGCTGCGTGGCGGGCCCTGCCGCGCCTATTCCTCCGATCTCCGGATCCGGATCCTCGAGGCAAGCATCGCGACATACGCCGACGTCACCGTCGTGTGTGACCCCGTGGAGCGGGATCCCGAGTCGCCGACGCACGTCACGAACCCGCGCGTGGTCATCGAAGTGCTGAGCAAGAGCACCGAGAGCTACGATCGCGACGAAAAGCGTCTCTACTACCAGCAGCTCCAGTCGCTCGGTGAGTACGTCCTGGTCGCGCAGGATCGCCGCCGCGTCGAGGTGTGGCGACGAGCCGGCGACGCGTGGGCTCACTCGATCCACGAGGCCGGAGCCAAGGTCCCGCTGTCTTCGATCGGAGTCGAACTCGATGTTAACGAGATCTACGAGGTCGCCGGCCTCTGATCTGACCTCACGATCGACGCCGTCCACGGCGAGCCCGCGAAGCGCCCGTTCGAGATCGCTATGAAGTGCCTCGAGCAGGGCCTCCACGTCCGCTACGGCGGCGACACGATCCAGCGCGCCCCGCCGTTCATCACCGAGAAGCCCGAGATCGATCGCCTCGTCAGCATCCTCGCCGACGCGCTCGCCGCGACCCCGTGATCCGGCCGCGCGCGAGCGCGTGCCCGCCCTACGTGTGCTGCTCAGCAGCTCCCCGACAGAGACACCGCCGGAGAGTCACACCCGCTGCGATCTCGTTCACAAACGGAAGCTCTCGAATTCTCGCTCCACAGGCGACCGACCACAGCACGGACCGACTCCAGTGTCAGGTCGGGTTACGGCGAGTGTGATTCAGCATGAGAGTCATACCCGTCGTGTCGCGGCGTCGCCGCTCGATTGCTCCAGGACCGGTCCGAGGGGACACTTCAATAATTGTAGACCACTGTACCTGAACACGACGAGTTACCAAAACAACCTGCATGAATTACGTAGCTTCCAGTCGTCGGAGCGACGATTGAAATATTTGACAATAGCCCGCAAGGAGAACCCGAATCATCATTGGTAAATTCCTCCACCCCACCCGGCCGCCTAAGTCGCAGATAAGTATCGCCAGATCCCGTAGCACCCGGCAAACCACAGGTCCCTACAGTAAACACCTGTCCCGCGTTAAGATAAACCGCTACCTGAACAGCATTTACCGTAGCTGAGCTAGTGTTAGACCTACTGTAAGTGAATACCCCATCCGTCCCAGATGCATTGGCATCTCTCTCACATACGAAAGGATTCTCGAGACTGCAAGAAGCATCATTCCAAGAATCAGCTCCGTTGAATCGATCAACCGCGCAATCCTCATTGTTCAAGTCATTCGGCTCATTGGGCCACCAGTTCGCAAACATGGAAGTGCCGCTATTAGTCCATGTCCAAGTACCTTCAATTCCCATGTCAGAATATCCAATCCACCAATTACCCAATCCTCGAGCGATTTCATTCATATTAAGAAAGGCTTCTTCTCCAGGGCTTTCTATTGTTACGAGACGATACCCTCCACCTCCGTTGCTGTTATTGTAGGTCGTGCAGTAAGTTTGCGCCTGTTGCCAAGTCTTTGGAGTGGCAACAAAAAGATAATCATGTCCGTTGTATGAAATTTCGCTTTCGATGCCACTAAATTCCAGATCATCTCCAGATTCCTGCCCATACATCACACATCCAGAGAGCAATAGCACCACAAAGACACTCCCAATCGTGAGAAATGATTTAGTGATCAGCATTTGAGCCTCCTCGAGGTTTACTTGAGCGTTCATCAGCGTTGCTGACAAAGTGAAAGTCGATGAAGACGGTGATTGCGTTCAACCTGCGGCGTCGGTTGTAGGTCTTCGCTGGGTACAGCCCACCACCAATGGCGTCCCATCCCTCCATTGCACCGCCGCCCCGAGAAGGATCCCGTGACGGCACGCGGCCTGCCCCGCGTCGACTGATCACCCATCTGTGGTGGGCTGTACCTGGGACTTCAGCAACGCGCGTACCATCAAATTTCGATGCATCACCGGCGCGACCGGCTCACGAAGAACATTCGCTGCGACCATTCCCACGTGGTCGAGCGCGGTCTGCTTTCAGGCTCAACCTGGACGACGCGCGACAGTCCGCTCATCTAGCAGTGCAATAGTGCAACAGTCCCGCATACGGCTCGAGGTGCAGCCGAGCAGCGCAAACTCCCGGAAAGAGACGACATTCTCGCCGGTGCAACAGGTGCAACAGGTGCAACAGGTGCGACATCAGGGGCCGTTGCGCACCGAAGTGCGTCAGCGCCGGAAAGACTCAGGGTCGATGTCGTAGCGCTTGAGCCAGCGCTGGATCTGCATCCGGGCCTTGCCCATCGCGCGCGCCACAGCGGTCACATTCCCGCTGTGCTGGCGCAGCAAGGTCACCAGCTCACTGCGCCGGCTCTCATCTTCGTCGTCCTGCCGCGCCGCCGCGGGGACCGCCGGTGCACGTCGCACGGCCTCGGGCAGGTGATCGAGCTCGATGCGCCCGCCCTCGTGCGCCAGCAAGAGGGCTCTCGTTACACACTGCTCGAGCTCGCGCACGTTGGCCGGCCAGCCATAGCGGAGCATCGCTCGCATGGCGGCAGGTTGGATCTGAAGGCGCGCCGCGAGGCTCGGATCGGCGCGGCGGATCAGCGCCGTGAGCAACAGCCCCATGTCCTCGCGCCGCGCGCTGAGCGGCGGCAGCTCCATCCGATGGCCGGCGAGACGCGCCAGGAGGTCTGCCCTGAAGTCACCTCGATCGACCATCCCATCGAGCGAGCGGTGGGTCGCGGCGACCACGCGGAGGTCGACTTGCACCGGGCGAGTGCCGCCTACGGGACGCACCTCGTGCTCCTGGAGCACGCGCAGGAGGGCGGCCTGGGAGAGCGCAGGGAGGTCGCCGATCTCGTCGAGCAGGAGCGTACCGCCGTCAGCCGCGCGCACCAGGCCAGGGCGCTCCTCTGTCGCGCCGGAGAACGCACCCTTGCGGTGACCGAACAGCTCCGCCTCGAGGAGGTCGCGGGGAAGCGCGCCGCAGTTGACCGCCACGAACGGCCCCGCGCGCTGCGAGATGTCGTGGATCGCCCTGGCGATGACCTCCTTGCCGGTGCCGGTCTGGCCCTCGAGAAGCACGGGGACCCGCGAGCGGGCGACCACGGCGAGTCGCTCGAAGGTCCGCGCGAGCTGCGGTGACAGGGTGACGAAGGCCTGCGCAGGCGCGGCGAGCGCCCCGGCATCGACGACCGGCGGAGCGTCCGGCGCGTGAGGGAGGTCGTCGCGGTAGAGGAAGAAGGCGTGACCGAGCTCGATGAGCGCACCATCGGCGAGCTCAGCCTGGGAGCGCCGCACGCCGTCCACGAAGCACCCGTTCTTCGAGCCCGTATCCTCGAGCACCCAGCGCCGGAGCACCCGGGTCAGGCGCGCGTGGCGCGTCGACAGCCATCCGTCGTCGAGGCGTACGCGGACGCGACGTACCCCCCCGTCGCGGTCGTGCTCGATGGCGCGCGCGGAGCCGCGCCCCAGGACGACCTCATCGAGCCCATCGAGCGCGACGCGGACCGGCGCCAAAAGCGGACGATGGCTCTCCAGCACGAGGAAGAGGTGAGGACAACGGCTCCGATCGGAAGGTCCGCTCTCCGTATCCGTGGCGGACAGGGTGTCGTCCTCGATCGGCGGGGACATTCGCCTCGGGCATAAGCGAGAACGCGGTCGCGGTCAATCATCCCCCCGATCGGCCGGAGTGGTACGCGGTGTGCTTGTTCGTCGTGGGGATGCGGCGAAGAACCGCGCCAAGCAAGGAGGACTCGAACTCATGACCGCATGTGCTTCATGGCCGATGAGTGTCTTGGTCGTCATCTCCGCAGCGGTGGGCGTCACGGGATGCATCCTGGAGCGCACGTCCGACACGTCCGGTACCTACGATCTGCTGGCCTGCGAAACAAGCGGCCACTGTGAGCCGGCTACCACCGCGAGTGTGGAGCAATCCCTCCTTGATCTGCCGCGCAACGGTCTGCCCATCTGGGCGATCAGCCGCGACGTGCTTACCGCCCCGGGCACGCAGGATCTGCTCCACGCGATCCAGAACGGCGGGTTGCTGAATCCGAGCACGCTGAGCAACGATAATCGAGATTGGATCCTCACGAACAACAACGTGCGCGATCTCATGAAGTACGTTGTCTCGTGCGCCCTCAATGACGCTATGAGGCTCGAGTTCGACGTCCCCGGTAAAGGCTCGGTGAGCTGGCCCGGAGAGCTCGGCCTCTGTGGTGCCACTCCCGGAACATTTGGTAACTGGGCCTATGATAGCCCCTCCGCGGCATGCCTGGAGATCGTTTCGTCCTGCGTGCTCGCGCGCGTAAACGCACTCCCGAAAAAGGTTGTCATCTCCATGCGTGGCGAGTCGAGCGCTCTCATGCCACTCTTGTCGCGAGTGCCCGTCGTGAAGGAATATCGCGAGGACAACGGTACCCCCATCGTGAGCTTCACACCGTGCACGTGGAGGGAATCGCTGCTCGGCCCCACGCGTAACTGCGGCTGGGAGGGACGGTACGTCGGCTCGTGCATACCAGATCAGATAGTGACGCTCCAGACCACTGCCCCGGCCATGGTGCGAGTGTGCAGAGGTATACACGGCTGCAATCAGGGCGATATCCCTCCGTGGTATTCGGGGGTCATCCAATCGTTCGCTGCTTCAACTAACCCCGTGTCTTTTACATGCCCGCACAACGGCATCTCGCTGTCGGATCGTTCCTATTTCGCGGTCATGCTGGCGTCACCGCCTCCAGTGGCAGCTCCTCTACCTCTACCTTTACCAAGAACTCTTCTACCTCCACTGACAGCTCCGCTACCTCCACCGACTCCAAGCACTCCAAACACTTTGCTCCCAGCAGGTGTGGACGTCACGATCACCTCGGGTCAGGCGTGGTACCCCAGCAGCGAATCGGAGGTGTTCCGGTACCGCGAGGGCGCTTTCTTCGGCAACATCTTTAATGTAGTTTCCCCCTACTCATCGCTACAGTTCCCTCAGCCCTACATGCTCGTTGGTTACCAGTACGCTTGTTACAGTGAGATCTGGACCGACGGCGCTGCGCACTTCACCGACCGGCTATGCGCTGAGCCCAACTCTTGGTGTTTCGAGAACGCCCCCGAGCGGTGCCGCGATTCCTGCCCAAAGAAAACCAGTGAATCGCACCCGATCTACACTGAATGCAACGCGGGGACTCCGAACCACTTGCAGTGGACGTATCCGATCACCGTATACCTCAATCATCCGTGCGACTTGGCGCGAGACCTCACCAGCTGCAAGCTGCTGCCCCCCAGCGCGTTCCCTCGAAACTGACTGGTGAGCGATCACTCCAGCGAGGCCGCGAGCCGGCGCATCTCGTCCACGACAGGCACCGTCTCGTCCGCGACCGACCACGCTTCGATCACTTTGCGGGCCAGGGCCAGCGCCTTGGCTCGCTGCCCCTGGGCTGCCGCCCACCGCGCCGCGCGCACGAACGCGAGGTTCGCGCCGTGCATCTCCGCCGAGGTATCGGGGACGGCCGCCACGAGTCGCTCGACGAGGTTCGCCTCGCCCGTGCGGTCGAAGGTCGTCACCATCGCGTCGCCCATCAGCGCGGCGTAGACCGCCGGCTCCTTGAGCAGCGGACGCCACGCGCGCGCCGCGCCGCGGAGGTCACCCCGCGCGTAGAGATCTGCCCCCTCGGTGAACGCGTCGGTCTCGGGCAGGATCCCGCCCGACAGCCTGTCGCGGAGCGCGCGGAACCGCGCGAAGCATCGGCCGGCGACGCGCGCGGAGGCGCGAGCGCAGATCGCCGGGATGCGCAAGGGCACCTCGAGGTAAGAGCCGTCGAGCGCTGGCGGATCCGGATCGAAGAACCGCTCGACGATGAACTCGGCCAGTTCCGCCGTCTCCGCGCCACCCAGGATCTCGGTGAGCTCGAGCGCGCGCCAGGCAAGGTCCAGTCGTTGCACGTGAACCCAGCCGGCATCACCAGCGCCGATCTGCATGGCGCGCCGCGCCCGATCCAGCGCCGCGCGGAAGCGCGCCTCGCTCGCCTCGACGCGCACGCGGAGCTGCTCGCTCGCGAGGTGGTGGACGGGGTAGCCGCCCGCCGAGAGCGCGACCGCGATGTTCCGCACCTCCTCGCGCTCCCCCCGCGCGAGCAGCCGGTCGGAAAGCGTGACGGCGACGGTCGTGTCGAGCGGAGAGAGCGCGTAGGCGCGGCGCGCATACGCGAGCGCGGTCGCGCCGTCGCTCCGACCGAGCGTGTCGAGCAGCCAGCCATAGCCATCCCACGGCGCCCAGGCCTGCATCGCGCGGGCGGTGCTCGTCGCGCTCGTCGTGCCGTGAGTGACGGCCGCGAGCTGCCCCCAGGGCGCGCAGAACTCGCCGGTCGGGTTCTTCGGCGTGGCTTGCACGGCGCGCCGCGCCATCTCCACGGCGCGCGCCGGATCGGACGATTGCAACAGGCACGATGCCGTCGCGGCGAGCGCGGAGCGTCCCCAGCCCGAACGCTCCACCTCGAAGCGGCGCAGGACCTCCTCCGCGAGCGGCCGGTCGTCTCCGCGGTGGACCACATGCCAGATGCGCGCGCCCGCCGCGACGCCGCCGGGCGACGTGGGACGGGGGGCGAGCTGCACGTCGGGCGGCGCCAGCCCCAGCGTGTGGGCACAGCGAAACCGCTCGCCAGCCGCCAGCTCGCCCGCCCGGTCGCCGAGCGCTGCGACCCGAGCGCACGCCTCTGCGAGCCCGCCGGCGTTGTGGGCCATGGCCAGCGAGAGATCGAGCAGGACGAGCGCCGCGGCCGGATCACGTGCCTGCGAGAAGTCACTCACCGCAGGATCGAGATCGCTGGCCCATGGCAGGAACCCCCAGGCGATGAGGGGATCCATCGCGTCCCGCACGGCCTCGAAGAGCGCGCGGCCGTGGCCCCGCCTCCGTACGAGCTCTCCGTCCCCGCTCCACAGAGAGATGACCACGCTATAGCCGGCGGCGTCCTTGGTGACCTTGCCGTCGACGTAGGCGTCTGCACGTCGCGCCGCCTCCAGCGAGCGCTTGCGCGCGTCCTGCTCCGCATATGGATCGATGGGAAAGCCATCGGTCGGCTCGCTAGGGAGCGAGAGCAGCTCGGCGGGCACGCGTGTCCGCTCGGGCCGCCCGCCGAGCACCACGCGCGCCCGCTCGCAGACCAGGGATGCTGCCGCCGCTCCCAGCCAGCCGGCAGGCGCTTCGACCCCGGACGCTTCCATGACCGGGCACGCGAGCACCGAGGTCGGAGCCCCGAGCGGTGAGCGCGGCGCTGGCGCGACGGCGCAGAACACCCGACTCATCGCGAGCCCCACTGCGATGATCACCGCAGGCATCCACCAGAATCGGCGGGTCGGCCGCGACCGCGGCCGCGGCCCGAGCGGCGGATAGTGCGGAGGTCCCTGTGTATCCGTACCGCTGTCGGCGAGCACCTCGGCGGCCGTGACGGTGCGCCCCGGTCGCTCGCCGAGCTCCGCTGCTGCGAGGCTGGGATCGCCCTGGCTCGCACGCGACGCCTCCAGCGGCACGTCCTCCGCGGCCGCCGGCTCCTCGCGCGGCAGCTCCACGCCGAGCACCTCGCCGAGAGCTCGCGCGGCGGCCCCGGCGCTCGAGAATCGCCGTTGCGGATCGGCCGCGGTGGCCCGTGCGAACCAGCCATCGAACGCCGGGGAGAGCGCGACGCCGTGCCGCGCCGCCTCCGCGACCGCCGGCTGCGTCGGACCGCGGACAGCGACCAGTGCGAAGCTGAGCTCGTCCCCGCAGCGCTCCCACTCGTCGGCCCAGTACGCCCGGCCGACCAGCAGCGCGAAGGCAACCATGCCGAGCGCGAACACATCGGCCGCCGCGCCGGTCTGGACGTCACCCCGGAACTGCTCGGGAGCCATGTACATCGGCGTCCCCGCGATACCGGTGGCGTCATGGGATCTGCTTTCGATCGCGACCCCGAGGTCCAGGATCTTGAGCCGCGGCGCCTCTCCCTCGCGCTCCTCGCGGAACAGGTTCCCCGGCTTGAGGTCGCGGTGAACGATGCCAGCGCGGTGCAGCCGATCGAGCGCCAGCGCGGCCTGGTGCAGGTACAAGGCGACCTCGGAAGTCGGTAGCGGCCCCATCCGCTTGCCCCGCCGGCTCAGGTCTTCCCCGTGCAGGAGCTCCATTACGAGGAACCGCGCCCCGGTCGCTGCTTCGACGCCCACGTCGAGGACGTCGACGATGAACCGGCTGTCGAGCTGCCCCGCGATCCTGGCCTCTCGTTTCCAGCGCTCGCCGTCGTCCGGCCGAGCGCCCGCGTACGCGTGCATCACCTTCAGCGCGCGCCGTCGCTCCGTATCGACGTCGAGGACCTCGTAGACCGCGCCCATGGCGCCGACTCCCAGGGCTCGCACCACGCGATAGCGGCCAGCGAACACCGTACCCTCGAGCACCGATCGCAGATACTACCCCGGGCTCACCGGCGCGAGTGAATACAGCGAGCGCGCCTGCGGCTACAGCGAGAACGTGCCGCGGCGCACGAACTGGCCGCGGCCCTGCTTCTTGCCGCCGACCCACTGGTCGTCTGCGACGATCACCTCGCCGCGCGACAGCACGGCCGCGGGCGCGCCGATCACGCGCTTGCCCTCGAACGGCGAGTAGTCGACGCGCATGTGCAACGTCTCCTTCGAGAGCACCTTCTCCCGGTTCGGGTCCCACACGACCACGTCGGCGTCGGCGCCCACCGCGAGCGAGCCCTTCTTGCCGTACATGCCGAAGATCTTCGCCGGCGCCGTCGACGTGATCTCGACGAAGCGGTTCATCGAGATCTTGCCCTCGCGCACGCCCTCCCAGAGCAGGTGCAGCCGCGTCTCCACGCCCGGCATGCCGTTCGGGATCTTCGAGAAGTCGTTCCGGCCGAGCTCCTTCTGATCCTTCATGCAGAACGGGCAGTGATCCGTCGCCACGACCTGGAGGTCGTAGTTGCGCAGGCCCCGCCACAGGTGATCGTGGTGGTGCCGCGGGCGCAACGGCGGCGTGCAGACGTAGCCCGCCCCCTTCCACTCGTTGCCCGGCTCGCCGCGCAGATCGTCCTCGCTGCAGAACAGGTACTGCGGGCACGTCTCGGCGTACGCGGGCAGGCCGCGGTCGCGCGCCTCCATGACGCGCTCGAGCGCGCGCTGCGCCGAGAGGTGCACCATGTACACCGGGACGCCCGCCATCTCGGCGAGCGCGATCGCGCGCTCGGTGCCCGTCGCCTCGGCCGCCTCGGGGCGCGTGAGCGCGTGGTAGATCGGCGCCGTGTGGCCGGCGGCGAGCGCCTTCTGCACGAGCACGTCGATCGGCAGCCCGATCTCGGCGTGCATCGTGATGAGCGCGCCCAGCTCCCCGGCGCGCTGCATCGCGCGGAAGATCTGCTGATCGTCGACGAGGAACACGCCCGGGTAGGCCATGAACATCTTGAACGACGTCACGCCCTCGCGGACCATCGCGGCCATGTCATCGAGGGCCTGCGGGTTGGCCTCCGTCATGATCATGTGGAAGCCGTAGTCGATCGCGGCCTTCCCTTCCGCCTTGCCGAACCAGGTGTCGAGGCCGGCGCGCATCGAGCTGCCCTTCGACTGGATCGCGAAGTCGACGATCGTCGTCGTCCCGCCGTGCGCGGCGGCCACCGTGCCGGTGTCGAAGTCGTCCGACGACGTCGTGCCACCAAACGGCAGATCCATGTGCGTGTGGCAGTCGATGCCGCCCGGGATGACGTACTTGCCCTTGGCGTCGATCGTCGTGTCCGCCGTCCCGATCTGCGTGCCGGGCGCCACGAGCGCCGCGATCTTGCCGTTCTCGATCCAGACGTCGGCCGCGAACGTGTCCGAGGCCGTGACGACGGTGCCGTCCTTGATGAGCGCGCGCATGGCCCCTAGCGATCCTCGGTGAGCGGCCCGTACGTGTCCGGGCGCCGATCGCGGAAGAACTGCCAGGTGCGGCGGACCTCCTCGATCACGTCGAGATCGAGCTCGGCCACCACCAGCTCGTCCTTGTCCTCGCTCGCCGTCGCCAGGAAGTTGCCGCGCGGATCGACGAAGTACGACGTGCCGTAGAACTTGCCGATGTTCCACGGCGCCTCGGTGCCGACGCGGTTGATCGCGCCGACGAAGTAGCCGTTGGCGACCGCGTGCGCGGGCTGCTCGAGCTTCCACAGGTACTGCGAGAGCCCGGCCACCGTCGCCGACGGGTTGTAGACGATCTCGGCGCCGTTGAGGCCCAGCGCGCGCGCGCCCTCGGGGAAGTGGCGGTCGTAGCAGATGTACACGCCGATCCGCGCGTAGCGCGTCTGGAACGTCGGGTAGCCGAGGTTGCCCGGCCGGAAGAAGTACTTCTCCCAGAACCCGCTCGTCTGCGGGATGTGCGTCTTTCGGTACTTGCCGAGGTACGTGCCGTCAGCGTCGATCACCGCGGCCGTGTTGTAGTAGACGCCGGCCATCTCGCGCTCGTACACCGGGACGACCATCGCCATCTGGTACTTCTGCGCGATCGGCACGAGCATCTCGACGGTCGGGCCCGGCACCGGCTCGGCGGCGTCGTACCAGCGGCGATCCTGCCCCGGGCAGAAGTACGGCCCGTTGAAGATCTCCTGCAGGCAGAGGATCTGGACGCCCTGCTTGCCGGCGTCGTGGATCATCGGCATGTGCTTCTCGAGCATCGCCGCCTGGATCTCGGCGACCGAGCGGGACTCGTCGTTGATGGGATTTGCGGCCTGGATCAGGCCGCTCGTGACTTTGCGTGCCATGGGCGCGGATTCTCCTCGATTACGCGTTCACTGAGCTAGTTCGTGACCAGCGTGCTGGTCTCCTTCGAGATGTCGCCCTTCCACGTCTCGGTGTCGCGGTTGCCGCGCGCGCGCGCGGCCTCCTTGGCGTCGCGCGCCGCCTTCTGGCGGTCGACGAGATCGTGGTGCGTCGTGAAGTACGGCAGGCTCTTGCCGATGAACTCGCGGATGTTTGCGAACTTGTGGTCGGTCATGAACTTCGCGAGCTCGTCCTTGAGCTCGCTGATGATCTCGTAGCCGCGCAGCATCGCGCCGGTGCACACCTGCACCGTCGACGCGCCCATCAGGAAGAACTGCGCCGCGTCGTTGCCGGTCTCGATGCCGCCGATGCCGCTGATCTCGACGCCCGGGTTCGCGCGCGCGACCTCCATCACCTGGCGCAGCGCGATCGGGCGCACCGCCTGGCCGGAGTAGCCGCCGGGCACGCTGTGCCCCTCGACCGTCGGCATCGGGCGCAAGGTCTTCAGATCGATGCCGCACACCGAGAGGATCGTGTTGATCATCGAGATGCCGTCGGCGCCGCCGCGCAGCGCGGCCCCCGCCGGGACCGTCGGGTTGCCGACGTTCGGCGTCATCTTCGCCCACACCGGGATCCGCGCGACCTCCTTCACCCAGCCGGTGACCTCCTCGACGATGTCGGGGTTCTCGCCCATCGCCATGCCCATCTTGCGCTCGGGCAGGCCGTGCGGGCACGACAGGTTCAGCTCGAAGCCGTCGACGCCCGTGTCCTGGACCTCGCGCACGATGCGCTGCCAGGCGTCCTTGTTGTACTCCTCCATGATCGACGCGATCAGGATCTTCTTCGGGTAGTTCTTCTTGAGCTGCTTGAGATCGTCGATCCAGTCCTCGTACGGCCGATCGCTGATGAGCTCGATGTTCTGGAACCCGATCACCTCTTCGCTCTTGTGGCCGCGGAGCTTGGCGTAGCGCGGCGCCGTGTTGATGACCTTCGAGGCATCGATGCTGAAGGTCTTGCAGACCATGCCGCCCCAGCCGAGGTCGTAGGACCGGGCGATCACCTTGCCATTCGTCCCTGGAGGGCCCGAGCCGAGCAGGAACGGGTTGTCGAACTGCATGCCATGGACGGTGATGGAGAGATCGACGGTCACGTGGCCTCCGGGCGAGAGAGTGGACGGGAACGGTCTGGCTAACACGGTCGGCGAGCGACGTTCAACAGTCAATTTTTCCTGTTGTTCCGGGCCGCGCCGCCCTGCTACGGCTATCGGCCCATGGCGACGAAGACGATCGGACACTGGATCGACGGCAAGGCCTACGAGGCTTCCCCAGGTGACGCCGCTGGCGACGTCCGGCACGGCGACGTGTTCAACCCGGCGACCGGCGAGGTCCAGGCCAAGGTCGCGTTCGCGACGCCCGCCGTCGTCGATCAGGCCGTCGAGTCGGCCGCGCGCGCAGCAGAGACGTGGCGCTCGGTGTCGATCGCGCGGCGGACGAAGATCCTGTTCGCGTACCGCCAGCTCGTCGAGAAGCATCAGCACGAGCTCGCGCGGCTGCTCACGCTCGAGCACGGCAAGGTCACGGCCGACGCGCTCGGCGAGGTCAACCGCGGCCTCGAGGTGATCGAGTTCGCGTGCGGCATCGCCGACCTCGCGAAGGGCGAGTACTCCGAGAACGTGTCGACCGAGGTCGACTCGTACTCGATCCGCCAGCCGCTCGGCGTCGTCGCGGGCATCACGCCGTTCAACTTCCCGGCGATGGTCCCGATGTGGATGTACCCGATCGCGATCGCGTGCGGGAACACGTTCGTGCTGAAGCCGAGCGAGCGCGATCCGTCGTGCGCGAACTTCAACGCGCAGCTGCTCGCCGACGCCGGCCTGCCGCCGGGCGTCTTCAACGTGGTGCACGGCGACAAGGTCTGTGTCGATCGCCTGCTCGAGCACCCCAAGGTCGCCGCGATCTCGTTCGTCGGCTCGACGCCGATCGCGCGGTACATCTACGAGACCGGCACGCGCCACGGCAAGCGCGTGCAGGCGCTCGGCGGCGCGAAGAACCACATGATCGTGCTCCCCGACGCCGACATGGAGCTCGCGGCCGACGCGGCGGTGTCCGCCGGCTACGGCTCGGCGGGCGAGCGCTGCATGGCGATCTCGGTGCTCGTCGCCGTCGGCAGCGCCGCGGACAAGCTCGTGCCGCTCATGCGCGAGCGGATCGCCAAGCTCAAGGTCGGCGACGGACTCGAGGCCGGCTCCGAGATGGGCCCGCTCATCACGAAGGCGCACCGCGACAAGGTCGCCGGCTACGTCGACCGCGGCGTCACCGAGGGCGCCGAGCTCCTCATCGACGGCCGCGCGCTCCAGGTGCCCGGCCGGCCGAGCGGATTCTTCCTCGGGCCGACCCTGTTCGATCACGTGAAGCCCGAGATGACGATCTACCAGGACGAGATCTTCGGGCCGGTCCTGTCGATGGCGCGCGTGGCGACGTACGACCAGGCGATCGCGCTCGTGAACAGTAACCCGTACGCCAACGGCGTCGCGCTGTTCACGAACGACGGCGGCGCCGCGCGCAAGTTCCAGCACGAGGTCGAGGTCGGCATGGTCGGCATCAACGTCCCGATCCCGGTGCCGATGGCCTACTACTCGTTCGGCGGCTGGAAGGCGTCGCTGTTCGGCGATCACCACATCTACGGCCGCGACGGCGTGCACTTCTACACCCGCACGAAGGCCATCACGTCGCGCTGGCCCGATCCGCGCCACCGCGGCGTCGACCTCGGCTTCCCGCAGAACCGCTAGCGCGCCGGCAGCGCGGGAGCTACCAGTCGAACGGCTGCTGCACGGCCGGCAGCGCGCCAACCTCGCCGGTGCGCGCGGCCCAGTCGCCGGTCACGATGTTGGTGCCCTGCTCGCCGGCGTGGTCGCCGATGATCCACGCCTTGTCGGCCGGGATGCCGGCGCCGAGGTACGCGTAGATGTCGGTCGTCGCGTTGCCGTACGCGAAGTCGACGACGAGGCCGGCCGCGATGAGCGACTTCAGGTTCGCGAGCTTGTAGGCGCCGACGCTGCCCTCGGTCGGCAAGATGTCGGTGTTCGAGTCCGCGACGCGCAGCGGCCCGACCGCGAACCCCTTCGCAGCGAGGTAGCTGCGCGTCTGGGGGGACAGCCAGTACGGCCGGCCGGTCATGTAGAAGACGAGGTAGCCGCGCTCCTCGTGCGCCTTCGTCATCGCGACCGCGCTCGGGTACGTCTCGGGGACGTAGCTGCCGTCGAAGATCTGCTGGAAGACCTCGGAGTCGTTCGTCGTGAGCGTCGCGTCGATGTCGGACACGATCGCGCGCGTGCCGGCCGGCAGCACCCACAGGAACGACGTCGTGGTGCTGCGATCGCCGGCGACCTGGTAGCGGACCTCGTACACGCCGGTGGGGAGCGCCGGCGAAGGCGCCCTCATGCGGCCGTCGGAGTCGGTGGCGAACCGGCCGATCGACTTCCAGCCCGTGCAGTCGTCGAGGAAGACCAGCACGTCCTCGTCCTCGAGGTCCTTGCTGATCGTGCCGTACGTGAACTTGCCGGGCAGCTCCGACGCGACGCCAGGTTTGGCGAACATGTCCTTGCCGCTGTGGTTCGCCGCGCCGGCCGCGGTGATGATCGGCGTCGCGATCGTGTGGCGCCAGCCCTCGTCGGGCGCCAGCGTGTAGGGCCGGCCCGTGCAGCGCTGGAACTTCTCGCGCGGAAGCGGCTGCTCGTCGTCCCCCGGCGTGTCGTCCGACATCGGACCGGGATCCATCCCGTTGCAGCCCAGGACGAAGCAGGCGGCGGCGAGCAGGTAGCGCATGGCGAGCCATTGTAGGGGAACCGGAGCCAATGCACGGAGGCAATCGCCGGCAGCGTGCGCCACGTCAAGCGATCCGAGGCCCTCTGCGGAGTTAGCCAGCGTTCGCTAGCCCTCGCTAGCCCATCCGGGCCTGGCACGAGAGCCAGACGTCGCCGCGGGTGCGGACGCGGTCCCCGGCGGCGCCGGTGCCGGCCTCGCCCGAGAGCAGGAGGCCGCCCGGCAAGAGCGCGCCGGAGAGCGCGCGCAGCAGGCGCCCGCGATCGGCGTCCGCGGGCGCGCGCGCGGAGGCAGGGCGCGCTGCCTCCGCTTCGAGCGTCGGCCCGACGACGGTGATGACGTCGAAGCGGCGATCGCCCAGGACGCCACCGCAGGCGTCGCCGCACAGGACGAGCGACGGGAACGGGTGGCGCTCGCGCGCCTGGCGGAGCGCGAAGATCCGGCAGACGTCCGGATCGCGATCGACGCTCGTGATCGGCGCGCCGACGACGCGCGCGAGCCAGTCGTCCCACAGGCCCGCGCCGATGCCGACGTTGCACACGGCCAGCGGGCGGCGCGCCGGCAGCTTGCCGAGCACGAACGAGCGCAGCTCGTAGTCGAGCCACGCGGCCTCGAGCGACAGGTGAAGCGCCGCGGCCCCGCGGCGCACGTAGTGATCGAGCAGCTCGGCATCGTCCGCGGTCACGTCTGGAAAACCGCCCGGCGCACCGGCATGTTCCCGGCGAGCGCGCGGACGCAGCCGCGCGGCGCGGCGTCAGTGCGGCTTCGTGCTGGTCGACGCGAGCACCCGCGTCGGCGAGTGCTTCACGATCCGCGCCGCCGAGCGCGGCGCCCGCGACTCCGGCTCGGCGGGCAGCGGCTCGGTCCGGACGGCGGCCAAGTGCTCGGCCGTCATCGGCTCGGTCTTCGTCCGCGCGAGGTAGTCGGGCTGCATCGATTCGGTCTTCGTCCGCGCCGGCTCGAACACCGGATCCAGCGCCACCTTGGGCGGCGGCGTCTTGGGCCGCTCGCGCGCCTCGACCTCCTCCGCCCTCCAGGTCTGGCTCCCGGCCGGCGTGGGTGGCAGCGGCTCGGAATCGAGCTCGGCGGCGAGCGCGAGCCCGAGCTCGACCTCCTCGACCTGCACGTCGGCGCCGTCGTCGTCGGCCGGCGCCAGCAGCACCTCCGTCTGCTCGACGATCGCGAGCGCCTCGGCGCGCACCTCGGCGCTCGTCGGGCGCACGAGCGGATCGTGCGCCACCATCCGCCCGAGCAGCGTGAGCAGCCGCGGGGGCGCCACCGGCGGCCGGCGCGCGCTCGACGCCGGCCACGCGCCGATGAGCGCCTCGTGCGCGATCACGCCGAGCGAGTACACGTCCGCGCGGCTATCGGCGGGCTCGCCCCCGCTCACCTCGGGCGATTGATACGCGAGCCAGTCCAGCGGCACGGGCAACAGCCCGTCGCTGTCGCGGCTGCGAGCGTCGTCCCAGTCCACGATGCACGGCCCCTCCGCCCGGCTCGCGATCGCCCCGGGGCGCAGGTTGCGGTGGACGAGCCCCCGCGTGTGCGCGTAGTGGAGGATCTCGGCGAGCCCCGCCAGGAGCGCGAGCACCCGCGACACACCGAGGGCCCCCTCCTCCGCAAGGAGGACAGACAGCCGGGGACCCTCGATCAGCTCGCTCGCGACCCACGGGCGCCGATCCGGCAGCTCGCTGCACTCGAACACGCGCGGCGCTCCCCCGTGGCGCAGCACCTCGAGGATGCAGGCCTCGCGCGTGAGCTGTGCGGCGACGGACAGGTTGCCGGCGAAGGCGGGGTGCACTGTCGAGATCTTCGCGCGCCGAGGCAAGAGCGAGTGGTTCGCGCTCCACGCGACGAGTCCCGGTTTCGCCTCGAGCTCGTGCTCGAGGACGTAGTCACCGAGCCGCGCTCCTGCAGCCAGCGCGTTCATGGTCACCATGCAAAGAATCAAGATGGTCCAAGGACCCCGCTCCTCGCAAGATCTGAGTACGTAATTGCTGCGTGATCAGAACACCGACCACATCGCGGATCGCTCCCCGAACGGTTGCCTCAGGAGTAGGCTACTCACCTATGACCCCTACGAGACGAGTTGTCCTGCAGACGATCGCGGCTTCTGCCGCCGGCTGCGTGATGTCGGCGGCTTGCGGCGGAGAAGACGGCGGCGACAAGGTCCCCACGGGCCAAGCGACCGTGTGCGGGAACAACCTGTGCGTCAGCCTCGCCGAAAATCCGGAGCTCGCCGAGGTCGGCGGGATCCTGCTGTTCACCCAGATGACAGGCCAGACAATTTTCGTCATGCGCGTTTCGGAAACCGAGCTGCGTGCACTGTCGGCGATCTGCACGCACCAGGCATGCGTCGTCGAGTGGGACACCTCCGAGAAGTTCGTATGCCCCTGCCACGGATCGCAGTACAACGCGATGGGCGCGGTGCTCCGCGGACCGGCGCTCATGCCGCTGCGCACGTTCAACACGATGCTCGCCGGTGACACGCTCACGATCGTGATCCCCTGATCGGGGCTCAGGGCCGCGACGACGGCTGCTGAAGCGACGCGTGCGAGCGCGAGGCGGGAGGGCCCAGCGCGCAGGCCCAAGGTGTGTCGAGCTAGGCCGAAGGATCGCCGCGGCGGTCGCGCGGAGCGGTGGGCGTCCACCGCAGCCGATCGCTCACGCGCGGCTCGAACGTGTCGGCGAGCCAGCGCGCGCGATCTCGCACCTCGTCTGACGGCGGGCGCGCCGCCGGATCGTCCGCGAGCATCTGCTCGATCAGCGCCGCGAGCTCCGCGGGCGCGCCGGGGCTGCGATCCGCCACTGACACGCCAGCCTCGGGGGCTCCGCCCGTGAGCGCGCGGAACGCCAGCACGCCCAGCGCGTACACGTCGTCGCGCGGCTCGACCGCATCCTCGCCGCCCAGGCACGCGTCGTACCAGTGACGCACGCCCACCGAGCAGGCGCGATCGGGCGTTCGCACGATCGCGTCTCCCGTCAGCCGGCGGTGCACCACGCTGCGTGCGTGAGCGTGTGCGAGCAGATCGCCGGCATCGCGCAGCACCACGACCAGCTCGGCGACCGCCATCGGCCCGCTCGCGATCAGCGACGCGAGCGTGACGCCCTCGAGCCGCTCGAACGCGGCCCACGGCCGCCGATCCGGCAGGGTGCCGCACTCGAACACCCGCGGGATGGCGGGGTGAGAGAGCGACTCGAGGACGACCGCTTCTGGCAGCACGTGGATCGCCGCGCCGGGGCGCGTCGGCGCGGCCGCCGCGTGCATGACCTTCACGGCCGCCTGCCGCGGCAGCACGGTGTGCACGCCCAGGTAGACGACACCCATCTCCTCGACGGCGATCTCGCGATCGATCTGGTAGTCCCCGATACGCATCCCGGGGAGGAAGCGTTCTCGTCCAGGGGTCAAGCTCACGAGCGACTGGTCATGCAGATGCGATGCCTCGCGCGGCCGCGGTGATCACCGCGTTCCCTCGCCGCGCGTGGCGGAGAACGCGGAGCGGGCCAGAGACCAGCCGGGGACAGCATGCCGCACGGCGTCCGGACCGCGGACAATCGACCTCAGCGGTGACGTGGGAGCTGGGGCTGCATCATCGCCCAGTAGATCCCGCCGGCGAGCCCGAACCCGACGAACCAGGACCAGTTGTAGATCGGCCGCATGGGCGTCCAGAACGCGCCGAGCAGCGCCACCCCGGCGCCGACGAGCGTCGCGACCACCGCCGGGACGTTCCAGCCGTTCTGGTAGCGGTAGGCGCCGTCTGGCGTGTAGAGCGCTCGCAGGTCGAGCTGCGTGCGGCGGATGATCCAGTAGTCGACGATCAGGACGGCGGCGATCGAGCCGAGCGAGCCGGAGTAGCCGACGAGCCAACCGAAGATGTAGCGCCCGGGGTTCTTGAGCAGCTCCCACGGCATCATCAGGATGCCGATCACGCCGGTGATGAGGCCGCCGCGCGGGAAGTCGATCTTGCTGGGGAACGCGTTCGCGAAGTCGTTCGCGGGCGAGACCACGTTCGCGGCGATGTTCACGGCGAGCGTCGCGACCACCACGGTGAACATCGCGACGGCGACGATCAGCCGGTTGTCGAACATGCCGCCGAGCGCGATCGGATCCGAGATCGCCTTGCCGTGGATCAGCACCGTCGCGGACGTGATCACGATGCCCATCGCGGCGAACACGGTCATCGTCGAGGGCAGCGCCACAACCTGCCCCACCGCCTGCTCGCGCTGCGAGCGGCCGTAGCGCGTGAAGTCCGGCATGTTCAGGGACAGGGTCGACCAGAAGCCGATCGTCGCCGTGAGCGAGGGGATGAACAGCGGCCAGAACTTCGCCGTGCCGCCGCGCTCCATGATCGGCCCGAGCCCGTCCGCCTCGCGGACCGCCCACACGAGGAGGAGCGCCGTCATCACGAGCACGAACGGCGCCGCGAAGCGCTCGACGCGGCGCACCAGCTCCATGCCGCGGTAGATGATGAGGATGTTGAGGCCCCAGAACAGCAGGAACGAGCTCCACTGCGTCGCCGGGACGTCGTGGATCGCTCCGCCGAGCGTCGCCCAGCCGGGGTAGATCTTGGTGAACAACGTCTGCAGCGCGGCGCCGCCGATCCACGCGTTGATGCCGAACCAGCCGCACGCGATCAGCGCGCGCATCAGCGCCGGCAGGTTCGAGCCGACGGTGCCGTACGCGGCGCGCGCGAACACCGGGAACGGGATGCCGTACTTCGTGCCGGGGTGCGAGTTGAGCAGGATCGGCGCCAGGACGATCAGGTTCCCGAGCAGGATCGTCAGCAGCGCCTGCCACCAGCTCATGCCCGCATCGATCAGGCCCGACGCCATCTGGTACGTCGGGATGCAGTGGGCCATCGAGATCCAGAGCGCGGCGTAGTCCCACGTCTTCCACGTGCGCCGCGCGACCGGCACCGGCGCGAGGTCCTCGTTGTACAGCCGCGATCCGCGCACCGCCTCGGGATCGCGGAGCTCGACGCGCCCATCCGTGTGCTGGATCGTGGTCCCCTGGGTGCCGCCTGGGTCTGCGCCCGGGCTCGTCCGGACCTCGCTCATCGCGGTCCAAGCTAGTAGATTCCGCGGCGTGAAGCGAGCCTTCGTCACCGGCGGATCGGGCTTCCTGGGCAAGCGGCTCATCGCGGAGCTGGTCGACGTGCGCGGCGTGCCCGTCCGCGCGCTCGCGCGCAGCGAGGCATCGGCGATCGCCGTGCGCGGCGTCGGCGGGGAGCCGGTGCGCGGCGAGCTCGACGACGTGCGGGCGATGACGGAGGGCATGAAGGAGTGCGACGTGGTGTTCCACGCCGCGGCGCACGTGAAGCAGCACGGGCGGCTCGCCGAGTTCTTGCGGGTCAACGTCCAGGGCACCGAGAACGTGCTCGCCGCCGCGCGCGCCGCCGGCGTCCGCCGCGTGGTGCACATCGGGACCGAGGCCGTCCTCGCCGACGGCCGGCCGATCGTGCGCGCCGACGAGACGCGGCCGTACGCCGCGCGGCCCGCCGGCCCGTACCCGCTCTCGAAGGGGCTCGCCGAGCGCGCGGTGCTCGCGGCGAACCGGCTCGGCGAGCTCGAGACGGTGGTCGTGCGCCCCCGCTTCATCTGGGGCCAGGGCGACACCTCGGTCTTGCCCGAGATCGCCCTGGCCGTCCGCCGCAAGAAGTTCGGCTGGATCGGCGGCGGCCGCTACCTCACGTCGACGTGCCACGTCGCGAACGTGGTCGAGGGCGCCCTGCTCGCGGCCGAGCGCGGCTCGCCCGGCGAGATCTACTTCCTCACGGACGGCCCGCCCGTCGAGTTCCGCGCGTTCCTCACGGAGCTGCTCGCCACGCAGGGCGTCGATCCCGGCGCGCGCGAGATCCCGCGCTGGCTCGCCAGCGTCGTCGCCGCCCTGACCGGCTGGATGAAGCGCCCGCCCGTCACGAAGACGGCCCTCGCGCTCGTCGGCCACGAGGTCACCGTCGATGACGCCAAGGCGCGCCGCGAGCTCGGCTACGCCGGCAAGATGTCGCGCGAGGCCGGCCTGGCCGAGCTGCGCGCCCGCTGAGCCGCGGCACCAGCCGAGCCGAATCAGGGGCCGAAAAAGCCGAAAAAGCCGAAAAAGCCGAAAAAGCCGAAAAGAAGAGAGGGCCCGCTCTTGTGGAGCGGGCCCTCAAAACCCCGGCGACGTCCTACTCTCCCACAGGGTTGCCCCTGCAGTACCATCGGCCCTGGAGAGCTTAACTTCCGTGTTCGGGATGGGAA
>DATMCI010000204.1:0-3375 GCA_035558535.1 Kofleriaceae bacterium
AGGCGCGGCTCAAGACGTACGCCTCGCCGGTCGCCGGCACGTGGGGCGGGGGAGGCGCCAGCATCTACTCGGCGATGGTGGAGGGCGGCCGGCTGGCGCACATCGGGCCGCGCGGGATCGCGGTCTGGGACCTCGCGTCGGGGGCCGCGTGGCCCTGGAGCGCGCCCGACCTCGCCTCTGGCATCGCATCTGGCATCGTCGGCGGGGCGCTGGCGCCTGATGGCAGCGCCAGCGTCGCAGCCGATGCGCGGGGCCAGATCTACGTGCTCGACGGCCGCGGGCACCTGCTGCGGCAGCTGACCGGGCCCAGCCAGGGCGTCTTGTGCATCGCGATCTTCCCCGATGGGCGGCGCGCGGTGACCGGCAGCCGCGGGGGCCGGATCGCCGTCTGGGAGCTCGCGACCGGGCGGCTCGTCGCCGAGCGCGAGGTCGGCGCGGTGAGCGAGATCGGCGTGTCCCGGGACGGCGGCGTGCTGTACGCGTTCGAGAGCGCCTCCACGCAGCTCCAGCACAAGGGCGCGGCGTGGCTCCTGTCCAGCGATCTCGCGAGCGCGGTCCGGCTCGAGCATGGCGCGGGCGTGCTCAACGCGATGTTCTCGCCCGACGGTGCCCGGCTCGCGACGCTGAGCCTCGACAGCACGGCGCGCATCTGGCGCCGTGACGGCACGCACGAAGCCACGCTGCCCCACGCCGGCTCCGTGGCGACCGCGGCGTGGAGCCCGGATAACAGCTGGCTCGCGACTGGCACCTGGGGCGGCACATTGACGATCTGGGACCGTTCGACCTGGCGGGCGCGCGCGACGATCGAAGCGCACGGCAACTTCGTCAACGCGCTGGCGATCGACGACCGCGGTGGCTTGATCGCCAGCGTCGGCGGCGACCAGGTCGTCAAGCTCTGGGACGTGGAGACGTTCTTGCAGGTCGGCAGGATTCCAACCGGAATGGACGCGGCACACCTCGCGTTCGAGCCCGGCCAGATCCTGGTCACAGGGCCGCTCGCGACCCAGTCCTGGCGCCTCGCTCGCTAGCCCGCTCGCCCGTTCGCCCGCCTCACTCACGAGCTCGTACGCCAGATCAGAGTCTCGGCGCGAGGCTCCTAGTCGCGATTGCCGCGCGTGTGGCCCGGCGCGTCGGGGTGCCCGGGGACGCCCTGCGGAATGCCGCAGCCCGTCTGCACGACGGTGCACATGAACGTGGCGCGGCCGCCAATGGCCTGCTCCAGATCGCCGGTCTGCAGCATGCGGAGGGTGACGGCCTTGAGCTGTAGCTTGTTCTGTGTCTTCTTCATTGGAGTACAGACACCATTGCATGTCATCGGTAGCGATGAAAGACGAATCTTGATTATTTTTTGATACATTCAGATTTCAGTAGCCTGCAATATGTATTATTCACTGCTGGCTTGCCTGGATCAGGTCGACCAAGTGCCGAGTACCCGGGTAGAGCCCGTCGAGCTTGTTTGGATGCGCATTCTCGATCACCATCGCGAGGAGCGATGACGCGCCGATGTGTATTCTCGATCGCACAATATGTGTGGTATTGAGATGCCGCCGCGCCACGGGTATCGTCACGGTCTATGACGCAGGGGCGCCTCACGCTTTTGACACCGCGTCATGTGGCTCTCATGCCGCCCGCTGGCGGCGCGGCGCCCGCATCGAGCGCGACACTCTGTCACTGCTCCGAGGGAGTCGAGCCAGGATTCTCGATTACCAGCGTCCAGCGTGGTGACGCTCAGATGTGTATTCGCGATCGCACAATATGTATTGCGGTGCTCCGCACCTGTTGGCTCCCTGATGCATCCGCGGCGATGCGTAAGCACCGGTACCGGCACCGGTGCGCTCGAGGGTGTTCGGGATTTGCGCGGAGGCCCTGGTGCTGTGGTGACCCGGGTATCGCCGCGGCGCATGATCGGCGTGAACGGATCTGGCTGCGCGCGCCCGCACCTGTGCAATCCTCTCTGCGGATGGATCGACCATGAAGCTCGGTGTCCTCGACTTCGGCCGGATCGAAGAGGCGATCGAGCTCGCCCCGGTCGCCGAGCAGCTCGGCTATGCGCGCTACTGGCTCGGCGAGCACCAGCCGCAGCCCTCACCGGTCCTGATGGCCTCGATCATCGCGAGCCAGACCGCGCATATCCGCGTCGGGACCGCCGGCATCCTCCTGCACTATTACCCCCCGCTGCGCACGGCCCACGATCTCCACCTCCTCGAGCGCGCGTACACGGGGCGGATCGACGCCGGATTCTGCGGCGGGCTGGTCGATTCCGCGCTCATCGAGATCGACCGCGACGGCCGCAACTTCCCGGCGCTGCTCGCCGCGTACCCCGAGCGCGCGCGGCGGTTCGTGCAGGCGCTGCGCAACACGCGGGGGAGCCCGGCGTTCGACCGGCCGGTCGCCTGGTCCGAGGTCGGCGAGGATCCGCCGGAGATCTGGTCGCTCGGCGGCGGCGGGCGCTCGGCCGAGCTCGCGGCCGAGCTCGGCCTGGGCCTGGGCTATGCCCTGATGTTCACGTGGTGCCGCGACGAGCCTGACGTGACGCAGCAGTACCGCGCGCGCTTCGTGCCGCACCCCGACCGCGAGGCCGCCGCCGTCATCGTCGCGGTCGCCGGCGTGTGCGCCGAGACCGACGCGGACGCGCGCCGGATCGCCGACGCCGCGGTCGCCGCCAACGCCTCGTTCATGCCGCGCATCGTCGGCGCGCCGCAGGCCTGCGCCGCGGCGCTCGCGGCGCTCGCCGAGCGCTACGCCGCCGACGAGATCGTCTTCCTCCAGCTCGGCGGGCCGCGCGCCGAGCGCGCCCGCGGCTACGAGCTGCTCGCCGCCGCGTGCGGCCTGGCGCCGCCGATCCCGCCTGGGGAGTGATACTGCAGTGATCCAGAACAGTTGAGCGCCGAACATCCTCCGTTGGGACGGTGCTACGATGGCGCCTCATGCCGGTACGCGACGACCTGTGCGGACGAACGGTGGGCGAGTTCGTCCTCCGCGAGCGCATCGGCGAGGGCGCGTACGGCGCCGTCTACCGCGCCGAGCAGCCGCTGCTCGGCCGCGAGGCCGTCATCAAGGTGCTGCACGGCAAGCTGCGCGCCAGCCAGGTGATGATCCAGCGATTCCTGCGTGAGGCGCGCCTGGCGTCGCGGCTGGATCACCCGTTCGCGGCGCACGTCTACGCGTTCGGCGTCGAGAAGGACGACGGCCTTCTATGGATCGCGATGGAGATGGTGCACGGCACGCCGCTCGATCGGTGGCTGCGGGAGCGAGGCCCGCTGGCGCTGCCCGAGCTGGTGCCGTTCTTCGAGCGGATCGCCGAGGTGGTGCAGACGGGGCACGAGCGCGGGATCGTGCACCGCGATCTCAAGCCGTCGAACGTGATGGTGATCG
>DATMCI010000205.1:0-29372 GCA_035558535.1 Kofleriaceae bacterium
TTCCCATCCCGAACACGGAAGTTAAGCTCTCCAGGGCCGATGGTACTGCAGGGGCAACCCTGTGGGAGAGTAGGACGTCGCCGGGGTTTTGAGGGCCCGCTCCACAAGAGCGGGCCCTCTCTTCTTTTCGGCTTTTTCGGCCCCTGATTCGGGTCCGGCTGATTTGGGCCCCGGCTGATTCGGGCCGTCCGCGGTCGTCAGGTGGCGCGGACGAGGTGGTAGCTCCGCTTGCCGCTGCGCAGGACGAGCATCGTCTCGGTGACGAGGTCGGCGAGCGTGAGCGTGTGATCGGTGGCCTTGATCTGGGTGCCGTTGACGTAGGCGCCGCCCTGGGTGATCAGGCGGCGGGCCGAGTTCTTGGAGTCGGCGACGGTGCGCGCGAGGATGTCGATGAGCGGGATGCCGGCGGCGAGCTCCGCGCGCGGGATGTCGAGCCGCGGCAGGATGTCGGCGACCGCCTCGAGCTCGGCGCTCGTCAGGTCCTTGAGCGAGGTGTCGCCGAACATGACGCGGCTCGCGGCCTCGATGCCGACCACGGCAGTAGCGCCGTGGACCCAGGACGTGAGGGCCCGCGCGAGCTCCGTCTGGGCCAGGCGCTTGGCGCGGTCCTCGTCGTGGGCGCGGAGGAGCTCGTCGAGCTCCTCGAGCGGCCGGAGCGAGAACAGGCGCAGGAGCCGCCCGACGTCCGCGTCGGGGACGTTGAACCAGTACTGATAGAAGTCGTAGGGCCGTGTGCACTCGGGATCGAGCCAGATGCGCTCGCCGCTCGCCGTCTTGCCCATCTTCGCGCCGGTGGAGTCGAGGAGGAGCGGCGCGACCAGGCCGAAGAGCTGCGGGCCGCGCAGCTTGTGCGAGAGCTCGACGCCGGCCGTGATGTTGCCGTACTGATCCGAGCCGCCGACCTGCAGCCGGCAGGCGTGCGATCGCGAGAGCTGCACGAAGTCGAAGGCCTGCAGCAGCATGTACGAGAACTCGGTGTAGCTGATGCCAGACTCGCTCTCGAGGCGCGTCCGCACAGACTCTTTCCCCATCATGTAGTTGATGGTCAGGTACTTGCCAGTGTCGCGGAGGAACTCGAGGAACCCGACTCCACGCGTCCAGTCGGCGTTGTTCGTCATCACGGCGCCGGTCTTCGGATCATCGAAGTCGAGCAGGCGCGCGAGCTGCGCGCGGATGCCGGCGACGTTGAAGGCGATCGTCGCGTCGTCGAGCAGGTTGCGCTCCTCGCTCTTGCCGGACGGATCACCGATCATGCCGGTGGCGCCGCCGACGAGGACGATCGGCCGGTGACCGGCGAGCTGGAACCGCTTGAGCAGGATCGTCGGGACGAGGTTGCCGATGTGCAGGCTCGCCGACGTCGGATCGTAGCCGGCGTACAGCGTGATGCTCTGCGCGGCGAGCAGCTTGGCGAGCTCATCCTTGTGCGTGACCTCGGCGATGAGGCCGCGCCGATCCAGATCGTCGAGAAGTGCCATGGCATCAAGAACGTAACCCGTGCCGGCATCAAGATCACGCAGGTCCGCGCCATCTGGCGACACCCTGGCGATAATCTGTCGTAAAGCGCTCTTGGAGAGTGTGCTGGCCGGTTGACGGCAGTAGGGGAGACGTGGCGTTGTGTAGCCGTGACTGCCGGGGGGATCGCCAACATCCTGCATCGCGACACGATCGCGGTGCTGGTCGGTAGCAAGGTCTTCGAGCGGGGCGAGGCGTGCTTCGCCGAGGGGCGCGTGCTCCGCGTCGAAGCGTCGGGCGGCGAGCTGCGCGGCACGGTGCGCCCGGAGGCGCGAGGCCGCCCAGTCTACGCGGTGCGGATCTGGGTGCGCGATGAGGGGCTCGCGTACGAGTGCTCGTGCCCGATGGGCAAGCAGCGAGAGTTCTGCAAGCACACGGTCGCGATCGCGCTCGCGCACCTCGAGAAGGAGCGCCACCAGGTGGAGCGCGAGTTCGCGTTGCTCCGCCGCCGGGTCATCGCCGTGGATCCGATCGTGCTCGTCGATCGCCTGCTCGATCACGCGCGCAACGATCCGAGCCTCCACGCGGTGCTGGCGAAGCTCACCGAGAAGTGAGCCGCGGGCGGGCGGGCGCGCGCGCACCACGGCCTACAGCGTGGGCGGCGGCGGGCCCGCGCGTGCAGCGGGGTGGGGCGGCGGCGGGGCGGCGGCGGGGCTGCGGCGGAGCGCCGTACGCAGACGCGGAGATGATCGCGAGTGTCCACCGAACCGCGCAGTCGTGGATCTACGGCGCCATGGAGTTCTCCGTTCCACGGCGGTCATCGCTGTTTGGCAACGATCCGATCGCGGAGCTGCGGGGGCTGGGGACGCTCACCGATCCCGATGACGACGTGGCGGCGGTGATCGATCTGGCGGTGATCGGGGCGCGCGGCGACGGGAAGACGCAGTTCATCGTGCACGCGATCCGCGCGCTGCATGCGCACGCTCCTGCGCTGGATGGCGCGGAGCAGCGCCTGAACCAGGACGTCATGCGCCTCGTGCTCGATCCGCGCGCGACGCGGCCCGACGCGACGCCGCCCGGCGTGGTGCCGCACTTCACCTTCCGGGTGCGCGCGCAGGGCCTCCTCGACCGGCTCCGCGGGCTGGGCGCCGTGCGGCTCGCGTGGCGCGCCGGGCGGGTGGGGCTCCCGATCGTGCTCGCGGCCGTGCTCGCGGTCGCGGGCGTGGCGGTGGCCGTGCGCGGTGGCGCCGCGGCGGGCGTGATCGTCGGCGCGAGCGGCGCGCTGATCGGCGCGGTCGCGGCGCTCGTGGCGCGGCGGCGGATCGGCGCGCTCGGCGACGTGGAGGTCGTGTTCTGGGACATCGCCGGCGAGCAGGTGTACTCGGCGGCGGCCGCGGATTACTACACGCTGCTCGGCCGGCTCGTGGACGCGCGGCGGCGCCGGGCGGACGCCTGCGGCCGCGCGTACGCGTTCGTCCCCGTCCTGATCTGCAACCCGCTCGCGCTGGGCACCGACGACGAGGGCAGCCCGTACGAGCGGCTGCGCGAGCTGTTGCCGCTGTTCGCCTCGCTCGATCGCGACGTGGCGCGCGCGCTGATCGCCATCAACCGGTGGTCGGTGGTCGATCCGATCTGCGCGCGGGGCGCGCTGCGCGACGAGGTGGTCTCGGTCACCACGCGCGCGCGCGGCGAAGAGCCGTCGACGGCGCACACCGTCGCACGCGAGCAGGTCCGCGCGCATTGCCTCGATGCCGAGGACGGACGCACCAAGGGCGTGCGCCTGACGTACCTGCGCTACGACACGGCCATTCGCGCGGGCGTCGACGTCGATGGGCAGTCCGGCGCGCTCGCGTACGAGTTCGACGACGGCCCGGGCGCGTTCAGCGGGAACGCGCGGTATCGCTTCCTCGAGTGGATCGTCGGCCTGGTGCGCTGGCCGCGCGCGCAGCTGCCGGTGGGCGAGGCCGCTGCCGTGCATGCCGCCGCGGGCGAGGGCACGGGCGCGGGCGCGGGTGCGGGTGCGCTCGCGCTTGGCAGCATCGCGCCGTCGCGTGCCTCCGGTGGGATCCCGGCCGTGTCCACGTCGATTCCGGCAGGGTCGCCGGTATCGGCGCCGGGCTCCGCGCCGGGAGCTGGGACCGCATCGCCGGTCGCGGCTGCGGCCGCGCTCGCGCCACCACCGGCGCCGGTTGTGCGCGAGCCGTCGTATGCGTCGGCCGCCGAGGTCTGGTCGCGTCCGCTCGATGCGCCGGGGCCGCGATGACGACCGCGACGATGATCGAGCTCCGGTACGCGTGGCTGCAGAAGCACCCGAGCCCCGCCGCGACGCGCGGCGAGTTTCACTGGTACCCGCCGGACCGTGACCGCGAGCTGCGCGCGAGCTTCGTCGAGCGATCGCGCGGCGTCGATGCCCCGGCGGTGCTGTGGCAGCTCGCGCCGGGCCGCGTGAGCTGGGCGCGCGTCTTCGCCGCGACGGCGCCGCTCGACGGCCGCCGTTACGTCGGCCTCGTGCTCTCGACCGCCGAGGCCGAGGCGGCGAGCGCGCTGGAGCTGCTCGATGCACTCCGGGTGCCCGCGGCCGAGCCGTGGAGCGAGGCGAGCGGCGCGAGTGAGGCTCGAAGCGTGCCCGCGGCGGTGCCGCGGCTGCGGGTGCGCGCGCGCCGCGGGCCGGCGGCCGAGGTGGACGGCGTGGCGGCGCTGGACGGTACGCCGGACGTGACGGCGCCAGGCGGCGCTGCGGACGTGGCGGCGCCGGGCGGCGCGGCGGCGGACGTGACGGCGATCGCCGCCGCCGCCGAGGTGGCGGCCATCGCGCGCTCGCTGCTCAGCGGCGGCGACGCGGTGCTGGCGGAGCCGGAGCGTCCGGATCTCCCGAGGCTCGTGGCGTCGGTCGAGCGCTGGATGGCGCCCGCGGTCGCGGGACGGCCGCGGCGCGGCGCGTGGCGGCGCGGCGTGTCCCCGCAGACGCCAGACCCCGTGGCAGGCCTGCTCGCGGCAGCCTGGAGCGATCCGGGCTCCCGCGCGGCCCGGGCCTGGACGCTCCTGTGCGAGCTTGCACAGGTCCAGGCGCGCACCCTCGACGAGCTCGCGGCCGAGCTCGCGGCGGCCGAGCAGCCGGCGGCCGCGCTCACCGACGCGGAGCGCGCGGTCCTCGGCGAGGCGCGCGACTTCGCCGGGACGCTCCACGCGTGGGGCCGCGGCCGGCTCGATGGGGTCGCGGGCGCCGCGACGCTGCCGACGCGGCTCGCCGACGCGCTCGCGCTCCGCGTGCTGGCGTGCTTGATGGCAGATCGCGATCCGCGCGGGCCCATCGCCGAGGCGCGCTGGCACGCGCTGCTCCCGGCGGCGCGGCGCGCGGTGCTGCTGGACATGGTCGCGCAGCGCGCCGCCTCGCTGCGCGCGCTCGTCGAGGTGCCGCATGCGTGAGCGTGAGCGAGCAGCCCTGGAGGTGCACGATGCCTGAGCCCAAGCGCGCGCGAGCCGAAGCCGCCCTCGACGACGTGAGCGATCACCTCGGCGTCGTCTTGCAGCGCGCCGACGAGCTGCTCGTCCAGTGGTCGGCGTTCGGGGCCGCCGTGCGCGGCCAGGTGGAGCGCGAGGCCGCGGCGATCGGCGATGCCGTCGCGGGGGCCGTCGACACGGCGGTCGCGCGCGCGACGGCGACCGGCATCGATCGTGCGATCTCCGAGCAGGTCGGCTCGCACCTGACGGCGCTGACGGCGGAGCTCGCCAGGCTCGAGGCGCGGACGCGGGCCGCGGCGCGCGCGGTCGCCGACGAGCGGGTCGGCGACCGGCGCCTCCTGTGGGCGGTGATCGGTGGGGTCGTGCTCGCGAACGCGCTCCTCGTCGCGCTCGTCGTCGCGCTCGTCGTGCGGCGGCCGGCCGTGGTCGCCGTGCCGGCGGAGCCGGCGCGGGTGGAGCTGGGCAGCTCACCGGGCGCGCAGCCGGTGCCGGTACCGGCGCCGGCCGCCGGCTTCGCCGACGAGCTGCAAGCAGATGCGCCAAGCTCGAACGAGCCGATCGCACCCGCGGCGGAGAGCGCGCCGAAGCCGGAGCCGCACGCGACCGCGGCGCGGGCGCGCCCGACCGGCGCGTCGGCCGCCGGGGCGGGTCCGGGGCCAACGCTGGGCACGGGAGCGGCGCCGCATGCGGGTTCGGCAGAGAGTGGTGCGTCGGCACCGGTACCGGCACCCGGTGCCACGGCAGCGGGCGTGCGAGCGCCCGGTGCGTCGGCGGCGGGCGCGAAGGCCGCGCCGGCCGCGAAGCTGCCGCCGCGCATGTCTCCGCCGAAGAAATGACGATACAGGCTCGCCGCCGCCGCTCGATCTCGCGCGCCTCGCGCGCCGCCGCGCCGCACCTGGCGTCGTGGCTCACGCGCCGCCGCGGCGCGTTCGCCGAGCCGATGCGTCCGGCGCGTCCGGCGCGCTCGACGACGATGACAAGGAGGATCTGATGTCGCTCGTGTTGTGGTTCGCGGGCCTGATCGGGCTGATGATCGCGGCTGGGGTGGCGTCGGGGCGCGGGCGGGCGACGCCGAATGACGTATCTGACCGCGGCATCATCGTGGCGGCGGCGGTCGCGTACGCGGCGATCATCGCCGCGGCCGTGTGGCTGTGGAGCGGTGAGCCCGCGGCGCGCGGCCGGGCCGCACGACTTTCGGACGGCGCGTCGGTGAGCCTCTCGCTCCGCAGCGTGCGCGTCTCGCTCGACCGATCGATCTCGATCGGCCGTGGCGCGGCCGCCGACGTGCGCGTCGCGGGCGAGGGCGCCGCGACGCTGGTGCAGATCGATGTCGCCGCGGCGGCACCAGGGCCGCGGCGCGCGCTCGTCCGCGCCGTCGCGCCGGAGGTCGTCGTCGCGCCCGTCGGGCTCGGCGCAGATCCGGCCGCCGTGGCGGCGGGGCTCGCCGCGAGCTGCAAACCGGCCCCGGCCGGGTACACGCTGCCGCAGGGCGCCGCCGTGGTCGCCGTCGAGTGCGAGCGCGGCAAGCCGCGGCGCGCGCTCGTCGTGCGGCGCGGTGCGGCGAGCGAGCAGCTCGAGGTGACACCGCTCTCGTGGCGCGGCCGGTTCGTGGCCGAGCGCCTCGTCGTGCGCGCGGGTGACGCGCTGCGCGTCGGCGGCGGCGACGCGCCGATCCCCGGCGTCAACACGTGGGACGTCGTCGCGCCGCGCGGCGCGGCCGGGATGCTCGCCGTCCCCGCGGATCCCACGGACTGCGCAGCGTGGTCGCTCGAGGCCGGCGCGGCGCGCGCGGTGGACGGCGGCTGCGAGATCGATGCCGGCGCGTTCGCGGTGACGGCGGTGCCGCTCGTGCCCGAGGCCGAGCTCGTCACCGATCGCGCCGCGCGCGCGGCGCTCGCGATCGGCGCGCCGCCGCTCGCGCTCTTGATCGTGCTGGCGGCGGCGCGGCGGCGCGACCGCCGGGCGGGCGTGCTCGCGCGCGCGCTGCGGTTGTGCGTGCTCGGCGCGGGGCTCACGGCGCTCGCGTGCTGGCGCCTCCTGTGGGCGTACCGCATCGACATGCTGCGCGAGCTGTCGTCGGCGGGCTCGCGCGTCTCCGACAACCGGCTCGCCGCCGTGGCGATCGGCGCGGCGCTCGCCGGGTGCGCGAGCCTCGCGCTCGCAGCGCAGCAGCCTCCGGACGACGCTCGCGCGCTCGCGCGCCGCGCCGGCCTCGCGCTCGCCGCCTGGGCCGCGTGGCTCGCGGTCGGCTGGTTCGTCGCGGACCTCGGCGCGCCGGTGCCGGACGCCAAGGGCGTCGGCGTGCTCGCGCTCTCGCTCGGCGCGGCGCTGCTCCCGCTCGCGGGCGACGCCTGGCGCCGGGCGCCGCGGCTCCTGCCCGACGCGGTGCTCGCGGGCATCACCGTCGCGGCGCTGATCGCGCGCTGGGCGGCGCCGAGCGCGGTGCTCGCCAAGCTCGGGCTCGCGTACCTCGTGGTCCTCGCCGGTCACGCGGCGCTGCGGCGCGCCCTCGAGCCGGAGACCTCGCTGCTCGGGCGCGCGCGCTGCCTGGCCGCGCTCGCGGCGGCGGCGCTCGCCGTCGCGAGCCTCGACGCCGGCGTGACGCTCGCGATCATCGGCGCGGGGCTCGCGCTCGCGATGCTCGTCGCTGGCCACGACGCGACGTACGACGCGTCGTGCGCGCTGCGCCTCGGCGTGCTCGAGCGCGAGCACGCCCGGCTCTTGCTCGTCCACGGCGGCGCGGCGATCGCGCTCGCGATCGGGGTGACCACCGCCGTGATCGGCGCGAGCCACCGCGAGATGCTCGAGCACGGCGCGGACGCGGTGCTCCACGCGCCGCTCGTCTTCGCGGCCCTGTTCGCGCTCGCGGCGCTCGTCGCGCGGGCGCACCGCCGCCGCTCGATGCCGTGGCTCGCCGCAGCGCTCGCGGCGCTCGCGGTGTGGGGCGCGCGCGGCGATCTGCTCGAGCGCGTGACCGCCGGCAGCCACACCGGCTCGCACCGCGTGTCCGCGCTCGTCGAGCCGGGCTACGCGCTGCTCCGCGACGAGCGCGCGTTCGCCGCGAACGTCGCCGCGTGGCAGGAGGCCGCCTTCGCCCCGTCGGCCGAGGTCGATCGCTGGCGCGGGCAGGGCTACTTCGGCGCGCGCGTGCGCGATGCCGGGGTCGCCCGCTCGATCGACAACGACTACCTGCCGGTCCTCGTCGCGCGCGAGGGCGGCGTGCTCGGGCTGATGCAGGGGATCGCGCTCCTGCTCGCGATCATCGTCGGGGGCGGCGTGCTCGCGAGCGTCCGCCTGCGCCACGCGAGCCGCGAGCACCGCGCGCGCTGGCTCGTCACGGCGGTCGCCGGCTCGATCGCCGTGTACCAGCCGCTCGCGGCGCTCGGCGTCTTGCCGCTGACCGGGATCAGCTGGCCCGGGCTCGGCATCGACAGCCCCGCCGACTTGTGGCTGTTCGTGATCGGCGGCGTCTGGTGCTACCTCGGCGCCGAGGGCGCTGTCTCCGATGACGAGCGCGTGCGGCAGACGCCGCGGCTCTCCCGCGCGCGCCGGGTCGCGCTCGCGGCGCTCGCGATCGCCGGCATCGCCGCGATCGCCGTGGTGGCGCGCGCCGGGTGGTGCGCGCTCGGGCGGGTGACCGGCGACGACGGGCGCATCGACGCGGCGCTCCAGTACGCGCAGACGATCAAGTGCGACTTCGGCGAGCGCGACGGCGGCAAGCTCGATGAGCTCGTGCCGGCGCTGGTCGCCGGTACGCCGAGCGACGACGGGACGGCGCGCTTCGAGCGCGAGCTGCGCGCCGCGTGGATCGAGGACCGGCCGAAGCTGCTCACGGCGCTGCAGGCGCCCGCGCCGCCTCGCACGAGCGCGGCGGAGGCCGCGCCGCCCGCGCCCGCGCCGCTCGCCGCGCCAGCGATCGTGCCGCTCGGCCTCGCGCCCGCAGGCGCCACGGGCGCGATCGTGCCCATGACCGTCGCAGCGCCGACGAAGGCGCGCGGAGCGGCGACGGCGAATCGCAAGGCCACCGCGCCCGCCGAGGGCGCGCGCGGCGCGAGGGACGGGAGAGGCGCGCAGGCCACGAAGCCCACGCAGGCCGCGCCGCCCGCGCCGCCCGCGCGCGGGACCGCCGGTGCGCGCGGCGCGCCTCCTGCGCGGCCCAGCGGCAAGCAGGCCCCGCCGGCCGCCGCCAAGCCGGAGCCCGCCGCCGACCCCGACGCCGTCGCCGATCCCGACGCCGATCCCACCGCCACCGCCGCCGCCGCCGCCGCTTCAGCGCCGGCCCCGCTGGCGATGCACGCCTGCCGCGGCCGGATCGGCCGCTGGCAGCTCGCCCGCGACGGCGAGGCCTGCGTCGCGACGTTCCGCGTCGGCTGGCCCGAGGTGAAGCTCGCCGTCCGGCCCCAGGAGCGTGGGCTGCGCGCGACCTGCGCCGTCGTCCGCGACGACGACGCGATCGCCGTGCTGCGCGCCCCCGTGCATGCGCCGCGCGCGCCGCGGATCCGCGTCGTCAGCGTCGCCATGGGCGCCGCCGCGGCCGATCTCGGCGAGCTCGTCGCCGGAGGACGCGTCGTGCGGCTGCGCCCCTCCGCCCCGGCCGTCGATCTCGCGACCGCGCCCGCCGGGCTCCACCCCGCCGGCGTGGCGACGCTCGCGCCCGGCGTGACGCTCGAGCTCCGCGACGGCCCACGCCGCGTCGTGCTGCGCGGCGCGGCGGAGCTGTTCGTCGCGGGCGAGCAGGGCGCGTGGCGCCGCATGGTCCACGCCGACGAGGTCGCGCTCGATCAGCTGGCGCTGATCGTCGCCGGGCCGCCGGAGCGGCGCGCGCTCGCGCTGTTCCGCCCGGCGCGGATGCGGGGCGGCGCCGCCGTCGTCGAGCCGCTGCTCGCCGACGAGACCAACCGCATCGGCGATCGCGCCCGGCGCGCGTACCCCTACGGCGCGGCGCTCCCCGAGCTCGGCTGGGTGAACCCGTTCGATCTCGATCGGTCGCTCGGCCTCGACGGCTGGATCCACGCCTCGCACGTGGTGCCCGCCGCCGCGGCGCCCGCGTGCGGCACGCTCGCGCCCCCCGCGATCCCGCGCGATCAGATCTGCGCGCGGAGCCCGCTCGACGGCGTCGTCGAGTGCCGGGTGGCGCTGCAGCCCGAGCTCGCGCTCGCGCTGCGCCGGCTCGTCGAGCGGATCCTCGAGGAGCCGAAGCCGCACACCGGGCGCGACGCCTACCCCGTGCGCGTCTCGTACGTCGCGCTGCGCGGCGACACCGGCGAGCTGATCGCGCAGGCCAACGTGGCCGCCGGGCGGCCCGCGCTCGCGTACGCGCCCGCGGATGCCGACGCCGAGGCCGCGCTCGTGCGGCTGCGCGAGGCGCGCGGCGAGAGCGACGCCGAGCGCGTCGAGTGGAACCTGCCCATCGCCGTCGGCTCGACGCTCAAGCCCATCGTCGCGCGCGCCGCCGAGCTCGCGTTCCCGCACGACATCGGCCGGCTGAACCTCAGCTCGACTGGCGCCGCTGGCGCCTGCCGCGCGCGGCGCGGCGCCGTCGGTCCGATCCTCGGACACTGCCCGCCGACCTCGGTCGCCGGCCAGCCCGCGAGCGCCGACCTCCACGAGTTCCTCGCGCGCTCGCCGAACTGGTACCAGATGGCGCTCGGGCTCGTCGGCCTCGGCCTCCCCGACGGGCGGCTCGCCGCTGGCGACGCGCCCGTCTCGCTCGCCGACATCGCCGGCTCCGACCTCGGCGCGTGGTCCACCGAGGCGCCGCTCGTCGTCTCCGACGCTACCGGCGCGATTCTCGGCCGGCGCGGCCTCTCGGTCGCCGGCATGCGCCGCACGCCGCTGTGGTCGCGCATCGAGCGCCTGCTCGGCCGTCCGCTGTGCACGCTCGGCGATCGCGCGTCGTGCGAGCGGACCGCGGCGCGCGCCGACGTGTGCGCCGCGCGCGGCCTGCCCATCGCCTCGCCCGGCGCCGATCTGCGCTACCTCGTCGCGCTCGGCCCGGACCGCATCGATCCGTACGGCGACGATCGGCCGGCGCAGACCAGCGTGCCCGTGCGCGAGTACCTCCAGCTCCTGCGCGGCTCGGGCGTGCACTCGATCGGATCGCTCGCGCAGCTCACGGACGCGTTCGGCCGCGTGATCTACGATCCCGAGGGGCAGCGCCTCGCGGCGTCGTGGTTCCCCGCGCTCGCAGCCGGCGTCCTGCCCGACTGGAAGTGCACCGAGGGGGCGGGGCGCGAGCCGAAGGTGCGCGGCGACGCGGGCGGCCTGTGCGGCGTGCTGCGCGCCGGCGGCACCGCGCACACCGGCGCGGGCGCGCTGCTCGCCGAGCCGGCGCTCGCGATCTACGGCGCGAAGACCGGCACGATCGACTCGCTCGCCGAGATCGCGCGCCGGCCGCGCGCGTGCGCCGCGTGGAACGCGCGCCACGACGCGCGCACGCAGCTCGACTGCGGCAAGACCCCGCCCGACGACAGCCTGTTCGTGATCGCGTTCGGCGTCGTCACGCCGCAGGGGACAATCCCGATCACGCTCGGCCTCGCGCTCCAGCGCTCCGGCAGCGGCGCCGCCGCGCGCGTGGCGCCGCACTTCGTCCGCGAGATCGCGAAGTACCTGCGCGGCGCCTGAGCGCCCCGCGGCCCGCAGCCCGCAGCCCGCGGCCGCCGCTACTTCGCGTAGTCCGAGGCCCGCGTCTCGCGCACCACCACCACGCGCACCTGCCCCGGGTACGTCGCCTCGTTCTCGATCGCGCGCGCGATCTCCTTCGACATCACGATCGCCTGCGCGTCATCGATCTGATCGTTCATGACCATGACGCGGATCTCGCGCCCCGCTTGCAGCGCGTACGCCCGCTCGACGCCGCCGAACCGCTTGCAGATCGCCTCGAGGTCGTCGAGCCGCTTGATGTACGACGCCAGCTGCTCCCGGCGCGCGCCCGGCCGCGCCGCGGACAGCGAGTTCGCCGCCGCCACGACGTGATCGAGCAGCGCCAGCGGCAGCGGGCCGCCGCCTTCCTCGCCGTGGTGCGCAGCGATCGCCTGCGCGACCTTCGGCGACTCGCCGTGCTTGCGCACCAGCGCGGCGCCCACCTCGGCGTGCGGCCCCTCGTGCTCGTGATCGACCGCCTTGCCGATGTCGTGCAGGAGCCCCGCGCGGCGCGCGAGCTTGACGTTCGCGCCCAGCTCCGCGGCGATCAGCCCCGCGAGGTAGCCCACCTCGATCGAGTGCAAGAGCACGTTCTGCGCGTACGACTGCCGGAACTTGAGCCGCCCCAGGAGCTTCACGAGCTCGGGGTGCACGCGGTGCAGCCCCAGGTCGAACACCGCCTGCTCGCCCGCCTCCTTGCAGACCTTGTCGACCTCCTTCTCCGCCTTGCGCACCACCTCCTCGATGCGGGTCGGGTGGATGCGCCCGTCGGCGACGAGCGCGGAGATCGCGAGCCGCGCGATCTCGCGCCGCACCGGGTTGAAGCACGAGATCGTGATCGCCTCCGACGTGTCGTCGATGATCATGTCGATGCCCGTCGCCGCCTCGAGCGCGCGGATGTTGCGGCCCTCGCGTCCGATCAGCCGGCCCTTCAGGTCGTCCGACGGCAGCGGCACCACCGCCACCGTCCGCTCGTGCACGAACTCGCTCGCGAAGCGCTGGATCGCCGTCGCGACGATCGTCTTCGCGCGCGCCGTCGCCTCCTTGTGCGCGTCCTCCTCGATGCGCTTGATGTCCGCCGCCGCCGCCGCGAGCGCTTGCCCGCGGACCTCGTCCTCGAGCTGCTTGCGCGCCTGCTCCTCGCTGAGCGCCGCGATCGCCTCGAGCTTCTTCCGCGCCTCCGCCTGCGCCGCCTCGGCCTTCTCCACCGCGGAGTCGGCCTGCTTCACCTTGCCGTCGATGCTCTTCTCTTTCTTCTCGAGCTCCGTCGCGCGCCGCTCGGCATCTCGCCGCTGCTTCTCGAGGTCGCGCTCTTTCCCCCCCAGCCCCTCCTCGCGCTTCGAGAGCTCGGTCCGCCGCGCGCGCAGCTCCTCGTCGAGCTCCGCCTTGTGCTTCCGCGCCAGCTCCTTGCCCTCGACCTCGGCCGCCTTCTTGATCGCCTCGATCTCGGCCTTGGCGGCCGCGCGGATCTTCTCGGCTTCTTCCTCGGCGGCCGCGACCGCCGCCGCTCCGCCGCCGCCCTTGGCGCGCCCGAGCCGCGTGCCCAGCACGACGCCTCCGCTCAGCCCGAGCGCCACCGCGACGAGGATGTACAGCGCCTCCATGGCTCAGGCGACCGTATAGGTCGCGACCTCGGTGAGGATGACGTGCATGGGAGTGTCGTGCGGCTCGCGCGGAACGCCGTCCACGAGCTGGAAGTCGTACGCGAGCCCAACGCGCAGGGCGCTCGGCGCCGCCGCCAGCGTGGCGTCGTAGTGGCCGCGTCCCCAGCCTACGCGCCCGCCGGCGCGATCGAACGCCAGCCCCGGCACGAAGAACACGGCGATCGCTCCCAGCTCGATCGCTGGCATGTCGGCGGCTGGCTCGCGCAGCCCGAACCCCGCCGGGACAAGCTCGTCGAGCCGCGCCGGGTGGAACGCGAGCGGTTGTCCGTCGCCGATCACGCGCGGGTACGTGACCGTCAGCCCGCGCGTCCGGGCCGCGGCGTCGATCGCGGCGGTGGCCACCTCGCTGCCCTTGGCGGCGAAGAGTGCGACGACGGCGCCCGGCTCGACGTGCTGGGCGAGCAGCGCGTCCGCCGCCTCGGCGATCTTCTGGCTCTTCTCGGCGCGCTCGGTCTCGTTCAGGGCGTCGCGCTGGGCGAGCAGCGTGCGCCGCGTGACGCGCTTGTTGCGCGAGCTAAAGGATGGAGACACGGAGGCGACCAAGGTAGGAGCGGCGGCATCATAGCCGCCGCCTCTTCACGATCAAGACCGCAAACCATCGAATCGCAACGGAAAAGCAGTCTCAGCGCGCCTGATGCTGGCGCATGATGAAGTTCGCCAGCGCCCGGCTCGGCTCATGCTGCCCGACGAACCGCAGCCCCATCCCGCGGCGCGACCCCTGCTCGACGCGCACCACCTCGACCATCAGCCGTAGCGGAGCCTCGCCCGGCAGATCGAGGTCCAGCTCGGCCTCCGATCCCTCCTGGATCGCGTGGGAAGCCCGCAGAAACAGTCCGCTCCGGGAGACATCCTCGACCAGACCGTCGATGATGATCCCCTGGCTCCGGCATCGCGCCGTGGTCTGGACAGCGACCCGGGCCGCTACTCGCTTATCCATCTCGCCCCTACATAGCGCACCCTCATCCTCCGAGCAAATCTCACCCCTATTTCACGATGAAGCCTTGCTTTCAGCCACTCCCGACGGGAGCCTTCCCTGATCCCGCGGCTTGCATTCTCGAGCCAGATCCCTCAGATTCCTCCTCCTTCGCCGGGCCCATAGCTCAGTGGTAGAGCACCGGCCTTTTAAGCCGAGGGTCGAAGGTTCGAAACCTTCTGGGCTCACCCTTCCGACCTGACCCCATCGTCCAGAGGCCTAGGACACCCGCCTTTCACGCAGGTAACACGGGTTCGAATCCCGTTGGGGTCGCCTGTAATTTCAATTAGTTAGCTGATTTTTGGAGGTCGTCGCTGCCACGTGGCTGCCACGGAGCGCGTTGATGGCTTCGCGCGTCGCGGCTCGGTCCGTGTGCATGTACCGGAGCGTCGTCTCGATCGACTTGTGTCCTGCGAGCTGCTCCTGCGAGCTGCCCTGCGAGCTAGCTTGGCCAGCGCTTGCTGTCGGCGAGCACGTTCGCGACATGGTCGAGGATCGCGGTGGCCTTGGTCGCGAAGTAGCGCCCGAACTCGGTGAGCACGATGCCGCGGCCGCGGCGCTCGAACAGCGGCTGGCCGAGCTCGTCCTCGAGCGCCTGAATCTGCCGGCTCAGTGGTGGCTGCGAGATGCGGAGCCGCTCGGCCGCGCGCGTGACGTGCTGCTCCTCCGCCACGGCGACGAAGTATTGCAACTGCTGCAAGCTCATCGCGGCGATCATGCCCGAGGCGGCTGCTGGCATCGAGTCCGAAAAGGTATTGGACCCGCGGCGAGCTCCGATCGCACGGTGCACGAATGGCCATCACGATCCTGTCGCCCGTCGAGCGCGATCGCATGCGGCGCGCCGGTCGCGCGGCGGCGGCCACCCTGGCGTACGTCGGCGCGCGGCTCGCGCCCGGGATGACGACGGCAGAGATCGATCGCCTGGTGCGCGCACATACCGAGGCGCAGGGCGGCCGGCCATCGCAGCTCGGCTACCACGGCTTCCCCGCCGCGGTCTGCGTCAGTCGCAACGACATCGTGTGCCACGGCGTGCCGAGCCCGCATGTCCGGCTGGCGGACGGCGACATCGTCAATGTCGACATCACCACCGAGCTCGACGGCTACCACGGCGACACCTCGGCGACCTTCGTGATCGGCGACGCCGCGCCGCACGCGCGCGCCCTCGTCGAGCTGGCCCGCGGCGCGCGCGACGCTGGCATCGCCGCGGCGGTGCCAGGCGGGCGGCTCGGCGACATCGGCGCGGCGATCGTGCGCTACGTCGGCGACTCCGGCAGCATCGTCGAGGCCTACGGGGGCCACGGCATCGGCCGCGCCATGCACATGGAGCCGCACGTCGCGCACGTCGGACGCCCGCAGTCCGGACATCGCCTGCGCGAGGGCATGGCGTTCACCGTCGAGCCGATGATCAACGCTGGCACATCGGCGATCCGCAACGACGCCGACGGTTGGACCGTGCGCACCGCCGACGGCGCGCTGTCCGCGCAGTTCGAGCACACCGTGTTGATCGGCCCGCACGGCCCCGAGATCACGACCGTGCTGGACTAGCCATCGACTCCACGCAGAATCGCACCTCGCCGCCGTGGCCCGCGGGTCCGAGCGTTCCTCGCGGGCCGTAGCAGAAGAACAGGTCGGGTCTCCTCCTGTCCTCCGATGCGACCCGAACCGACACTTCACTTCGCTGCGGACGAATGCCGTCTTCGTTGTCGGGGAGTCAGGCTAATCCGGTTTCCCACATCGCCCCTGCGGAACCATCAAAGTATTCTACGCCGGCTCGTGATGGTCGCGACGGCCCTGGCTCGTCTTTGTGGGGTACCGGGTGACGATCCGGACGTCGGTAACACTGTTTTGTAATGGCCAATTCTAATGGAGGGTAATGTGAAACAGCTTTCTCTGATTCTCTCGGCAGTTGGATTGTGGTCCCTGGCGGCGTGCGGCACGGAGGCGAATGACGATGAGATCACCACGCCCATGGTGGTCTCGCAGGAGTGGTTGGCGGAGAACGCGAACAACCCGAACGTCCAGCTCCTGGATGCATACCAGCCGCCGCATCGAACTGTGTCCGAGTACAACGCCGGCCATATCCCCGGCGCCGTGCCCTTCGACGTCTCGAGCATTCGCGTCACCGTCGGCGACACCGAGAGCGTGCTCGAGACACCCGAGGTCGCCGCCGCCGAATTCTCCGCGGCGGGGCTCAGGGACGACGCGACGATCGTCGTCTATGACGGCAACGACGGCGTCTTCTCCGCGCGCCTGGTTTGGAGCATGCGCTATTACGGGCACAAGGACATCCGGCTGCTCGATGGGGGCATGCCGGCCTGGGCCGCGAGCGCCAGGACCGTGAGCCTGGAGCCCGCGGCGTTCCCGGCCTCGAGCTATCCGGTCCGGACGCCGCGCACGGATATCGTGGTGGACAAGCAATACGTGCTGAGCCACCTCGGGGATCCCTCCGTGTTCCTCCTCGACGTTCGCTCCGATGCGGAGTGGAACGCGGGCTACATCCCCGGCGCCGTGCACTTCGATTGGCACACGGCCATCGATAATCACCTGATCAAGGACAGCTCGACGCTGCTGGATATGTACAATTTCCCAACAGACAAGACTATCGTGATCTACTGCCAGACGGGCACGCGAGCCTCGGTGATGTATGTCGTCTTGAAGGAGCTCGGCTTCAAGGACGTTCGCATCTACGACGGATCGTGGTTCGAGTGGGGCCAGTCCACGGACGTCCCCATCGAGCATCCGTGACGGAAGGCTTGGTTCTTCCAAGCCCCGACGGCCGCGCGTGATCGCGATGCGGCTCGACGTTCTCGGGCGGAGGATCGCGAGCATCGCGCGGCCGCATGGCATAGAATGCCGCCCCGAGGAGTCACCGATGAGAATCGCAATCGCGCTGTTACTGATGGTCGTCTTCGCCGCTTCGTGCAAGGACGACAAGCAGGACAACTCCGGAAGGCCAGCCGAGACCAGGCCAGCCGAGACCAAGCCAGCCGAGACCAAGCCAGCCGCCACCGGTCTCGGCTCCATCGCCATCCCGAACGCGAGGACCGCGACGGACCAGATCCTCACCGGTGGACAGCCGACGGACGAGCACCTCCAGCAGGCCAAGGACAATGGCGTCAAGGTGGTGGTGAACCTGCGCACCAAGGCCGAGGAGAGTCAGTACGCCACCGAAGCTGCGAAGGTCGAGTCGCTGGGGATGAAGTACGTGACCCTCCCGATCGACGGTAAGACCGGTGAGGGGATGAACGAGGAGAACGCCAAGAAGCTGGCCGAGTTGCTCGCCGAGAAGCCGGTGCTCGTTCACTGCACGTCCGGCGAGCGCGTCGGCGCGCTGTTCGCGCTCAAGGCGTTCTACGTCGACAAGTACCCCGCCGACGCGGCCCTCAAGGTCGGCAAGGACAACGGGTTGACGATGCCCAAGATCGAGCAGATGGTCGCTGACATCATGGCCAAGGCGAAGGGGTGACGCTGGCGTCTCGCCCGCACCGGTCCGCGCGAGATCAAGGCGGGGCGGCTGGTGAGCCACGGTGGGCGAATCGAGGTTGACGGCGAGCCATGTGTTACGCATGGTATCAGGGCTACCGTTTCAGTTTTGTCTCGACCCAGGAGTTGGAGCGATGCCCGTCTATGAGTATCAGTGTCGAGCTTGCGGACACGAGTTCGAGTACCAGCAGCGTATGTCCGACCCGGACAAGACCGCCTGCGAGACCTGCGGAGGTGACCTCGATCGCTTGATGTCACTCGCCGCGGTCCAAACCAAGGGGGGCGGGGCCGCTTCGCAGGAGCTGGCGGCCGCGAGCTGCGGCACCGAGGGCACGTGCGCCCCCGCGTGCGGACCTGCGGCGGGATCGGGGTGCGGTCCGTGCTGGCCGTCTTCGGCCGCGACGGCCGGTAGTTGCTCCCCTTCGGGTGGCTGCGGCGTGTAGTTGCAGGTGCCGGAGCTCGATCGAGCCCCGCGCCCGCAGAACCCCGCGCCGATGGTGCGCGGTGCCAATCCTCGATGAGGATCTCCATCCACGCCTGGCGACTAGTTGCTTGCCCGGCGCAATGGATGGCGCCATGATCGTAGAATGCACCGCGTGAGGGCAACGGCTTCTGCCACGCTACTGGTGCTGCTGGTGGCGCCGCGGCTCGCCGAGGCCGGCGGCATCGGCGAGCCCGTCGGCCCGACGGGCGGCGAGGGCACTGGCCACCAGAAGCGGTCGTGGTTCTTCAGCGCAGCCGCTGGCTCGATGCGGACCACACTCTCGTTCGCTGGAGACCGCGAGTTCGACATGCTCCAGTACGCGCTCTCCACGTCGATTGGGTACATCGGCGGGTCAGGGTGGAGCATGCGCGCCTCGCTCGGTGTGGTGCTCGATGGCAAGCTCGTGGGACAGGAAGATACGCACGACATCGAGTTGGGTATCATGGGCGGCGCGAGCATCGCGCGGCAGTGGCAGTTCGGCGACTGGTTCGTGACCGGCTCGTTCGGCGTCGCGGCCTCTCGATCCGAGACGGTCGCGAGCACCGACGGGGCCACCGTGCTACTGACCGGGGTCGACTGGCTCCGCGCGGGGGTGGTCGTGGGCCGAACGCTCGGGTTCGCCAGCCCGTATGTGATGGCGCGCGGCTTCGGAGGACCGGTCCTCTGGCGGCTGAACGACAAGTACGTCAAGGGCAGTGTCGTCGACAAGTTCGAGCTCGGCGGTGGCGTCAACGTGACGACGGAGTCGGGGGCGTCATTCCTGGTCAATATCTCGGTGCTCGGCGAACGCACTGTGTCGTTCGGAATGTCTTACCGGCTCTGAGCTACGATCCCGTCGAAGGTCTCGCGCAGGATCGTTCCGGACGAAGCCTGGCGCTTCGGGATCGCTTCGGACGAGGCTTGGCGCTTCGGGATCGGGAGCAGCCACGAGAAGACGAGCGCGCCGATCACCGCCCCGACGCCCTGTGCGGCGATGAACGCGGCGATATCTGCGGGCCGGATGCCGGCGTAGGTGTCGCTGAACGCGCGCGCGATCGTCACCGCCGGATTGGCGAACGACGTCGACGCCGTGAACCAGTATGCGGCCACGATGTAGGCCGAGATGGCGAATGGCGCGATCGAGGCGCGCGTTCGGCCGACGCCGAGCACGACGCTGATCAGGCCGAACGTCGCGATCCCTTCGCTGAGCAGCTGCGAGAACCCCGCGCGCGTGGTCGTGGCGATCGTGACAGGGGCGAGATCGAACATCGCGTTGGCCGCGATCGCGCCGGCGATCCCGCCGGCGACCTGGGCGGCGACGTAGCCCGCGGCGACGCGTGGAGGGAGATCACGCGTGACCGCCATGCTGATGGTGACGGCTGGATTGAGCTGCGCGCCGGAGATCGGCCCGAACACGAGCAGGATCGCGAGCAACGCGCTGCCAGTCGCGATCGTGTTGCAGAGCAGGACGAGCGCGGGATCGAGCGCGAGCCGATGCGCCATGATTCCGGACCCGACCACAGCGGCGACCAGGAGCGCGGTCCCGAGCCCCTCCGCCACGAGCTTGCGGGCGGTGGTCATCGGCACACCTCGTCGAGCTGTCCGATGATCGCTGGATCGCCGAGCGCAGGCTGCTTCCTGTCCGCGCCGCGGAGCTTCACCAGCGTCGCCGTGAACGACTCGATCGCCACGCGCACGAGCTCGAGACGGGCGCGGAGCAGGTCCCGCTGCCCGACGATCTCGTCGTACGTCGCGAGCTGTCGGGCGCGCGCCGCCGCCGCGAGGTTCCGCGGCGCGTCGGCCGCGTCACCACGCCTCTCTTGCAACCGCTCGAGCTCCAGACAGATGTGCGTCCGATCGTGCCGGTCGAGATACCGCTGGAGCAGGTCCGCGTGGCGCGCCATCTGCCCGCAGGTAGCGACCGCGGCGCGGCAGCGCTCGAGCGCGGGCGCCACGGACGCGCGCAGCCGCGGCGTCTCTTCGACGAGCTGGGCGAGGTCGGCGAACGCAGACAGGATCGCTCGGTAGGCCCCACGGATCTCCTGAGAGAGGACAGCCTCCGGTTGGAGCTCTTGAAGCTGCGGGCGGTCGATGTACGCCACGACCATCCCGAGCGCCCAGGCCGAGACCATGGCGATCGCCACGACGACGATCCACACGAGCGGCATCGTCGAAATCGCCAGACCGATCACCGTGAGCGCAGTGATACCGAGACCAGGGCGCACGGTATCGGGCGTGCTGGCGAGATGGGCGCCTGGCGCAAGGGCGAGGCCGTTCGCGTGCGTGACATCGCCGTCGGTCCTGATCCCGGTGGATCCGGTCAACCCCGTCGCGGCGGAGGGGGGACTCGCTGCCTTCATTGGGTCCTGCTCCCGGGAAGACGGGCGGCCACCCGAAAGGATGCAGCCTTTCCGCTCGAGCGGATCTTGGCCGTCAACCTGGCGCCCGTTTTATTGAGCGAATCCTGGCTGTTAACTTGACGTCATCGTTATATACGGATATACGAATGCTCGATGAGCGGAAGACCCGGGGTCTTGTTCCTGTGTGTGGCGAACTCGGCGCGCAGCCAGCTGGCCGAAGGGCTGGCGCGCATGATGTTCGGTGAGCGCGCGGCGATCCAGAGCGCCGGCAGTCAGCCGTCTCGGGTAAATCCTTACGCGATCGAGGTCATGCAAGAGCTCGGGGTCGATCTCGGGAGCCACACCTCCAAGTCGGTCGATTCGATCGATCCAGCGACGGTCGATATGGTGATCACCCTGTGCGCCGAGGAGGTGTGCCCGGTGATCCTCTCGAACGCCCGCCGGCTCCACTGGCCGATCCCCGATCCGGCGAGCACGGATCCGTCGCTCTCGCGGGACGATCTGCTACACCGGTTCCGCACTGCGCGCGACACCATCCGGGCCAAGCTCGCGCAGTTCGCGGCCGACGATCTGGCGGCGCTGGGAGCCCGCTCTTGAGCGCGGCGCTCGCCGTTCCCCATCTTCGCGGCCGGCGAGCCGGGACTCTGACAGGTCGGTCTTCGAGCATCGCGGCCTCCGACGTCATCCAGGCGAGCGTCCGGCCGCTGGCTCGCATTCTTCGCGCGCTCGGCGACGAGACCCGGCTCCGGATCGTCGCCTGGCTCTCTCACGGCGAGCTCTGCGTCTGCCACCTGGAGAAAGCGCTCGAGCTCAGCCAGCCCAACGTCTCGCGCCAGCTCGGCGTGCTTCGCGCCGCAGGAGTCGTCGAGAGCCGCCGGGATGGCACGTGGATGTATTACTCGCTCGTGGCGCAGGAGCAGCCGGCCGTGGCGGCGATGCTCGACTCGCTGGTGAAGTCCTTCGGGGACGAGCGCGCGCTGCGCGCCGAGCACCTGAAGCTCCGCAAATCGTGCGGACCTCCGGTGGGGGTCCCTAGAGTCGAGAGATGATCAGGTAGAGCACGGCGCCACAGGCGACTCCCGTCGGGAGCGTCGTGATCCACGCCAGCCCGATCTTGCCGATGACGCCCCAGTCCACGCTGCGCCGGGTCGCGCCAACGCCGACGATTCCGCCTGTCGTCACGTGCGTGGTCGATAGCGGGAGCTTGTAGATCGAGCCGAGGATCACCAGCACGGCCGCGGTCGTGTTGGCGATGACGCCCGTGGCCGGCTCGATCTGGCTGATCTTCGTCGACATGGTCTCGGCGACACGCCGGGACATCAGGATGCCGCCCACGGTCATGGCAACCGTGACCACCCCCACCGAGACAAACTTGCCACCACCCAGGGCACCGGCCGCGAACCCGAGGGCCATGAGCTTGGGGGCATCGTTCACGCCGCGCGCGAAGCTGACCGCGCCGCCGCTCAGGAAGTGGAACACGTTGAGTGCCAGGCTCGGCTTCACCGGGGGCGATGTGGCCGCGTCACCGCTCGCGTTCGCGGGCACCGCCTCGCGGAGATCACCCTCGAGCTGCTGCTTCGCCTTGTCGAGCTGCGTCTTGACGTCGGCCTCGAGACGCGTGGTCTTCTCTGCGTCGAGCCGGGTCCACTTCATTCCGAGCGCGGCCACGGAGGCCAGGAACGCCGCCGCGAACGGCCCGATGAGCAGCGGGAGCACGAAGCTCTTGCCGAGGATGCCCAGGTTCAGATCGCTTCCCGCGGCGATGAATCCAGCGCCCACCAATCCGCCGGTCAGCGCGTGGGTCGTGGACACCGGCATGCCGATCCGCGTCGCGATCGCGACCGTGAGCGCGGCCGCGAGGCAGGCGCTGCTCATGAACGCGGGCGCCGCGGCGACCGCGTCCGGGACCAGGCCCTTGGCCTTGAACATACCGATGAGCCCGGGCGCGAGCACCGGGGCCAGCATCGCGCCGGCGGCGGTTGTCACGCAGCCCCAGGCCAGCGCGGTTCGATACGACGCCAGGCGCGATCCATAGATCGTGGCTACGCCTTTGAAGTTGTCATTGGCGCCATTGAAGAACGCGAGAAATAGGACCGAAAGCAATACGACGGTCGTCATGCCTTGTTGCACCCCCGAGAACGCGGCCCCACGTGATAACACAAGTTGCGTCGCACTCGCTCATCTTCCTGAAGAACCGTCCCAAATCCGGTGGGTGTGGGCTCTTTTCGGGACACGCTCGTCGAAAACCAAGCCAGGTGCGCCGACCCCTCGTCGAGGATTGCCCGAAAGTCCTGCACCCAAATCCGTTGGCCGGTTGGGACGGTCCGACGGGTTCTGATCTGCTGCGGCTCTCGCTTCGGCGCGATGGTGTGTTCTGAGACAGTTCTTTCGTTGTAAGAATTTCGCTGAAGTACCGAGAACGAGATGGCGTGAGGTTCTTCGGCACCGGGACAATGGATGCGCTTCATCCCGGGTAATGAAAGCTTGGAGACGCGAGGTCGATTGACGACGGCTCCTGGCACCCGAGCACGGGGCTCGGTGAGTGCTCTCGAGAGCGGATGCCAGTAGCGCCACGCCGGTGGCGCTGCACCGCGCTGGCCGCGCTGGCCGCGCCGCGCCGCGCCGGGCACGTGGTTGAAACGCTTGCGCCACGCTGATGTCACGCAGATACGGGTCAGCTCGCTTGTGGTCAGCCAGGCGCCGATCCTAGTGTTTCCGCATGTCACACGACGACGAGGACTCAGACAAAGGAACGAGATCAGGTGTGCTGTCCCGGCGCGGGTTTCTCGCCGCCGGGCCCCTGGCAGGGCTGGCGGGAGCGTGCAAGACCCCGGCGAGCGGTCCGGGGGCGGCGCCTGTCGCCAAGCACTTCGATCTCACGCGCTCCTCCGCGGCGCTCGAGCCCGACGCCGTCGTCGACTCCGCATGTCAGTTCTGTAACTCGCTGTGTCGGATCAAGGTCGAGAAGAAGAGCGGGCGCGTGATCGAGATCCGCGGAGAGCCGGCCGATCCGGTGCAGGCCGGCAACCTGTGCGCCAAGGGGCCGATGATGCGCGAGCTGATCTACAACCGGCACCGCGTCACGAGGCCGATGAAGCGGGTGTCCGGCGCCAAGGGCGATCCGGCGTCGGTGTTCCAGCCGATCAGCTGGGACGAGGCGCTCACCGGCATCGCGAGCACGTTGCTCCGCATCCGCGACGCCGGCACGCCCGAGGCCGTCGCGAACAAGACCAGCGGACGGATGGCCCGCGGCGCCGGCTCGATCATCGGGCGGTTCTTCGAGCTGTACGGATCGCCGAACGCGACCGACGTCGGCCCGGTGTGCAACGACGCGGGCGGCAACGCGCTGGCGGCGACCTTCGGCCTCGGCAACTTCACCAACGGCTACGGCGTCGACGGGGCGACCGGGCGCGAGGACCTCGGCGCGTCGCGCTACATCCTGATGTTCGGCACCAACCAGGCCGAGACCCACCCGGTCACGTTCGAGTACCTGCTGCGATCGCGGGCCGCGACCGGCGCCAAGCTGGTCGTGATCGATCCGCGCCGGACGCCGACCGGCGCGCTGGCCGATCGCCACGTCGCGATCCGGCCGCACACCGACATGGCGCTCGCCTACGGGATGCTCGCGACGATCATCGACGAGAAGCTCTACGACGCCGCGTTCGTCGAGCGGTGGGTGCTCGGGTTCCCCGAGCTCCAGGCGCACATCAAGTCGCAAGGGTTCTCCGCGGAGTGGGCGTCGCGCGCCACCGACGTGCCCGCCGACGTGATCCGCGGGATCGCCCGCGACTACGCGCGCACCAGGCCCGCGGCGATCTACTGCAACGCGGGCATCTCGCACCAGCTCAACGCGTTCCACACCTACCGCGCGCTCACGTTCCTCGCGGCGATCACCGGCAACATCGGCGCCGCGGGTGGCGGCTGCAACTTCATGCACAACACGTGGCCCGGTGGGCTCGAGCTCCCGCCGATCGAGGGCGGGCCGGTGCCGGCGCGCAAGCAGGCGCTGCCCGTCGGTCCCGACGCGTTCGCCGAGTCCCTGCTGAACGGGCGGCCGTACAAGCTGCGCGCAGTGTTCGCCGCCGGCAATCCGCTCGTCTCCAGCGCCAACACCGATCGCGTCCGCGCCGCCTACAAGCAGCTCGAGCTGTTCGTCTATCCCGCGCTGTTCATGGAGGAGCCGGCCGCGTACGCCGATTACATCCTGCCGGTGACCTCGGTGCTCGAGATGGACTGCGTCTACATGCGGCGCGACGATCGCGCGATCCGCTGGTGCAACCAGGCCGTACCGCCGGTGGGCGAGGCGCGTCCCGATATCCAGATCTGGCTCGGGCTGGCTGCGAAGATGGCGGAGCTCGATACCAAGCGTCCGCCGGCCTACTGGAAGCAGAACCTGCGCGCCGAATGGAACGATTACCGCGTGCTGTGGGACGACGTGTTCGTGAAACGGACCGCCGGTATGGCCGGCATGACCTCGGAGCGCCTCAAGAGCCGCGCCGAGCCGCTGCGGTGGCCGTGCCCGTCCGTCGAGCACCCCGGCGTCAGCACGCTGTACCTCGATCATCCATCGTGGCAGCAGGCGGCCGCCGCGCTCGGCCACCCGGGCAAGCGATTCCTCACGCCGTCGGGGAAGGTCGAGATCTCGACGCCCGCGCTCAACGCCAAGCTCGCCGTCGCCGGCCATGCCGCGCTGCCGCCGTTCTACACGCACCCCGAGACCACCGGGAATCTGCCCACCGTCGCGCATGCGCAGGAGCTGGTCGAGAACCCGCTCAACCCCGGCTCGGTCACGCCGAAGGCCACCCTCGGGGTCGCGGCGCAGCGGCCGGCCGGGTTCCCGCTGGTCGGGATGATCGGCCGCCCGAGCGTTGCCCACTTCGCGACGGTGACGCACTGGCTCGCGACCGCCGAGCAGCTCAACGGCATCCGGTTGATCCAGATCCACCCCAAGACCGCGGGCGCCGCGCGGATCGCGAACGGCGACATCGTGCGGGTCGAGAGCCCGCGCGGCGCCGTCACCGGGACCGCGCTCTTGTTCGACGGGATCCGCGAGGACACGATCTTCGTGCCGAACACCTTCGGACCGGCCCAGCGCGTCGCCGAGGAGAACGGCCTGCCGCTCTACGAGCCGGCCAACACGCTGCTCGACGATCGCTACTTCGACAACCTGTCGGGCCAGCAGGCGTACAAGTGCTTTGCCTGCAGGGTCGTCAAGGCGTAGCACTCCATCGTCCCATCGTCCTCGGGACGGTGCCACGGGCTCCGAGGCGGTACACCCGATCGTCAGGCGCAGCGCCGCGGCCTTCACGGCGCGTGCGCGCGATCAGCGCGGTTGCGGCTGCTGTGACTTCAGCTTGTAGGCGAGGTACTTGACGAACTCATCCTGATTAGGGAATCCGCCCTTCTGGTGCTTGTTCCAGTATTCCACCCCGCCGGCGGCGACGTTGAACACACCAGAACCCGCCGGAATGAGCTCGATCTCGCTTCCAGGGATTGCTTCACGGATTGCAGCGGCCAACCTGGTCGCTCGAGGTTCGTAGTTTCAAACGTCGCAGTAGTGAATGGCAATCTGCACGGAGTGACCTCTATCTGGAGTCAGAGATGATTCAGCGCGTCGACACGAAGTCGACATGCCAGCAGTCGAGAACGTAGCAGATGGCGAACCATGCGCTACGTCATCTGCTCCCGCAGCTGCCTCCACAGGAGCCGCTGCTGCACTGCGACGGCGAGCAACCGCAGGTCGCGGGGTTGCACGTTCCACCACAGGAGTACGTGGTCGCCGTCTGAGCGGTCTGGCTCGAGACCGCAGGCTGAGCGGGGGTCGTATCAGTGACCGTTTGGCCCGCGCCTTGATCGACGGCTTGCACCGCAGCGGCGGCAGCCTTGGCTTCATACGAAGAAGAAGACGCGAGGCTGTAGAGACCAGCTGCCAGAACGATTGTCATCAGAATCAGGAAGAGCTTCGGCATTGGGCTTTCTCCTATCATGCAACCTCGTTCGAGGCTACAATCGTAAGTTAGCAAACCTTCTCACAGGAGGTCCCCGCCATGCAAGCCCGATGGGCGGAGCAAGCTTTTGGATAGGGGCTGCATCCAGCGGTCATTCCTGAGTAGTTCCTAGGTAGTTGAAGACGGAAGGTCGTCAGCAACAGCTCGAACCCGGCGCGCAGGACGATCCGCCAGCCTTGGCGGACTTGGTGGTCTTGGTGGCCGCAGCCGGGGCCTCGGCAGCCGGGGCCGCCGTGGCGGTGCCCTTCTGCGCCTTGGGATCTCGCACGATCGGGTCATCCGCGCACGGGAACGGCTCCGCGCTCTCGACCGCGATGGGGATGGCTGGCTGGACCAGCTCGACATGGTCCCGGTAGGGCTGCTGCGAGAGGATGCGGAACGTCTTCTCGCACACCGCGATCCGGACCCCGCGATGGAGGACGTGTCCATCGTCGTCCTCGACGCTCTTGAAGGGGCCCCGGTAGATGACCGCCTGGTTGCACTCCCAGCACGGACCTTCCTTGCCCTTGTAGGCGTACACCACCATGTCGCGGAGCTCGATCCCCTCCACGACGCAGCGCGGCGCTTCGGCGCGCTCGGCGATGTGGATACCGTAGAAGCTCGCGCTCTCGAGCGCGTGCACGAGCTCGTCTTCGCGGACGCTCCCGCGGATCCCGGCTGACGAGAGGGTGGCGTGCGCGTACAGCTGCTCGGGCACGTCCTCGTCGGAGGTGACCCCCGACAAGACGACCCGTCCGCCCCGGCGCAAGACGCGGAAGATCTCGGCGAACATCGCGCGCGTGGTGGCCGCCGATGCCTTGCCCAGCACGCCGCGGGCGATGACGACGTCGATGGAGTCGTCGGCCACGACCGGCGTCTCCGCGCGGAGGCGCTCGATCGCGGCCTCCAGCGCGGCCAGCTCGCCGTCGCGCTGGACCGGGTGTTCTTGCAGCCACGCGTTCACGCGCTCGCGGTCGAGCTTCAGGTCATCGAGCTTCGCCTTGTGGAACGCGAGGTTCTCGTACCCCTCGCGCTTGGCGAACGGCGGAATCCGGGCGCGCGAGAGGGCGAGCTGCTCGTCGGCCGTCTCGATGCCGATCACGCGACCTCGCGGCCCGACGTCGGCCGCCGCGCGGACACATTCCTCCCCCACGGCCTCGCCCAGCACCAGGACCGCCTCATCGGAGCGCGGGCTCTCCCACGGATCGAGGGCCTGGCCTGGCCTGGTGACGACTGCCTGCTCCCAGTGACGAGTCCACACGGAATCTGCCATGGTTCTATTCTCACCCCATCGGGGGTGAGTCGTCGAGGGGCGGAGCGGCTCGAGCGCGGCGAGCAGTCAGCGCTCGGCGATACCGTAGTGCGCCTCGCAGGCGAGCTGCACCGGCCCATCACCGAACCGGCTACGGAGGGCGCCGATCATGTTGTCGCGCGCCTTGGCGACGTTATCGGGCCCGATCCGCTGGAGCATCTCGACGATCGGCGGCGCGGTCGCCTCCATGCGGGTCCAGAACACCTCGGCGCTGGGCGCCTCGAAGTGGCTCGTGATCGACTCGACGCGCACCGCCTGGAAGCCGCCGGCGCGCATCTCGGTGGCGAGCTTGGCGGGGTCAGCCAGGGATAGCGGCGCAGGCGGCTGCGTGGGACGGGGCATGTTCGGGACCGCCTGCTGGAGCGCGCCCATGAACAGCCGGAACGCCTCGAAGCGCTCCGGGCCGCTCCACGCGCTCACCACCGCGCGGCCGCCGGGACGAAGCACGCGGTGCATCTCCGAGAAGCCCTTGACCCGGTCCGGGAAGAAGATGACGCCGAAGTTGGAGAAGACGCGGTCGAACGAGCGGTCCGGCAGCGTGAGGCTCTGCCCGTCCATGACGTGCGTCTCGACGTTCTGGTAGCCGGCGCTGCCGGCATGCCCGACCAGGATCTCGATCATCCTGGGCGCGAAGTCGACCGCCACGACGCGCGCCACCTGGGGAGCGACCTCGAGGGCCAGCACGCCAGTGCCCGCCGCCACGTCGAGGACCTCGTGGTCCGGCCTGACCTCCGCGAGCCGGATGCACTCGCGCGCATAAGGGCGGAGGAAATGCGGGATGTGCTCGTCGTACTTCGCGCTGCTCGCGTTCCAACCGTCCGGTGTTTGATCGAGGCCCAGCTGTGTCATGTACGTTATGCGTCCCTGTGAAGAGGTGGGGTGGCGCGTGGAGCCCTGCAGCCAACGATCAGCTGCAGCTGGAGCTGCAGGTATGCTGCTCCTCGACGGAGGACTCGACGGACGAGTTGTCGGACTCGGCGCTGGAGCTCTTTCGCTCGCACGCGATGGGGTGGCGGCGACGGTCGAGCTCGACGTCACAGCAGGCGAGCAGCGCGTCCTTGAGCTGGGCCCGCCCACGCTGGACGCGCGACTTCATGCCCGAGACCGAGATCCCCGCCTTGGTCGCCGCATCGCGCTGCGACATGTTCTGGAGCTCGGTCCAAACCAGCGCGTCGCGGTAGGGCTGGGGGAGGGCGTCGAGGACCACCTGCAGGCAGCCGATCAAGGTCTCCTCGGCCTCTTCGCCCTCGCCGAGCATGGGCGCGAGCCCTGGCTCGCGGAGGCTCCCCTCGGTGACCTGGCTCAGGTGAGCGCTCTTGGTCTGCGCGGCACGCAGGTGATCGATCATCACCGAGCGAGCCACCTGGAAGATCCACCCGCGCGGGTGGATGATCTCGATCGGCCGCGATAGCGTCGTGTGGATCCGCAGGAAGATCGCCTGCAGGAGATCATCCACGTCCACCTTGCCGTTGACCCGCTTGGTCACGAAGGCGCGCAGCTCCTGGTGGAAGCGTTCCCACAGCGCCGTCGCCTGCGCCGGCGAGACCACTGGCTCGCGCGCTTCGTCCATGCTG
>DATMCI010000206.1:0-7347 GCA_035558535.1 Kofleriaceae bacterium
CGGCTGCTGCTGCCCCGGCGGATACGGCTGCTGCTGTCCCGGCGGATACGGCTGCTGCTGCCCCGGCGGATACGGCTGCTGCTGCCCCGGATAGGGAGACTGCCCCGGATACGGGTATTGCGGATTGTAGCCCGGATAGGACGCCTCGAACTGCGAGCGCGCCGTCCGGCACCGCGCGACGCGCCCGTGGCCGACGAAGGCGCTCGCGATGAACGCGGCACCGACGAGCACCGAGCCGACGATCTGCCCCTGCCGCTCGTTGGTATCTACCGTCCTGTCCTCGTCGACGCCATTGGCGACCGCGCCCAGCAAGCTGAACCCGCCGAGGATGCCGTCGATGACGGGCCACGTCATCGAGGACGTGCAGTCCGGATACGACCGCGGCGGGCTCTCGAGGCCGCGCGGCGGACCGCTGGTGAGCACGAACGAGCAGCCGGTCAGCGAGACCGCGGTGCAGAGCGCGAAGAGGAGTCGGCCGTGACGTCGCATGAGGTCCCCCCGGACGACCGATGGTCGCACGTGCCGCGCCTCGGCGCGATGCTCGATGCGCCCCACGCTCCCGCAGCCGCGGCCCACCTACCGCGGACCTCACGCTCCTGTGCGCCGCGCCACGCGGCGCCCAAGGCTTCTCCGGCGCGCGCTACTCGTCGTCGTCCGGCTTCCTCGGCCAGATGTCGTGCCGGCGCAGGATGTTCTCCGCCAGCTCGGCCTGGCGCGGATCCTTCCGGTTCGCGCGCAAGCTGCCGACCATCGCCTCGATGACGATCTCACCCGACGTCGGATCAGGCAGGTACGGCGCGAGCATCTTCATGAGCGGCGCGGCCTGATCGCGGCTCGTGCGCACGAGGTGGCGCGCGCCAGCGATCAGCGCGTCATGGTGATCGGAGCCGGCCGCCACGACCGCCTCGACGAACGCGCGGCGCTTCGGGACCGGCGTCTCCATCCACAGCTCGAGCAGGAGCGCGTCGTCGGGCTCGGCGAGCCGGACCCACTCGACGGGCCACTCCGGGAGATGGCGCGCCGCGGCGATGAGCGCGGCCCGGCGCTCTTTGCCGGCGGTGAGCGCGTCGCGGAGCGCCACCAGGCCAGCCGGATCCTCGCGCGAAGCGGCGAGCAGCTCGCTCGCGCACCACACCCGCACCGCCACCGGCAGCTCCGGCCGCGCGAGCAGCGCGCGCAGCCGCGGCGCTGCGTCACGGGCATCACGCAGCGCGAGCCCCTGCACGGCCGCGCGCTCGGCGGCGGTGCCGGCTTCGAGGAGCGACAGCGCGGCATCTGCGAGCTGGGCCGCGTACGCCGTCCCGCGCGCCGCCGCCTCGAGCGACGCGAGCGGTGGCGCGCCGGCCTCGGGGTGCGCGTCGGGCCGCGCGATCACGTCGCGCAGGTAGCCGAGCCAGTCCTGGACATCTCCGAGCACGTGACTCCGCGTGTCCATCCGACCTCCTTACAGCCAGTGAGCTCCTCTACGATACCCCGTCTTCACGAGGCCGGCGCCGCGATGGAGAGCCGCCGGTACCCGCGCCGCTCCAGGCGTTACGTGAGGCGCTCGTGAGCGACGAAAAGCCGAGCGATCACAGCGACGAGCGCGGGGCTCGCCAGCCGGCGCGGCTATCGCTTCGCGGCCGGGCGGCCCTTGGCCGCCGCGCCCTTCGCAGGCTTCGCGGCCGGCTCCGGCGCCGCCGCTGGCGTCGGCTTCGCCGCCTTCGCAGCCGGCGCCGCCTTCGCGGCCGCCTTGGCGCCCGCCTTGGCGCCCGCCTTGGCGCCCTGCGCCGGCGGCAGCTCCACATCGACGCGCTCGCCGACGTAGCTCGGGAACCGCGGCACACCGTCGTCGGTGAGCTCCTGGTAACGGAACGTGATGACCGCGCCGATCGGCGGCGGGCTCTCGCGCTCGGCGTCGGAGAGGCCCGTGCCGATGTTGAAGCGCGCCCCGCCGGGGAGCTCGCACACGAGCGCGCCGAGCCTGCCCTTGTGCTTGCCAGCGCCGGGCGCGTGGCCGATCACGCGCGCCTCGGAGTCGTGGAACGTCTTCACCTTGAGCAGCGACGTCGAGCGACCGATCTCGTACGGCGAGCCCGGCCTGCGCAGCATGAGGCCCTCACCGCCGAGCCCCTCGACGCGCCGCAGCTCGTCGCGCAGGTGATCCACGCCCTCGCACCGGGCATGATCGAGCCAGCGCGCGTGCGGCGCGACGGACCGCTTCAGCACCTTCTGCGCGTGCGCGATCCGGGCCTCGAACCCGCCCTTGGCGTTCGGCGCGTCGAACACGACGTACGTGACCTGCTTCCACTCGTCGCTCTGGGCGCCGGAGCGGACGATGCTCGTCGTGCGCTGGAACATCTTGCGGCCGACCCACAGCTCGCCGTCGAGCGTGTCGGCCGGCAGATCCTCGACGAACCAGTCGGGCGCGAAGAACCGGTTGCCGAGCCGCGAGATGAACGCCTCGCCGTCCCAGTAGGCGCGGATCCCGTCGAGCTTCTCGCTCATCCACCAGCCGGTCGGATCGTGCTCGAGCTCCCACTTGTGCGCGAGCAGGATCGGCGGCGCGGTGTCCTTCTTGACGGCCCCGCCGCCGCCGCTGCTGCTGCTGCTGCTGCTGCCGCTGCCGCTGCTCGTGCGAGCCGCGGGCGCGCGCGCGGCTGGCGTCGCGCCGCCGACGCGCTGTGTCTCGGCCGCGTCGCCCAGGTACGAGCGGAGGTGCTTGCACGTGCGCGCGTCGACGGGCGCGCCCTGGTTCCGCCACGCCGGGCACGTGCACATGTACACGTTGCCCTTGCGCGTCAGCGTGTACGTGCTGCTCGAGCCGCGGACCTGGGCCGACGCGCCATCCGCGAGCGTGTGAGTCGCCTCGGCCATCTCAGCTCTCCCGGTAGCCTTCGCCGGCCAGCGTCTTCTTCAGCCGCTCGTACGCCTTCTTCGCGGCCTCGGGGCTCGCGTAGCTCTCGCGCGCGTCCATCCGCACGCTCTTGCCGTCGAGGTAAAGGACCGTCTCGACGCGCCGGCTGCCCGCCTCGAGGACGAGGCGCAGCCCCGGCGGGCCCTGCTCCGCCGGCTCGGCGCGACCGCCGCCACCTTTGCCGCGCGCGGGCTCAGGCGCGGGCGCCGCCTTGCCGCCCGCCTTGCGCTTGGGCCGCTCCTCCTCTTCTTCTTCCTCCGCGGCCTCCTCCTCCTCGGCCTCCTCCTCCTCGCGCTCGTCATCCTCCTCCTCGCCGCCTCCCGCCCCACCCGAGTCGGTGTAGCCCTTCTTGCGCTTCTCCTTGATGAGCTTGTCGTACTCCTTCAGCGCGGTCGCGTGATCGGAGAAGTCCTTGACCTGCGTCTGGCCGGTCGTGCCGATCTTGCCGTAATTGACGAACAGCTTCTTGCCCTCGACGCGCGCGCGCCAGAACTTGCTGGACGTCCCTTCCTCGAACTCGAGCTGCACGGTCCAGTCGCTCATCGCATCACCTCGTCTGTCATCAGGTCTTCGGCGGGGTGCCCGGGCCGGGCGCAGCCGGCGCGGCCGGCGCGGCCGGCGCGCCAGCGGCGTTACCGGCCGCGATCAGCCGATCGATGCGCTCCATGAACGCGCGGCCGCGCGCCTGATCGGTCATCATCACGTACGCCGCGAGGCCCTTGAGCTGCTCGAGCGACTCGCCCTGGCCGGGGCGGCCGAGCTCGCGGTTCTTGATCGCGGCGCGGAGCCGCCGCACCGCATCGCGCGGCACGCGCACCGACGGCACGCCGGCGGCCGCCTTGTTGACGACGAGCCCGGTGACCTTCTGCCGCGCGCCCTTGCGCATGACGCGCGTCTTCTTCGTGTGGATCTCGAAGCCCTCGCTCGTCACGATCATGCGCACCGCGCGGAGCAGCCCGCCGATGTCGGAGGGATCCTTGCCGTGCCAGCTGAACGTGAGGTCGTCGGCGTAGCGCGTGTACCGGCAGCCGAGCTTGCGCGCGAGGCCGGACAGCCGGCAGTCCATGCGCAGGCACAGCGCGTTCGTGATCGACGGGCTCGTCGGCGCGCCCTGCGGCAAGGAGCGCGGCCCGGTCGCCACGTAGTACTTCTTGCCGTGCGTGACGACCTCCTCGCGCGGCGACTCGGTGACGAGCAGCGCGAGGAGCGTGGCGATCTGCTCGCCGAGGCCGGCGCGCCGGAGGAGGCCCTTCACGCGGCGCGTGGTCACCGTCGGGTAGAAGCCCTTGATGTCGAGCTTGACCACGATGCGCCCCGTCGCGTGCACGGTCGCGTTCGTCACGATCGAGCGACCGACGAGGAAGCCGTGCGCCGCGCCGTGGACCGGCAGGTGCTCGGTGATCTCGCGCGCGATCCAGCGCTGGATCCGCTTGAGCTCGGGCTTGGGCGCCGAGATGAGGCGCGGCGAGCCGTCGCGCTTGGGGACGAGCCAGCGGTGGTAGTGCGTGCCGCTGTCGACGTCGCGGTGGTACGCGAGCCAGCGCAGCTGCGGCACCGTCGTTTCGAGCGCCTTCGCGAGCGCGTCGACGTCGGGCAAGAGGGGGAGCGCGTTCTCCTGCCGCTTGCGCTCGGGATCATCGGCGTCGAAGCGATCGACGTCGGCCGTGTCGTGCCAGAACACGCCCGGCCCGAGGTGCACGATGTGCGCGCGCTTGTACGCGTTCCACGCCTTCTTGTAGAGCTCGCGGCGGACGCGCCGCTCTTCTTCGCGCCGCGCCTTGTACAGCTTCTTCTCGGCGTCTGTCATCGACGACGGCACGCCCGGATCCGTCAGGCCGGCGCGCGCGATCTCGGCGTCGACCCACTCGCGGATGCCGCCCTTGGCGGCGACATCGGCCCACTGCAGCGCGGGTTCAGCCATGGCTCACCTCGGCCCGCTGCGCCGTAGCTGTAGCTGTAGCTGTAGCTAGCGAAACATCAAAAAATCGGAGGAGGAGTCGAGGGCCGCTACATCCCTCATGGGACACGGTAGGCTCACCGGCCGGCGCCGCGCAGGGGGTACTGCTCGAGCGCTCAAACCTCGGTGGCGTGGTTGGTCCAGCTGAGCGCTCGAGCAGTACCCCCTGCGCGGCAGCCGGCCAAGAACAGCCTACCTTGTGGAGAATGGCCAGAGATTGGGCCGGGGCGGCGCGACGCCACCCTTGCACTGGAGTGCTGGCTAACGGTCTCGACTCCTCCTCCGAAAACGAAACGTGTGCGGGTCCGTGGCCATGACGCGCCGCGGGCCGTTGAGTGGAAAACACCCGGACGGGACCCAGGTCCACCCTACTCCTGGGTCGCATCAAGATATCCTTTCTTGGCGAGAGTTGCGAGTCGTTCGAAGTACGCGCTGCGTGCCTCGTCGATCGAGTCGAAGCGCTGGCGCTGGACGCGCAGCGCATCCCCCAGGCCGAAGCGGGCGGTGAGGCTCCGGCCGTCGAGCGAGAGCCGGTAAGTCTCGGCGCCCCGCGCGGAGCGCCGCAGGAGGATGCGCGTCTCCGCGGTGATCTGCGCGCGCCCCTCGGCCGTCTGCCGGGCGGCCTCGAGCGCCGCCTGCTCGCGCGCGTACGCGACGCGGAGCGCGATCATGTGCTCGCAGGGGCCCTCCTTGATGCCGGAGCGGCGGAACGCGGTGCACGTGCAGGTGGCGGCCGTGGTCCGGCCCTCGCGATCGATCGTGAAGCCGGGGTGGAACGTGCGGTGCGCCTTGGCGTCGACGACCTGGCCCTCGATCGCGCGGCCCTCGATGCCCTGATCGGCGACCTTCGTCAGCGTGACCGCGCCCGCCTCGCCGAGCAGGCGGTGCGCCGCGGCCTCGCGCGCGTCGCGGAAGCGCAGCGCGCCGGCGGGGAGCGGCGCGCCGGTGAGCGGGCGCGCGAACAGCTCGCCCGTCGCGAGGTCGTGGCCGATCCGCAGCTGGGCGAGCCCGGCGAGCAGCGTGCGGCGCACGTCGGCGCGCGGGCGGCCGAGCGCCTCGGCGAGCCCGGCCTCGGTGCGCGGCACGTCGAGGCGCGCCGCCGCCGCGTCGATCGCGGCCGGATCGTCATCGGCGGCGAGCAGGTCGAACGTCGAGATGCCGGCCCACCCCGCGTCGGTCCAGCCGGAGAGCGCGAGCGCGAACGAGGCGTCGCCCAGATCGGCGACGTACATCGCCGGCAGGCCGGGGCCGGCGATCGAGACGTGGAGGCGCCGGGCGTGCGGCAGGACGCGCGCGAGGACGGCGAGGCGGTTTCGGCCCCATGTGCGGATCACGCGCGGCTGCGCGCCCTGGTACGGGCCGCCGGTGCCGCGCACGACCAGGTCCCACGGCTCGAGCACGAGCCGCGGCGGCTCGCCGGGGACGAGCTCGTAGCGCAGCCCGCGCGGCGCGGTCTTCGCCTTCCGCATGCGGAGCGCGAGCAGGACGTTGTAGAGATCGATCGGCGCGAGCTCGAAGCGATCGGCGGCGAGCAGCGTGGCGGCCTGCATCTGGCCGAACGCGCGCAGCCACGCGAGCGGCACGGTGCGCGTGCGCGCGGCGGCGGGCTCGGCGGGCACGAGGTCGAGCGTCGTCGGGCGGTAGCTGCGGATGCGGCGGATCGAGGCGAGCGCGGCGCCCAGATCGAGGTGCGTGGTGCCGACGTCCTTGCCGGTGTCGCCGGGGTGCTCGGCGTCGACGAGCGCGGCGGGCCGGCGCAGCACGAGCTGCGCGTACGTCGACTCGTCGCGCGACATCACCTCGAGCCGCACGGCGTCGGCGGTGATCGTGAGCACCGGGTCGAGCGGCTCCTCCTGCTTCGCGGCGGCGCCGTACTGGAGCGCGAGGTACTCCTTCTGCGCGTCCCACACGGCCTTGCCGACGCCCTTGCCGCGCTGGATGAGGTACGCGAGGTAGTCGGCGCGATCGGTGGCCTTGCGGCGCAGATCGCTCGCGAGCACGTCGGCGATCGCGAGGAACCCATCGCGGACGACGCCGGGCCGGTGCAGCCGCGCCGCGAGGCGGGCGCCGCCGCGCTCGGCGTCGGTGGGGACGGCGACGCGGACTGAGCCGTCGGGCGCCGCGGACAGGCGCGCGGGGCCGAAGCGGACCGGGACGGAGAGGCGATCGCTCACGAGGACCTCCCGCCGGTGGTGGAGACGCTGGCGCCCGCGGAGGCGGCGCTGGTGGCGGCGTCGATGCGCAACGACCGCTCCGTGGCGCGGAAGCGGCCGCGGCGCTCGGTGTGGACGCTGGCGTCGATGAAGGCGCGATCGGCGAGGGCCGAGACGAGCGAGAAGGCGTACGAGCGGCGATTACGCATCGTCGTCCTCCTCGTCGTCGTCATCGTCGTCATCGTCATCGTCGTCGTCGTCGCCGTCGTCGTCGTCGCCGTCGTCGCCGTCGTCGTCGCCGTCGTCGTCGTCCGAGTCGTCGTCGTCCGAGTCGTCGTCGT
>DATMCI010000207.1:0-41823 GCA_035558535.1 Kofleriaceae bacterium
CAGCCCCCGCCGTGGAATACCCCCGCCCCGCCGCGCGTTCCGAGTGAGCCATGGCCTCCGTCCTCGTGGTCGATGACGACGCGCACATCCGCGAAGTCGCGCGCTTCGCGCTCGCCCGCGCCGGGCACGCCGTCGAGCTGGCGCACGACGGCGAGGTCGCCCACGCCCGCCTCGCGCGCGGCGGGATCGATCTCGTCGTGCTCGACGTGCTCATGCCCGAGCTCGACGGCTTCGCCCTGTGCCGCCGCCTGCGCGCCTCCGGCCGCGTGCCGATCGTCTTCCTCTCGTCGCGCGGCGAGGAGGCCGACCGCGTGCTCGGCCTCGACCTCGGCGCCGACGACTACCTCGCCAAGCCGTTCTCGCCGCGTGAGCTCGTGGCGCGCGTCGCGGCGGTCCTGCGGCGCACCGCCGACCAGAAGCTCCCCGCGCCGCAGCCGCCGCTCGCCATCGGCGCGGTGACGATCGATCGCGATCGCCACGAGCTGCGCGTCGGCGAGCGGACCCTCGACGCGACCGCGACGGAGCTGCGCCTGCTCGCGGCGCTCGCGGCGAGCCGCGGCCGCGTGCTGTCGCGCGCGCAGCTGATCGCCGCCGTGTACGGCGACGATCACCACATCAGCGAGCGCACGATCGACACGCACGTCCGCAACCTGCGCGCCAAGCTCGCGGCCGCCGACGCGGACGTCATCGAGACCGTCCATGGCGTCGGCTACCGCTGCGGTTAGCGGCCCGAGCCGGGGCCCGAGCCGGCGCCCGATCCAGCGCCTGATCCGCCACTTCGCGCGGATCCGCTACCGGCTCCTGCTCGTCAACGTGCTCGTCGCGGCCGTGCCGATCGGCGGCATCGCGTTCGCCGAGATGCACGAGCAGCAGCTGCTCGCCGCGCTCGAGCGCGACATGGTCCACCAGGCCGAGCTCGTGCGCGCGTTCGTGCTCGCCACCCCGGCACGCCCGCGCGCCGAATTCGAGCCCGTGCTCGCCGCCGCGGCGCGCGACACGCGGACCCGCATCCGGCTGCTCGACGGAAGCGCCGCGGTGCTCGCCGACTCGCACAGAAACGGCCCGCCCGAGGGCGCCGAGCAGCCCGTGCCGTCGCTCCTCTCGCGCGAGTCACCGCGCCACGCCGCGGAGGTCCCGCGGCCTCTCCCGCTCGCCGAGCGCCGCGAGATCCGGCAGGCGCTCGCCGGCCGCTACGGCTCCGCCACCCGGCTGTGGAGCAACCAGGGCCGCGTCTACCTGTTCGCCGCGCTGCCGATCCGGCAGGGCGGCAAGCTCGACGGCGCCGTCTACGTCACGCGCTCGACGCGCGAGGTCAAGCTCCAGCTGCTGCGGCTCCGGACGTGGCTCTCCCAGCTGCTCGCCGCGACCGTCGTCGCCGCCGCGCTGCTCTCGCTCCTGCTCGCGATGACGATCGAGCGCCCGCTCGATCGGCTGCGGCGGCGCGCGCAGCGGATCGCCGCGCAGCAGCCCGTCGACCCCGGCGAGCGCCTCGCCGACCGCGCCGACGAGATCGGCGAGCTGGCGCGCGCCGTCGCCGCCATGACCGACGAGCTCGAGCGCCGCGCGCACGACGCGCGCACGCTCGCGGCCGACCTCTCCCACGAGCTCAAGAACCCGCTCGCCGGGATCCGCGGCGCCGCCGAGCTCCTGCGCGATGGCGCCGCCGAGGAGCCGGAGGCCCGCGATCGCTTCCTCGGCATGATCGAGGCCGACGCCGCGCGCCTCGATCGGATCGTGACGCGCCTGCTCGAGGTCGCGCGCGTCGAGGACGATCGCGGCGTCGTCTTGCCCGTCGACACCGCGGCGCTCGCGCGCGCGTGCGCGGATCGGCCGTGGCCCGTGCCCGTCGACGTCGTCGCGGCGGGCGACGCGATGGTCCCCGGCCGCGGCGCGCAGCTCGCCGCCGCGCTCGAGAACCTCGTCGCGAACGCCACCCAGCACGCCGAGCCCGGCTCGCGGGTGCAGATCGAGCTCGCCGCGCGCCCCGGCGCGCTGCGGCTCACCGTCTCGAACCGCGGCCCGGCGCTGTCGGAGGCCGCGCGCCGCCGCGTCTGGGATCGCTTCTACTCGACGCGCGCCCAGTCGGGCGGCTCCGGCCTCGGGCTCGCGATCGTCCGCTCCGTCGCGCTCGCGCACGGCGGCTCGGTCGGTGTCCGGTGCGCGGACGGCGTGACCTCGTTCTGGATCGAGCTGCCGCGGTGACGAGGACCGGCCGGTAGCTAGAACCGGCCGCTGAGCGCGAAGCCGGCGAGGCCGCCGCGCGGCCCCGGCAGCGCGAGCGGCGCGAGCGTGACGCCGGTGAGCCGCTGCGCGCGCTCGCGCTCGAGCCGCCGGTTGTGCCGCCGCGCCCGCAGCGGCGCCGTGATGATGTCGTCGAGCGAGCCCGCGATGTAGACCGCCAGGCCGGCCCAGAACCACGGCTCGTACTCGCTGTCGTCGCAGCCCTCGCAGTTGCTGGCCAGCTTGAGGAAGCCCGCGACCGCCGTCACGAGGCCGAGCGTGCGGATGCCCAGGCCCCGCGTCACGAGCTTGCCCGCGTACATGTGGCCGACGTTCGGCCCGACGAACGTGCCGAGCGCGCAGAGGAGCAGGTGCCCCTCGGAGACGCTGGTGCTGTCAGCGATGCGCGCGAGCAGGATCAGGCTGCCCCAGCTCGCCGTCGTCACGCCGAGCGACAGCCCGAGCGCCATGCCCTCGCTGAGCTCGCCGCGCTCCTGTGCCGCCGGCCGCGGCGCAGACGCGAGGGCCGGCGGCGCGATCTGCGGTCCAGGCGGCGCGGCTGGCGGCGCAGCTGCCGGCGGCGGCGGCCCGGCCGGCTGCGCGACCGGCGTCTGGCCCGGCTGCGCGGCGGCGTCCCCGACGCCGGTGATCGATCCGACGAGCCCGGCGATGATCGAAGCGGTGATGAAGGCGATCCTGCGCATGCGGCCTCCGCGGACCATGATCAGAACCGGCCCGCGAGCGAGAAGCCCGCGGTGTTCGGCGCGAGGAGCGGCGCGACCGCGAGGCCGGCGCGCTCGCGGTTGATCCGCGCCACGCGGCCCGGCGCCTGGACGATGTCGTCGATCGTGCCCGCCACGAACAGCGCGGCCCCGGCGATCATGATCGCCGGCCCGATCACGGCCTCACCGTCCTCCTCCGGTGGATCGTCGTGACCATAGCTGATCGGATCCTCCCCGAGCGCCACGAGGGCGCCCAGGACCACGACCGCCCCGGCGCCCAGCCGCATCCCCAGCCCGCGCGTGAAGTACTTGCCCGCGTACCAGTGGCCGAAGCTCGGCGCGATCCAGACGCCGACGGCACCCGCGGTCGCCATGAGGCCCGCCGCCTCCGCGCTGCCCTCGCCAGCGAGCGCCGCGCCGAAGATGAGGCTGTACGATCCGATCGTGCCGCCGAGCGAGAGCGCGAGCGCGGTGCCCTCGGAGAGCTCCTCGGCCGCCGGGGGCGGCGACGGAGGCGGCGGCGCCTCGACGTCGTACACCGGCATGGGCGCCGGCGGCGTCACCCCCGGCTGCGCCGCGGCGCTGCCGGCGAGCGCGAGGAGGAGAGATCCGGTGACGATCGCGGTCTTCATGGACGAGCCGTCATTTACACACGGCACGCCAGCGCCCCGGCGCAGAGACTTCTTCGGTAAGCCCCCTCAGATCCTGGCCAAGCGCAGATAGACCTACATCTAGGGTGTCAGCCGTCCGGCAGACGCCGTGTGGACAGCCACCGCCAGCTGGCCGACTTTCACCACGCCGATCGGCTACCTCCGCGATCCGGCAATGGTCCAACCGATGGCGCACCCCTTGCTTTCCGAAGCGCTCTCATGAAGGGACTCGCCACCATCATTATTAGCTTCTCGGCCCTGTCGCTCGCTCCCGGCTGCTTCGTCGACTCTTCGGTCGACTCTTCGGGGGATCGTGACGACGCGCACGACGACGACGACTCCGTCGACCCGCCGCTCCCGCCGGCCCCACCGCCGCCCGTGGTGACCGCGCGCGGCGCGTACGAGGTCCGGTCGACGTTCGACCTCACCGCCTCCGCGGTGCTCCCGGAGCCCGCGTACGAGGTGGTGGAGACGCTCCACGACTTCTCGACCGCGCCCGCGCACACGTTGATCGATCTGGCCGAGGCCGCTGGCGTGCCCGCCGTGGCGGAGCTGCGCGCCGCGCTGCCGGACTCGCTCGAGAGCCGGCTCGAGGGCTGGATCGACGATCGGATCGCGACCGTGAAGATCAACGGCGTCCCCGTCCCGCAGGTGGCCGGCCAGCTCGCCGCGCTCGCCGAGCTCCCGCTCACGCAGTTCGCCATCGACAGCACGCTCGACGTGCACGAGGACGGCGCCACGCACCGGCTGCGCACGCTCGACTTCTCGCCCGCGGGCCTGAACGCCCAGGTCCCCGTCGGCGTCCTGCCCGGCGACATCGTCGCGGCGGAGGTCACCGCGTCGTGCAAGAGCAACGCGCTCACCCTCGGCGAGCACGCCTTCGGCCTGCCGTACGGCGCGTACGCGTGGCGCGGGATCGAGGCCGCGGTGACCGCGCAGTACGGCGCCGGGATCCGCGACCTGCTCGGCACCGCCGTGAATTGCCCCGCGCTCGCCGACACGATCGCGAGCAAGTGCATCCTCAGCGTGTGCGTCGGCCACCGCGCGCAGCTCCTCGAGCTGTGCGAGCGCGGCCTGGACGAGGTCGTCGGCGTCGCGCAGCGCAAGATGGAGGCGCTGCGGTTCGACGCGATCCGCCTCGAGGCCGGCACCGCGACGCTCGCCGGCGCGGCCGCCGACGGCACCGCGACGCGCCTCGGCGGCGGCGTGTGGACCGCGCAGATCAACGCGAGCCAGGGCCTGCGCCCGGTGCCCGCGGTGTTCACCGGCGCGCGCTGAGCCCCGCGCTGCCCCCGCGCTGACCCGCGCGCGCTCAGCGCGCTACAGATCTTCGCCCGGGACCGGCGCCTCGATCATGCTCTCGATCGGCCGGTCATTCACGAAGTCATTGACCCACTGGCCGAGCGTCATGTCGCGCTCCTCGATGTTCGAACCTGCAAAGTTCAACACCGTCGTGCAGTGGCTGTCATTGACGTTCCGGTAGTACGGCAGGAAGTAATACAGATTGTCGCGCGTCGCGTACTGCTGCATGAGCAGCTGCGTGTCGGCGTCCCACATCCGCAGGATCTCGGACTTCGCCGGAAAGTTGTAGAACCGCTCGTACGAGTACAGCGAGAAGTTGTAGTCGCGGCGGAAGTACGTGGTGGCGAGCCGGTCACCCGGGAACTCGTCGGCGATCGCGGTGTTGATCGTGCCCATGTCGTCGGGCGAGAAGCCGGGCGGCATCTGATCCCGGAGCGAGTCGAGGTCCCACGCGGCGCGGATCATCGCGTGCAGCGGCGCCGAGTAGCCGCTCGACGGGAACACCGGCCCCGAGTCGTCGAGCAGGTAGCTCTTCTCGACGGCGCGGATGCCGTTGCGCAGGAGGCGGTAGTTGACGAGCGAGCCGACGCCGCCCGCCGAGCAGCCGGTGACGAGCAGCTTCGGCACGTGCGTGAAGCTCTGGTCGAGCCACGCCACCACCTGCTGCACGGCCGCGTTGCCCTGGTGGTGGAACGTGACGTCGGGGCTGCCCGCGCTCGAGTACGTGACGACGCGGTTGCCGGTGTGCACGTCGCCCGTGCAGTACGGGACGTAGATCATGTTCCACTCGCGCGACGGGCTCTCCTCGTCGAACCGCGACAAAAACGGCGAGATGAGCGGCGCGAGCCGCCAGTGATCGTCCGGCAGCCCGTTCACGTTCGCCGCGCCGCGGATGCCGTTCTTGCCCGTGCAGCTGTCGTAGTCCCAGCACGCGCCGCCCGGCTCGAACACGACGACGAGGTTGTCGCTCTTGTCCGAGAAGTTCGCGAAGAACTTGAACGGGCTGTTGTTGCCGCACACGACGCCCGGCGGCTCGACCTTGAGCCACGTCTCGTACTGATCGCGAGGCGGATTCTGGATCTCGTCTGCATCGTCGGCCCCTCCGCAGGCACCCACGAAGCTCAAAGCCGAGCCCCAGGCCAAACCCAAGGCCAAAACCGAGATTCGAACCGAGATTCGAACCGGGATTCGATCGACGCGCACGGCGCTCATGGCCAGACGCTACCGCAGCGGGCGTCACCGGCGCCAGAAGTGAAGCGAGCGCGCCTGGGTCCGGAACTCGCGCAGGTTCTGGTCGAGCTCGAACAGCGCCGTCACGTCGGTGTGGCGCCCCGGCGAGACGTCGAAGAACATCGCCGACGAGGCGTTGTGGCAGACCGCCATGCCGAGCCCCGCGCCGCCGTGGCTGCGGTCCATCTCGCCGGCGAGCCCGCGCGCGAGGCCGCCGAACACGTGGTGGCGCTCGAGGCGGCCGAACGGATCGCGGACCTGGAGCGCGAGGCGCGAGCCGTCGGTGCCGATCCGGACCACCGCGCGCTCGTGCGCCTCGAGCACGATCGCCGCCTTGCGATCGGCCTCGTAGCGCGGCTGGCCCCGGGCGTCGACGGGCGCGTCGTACATCGCGTTCATGATCAGCTCGTGGCCGAGCTCGCCGAACATCTCGCCGATCCGCCGCGGCACGGCGAGCATCTCGCCCACCTGGTGCATCCGCGCGACCGCCGCGTCGCGATCCGCCGTCGACCGCACCTCCAGCTCGATCGCGTAGGCGCCCCAGTCGAGGTACGCCGACAGCGGCGCGGGAGCGGAGAGGCTCCCCCGCCGCGCCGTCATCAGGATCTCCCACGGGCGCGGCGACGAGTCGCTGTCGCGCCGGCCGAGCAGGTGATCGATCTCCGCCGTCTCGACCATGAAGTGCAGCGATTGCTTCAGCGGCTCGCTCGTCCACAGGACGCCGCGCAGGGCCGGCCGCGCGCGCACCAGCTCCGCGACGAGCGCGCCGTCGGACGCGTCGGCGCACAGCATGTCCGCCGTCTCCACGGCGGCCGCGAGCCCCGCCGGCTCCTCGAGCACCTGCGCGGTCGCGCCGGTGGCCATGAACAACCGCGCGACCTTCCGCCCCACCAGCTTGTTGCGCTCGAGAATAACGACGTGCATCGCCGACCGCCCAGCACCGTAGCACCTGCGCCCGCGAGGCCACCACGTCGATGAATGCATAAGCAGCAAGCCAGACCACATTACGTGTAACGCCAGCATCAAGATCGAACGCTGGTGTTACGGCGGACCGCATCGACGGCCGCACGACAGCCGTACCGGCTCGTGTCCGTCGAGATCCTCGTCGCTAAGATGCGCGCGAGGTTCCGATGAGCTTGCCAACGAGCACCGACCTCGGAGCGAAGGCGGGGTGGCGGATCGAGGATCCCGTCATTCGTCTGCGCGAATGGGGCACCGACCGTATTCACCGCCTCCCTGACACGCCGGTCGAGTGGACGCTCGGCTCCGCAGCGGCCTGCCAGCTCCGGCTCCGCGATCGCTCGGCGCAGATCTCGCGCAAGCACGCAACGCTCTTGCCGTTCGCAGGCGGCTGGAAGCTCCTCGATCAGGACAGCAAGAACGGGCTCTGGGGCGACGGGGTGCGGCGGCCGGAGCTCACGCTGACGCCCGGCGTCGAGATCGGGATCGGCGGGCTGTGCCTGATCGCCGAGAGCCGGCAGCTCATCGCGCTGCGCGCGCTCCTGTGCCGGTTCCTCGGCTTTGACCCGGATCGCCAGGTCAGCGTCGACCAGGCGCTGCGGAGCCTGCGCGAATGGGCGGCGCTCCGCGTGTCGCTGGTCTTGCTGGGCGATGGCGATCTGACCACCGTCGCCCAGCAGCTCCACGCCGCGACGCTCGCCGAGGGCGCGCCGTTCACCACGTGCAGCAAGCAGGACAGCGGCTTGGCCACGCTGCAGGCGACCCGGCACGGCACGCTGTGGACGCCCAGGCTGCCGCAGGACTTCGCGGCCGTCGCGGCGAGCCTGTGCGAGTCGGACAACCGAACGCGGCTGATGCTCCACGCGCAGAGCGCGGCCGACGCGGCGCGGGCGGCGATCACGCTGGCGCGTCCCGCGATCATCGCGCTGCCGTCGTTCACGGCGCGGCACGCGGAGCTCGAGCGCATCCTCCAGGAGTCCGCCGACGCCGCTGCGGCGAAGCTCGGCCCACGCGCGCGCAGCATCACGCCGCGCGACCTCGAGCAGCTCGTGTGCCTCAAGTACCGCGGCTTCGCCGCGCTCGAGGCCACCGTGCACCGGGTGGTGGTGCTGCGGACGTGGGGCGTCTCGCGTGGCGCGGATCGCCTGCGCATCTCCCACGTGGCGCTGTCGCGCTGGGCGCGGCGCCGGAATCTCACGACGTGAGCGATCCGAAAGCCCAGCGGGGCGAAGGCACAGAGAGGACAGGAGCCGCATGACAGAGCACGCAGGAGGCGAGCCGGTCACGACGCAGGAGCGGCCCGCGCCGCTCGGCGAGCTCGTCGGCAAGCGGTGGGCGACGCAGCACCGGATCGTGGGGCTGATCGGCTGCGGCGGCATGGGCGAGGTCTGGATGGCGGCCTCTGACGACCTCCCCGACCAGCGGCTCGCGGTCAAGGCGATCTCGCCTGGGCACGCGCACCTCCGCGACGTGGTCGAGCGCTTCTTCGGGGAGGCGCGGGCGGCCAGCGCCCTCGACGATCCGAACGTGGTCAAGATCTATGACACCGGCCGGCTCGACGACGGTCGGCCCGTCCTGATCATGGAGTACGTCGACGGACCGTCGCTCCAGGCGCTGATCGAGACCCGGTCGCCGCTCCCGATCGACACGATCGGCCAGCTCATGCTCCAGGCCGCGTCCGCGCTGCACGCCGCGCACGCCAAGAACATCATCCACCGCGACATCAAGCCGTCCAACCTGCTCGTCACCTCGCGGCGGGGGCGCGCGATGTTCCTGGTCGTCGTCGATTTCGGGATCGCGAAGCTCGGCGATCCGCAGCTCGCGGGCAAGATCCGGACGCGGACCAAGACGTTCATCGGGACGCCCGGCTTCGTCGCGCCGGAGCAGGCGCTCGGCGAGCCGATCGACACCAAGGCCGACCTCTACGCGCTCGGCGTCGTCCTCTATTACGCGCTCACCGGGCGGCTCCCGTACCAGGCCGACTCCGAGCTCGCGATGCTGAACCTCCAGATCACCGGCGCGCCGTTCCGCCCGCCGATCGAGCTGCGCCCTGACACGCCGCCTGCGTGGAACGCGCTCGTCCTCGACTGCCTGCAGCTCGATCGCGCGCGGCGCCCCACCACGGTCGAATTCGCGCGCCGGATCGCGTCCGCGCTGCCGAACGGCGAGCTGCTCCTCCAGACGCTCGCCCCGCGCATCGCCATCCACCGCGACCTGGCCGACGCGAACGCGCCGACGCTCTCCAGCGACGTGCCGACGGCGCTCGCGCAGCTCGCCGCGGCCCACGCCGCGCAGCTCGCCGCGGCCCACGCCGCGCCGGGGGCGGCCGCCCGCGGGCGCGCGGCCCGGCTCGCGCTGATCGGTGCCGGAGCCGTGCTCGGCTGCGTCGCGACCGTCCTCGTGATGCGGCTCACCGCGCCCGCGGCGCCGGAGGCACGGCGCGACGAGCCGCGCCTCGGGCAGCCCGCGCCCGACGCCGCCCCGGCCGATGTCGCGCCGACGGGCGCCGCGCCGCTCGATGCCGCTCCGCGGGCCGCGCCCGCGGTGGATGCGGACCTCCCGGTGACCGATGCCGGGGCACCGGCGGCCGTCGGCAAGCCGCCCGGCCGTGCCACGACCAAGGCCGCCCGCCCCGGCAAGGGCCGCGTCCTCGTGTCGGTGACGCCGTTCGCGGACGTGTACATCGACGGGCGCGCCGTCGGGACCACGCCGATCGACATCGAGCTCCCCGCCGGTCCGCACACCGTGCGGCTCGTCAATCAGCCTCGCAATCAAGACCAGACTACCACCATCACCGTCGATCCCAATAAGCCTGTCATTCTCGAGAAAAGTTGGTGAGCCATGAGATTCCTTATCTTCATTGTTGGACTTTGTGCCGTATTGACCGTGCCCGGCGCCGTATCACGGGCGCGCGCGGACGGCTCGGTGCTCGTGCTCGGCGAGGTATCGCCGCAGCAGCGCGAGCTGATCGCCAGCGCGGTCGTCGCGACCGCCCGCGACGGCGGCTGGAGGCTGACGCCGCGCGCGTCCCCGGACGAGGAGACTGACCTCGTAGCCGCGTGCCTGCGCGCGGCCAAGCCGTGGTCGTGCGTGGCCTCGCAGATGCAAGACAAGGGCGATCAGCTCGTCGTGGTCCAGGTCGACCTCGAGCGGACCGACACCGTCCTCAGCGTGCACGTCGTGACGGCGGCGAGCGACGCGGCCTCGACGGCCAACCACTTCTGCAACGCCTGCGACGACGACTCGCTGAAGCTCGCCGTCTCGGACGTCACCCGGCGGCTGCTCCGGGACGCGGCCGAGCGGAGCGGCACGACACGGATCTCGATCGCGTCGGAGCCGGACTCCGCGTGGATCACCCTCGACGGCAAGCCAGCCGGCTCGACCAACACCATCAGGCCGACCTATCCCGGCGAGCACACCGTGATGCTGACGCGCGCCGGGTACGCGACCGCGACGCGCACCGTCCACGTGAAGGAAGGCGAGCTGTTACCGCTGAACTTCAACCTCGTGTCCAGCACGGTCATCGATGAGAGCGGCGATCCGCGCGCGCGCTCGTCGCGGCGCGTCCCGCTGCTCCTGATCGGCACGGGCGCGGTGGCGCTCGCCGGCGGCGCGGTCCTGTTCGGGGTCGATGAGGATCCGAGCCCGATCGGGCCGCAGCCCCCGCGCTACTACGACACGGTGCCGCACGGCATCGGCGCCGCCCTCGTCGGCACCGCGGCGATCGGCACGGGCCTCTATCTCTGGTGGCGCGCGTCGCGCGCGTCGCGCGCGTCGCGGTCCACGTCAAGCCCCACCCTCGCGCCGTCTTTGGGCGGCGCCGCGGTGGGCGGGTCCGGGAGGTTCTGATCATGTGGAATCGAGCTGGCTTCCGCGTCCTCTACATCTTCTGCCTCCTCTCCATCCTCTCCTTCGCCGGCTGCATCAAGCCCGAGAACCCGCATTACTGCCCCGGCAGGAATGCCAACAACAACTGCGACGAGCCCCCCGATCCCACCTCGTGCACGTCGAATGATCAGTGTGCCGAGCCGACGCCCGTGTGCGACGTCACCGGCGCGATGGCGTGCGTGCAGTGCACGCCCGACCAGCCCGGCGCGTGCAGCGGCGCGACGCCCGCGTGCGACGAGGACCGCACGTGCCGCGCCTGCCGGGCGCACGCGGAGTGCGCGGCCTCGGGCATCTGCCTGCCCGATGGCTCGTGCGCCGATCCGGCTCAGGTCGCGTACGTAAGACCGGCGTCACTCGGTGGCACGCACAACACGAACTGCTCGCTCGAGCGTCCTTGCACGATGGTCTCGTACGCGCTCGCGACGAGACGGCCACTCGTCAAATTCGCCGGCACGACCGACGAGGCGGTGACCGTCCAGGGTGGCCAGGTCGTCACGTTCCTCGGGGAGCCCGACGCGAAGCTCACGCGGACGAGCAGCGTCGGCGCGCTCCTGACTGTCGTCGGGGACGGCACGTCGCTGACCATCTACGACCTGTCGATCCATAACCCGAGCAGCGTCGGCATCGTGATTTCCTCCGGCGGCGGCGCTCCGGCCTTCTCCCTGATCCGCTCGAAGGTGATGGACAACCCCGGCGGCGGTATCTCGGCGACAGGCGGCTCGCTGACAGTCTCCCAGAGCACGATCTCTGGCAACATCGGCGGCGGCATCTCGGCGACAGGCGGCTCGCTGACGGTTTCGCAGAGCACGATCTCGGGCAACACCGGCGGCGGCATCTCGGCGACAGGCAGCTCGCTGACGGTGTCCCAGAGCACGATCTCTGGCAACACCGGCGGCGGCATCTCGGTGATGAACGGAACGTTCAACATCACCAATTGCTTCATCGTCCGCAACGGAAACTCGAACTCAACACTCGTCGGCGGAGCTTCTTTTACGACGTCATCCACAAATAACGTTTTCTCATTCAACACAGTCGTCGATAACGAGATCGCGAACAGCAGCGTATTCGCGGGTGGCGTCTTCTGTGACATCCCAGACTTTACCGGCGCGAACAACATCATCGTTCGGAACTTCGTCAACAACGACCCGGCGAAAAGCAACTCGAACACGAGCGGCCAGTGCACATATCCAACATCGACGATCGCACCGACCATATCGGACCTGAGCTTCGTGTCGCCGGACGCAACACCATATGATTATCACATCATGCCTGGCAGTATGGCGGTCGATCGGGCCACGACCCAATCGACCGTGTCCGTGGATGTCGACGGTGATCGCCGTCCCCAAGGCAACGCCCCCGATCAGGGCGCCGACGAGGTCCCGTGAACCGGAAGGAGAACGCCATGAGCGCACTCATCACAGCACAGACCGTATCGGCCGCGATCGCGATCGGCCTCGCCGCCGGATGCCCGAATCCCAACTACCGGCCCGATGCGCTGGGCACGTGCAGCATTGACCAGCACTGCTCCGAGCCGACGCCCGTCTGCGACCCGATCACGAACACCTGCGTGCAGTGCACCCCCGATCAGCCGAGCGCCTGCAGCGAGGCGACGCCCGTCTGCGGCGAGACGAGCACGTGCCGGCCTTGCCGTGCAGACGAGGAGTGCCCGAGCCAGGTCTGCCAGCTCTCCGGCCGCTGTCTCCCCGAGGACCAAGCGCTGTACGTGTCACCCGTCGGGGCGGAGAGCGACTGCACGGCTTCGCAGCCGTGCACGCTCCAGACGGCGCTGACCCAGTTCACGGCCAAGCGCTTCGCGATCAAGCTCGCCCCCGGGACCTATCGAGGCGCAATCATCGTCGGGAACAACCAGCGGCTGGAGATCCATGGTGATGGCGCCGACCTGACGAGAGGCGAGCCCGGCCCCATCGTGATCGTGGAGGTGAAGGGCTTGGCCGAGCTCACGGTTCTAGGCCTGCGTATTCACCATTCATTGCAGCATGGAATCTCGTGTGCCGACGATCTCGGCAACCAGCCGACCATGACACTCCATCGAGCTCGCATCGACTCGAACCCAGGGCTGGGCATCAGTGCTCTCGGCTGCAAGCTCCATGTACTGCGAAGCCAGATCTCCATGAACCCCGGCGGTGGAATCCGGACGGAACATGGAACGTTCGCGATCGTGGGCAATGTGTTCTTCGCCAACGGCGCACCCTTGGCGGGGACTGGAGGGCTCTCGGCCGACTACCTGAGCGCGACGTCCCGGCTGGAGTTCAACACCTTCCACTCAAACCTCGCCTCGGATGGGCGCGGAAGCGCTATCGATTGCAGCGGGGGTACGTTCACGGCGCAGAACAACATCCTCAGCTTCAACGGCTTGGCCGGGAGTGCACAGCAGGTCCGGGGATGCACGCATGAGTACTCCCTCGTGTACCCGGGCCCGGTCTTGCCGGGGATCGGCAACTCGAGCACGGACCCATGGTTCAAGGCCCCGGACGCCCAGCCACCCGACCTACATCTGATGGCCGGCTCTCCAGCACGAGCCGCCGCCGACCTGGGCGCCGACCTCACCGGCCCCGCGGCGCTCGACATCGACGGTGACGAGCGCACGAGCCCCGCCGACATCGGCGCCGACGAGGTCCCATGACGGCGCGCCCCCTGATCTTCGCTTCACGCGCCGCGCGCCGGCAACACGCGACGTCGCCGCGCTGGTGCGTGCGCGTGGCCGCGCTCGTGGCCGCGCTCCTCTTGACCGCGCGCAGCGCCGATGCCGTGGTCGTCCTCGAGGCGCACGTCGGACCGCGCCCCGCGAATGCATCGGCCACGCTCGCGCCGCTCCTCGCCGAGCTGGAGGCGATGGGCATGGTGGCGCGCCCCGAGGCCGTGCGCGCGCGGATCCGCGATCCGCGGCGCCCCGGGATCGTCGCGCCCGCCCTCACGCTGGCGAGCCTCATCGCGCGGATCGACGAGGCCACGCAGCTCTTGGCCCGGCGATCTTACGAGGCCGCCGCGGCCAAGCTCGAGTCGGCCATCGCGGACGCGCACGAGAACGCCGCGCTCCTCGTCGCCGATCCGGCGCGCAGCCAGCCCGCGATGATGAACGCGTGGATCGGCCTGTCGACCTGCCGGTTCCGCCTGAAGGATCTCGACGGTGCGGAGCGAGCGATGCAGGAGGCCGCGCGCAGCTTTCCGAACCAGGAGCCGAGCGTCCGCCACGGATACGGCATGGAGCCTGCTGAGCGCTACCAGGCAGCCGTGAAGCAGCTGCAGGCGCGCGGCACCGGGAAGCTCATCATCACGGTGAACGATCCGTCGGCGCTGATCTTCGTCAACGAGCGGGATCGGCCGCAGAACGCGATCTTCGAGGCGGACGTGCTCCCCGGACCGCACCGCGTGCTCGTCCAGCTCCCGGGCACGACCGGCTGGCGCCACGACGTCGTGGTCGCGCCCGGCGAGAAGGCCGAACTGCAGATCGACGTGCGCTTCGATGTCGCCGTCGTGATCTCGGACGCGTGGGTCGGGCTCACGTTCCCGAACGCCGAGGCCGCGCGCAGAAACCTCCTCCCGTATGTGGCTCGCCTCGTGCAGCCCGCCGAAGACCTCGGCCTGATCGCGGTGTCACTCACGACCTGGAACGGGCGGCCCGCGGTGGTGGCGTCCCTGTACCGGATCGACACCGGTGCACGCCTGCGCAGCCACGCGGTCATGCTCGACGGCCGAGACGACGCGGCCCGGCTCCGGACGCTCGCGCACGTGCTCGTCGACTCCGGCGCCGCCGCGCTGTTCGCCGAGCACGCCCGCATCGCCGCGATCTCCGATCCGTTCGCGCCGCCCCCGATCGCGCGGCCGGCGGCACCGCGCGCCCCGAGCCGCGCGAAGTGGCCGCTCCTCGGTGGCGCCGCCCTCCTGGTCGGGGCCGGCTTCGCGCTCGTCCACTTCGACAACCAGGATCGATGCGGCACGGACTGCCCGACGATCTATCCCACGAAGCCTTTCGGCTACGGATCCTTCGCCGCGGCCGGCCTCATGGCCGTCGGCGCGGGCTACCTGTTCTACCGCGACGCGCGGGCGCGCCCCGCCTCGGAGGAGCTCGCCGCCATCGGCCTCGCCGCCTCCCCCTCCGGGATCTTCGTGACGGCGGGCCGGAGCTTCTAGTCCGGGAACAGCAAGCTCCGCGGGATGTCGAGCACGCGCAGGATGCCGTCGATCGTGGTCTCTCCCAGGATCGAGTCCACGATGATGTCGTCGGGGGGCCCGGGATCGTCGTCCTCCTCGTCGTCGCCGTCCTCGTCCTCGTCGCTCGCGGTCGCGGTCAGGATGATGTCAATGACCTCGCGATCCAAGGTCGGCCACTCGCCTAGCGAGAACCGCTCCTTCTGGAGCCATCCCGATTCCAACGGCGTGGAGATCACACACAAGAATCTCTTGTTGTCTGGATCGTAAGAGATCGTGTATTCACGACATTCGAGCGCCCTCATCAGATCGTACGCGACGAACCCAGTTCCTCCCCTGACGAGAACGCCGCGTGAACTGACAGCGAACAGCTCCTCGGCTTCGGGCCGTACACTGCGTGCCTGCTCGAGGGTTGCACCTTCGATGACACTGATCTCGATAATAGGGCTCGGCTCCCATCGCTCATGCACAGGAGGGGTGATGCCGTACGCCTGGAGGAACACAGCCGGATGCTGCTCGTCCCGCCATTTGCCTCGCGTGCCACGATACTCACAGATTCCAAGGCCATACTCGTGAAAGTCGAGCAGATAGATCGGCGTCCGATGCGCCCTGGAGAGCCTGCTGGCCAGCTGTTCACCTGAGGCAGCCGAGTCTTCGTAGACTAGCAGCACGGACATTCCATCGTTGCCAGACACGATCTTGGAGCCATCGGTCGGGAGCGGCTCCGGCAGCTGGCTCTGCGCGTCGGCCAGCGCAGCCACTGGAACTTTGCCTGCGATCCCCCATTGAACATCGAGCGGCACCCAGCTACCCATCGTAAGCCTCCATCATTTGATCGGTGGTCACGAGCACAACACCCGCAGCAAGGCCGAGGCCCGCTCTCAGCTTCGAGAAGGTACTCCTGAGCTTGCTCTCGGAGAACGTGATCACGGTGATTTCCGTGAGCTCGTTATTGTCAAGGAGCCGCTTCAGCCTCGAGAAGCTGTCTCCTATCGAGTCGGGAACAGCGAGGTAGACGGGCTCCCCGGTGTCCTTGGCCGCACGAAGCTGCTCGATCATGCGTTCGGCCGCGCTCCTGGGCGGAACCCGCGCGGGGTCCGCGAGCTCCCGCTCCCACGTCCGCCGGCTCCAGGCCTTGACCTCGAGCTTCGCCTTCCGTCCATGGGCATCCTGGAGCGCGAAGTCGATGAGCTTTCCCCTCGCCTCGATCTGGCGCCCGACGATCTTGAGACCCGCGGGTAGCTCGATGTTCTCCACGACGAACACCATCTCGCCAGCGATACCGCGGAGCTTCCCTGCGGCCTGGGCGTAGTCGTCCGGTGTCAGGAACTTCTTCATGCTGCTCGGAAAGTAGTCGGAGGGCCGTGTAGACACCTTCATGAGCTCTTTCCAAGAAGTCACTCGATCGAGCGCCATGAACTCGAGCATCGGGTCGGGCAGATCGGTGTGCCCACGCAGCCAGCGCAGATCGAGCGGATCGCGGCTGCGCACGGCGTGCCGCAAGAGGCCCGCGCGTGCCGACGGAGTCAGCCCCGCATGGCTCGCGGCCCAGACGGCGTCATCGAGGAGCTTCACCGGATCCACGGCGTCGATGGCGCGCCGCAGCACCCGCGCGAGCACCTCGGGCTCAGGCTCAAGGCTCGCCGGCCATGTGTCGAGCACACGCTTGATCGCGGCCACGAGCCGGGCCTTGCCATCGCCCTCGGCGATCCGGCGCGCTACCGCGTGGATCGCGTCGGCCATCCGAGGCTTGTCCGCGAGCTTCCCGAGCTTCTCGAGGACGCGCTCGCCCTGCGCGCGCGCGGCCGGCCCGCGCAGCTTCGTCATCGCGCGCGCGGCGCTCTCCATGGCCCGCGCCCCGCGGACGTGCTGGATGGCCCGCGGGATCGCGCCGGGATCGAGCACCGCGATCGGCCGGCCGGTGGCGGCGTCGACGAGGTGCCGCGCCTCGGCCAGCCCCTCGAGCAGGCCCTGCAGCGCGTCCTCGAGGGCGAGCGCGGCCCGGCGCGCCGTGGCGGGCACCGCCTCGGCCGCGCGCCGGACCTTCGCCAGCGTCGCGCGGGTGCGCCGGGCGAGCGCCTCGGCGGCCTCGGCGGCCAGGGCGAGCGAGCGCCCCGCGAGCCCCACGCGCTCGGCGGCCACCGCGGGCCCGGCCGCGCCGGCCGTCGCGGCCCCGATCGCCAGATCGAGCGCCAGCTCGGCGCCGAGGCTCATCAGCTTCGAGTAATCGCCGTTCGCCGCGTGATCGATCGCCTGGTCCCAGGCATCGACGATGCCGCCCGCGATCGCGAGGAAGATCTCGCCGGTGGACTTGCCGGACTGATACGCCTTGCCGATGCCGCTGGCGGCCTGCCAGTCGAGATCCTTGCCCAGCAAGCCGGCGAGCTCGTCCAAAAGCCACAGGCCGAGATCGCGCGCCATCCGCACGAGCTCCCGCATCGCCGCGCCCACGCCGACGATCGCGCCGCCGATCGCACGGGCCGCGTCAGCGGCGTGGTCCCAGGCGTCCTTCTCGGCCGGCCGCGCCTGCTCCGCGCGGGCGACCAGCTTCGAGAAGCCGGACCGCATCGCCTCGAGCTGAAGCAGGACGGCGGTGCCCTCGTAGCCCGTCCACGTCCCCGACGTCAGCGCCTCGAGCCGCTGGACCATGTGGCGCCCGATCGCCAGCGCCTCCGCCGGTGGGCTCTCGTAGGCGAGCTTCGCCTGGATGTACCGGGTGAGGCCGACGGCCGCCCACGGCGCGTCGCGCAGGAGCGCCGCGACCTGCTCCATGTTCGCGCCGTGCTGCGGCACGGTGACGGCGACGAACCGCTCCGCCTCGCGGATCCGCTGCGGCCCCTCGGTCTCGATGCCGAGCAGCGGCGCGCCGTCGAGGAGCTCCGCCACGGAGCGCGCCCCGGCCAGCGGGGGCGGCAGCGCCTCGAGCAGGTGCACGCCGCGCTCGTCGATCACGAGGATGCTCCCGTCGTGCTTGATCAGCCGCGCGGGCGCGTGCACGGGCGCGTGCACGTCGTTCGGCAGCCGGTCGGCATGGAACCAGGCGCGCGTCCGACTCTTCACGACGACCGTCACGCCGCGCGCGAGCCGGACGTGGATCGTGCGCTCGATCGCCAGGAGCGCGCTGGTCTGGAGCTCGAACGACGCGTGCTCGGCGAGCGTCCAGTCGGTCCGGACCCGGGCGGTGTCGCCCGTCGCGCCGTCGACGAAGCCGTCGATCGCCTCGTGCTGGAAGATCTGCCCGGTCACGCCCGCGCCCGCCCAGGCGCCGAGCGCCGAGGACACACGCGGAGCCAGATCGAGCCGCGGCAACGAATGCGGTCCGGTGCGCGCGCCGCCAGCGGAGCTGTGCGCCCGCGGCGCGTGCGCCTGGGTCAGCGTGCTCCGACCCGGCACCAGTTGCGCGTGGCCGGACGGCTTTGCGTCGACCGCGCCGCTCGCCTCGCCGTGGCGCCCGAGCGCACCGGCTCCTGCGACGCGCCGTCCAGGGCGCTCGTCATGCGTGTTGGATGACAGACGGATACCTCCTTCCGTCGCTCGTACGAGCGAGGACGCAGAGGCTTCCTGGTGTCACCGCAGACGGTAACCCCGACGTGCGCTTTCACGGATGAGGTTACAAGAACCGCGATCCAGCGGACCGAGCTTTCAGTTCGGGAACAACAGGTGGCGCGGGATGTCGAGCACACGCAGGATGCCCTCGATGGTGCTCTCCCCCAGGATCGAATCGACGATCTTGCAGTTCGCCGTCGGCCAGCCGCCCAGCGAGAACCCCTCCATGAGGCTCCACCCCGGCTCCGAGATCGTACACAAGAAGCTCTGGTCTCTCTGGTCGTAAAAGACCATGTAATCACGGCGGTTGAGCGCTGCTGCCAGGTTGCCCGTGATCATCCCCGAGACATCCCTGACGAGCACGCCGCGCGCATTGGCCGTGAACAGCTGCCTGGCCTCGGGCAGCACGTGGCGCGCCTGCTCCAGGGTCGCGTCTTCAATGACGCCGATGGTGATCACGAGGCTCTGCTCCAGCGACTCGTACCCAAGCGGGGTGATACCGTGGGACTTGAGGAACATGGCCGGATGACCTTCCTGCCATTCGCGCCGTGCGCCATCGAACCTCCAGATCCCAGGGATGTACTCGTAGAAGTCGAGTAAGAACACCGGAGTCCGATGCTCTTCCGAGAGCGCGCTGGCCAGAGACACACCCTCTCGGGCCGGCCCGCCAAAGACCAGCAGCGCGGACATGCCATCGCGGCCAGACATGATTGTGGCGCCGTCAGCCCGGAAAAACTCCGGGATCCGATCTCGCGCGGCGTTGAGCGCATCCACCGGGACTTTGCCCAAGATCGCCCAGCGGGTCTCAATCGGAAGAGGGTCGTCCGGCAGAGATTCTTCAGGTTCTTCCCAGCTGATCACCATAAGCTCATAGGCTCCACGCGCTGATGGGTAGTCATGAGTGCAACGCTCGCGGCGCGAGGGCGCCTTCAGCCTCGAGACAGTACTCCTGTGCTTCGCGCTCGGCAAACATGCTCACGACAAAATCGACGAGATTCATGAGTCCTTGTAAATTCTTGAGGTGGGCGTACGCGCGCTCCTTCAGTCCAGGCAGTCCGGGCAGTCCGGGAGCAACAGGCGGCGCGGGATGTCGAGCACGCGCAGGATGCCGTCGATCGTGGTCTCGCCTAGGATCGAGTCGATGACCTTGCAGTTCGCCGTCGGCCACCCCCCGAGCGAAAACCCCTCCGTGTAGCGCCACCCCGGCTCCGAGATCGTACACAAAAAGCGCTGGCCTGCCCGGTCGTAAAAGACCACATAACCGCGCCGCCTGAGCGCTCGCGCGAGGTTGTCAGTGACGAGCCCGGAGATATCCGTGACGAGAACGCCGCGCGAATTGGCGGCGAACAGATCCTCGAGCTCCGGGAACGCCTTGCGCGCCTGACCCATGGTCGCGCCTTCGACGACACCGATGGCGACCACCGAGCTCTGCTCTACTTCCTCGTATCCAGGAGCGGTGATCCCGTGCGCCCTGAGGAACGCGGCCGGGTGCCCGTCCTGCCACTGGCCCCCCGTGCCGTCGAACTTCCTGATCCTGGGAGCGTACTCATGGAAGTCGAGGAAATACACCGGGGTCCGATGCTCCTCCGAGAGCGTGCTGGCCAGATACTCGCCATCACAGGCCGGTCCGTCATAGACCAGCAGCACGGACATCCCATCATTGCCAGACAGGATCTCGGAGCTGCCCGCCTGGAGAAACTCCGGCAGCTGACCGCGCGCGGCCGTGAGGGCATCCACCGGGACCTCGCCCGCGATCGCCCAGTGGGTGTCGACAGTGTCGACAGTGCCGGCAGGTGAGAGGTACGTGTAGACAGGCGGCGGCGACATCAAGCTATTCATCATGTAAGCCTCCATGACCAGGAATCGGTGGTGACGAACGCGACGCCCACGGCGAGGTCGGGCGCGTTCTCAGCTTCGATTCGAGATGGTACTCATGGGCGCGCTCATGGCAAATATAATCACCGTCAAAATCTCTGAGATTCCGTGTGATATAGAGATCTAGGCGAATTCTTGAGGCGGCCGCTCATTTGATAGATTCCTGACCCGAAACCGCTTCGGCCCCCCCTGACATGAGTGGAGTGGATATGTAGAGCATCGAGCAATAAATCCATTCTTGATCTTGATGTGATTTGAAGGCGGTCGCTGGCGCATCGCGGTCGCGATGTCATCGAGTCTCTGAGAGCCTGGGCCTCGCGAGATGGACCGCCGTGCCGGCGGCCTGCGCCGCGCGCAGCTGCTCGCCCCCCATGCTCGATGCTCGCAGCCGCGCTCCCGGCCGGCCGCGCCGGCTCGCCAGCCATCGCGCTCCCAGCGCTGCCGCGCGGCCGCCTGGCGGACCCGGCAGCCATCGCGCTCGAAGCGGCGGTAACGTCGGCGTGCGCGCGCACCGACGAGGTTACGAGAATCGCCGGCAGGCTGACGCGCGGGCCCACGGTGCCAGCCGCCGCGAGCGGATCATGGCCCTGGCGTGACGCGCCGGCATGTTAAGGTTTCGCGCGTGAGGCGACTCGCCCGCGGGTCCACGATCCTGTCCGCGCACGAGTCGATCCTCACGCAGCGCGCGGGCGCGGCCAGCTCGCTCCGCGCCCGCGACCGAATCCCGTTCGCTACCAGGCAGATCGGCGCCGCGCTGGCCTACGACTACATGGCGCACGCGCTCTCACCGGACCTGGCCGGCTTGGCCCGCCCGGCGCCCAGCGCCCCGGGGCAGCCGATCAGGGTTCGGTGGTAAGGTGCCCGGACGCGAGAGCTCCGACCGTCGGGGAGACGTGCACGACTTGGCCATCGACCGACCATCGCAGGACGGCAAGCTGTCACCCGGGGCTCCGAATGATCCGGAGCCGTTCGGGAAGTACTACCTGCTCGGTCTGATCGCGCGCGGCGGCATGGCCGAGGTCTACCGCGCGCGGAGCCCGGACTTCCCGAACCGGCTGCTCGCGGTCAAGGTCATGCGGCCGCAGCTCGCGCGCGAGGCGCGCTTCATCGACATGTTCCACCGCGAGGGGAAGCTGGCGATGATGCTGAGCAACCGCTGCATCGTCGAGACGCACGAGCTCGGCCAGCACGACGGCCGGCACTACATCGCGATGGAGTACATCGGCGGGCGCGATCTGACGCAGGTGCTGCGCCGGTGCCAGGAGACACAGCAGCGGATCCCAGTCCCGCACGCCGTCTACATCGCCGCCCGGATCGCCGAGGGGCTGCACTTCGCGCACACGCTGGTCGACGCCGCCGGCCGGCCGCTCAACATCGTCAACCGCGACGTGTCGCCGTCGAACGTGCGGCTGTCCTACGACGGCGACGTCAAGCTGCTCGACTTCGGCATCGCGCAGGCGCTGATGAAGTTCACGAGCGAGATCGGCATCCTCAAGGGGAAGTTCAGCTACATGTCCCCGGAGCAGATCCGCGGCATGCCGCTCGACGCGCGGACCGACGTGTTCTCCGCGGGGATCATCCTGCACGAGATGCTGACGACCGAGAAGCTGTTCCGCGGCGACACCGAGTTCGCGCTCATGGAGAAGGTGCGCAAGGCCGAGGTGCCGCCGCCGTCGCACTTCAACCGGCGCGTGACGCCCGAGCTCGACGCGATCAGCCTGCGGGCGCTCGCCCGCGACGTGGCCGATCGCTACCAGACGGCCGCGCAGCTCGCGGCCGACCTCGACGCGCTGATCGCCGGCTACCGCTTCGATCCGAAGGAGCTGCGGCAGTTCATGCGCGCGATGTTCCGGCGGGAGTACGCCAAGGAGCTCGAGGAGACGCAGACGTCGCTCGAGGCCGAGCCCGGCGCGCTGCCGCGGGCCACGTCGTCGTCGCAGATCTCGACGCCAACGAACCTGCCAACGAACCTGCCGGCGAACCTGCCGACCATGCCCGACGCGACGGAGCAGACCGTGCCGCACGGGCGGCAGCCGCGCACCGAGCCGCCCACCGCCCCCGAGCCGCAGGCGCCGAGCGAGGACCGGCCGCGCGGGTTCTGGGCGTCCTTGTTCAGGAAGCGCAAGTAGCGCATCATCGGACCCCGACGATGTCCAACGCGATGCCTGACAGCGCGCCGCGCAAGCCGGGAGAAGCCAGCCCGATCGCCCAGCTCGCGACCCTCGTCGGGATCGCCGTGCTCGTGCTGAACGCGGCCTTCTTCTTCCTCTCGGACGCGTACTTCGACGACCGCGTGAAGCGGTTCGGCGTGAAGGAGCTGGAGCGGCTGTCCGGCGCGCGCCTCGACTTCGCGATCTTCACGATCGTCGTCGGCGCCGGCGCCATCCTCGCCGGGCGGTACCCGCGGGCCTTCGCGCACAGCGCCGCGGCCGGCGCCGGCCTCCTGGCGCTCGTCGCGGCACCGTTCGCGATGCGCTACGGGGTGCTCGGGGTCGCGCTCCTGATCGTCGCGGGAGCGTTCGGCTTCCTCACCCGGCTCTCCCTGCGGCGCTCCCGCGCGGCGTGGGCCTGCCTCGCCGCGATGTGCGCCGTGTCCAGCGTCGTGCTCCTGTTCGGCGCGCCGAAGATCCGCCACCTCGTCGGCATCGGCATGTGGATCGCGATGATCGCGCCCGGGCTGCTCGCCGCCGCGACCGTGGCGCTGAGCCAGATCCGCGACGACTACCGCGAAGCCGCCTGAGCCGGTGTGCGCCGCCTCGATCCACGAGCCCGGTGCTTGCGGCCGGGCGCGGCCTCCGTTATGACGGATATCGTGTCACAGCCGACGTGACGCGAGGACTAGCCATTGCGATCGCGCATCACCTTCGCCGCGAGGACGAGCGGCAGCATCTTCGAGAGCGAGCTGCTGCTGCTCTGGCTCTTGAGATCGCTCAGCGAGTCGGTGATCGACTGCAGCGTCTGCTGCAGCTGCCCGTCGGTCGACGAGGACTTCGAGCGCGACGCGCCGCCGGTGGCACCTGCCAGCGCGTCGGTGGTGATCGTGGAAAGCTCTGGCTTGCTCATGGTGTTGCTCCTTGGGGAGCGTCTCCAGCAGGCCGCGTGCCACGGCCGGCGCCACGGAAAACGCAGGGTTATGCGATCGCGGGTGCACACCGCGAGCAGCGCCTCGCCTACCCCGAGTGACGATCTCGCGGCCGGGATCGCGGCCGGGATCGCGGCCGGGATCAGGGAATGCCGACGATCTTGTGCAGCTGCAGCGACAGCCGCCAGCGCGGCCGCGCCTGCACCAGCGCCAGCGCGCGCGCGAGGTTGTGCGCGTAGCACCCGTCCATCCACGGCTGGACGAAGTAGTGCTCGCAGCGCCAGCGCGCCGCGTAGCGATCGAGCACCGCCGCGTCGACGGTGTCGTCGATCACCACCTTCACTTCGCTGGCCGGCAGGTGCTCGGCCAGCGCGAGGCGCGCCGGGTGATGCTGCGGCTTCGGCGAGATCGTGAGCCAGTCGACCGGGCCCGCGGGCGCGCGGGTGCCGTTCGACTCCATGTGGACGCGGAACCCGGCGCCGCGCACGGCCGCCGAGAGCGGCGCGTCCCACTGCAGGGTCGGCTCGCCGCCGGTGACGATCACGCACCCGGTGCCGCCAGCGTCGAGCTCGCGGAGCCGCGCCACGATCGCGCCGGCCGTGAGGCGGACCGCGCCCTCCGGGGAGAAGTCGGTATCGCAGCCCGGGCACGCGAGGTTGCACGCGGCGAAGCGGAGGAACACGCACGCGCGGCCGGCGTGCGCCCCCTCGCCCTGCAGCGTGGGTCCAAACATCTCTTTCACGAGGTAACGGCGACCGTCCACGAAGGTGGGAGCTATACCCCTTCCCCTCGGCGCTGCCCAGATCACACGGACGAACGAGACGATGGAGGACGACGCCTCGCTCGTGATACTGCCGATCTGATGGCGCGGCAGCTCGGGGCGGTCCTGGTGTGTCTCCTCGGCTGCGGAGACAACCTGGCGCCGCCCCCGACCGACCTCGTCGCGGACCTCTCCACCGAGCGCGCCCTGGTGCTGCCGGCCAGCCGGGTGCTCGCGATCGCGCTCACCGGCATCGATGACCACCGGTTCCTCGTCGCCCGCGCCACGGCGCAGGGCGAGGACTTCTGCGAGGAGTGCCTGACCGCCGATCCGACCGAGTGCGCGGCGACCTGCCGCCGCGCGGTGCTCGAGGTGACGCGCCACCGCACCGACGGCCCGTCCGACACGCCGCAGCGGTTCCTCGAGGTCTTCCCGGCGACGAGGGACCACGTCCTCGGCGCGCTCCAGCTCGTCTCGCTCGACGAGGCGCACGCCGGCGTCGCCTGGCTCGAGTGCGACGACGCGGCGTGCGGCACCGGCCAGCCGAAGCGGAGCTGCACCGCGCGCTACACGAAGGTCGACCTGATCACCGGCCGCCCCGGCACGATCGCGACCCTGTACGAGGGCTGGTACGGCGACCTCCAGCTCGCGTTCGACCAGCGCACGCGGCGCCTGCTCGCGGTCCTCGGCAAGCAGGCCCCGTCGCGCGTCGGCGTGCGCGCCGCGATCTTCAACGAGCTCGGCGGGATGCGGCTCGGGTCATGGCGGTCGTACGGAGGCGCGGGCGCCCGCGCGCCGGCCGCCGCCGCGAGCCGGGGCGGCTTCGTGATCGCCGCCGACGATCCCGCGCCCTCCGTGGCTGCGCTGGAGGAGCCGTGCGCCGATTCGTGCGAGTGCAGCGGCCCCGCCCCGCCCTCGCAGATCACCGGCGGGCTGTTCGCGTTCCACCCGAGCCCCGAGCGCGCCCCCGAGCGGATCGCCCCGGGCCGCGACGTGAGCGGCACGTACGGCGCGCGCGAGGCGATCGCCGCGATCGACGCTGGCGGCCGCGTGATCGTCGCGAGCAGCCAGGCCAAGGACGGCCTGGCCGAGCTGTTCGAGCCCGCGATCGGCGGCTGGCTGCGCCGCCACGTCTCGCGGGCGCCGGTGCCGCTGTGGCTCGGCGCCCTCGGCGACTCCAGGCGCCTCGCCTGGATCGGCTCCGAGCCCGACGCGCAGGCGCCCGACGTCGAGCGCCTCACCGCGGGCGTCGCCCTGATCGGCGAGCTCGAGCAGCGCGGCGAGCTCACCGCGCTCGAGCCCGGCCGCGTGCTGCAGGCCGCGCCGGCCGGCGTCTACAGCGCCGTGACGACGGCGTACGTGCTCCGCCGGGTGTCGATCCCCGGCGGCGCGCCCCCGGAGCGCTTCGAGATCCTCGCGGTCCGCGCCGACTGGTGAGCGCCCGTCGGGGCCGAGGCAGTGGTATGACGTCGCGGTGAGCCGAGCCGCGTCCGCCGCGCCGTCGATCGCCCTCGCCGGGCTCGCCGCCCTCGCCGGGCTCAGCGGCGCGTGCCGCCGCTCCGAGCCGCCGCACGCCGCCAACGGCTCCGCCACCGCCGCCGCCCCGGCCACCACCGCCGCGCCCGCCGCGCCCGCCGCGCCCGCCGCGCCCGCCGCGCCCGCCGCGTCCGCTGTACCCGGCGCGCCCGCCGCGTTCGCCGCGTCCTGCACCGAGCTGCCGTTCGCCGAGTCCACGCCCGTGCCCGAAGCCTCGGGCGCCGCGTGGCTCACGATCGACGGCGCGCTCTCGCTCGTCGTCATCAGCGACAGCGGCAACGACGGCGCGTACGTGATCGTCGATCCCGAGACCGGCGTCGTCCGCGAGCGGGGCAAGCTGCCGCTCGGCGACAAGGGCGACGACCTCGAGGGCGTCGCCGCGCGCGGCGACAAGCTCTACGTCGTCACGTCGCCCGGCTGGATCCGCGTCTACGAGCGCAAGGGCCAGGGCTTCGCGCTCACCGAGGGGCCGTACCCGCTCGGCCCGATCGACATCGAGGACAAGGGCGGCGGCATCGGCGACAAGCCGCCGCAGGGCGCCGGCATGGTGTGCGGGGCGACCCACACGAACTGCGGCCGCAACTACGAGGGGCTGTGCCTCGCGCCCGGGCGGACGTCCAGCCGGTGCGTCGGGTTCGCCGCGTCGAAGGCAGACGGCCACCTCTACTGCATCGTCGAGCAGGGCGGCAAGCTCGTCGCCGTGCACCCCGGCGCGATCCCGATCACCCGGCCCGGCGCCCTGTCGGACTGCGCGTTCTCCGAGGACAACCGGCTGTACGTCGGGACGAACCTGTTCGACGCCGGCAACGTCTACCGCGTCACCGGGTGGGAGGATCCCCCGCGCGCGCAGGTCACGCGCATCGGCCCCTTGCTCATCGGGTTCCCCGAGACGCTCGCCGTCCGCGGCGACATCATCTATCGGATGTCGGACTCGGGCCGCGCCCCGAGCTTCATGAAGAAGTACCGCTGCCCTGGCCAGTGAGCCGCGGGCGCGCGGCGCGAGCTAGCCGACGTACGTGATCTCCCACTCGCGCAGCTCGCCGTCGACGGTGACGTCGACCACGTCACGCATGCGCCGGCCGAGCACGGCGCGCCCGATCGGCGAGACCGGCGTCACGACCGAGAGGATCCCGTCGCCGCCCGGCCCCGTCAGCGTGGCGCCCGCGCCGACCGGCGCGAGGAAGAACGTGCGGCCCTCGCGCGTCTCGGCGTCCTCGATCTCGACGATCGCGCCGACGCCGATCGCGGCGCTCGCCGGCAGCGGCCGCGGCCGGAAGCCCGCGAGGCTGTCGAGCTCGGCCCGCACCTGCTGCGCGCGCCGCTGCTGGGCGCGGCCGAGCCCCGCCACCTGGTGCGCCGCGCGCGCGTCCTCGCGCTTCTCGTCCGGGGTCGCGCCCTCGCGCGCCTCCGCCGCGAGGCTGTCGCGGGCCGCGAGCGCCGCGCGCACGGACGCCTCGAGCTGTGCCACGAGCTGATCCACGAGCTGTGCCTTGTCCATGCCGAAAGCGTCGCGCCGCCGCCGCGCTCGGGCAAAATTTTGGGATGCCGAAGCGAGAGCCGAAGCGAGAGCCGAAGCGAGAGCCGAAGCAAGATCGACACGACCGGCGGACGCGGCGCGACCTCCACGCCCTCGACGAGGATGGCATGGTCGCCTGCAACCCGCGCGATCCCGAGGCCGCGCACCGCGCCGAGGCCGAGGGCATCGCCACCGCGGACGAGGCGGCCGTGACCTGCAAGAAGTGCCTGGACCTCCTGCACCGCCGGCGCGCGGGGCGCTGATCGCTGCGCCTGCGGGCCTCAGGGCGCGGCTTCGTCCATCACGACCTGCGCCGTCAGCTTCGCCGCGAGCGCCATGTACTCGAGGTACGGCGCGATGCTGGCGGGCGTGTCCTGCGCCGTGTGGCGCCACGGCGACGTGTCGCCGCCGACGTACTCCTCGGTGAGCCCGACCGCCGGAAAGCCCCGCGCGCGGAACGAGTCGTGATCCGTCCCGCCCGTCGGGGTGGCCGCCACGGAGGCGCCGACGACCGCCGCGGCCGCGCGCCACTCCGCCGCGAGCTGCGCCGTCGGCTGCTCGATCTCGAAGCGTCGATCGCCGTCCGCGTCCCACGCCACCTGATCGATCGTGTGCACGGCGCGCACGGCCGCCGGATCGAGCATCTGCGCGAACGCGCGGCTGCCGAACAAGCCCGTCTCCTCCTGATCGAACAGCGCGACGATCACCGGCGCCGTCCGGCACGGCACGTCCCGCAGGTAGCGCGCGACGGCGAGCACGACCGCCGCGCCGCTCGCGTTGTCGTTCGCGCCGGGGCTCTGGTCGACCGTGTCGAAGTGCGCGCCGACGACGACCGCCGCGCCGCCCGGAAGCGTCGCCGGGATCGTGGCGTGGACGTTGATCCCGCCCGGGTACAGCTGCAGCTCGGCCGTCCAGCCCATCGCGGTCAGCTGGCCCGCGAGGAACGTGCGCGCAGCGTCGCGATCCTGCGTCAGGAAGCGCGGCGTCGCCGCCAGCCCGGCGACCGCGTCCGAGAGCAGCGGCCGCAGCCAGCTCGCCTCGAGGTCTGGCCGCGTGCACCCCGGCGGCGCGTCGGGCCGCGCGTCCGGCCCGCCCGGCGCATCGGGCATCCCCGGCGCGTCGTCGCCGCCGCACGCGGCCGCGCCCCCGGCGGCGCCCCCGACGGCGCCCCAGACGGCGCCCGCGAGCGCCGCGGCCGCCACCGCGCGGCGCGCGATCACGGCCGCAGCACCTCGTGCGCGTCGGCGGCGCCGAATAATTCGCGCGTCGCGCCGCCCGGGACGTAGAGCGCGCCGCCCCAGACCGCGGCGCCCATCCCGTGGCGCGGCGTCACCATCGGCGCCAGCGCCTGCCAGCGGTCGGCGGCCGCGTCGTACGCCTCGACCTCGGAGAACACGCCCGTCGGCGTGCCCGGGTTGCCCTCGCCACCGACGACGAGGATCCGATCGCCGATCACGCCGCACGCAGTGCCGCCGCGCGCCGTCGGCATCGGCGCCTTCGTCGCCCACGCGCCGCCCGGCGTGTACTCGAACACCTGGCTCGATCGCGACGCGGTCGTGCCCATGCGCCCGCCCGTCACGTACAGCTTGCCGCCGACCACGCCGCCGCAGCCGTGATCGTTGTTCTGCGGCAGCGGCGGCAGGCTCGTATCCCACGTATCTGTCGCGGGCGTGTACGACGACACCTGCGCGACCGCGCCGCTCCGCAGCCCGCCCGCCAGATAGATAACGCCGCCGATCACGCCGACCACGGCGGAGCCCCGCTGCGTGCCCACTGGCATGCTCGCGCGCGCCGTCCAGCCCGCGTCGGTCTTCGGGTTCCACGCCCAGACGTCGCCGATCGCGACGAAGCCCTCGATCATCGAGCCCAGCACGTAGATCGTGCCGTCCACGACCGCTGCGTTCGCGTGGTGGACGCGCCGGGGCAGCGGCGGCCCGTCGGACCACGCGCACGCCGCCGTGTCGAACACGCGCACCGCCGCCACGATCTCCGACGCCGACCGGAACCCGCCCAGCACGTAGATCTTGCCGTCCTCCGCCACCGCGGCCGTCTCCTGCGCCGGCCCGCCGCCCACCGGCGGCGCCGCCGTCCACCCCGCCGCCTCCGAGCAGCTCACCGGCGCGCCGTCGCCCGCCCCGCCGTCCGGCGCAGCCTTGTCCTCGCCGCCGCACCCGAGGGCCACGCAGGCCGTGATCGCCGCCGTGCATCTCGCGAGCATGCCGCCATCATGCCCCAGCCCTGGGCCTGAACGCAGGCCGTGATCGCCCGGAGCGGCGACCTGCCAGCGCGTCCGTGCGACACCATTGCGAGCACCCAAAATCTGGCTAGACTGGCCAGATGCCCAAGGTCGCGAAGTGGCAGCTGCAGGAGGCCAAGAACCGGCTCAGCGAGGTCGTCGACGAGGCGCTCCGGAACGGGCCGCAGGTCATCACCCGCCACGGCGCGGAGACCGCGGTCGTGGTGTCGTTCGACGAGTGGACGCGGCTCTCGCGCCGCCGCGGCCGCTTGATCGACGTGCTGCGTCGCGCGCCGAAGATCCCGGGCGGCCTTGAGGTCAACCGCTCCAAGGACACGGGACGCGAGCTGAAGCTCTGATGTCCTACCTGCTCGATACATGCGCGCTGTCCGAGTTCACGAAGCCGAAACCCGCGCCGAGCGTCGATCAATGGTTCGCGTCGACCCCCGATGACGCGACCTTCATCAGTGTCTTGACCCTCGGCGAGCTGGAGAAGGGGATCCACAGACTCACGAGCAGCAAGCGGCGAAGCACGCTCGAGCGATGGTTCTCCGATCTACGCGATCGCTTCGAAGGCCGCATCCTGGGCCTCGACGAGGCTTGCGCGCTCGAATGGGGCCGGATCTCCGCGCGCTGCGAGGCTGCCGGCCAGCCGATCCCGGTCGTCGATGCGCTCCTGGCCGCGACCGCGATCGTCCACGGGCTCGGAATCGTGACGCGAAATACGTCGGACATCGCGCGCGCCGGAGCCCCGATCATCGATCCGTGGCAGGCCTGACGTACCGGGCCTGACGTACCGGGCCTGACGTACCGGGCCTGGCGTACGATGGCGGCGTGAGCGATCTCGTTGTCTCGACCGCTTATGGCAAGGTGCGCGGGCTGCGCAAGGATGGCGTCGCGCAGTGGCGCGGGATCCCGTACGCCGAGCCGCCGGTGGGCCCGCTGCGGTTCCGGCCGCCCCGGCCGCCGGTGCCGTGGAGCGGCGAGCGCGACGCGACGCGGTTCGGCGCGGTCGCGGAGCAGTCGCGAGACCCGCGCAGCGCGATGCTGAGCGGCTTCACCGACAAGATCGCGATGAGCGAGGACTGCCTCGTCTTGAACGTGCTCTCGCCCGCAGCTGACGACGCGCGGCGGCCGGTCCTCGTGTGGATCCACGGCGGCGCGTTCGTCATGGGCTCGGGCAGCCAGCCGCTCTACAACGGCAGCTCGTTCGTGACGCGCCACGACCTCGTCGTGGTCACGTTCAACTACCGGCTCGGCCTCCTGGGCCTGCTCCACCTCGGCGACCTCGCGCCCGCGGACCAGGGCTACCGCGGCAACGTCACGCTGCTCGATCAGATCGCCGCGCTGCGCTGGGTGCGCGAGAACATCGCCGCGTTCGGCGGCGATCCGGCGCGCGTCACCGTCATGGGCGAGTCCGCCGGCGCGATCGCGATCGGCACCCTGCTCGGCGCGCCCGCCGCCAAGGGCCTGTTCGACCGCGCGATCTTGCAGAGCGGCGCGTCGGGACTGCGCCCGCACGATCGCGCCGACGCGACCGCGTTCGCGCGCAGCGTGCTCGCCGAGCTCGGCATCGGCGAGGAGCGTCTCGCAGACGGCCTCGCAGGCGCCCTCGCGGACGTCCCCATCGAGCGGCTGATCGCCGTCCAGGAGCGGCTCCTCGGCACGCGCGGCATCGGCGCGTTCACGCCGTTCGTCGACGGCGAGCTGCTCCCGCGCTCGCCGACCGACGCCGTGCAGGATGGCCAGGGCGTGCACGTCCCGACCCTGATCGGCTCGAACCGCGACGAGTGGACGCTGTTCGACGTGCTCCTCGGCCCCGCCGCGCTCGAGGCCTCGAAGGCGCACCTGATCGATCGGCTCGGCGATGACGCGGCGCGCATCCACGCCGCCTACCAGGCCGCCTACCAGCGCGCCATCGCGGCGCAGACGCCCGCGGTCGGCGCCGCGCGCACGCGCCCGCCGGACACCGCCGCGTGGATCGATCTGCTCGGCGACGTCGGGCTGCGCGTCCCGGCACTGCGGCTCGCCGAGGCGCAGGCGCGCCACGCCCCCGTCTGGATGTACCGCTTCGACTGGGAGAGCCCGGCGTTCGGCGGCCGGTTCGGCGCGACGCACGCGCTCGAGCTGCCGTTCGTCTGGAACCAGCTCGGGCTGCCGATCGCCAGCTTCCTGCTCGGCCCGGACGCCGCCGGCGCGCGGGAGCTCGCGCTCCAGCTCCACGACGCGTGGGCGGCGTTCATCCGCGGCGGCGAGCCGGCCGCCGCCGGGCTGCCGGCGTGGCCGCGCTTCGAGCCGCCCCGCCGCGCGACGATGCTGATCGATCGGCAGTCGCGCGTCGCCGACGATCCCGACGCCGAGGTCCGCGCGCGGTGGAGCGAGGTCGCGCCCGCGGCCCCGTAGCGGTGCGCCCCGTGGACGGGCACACGGCCGCCGACGCGCTGGAGGCGCTCCTGTGAACGCCACCACTCTCCGATTCATCCCCCGATTCCTCATTGAGTGCGTTCATCGCGCTGAATGAATCCCCCGCGGCGACTCCGCTGAACGATCTGATGAACGGATTTCTACCCAAAGCGGTCGATTCGGCCACCCGCGCGCGACGGCGCGCGACGGGAGTGAGCGACACAGCGCCAACGTTGGCCGGCATACGCTCAAGCGACCGCGGCGTGCGCTCGTTCAACAGCCGCGCCTCACTCGATCATCACAGAGACGACTCGAGAGGATCGGCGCAATCCGATTTCTCCCTCACATTGAGGGGTCGGAATTTTTCGCGTGCTATGAGGAGCAGCGATGATCGAGACTCGATACGCGCGCTCGGGCGACCTCTCCATCGCGTGGCAGAGCTGCGGCGAGGGTCCGGTCGATCTGCTGATCGTCCCCGGCCTGATCTCGCACGTCGAGGCGTTCCACGAGCTGCCCGGCTACACGCGGTTCGTCGCGCGGCTCGCCGGCCTCGCGCGCGTCATCACGTTCGACAAGCGCGGCAACGGCCTCTCCGATCGCGTCGCCGACGTGCCGAGCCTGCCCGAGCGCATGGACGACGTGCGCGCCGTCCTCGACGCCGCCCGCAGCGAGCGCACCATCCTGCTCGGCCTCTCCGAGGGCGGCGCGCTCGCGATCCACTTCGCCGCCACCGAGCCGGCGCGCGTCGCCGCGCTCGCCCTGTTCGGCGCGTTCCCGCGCATGCTCGCTGCGCCCGGCTACGAGCCGGGGCTCCCGCCCGACGCCTACGAGCAGTTCTCGGCCGAGATGATCGAGGGCTGGGGCACCGGCGTGCCGCTGCTCACGCTGTTCGGGCCGTCGCTCGCGCACGCGCACGCGCGGATCCGCGAGGTCGCCGCGCGCTGCGAGCGGCTCAGCGCGACCCCCACGACGATGCGCGGCCTGTGGCGCATGAACGCGAGCATCGACGTCCGCGACGCGCTCCCGCGCGTCCGCGCGCCGACGCTCATCATGCACCGCCAGGGCGATCGCGTGGTGCCCATCGCCGCGGCGCGCTGGCTCGCCGCGCACCTGCCCGACGCGCGGCTGATCGAGCTCGCCGGCGCCGATCACCTGCCGTTCATCGGCGACTTCGAGCCGGTGGTCACCGCGCTCGCGCCGCTCTTCGGCGCGCACGCACCGACCGACGCCACGCCGACCAGCGCGGCCACCGGCGACTCCGCCGATCCGGCAGGCCCCGCCGACCCCGACCCCGCCACCCCGGCGCTGCCCTCGGGCCGCAGCGTCGATGCCGCCGCGCTCGATCGGCTGTTCGCCGGGACGCTCGGCGGCAGGCCGGTGCAGATCGGCCGGTTCCTCGTCGAGCGCGCGCTCGGCTCCGGCGGCATGGGCACAGTCTTCCTCGCCGAGGATCGCGACCTCGGGCGCCCTGTCGCGCTCAAGGTCCTGCACAAGAGCGGCGAGGACGCATACCGCCGGTTCCGCCGCGAGGCCACGGCCGTCGCCCAGCTCTCGCACCCGCAGGTCGTGCAGGTCCACGAGCTCGGCCTCGACGCCTCGGTGCCGTACCTCGTCATGGAGTACGTCCCCGGCGGCACCGCCGCCGACCTCGGCGATCGCCCGCTGCCGTGGCGCCGCGCCACCCAGATCATCGCGTCCGCCGCGCGCGGCCTCGGCGCCGCCCACGCCGTCGGCATCATCCACCGCGACGTCAAGCCGGCTAACCTACTGCTCACGGATCACGCCGGGGCCAGCGCGAAGATCGCCGACTTCGGCATCGCCAAGCTCGCGGGCGGCGAGTCGCAGACGGCGCTGACGCGCGAGGGGATCGTCGTCGGCACGCTCGGCTACCTCGCCCCCGAGCAGGCGCGCGGCGAGGCCGTCGACGCGCGCGCCGACGTCTGGGCCCTCGGCGCCACCTGGTTTCGCCTGCTCACCGGACGCCGGTTCTTCGACGGCACGGTGGCGGAGATCCTCGCCGCGACGATCACGAAGGAGATCCCCGATCCACGTCAATACGCGGACATGCCCGCCCCGGTCGCGGCGCTCGTCCTGCGGATGTGCGCGCTCGACCGCGCGGCGCGGCCGGTGGACGGTCAGGCGGCCGCCGACGAGCTCGAGGCGCTCCTCCGAGCTGCCCCGCCCGCGCCGTGCTTCATGGAGGCTCCCTGCGAAGCGCCTCTCCGAGAAGCTCTGCTCGCGGCCTCCTGACCTCCTGACCGCCCGGGCCGCCGTTTGCGTGCGTGCTATCGTGCCTGCGATGGCGACGCGTCTGGGTGACGTGCCCCTGCCCCAGGTCCGGCGCTGCGCGCACGCGCGCGAGGCGCCGTGAGCGAGACGCGGTATGCCAGCACTGGCGATCTGTCCATCGCGTGGCAGAGCCTCGGCGACGGCCCCGTCGATCTGCTGATCGTGCCCGGGCTCGTCTCGCACGTCGAGGCGTTCCACGAGCTGCCCGGCTACACGAAGTTTCTGTCCCGGCTCGCCGGCCTCGCACGCGTCATCACGTTCGACAAGCGCGGCAACGGGCTGTCGGATCACGTCACCGAGGCGCCCGGCCTGCCCGAGCGGCTCGAGGACATGCTGGCGGTGCTCGAGGCCGCGCGCGCCGAGCGCGTCGTCCTGCTCGGGCTCTCCGAGGGCGGCGCGCTCGCGATCCACTTCGCCGTGACGTACCCCGAGCGCGTCACCGCGCTCGGCACGTTCGGCGCGTTCCCGCGCATGATCGCCACGCCGGACTACGAGCACGGGTACCCGCGCGACGTCTACGATCGATTCACCGCCGAGATGATCGCCGGCTGGGGCACCGGCGCACCGCTGATCGCGCTGATCGGACCCTCGCTCGGAAAGGCGCACTCGCGGATGCGCGACGTCGCCGCACGCTGCGAGCGGCTGAGCGCGAGCCCCACGACGATGCGCCGGCTCTGGCGCATGAACTCGACGATCGACGTCCGCGCGGACCTCGCGCAGGTCCGCGTGCCGACCGTCGTCATCCACCGCACCGACGATCGCGTGGTGCCCGTCGGCGCGTCGCGCTACATCGCCGCGCACGTGCCCGGCGCCCGCCTGATCGAGCTCGTCGGCGAGGATCACCTGCCGTTCATCGGCGAGGTCGAGCCGGTCCTCGTCGCGATCTCGACCCTGCTCGGCGCCCACGGCGCGACCGACGCCACGCCGCCGGGCGCGCCCGAGCGCGCGGCCACCGCCATGCCGGAGCGCCCGCGCCCGGGCCCGACGCCGCCGACCGCGTACGTGCGCCCCCGAGGCAGCGAGCCCGCGCTCGAGCGCATGCTCGCCGGGATCGACGTCGGCGACGAGCCGTTCCAGATGGGCCGGTTCCTCGTCCACCGCACGCTCGGCTCCGGCGGCATGGGCGCCGTGTACCTCGCCGAGGATCGCGACCTCGGGCGCAAGGTCGCGATCAAGGTCATGCACCGGAGCGATGGCGAGGCGTACCGCCGGTTCCGCCGCGAGGCCACGGCCGTCGCCCAGCTCTCGCACCCCGCGGTCGTCCAGATCTACGAGCTCGGGCTCGACGGCTCGGTGCCGTACCTCGTCATGGAGTACGTCGCCGGCGGCACCGTCGCCGAGCTCGGCGAGGAGCCGCTGCCGTGGCGCCGCGCCACGCGCCTCATCGCCTCGGCCGCGCGCGGGCTCGGCGCCGCCCATGCCGTCGGCATCATCCACCGCGACCTGAAGCCGGCGAACCTCCTGCTCCCCGACCGCGACGGCGATCACGCCAAGGTCGCCGACTTCGGCGTCGCCAAGCTCGCCGGCGCCGAGGCGCTCACGCACGACGGCGCCGTGATCGGCACGCTCGGCTACCTCGCTCCCGAGCAGGCGCGCGGCGAGCCCGTCGACGCGCGCGCCGACGTCTGGGCCCTCGGCGCCACCTGGTTCCGCCTCCTCACCGGCCGCCGCCCGTTCGATGGCACCGCCGCCGAGATCATCGCCGCGACGCTGGCGGAGGCCCCCGTCCCCGATCCGCGGCTGTACGCGCCGGATGTGCCCGCCGAGGTCGTGGCGCTCGTCTTGCGGCTGTGCTCGTACGATCGCGAGGCGCGACCCGCCCACGGCCACGCGGCCGCCGACGCGATCGAGGCGCTGCTCGCGGGCTAGCCCACGGCCAGCCCGAAGCGACCGAGAGGCGCAAAACTACGCACCCTTCTCATCAGGCGGTACGATCGATCGGTGCAGTGCCCGTACTGCGGTGGTGACTCGAACGTGACCGAGACGCGCGTCACGGCCGAGGGCGGCATGCGCCGGCGCCGCGTCTGCGCCGCCTGCAAGCGCCGCTTCACGACGTACGAGAAGCTCGGTCCGCCCGGCCTCAAGGTCGGCAAGCGCGACGGCTCGCTCGAGCCGTTCGAGCTCGACAAGCTGCTCCGGGCGCTGCGCCGCGTCTGCGCGCACCGGCCGGGCATCACCGACGCGGCGCTCCAGCGGGTGGCGCGCGACATCGAGGCCAAGCTCGTCGACAGCGGCCGCAAGTCGATCAGCTGGAGCGACCTCGCGACGCACGTCCTCGGGCGGCTGCGGAACCTCGACGCCGTGGCGGCGCACCGGTTCGAGGCGAACTACACCGACGAGGCCGGCGTCCTGCGGTTCGACGAAGACCCGCAGGCGGCGGCGAGCCAGCAGCTCGGGCTGCCGCTCCTCTCGGACGAGGAGTAGAGAGCACGTATTAGGTCATATAGCGTGATGTTGTGTACCGGGCGGCCTCCTCGGCCAGCGGCGTACTCTGACCTATTCCTCAAGTGACAGCCCGCGTACTTCGCCTATAGAATCTCCTTCGTGCAGGGGAAGCTGGGGCAGCGGGGGCTCACACCATCATCCACCAACTCATGGACGCGGGTCTCCGGCACGGCCGAGCCGGGCAAGACCACGCTGGTGCAGCGGCTCGAGCAGCAGGCAGACGGCGCCACCGGTGGCGCCGTACACGCGGCCGTCGCGAACGGTATCTCCGGCACGAGCCAGCCGCTGCCACGCCTGGACCTGAGCCCAAAGTCGGCCGGCGTCATGAGCCGCGCGACGCACGCAGCGCGCGAGGTCGATGAGGACCGCGCGGAGCCCGAGACGGCGACGGCACCGCAGTGGCTTGGCTACTACCTGAAGGATCTCGCGCCCAGCATCCGCTACCACCTCGCAGGCGCGCAGATCCCGCCGGGACATCCGCGCCTGACATGGTCGATCACCGGCGGTGAGGTCGCCGCCGAGGTCTGGGATCGGCTCGCGCCGATGGACATGGGGTCGAGCGCGACGCTGGTCAGGGAGCTCGAGCGGCTGCTCGCGCCCGGGCTGTGGAAGCGGATCGACGAGGTCCGCCCGATCGATCCGCCCGAGCTCAAGACGGTCGGCGATCCCGAGGGCCCGTACGAGTACGTCCCCGAGGCTGCGATCGTGCTTGCGCGCGATCTCGAGAAGGTGATCGCTAGCGCGACAACGCGGCTCGGCCCGCGGATCGTCGCCGCGATGGACGTGCTTCCGCACCTCGCCCCGGTATGCGAGGCGCGCGACGCATCGATCCTTCCAACGAACTCCGTCGTGCAATCCCACCCGTTCGACGCGTACGTCCTCGAGATCCTCGGCATCCCCGGCACAGCGACCGTCGAGCCGACGCCGACCGACGAGTTCGACCCGTACATGGACCACGTCGCGAGGGTCGGTCCGAGCGGGCTCCGCCCCGTCGCCTACGAGTGGGTCGACGCCCCCTCGATGTGGAGCTAGATCCGGGTCACGCCAGCGGACGCCTCACCCGAGGAGGTCGCCCAGACCGTCCTCGGCGACACCGCGCGCGCCCACGAGCTGAAGGCATCGGCGCCGTTCTTCTCTCTGCCACCGCGTGTTGTCGAGCAGCTCGCGCCAGAGCGCAGCGACATGATGATCGCGCGCTTCCAGTCGATCACGAACCCGATGGCGGTGTTCGACGAGATCGACGTTCTAAAGGAAGGCGTGCCGACGGAGGACCTCGCAACGAGCGCGGTCGGCGAGGAGGCCGGACTGGCGCAGGCAGCGCGCCTCGACGCGCCGATCGTCGATCCCGAGACCGCCCAGGCGGCGGGCCGCGCGCGCGCCGAGCCTGCCACCGCGACCGCGTTCATCGAGGCGCCGGAGCTCGCCGAGCGCTGCCAGGCGCAGATCGCGATGCTGGCCGAGCGCTTCGTCGGCTTCGAGGCGCCGAGCGTGCTCGCAGCGATGGCAGCGCGCCTCGACCAGCGGCGCGCGCGGCTCGTCGAATTGACGCCGGTCGAGCTCGCGCGCTTCATGACCCTGTTCCGCGCGCAGTCCAGCGTGCTGCTCGAGGTCGCCGCCGAGCTGCAGGCCATCGCTACGCAGGCGCGCCGGATCCGCGACGCGCAGATCGCGTCCAACCCGAACGATCCAGTGCCCAACATCGATCCGCAGCTGCTCCAGCTTGGCCGTGTGGTCCTCGAGGCCGGCGCCATCGCGGACCTACCGGAGACCGCGCGCGAGAAGCTCGTCACGGTCCGCCAGCAGCGCGAGGGGGCCATGTTCGACACGCTCGACGCGATGCTCGGCGACGCGCGCGGCGGTCTGCGCGTCGCCGAGCCCGTGGTGTACAAGGACGGCCCGAGCCCGAACGACGCCGAGAACCTGTCGATCCACGGCGATCTCAAGGTCCGCGAGATTGCGCTCGCCGAGCAGGTGCTCGCTGCGCGGCGTCGCCACGCCGCTGGCGAGTCGGCCCCCGATCAGCTCGAGTTGCTCCAGCTCCAAGTGCGCGCGGTGCAGCTCGAGTCGCGGCTGGTCGCCGGCATCTCCCAGAGCCATTACGTCCACCGCCGCGTCGTCGACGAGATGGGCACCCTCGCGAACATCACCTTCCAGGACATCGATCTTCGGGAGGCGAACCACCGACTCCTGTCCCTGTGGACGAGCATGCTGTCGCTGCACGAGGATTGGGTGAAGGTCCGCGATCCGCTATTCGCCCAGCTCGCCGCTGGCGTGTCGCAGCCCGGAGACGTCGAGGGCACGATCCAGGAGAAGACCGCCGAGGTCGAGCAGCGCCTGCGCGGCCTCGGCGACGACAACCTACGCAAGACCCTCGAGTTCGCCAGGGACGCGATCGACGACGCCCAGACCGCGAAGGCCGTCTTCGACATCGCGCTGATGATCGGTCTGACCCTCGTAACGTCGGGTCTCGGCTCGATGGCCGCGGGCGCCGCACGCTCGCTGCGCCTCGGGCGGCTCGCTGTCGCCGCCGCCGACATTGGGACTCAGTCGGTCGCGATGGCGACCTTCCGCTCGGCGATCTGGGGCGACTCGTTCGTCGAATCGCTTGGCACCGAGCTGGTGACGAACTTCGCCGGGTTCGCCGCGCTACGCGGCATCGCCCACGCGATGCCCAAGCTCAAGTTCGCCAAGACCCTGAGCGCGTGGAAGGGAGGCGACGACGTCTGGAAGTACGTCGCGCACGGCACCGAGCTGACGATCGAGGCGGCGACCCAGGTCGGTCTGCAGTTCGCGATGGCCGAGGCCGAGAGCTTGATCCGGCAGGGCCGCTTCCTCGACGAGTCCGAGCTCAAGCGCCTAGCGGTCCAGGGCATGGGCATGTTCATCGGCAACGCGGTCGCGCATCGTGTCGCGCGGCCGGTGATGGACCAGCTCTCCGCGTACGGTGCCAAGGTCGGCGCGCCGTTCCGCAAGGCGCAGGTCGAGAAGCTCGCCGAGCAGGTGAAGGCGACCGGCGATCCCGAGAAGGCACGCGAGCTCCTGCGTGAGGATCGCGCGCTGATCGAGGAGGAGCTGGAGCTCTACAAGCGGATCGCGGCCGACAAGACCGAGCTCGCGGCCATCGGTGGCGAGAACACCCTCGCCGTGCTGCGTGGACAGGCCGAGGAGCAGGTCGGCAAGGTGCGCGCGATGAGCGTCGAGCAATCGGCGCAGCGCCACCTCGACGAGATCTCCTCTGGCTCGGCGTGGACGGGCTCGCCGGAGCAGGTGCGCAAGGTGCGCGCCGACGCCGAGGAAGCCGGCGCGATCGTCAAGGAGCGCCTCGGCCCCGATAGCGAGGTTGTCCACGAGATCACGACCGGCGGCCGGACGTTCGAGTTGCGCGAGAAAACGCCGAAGCCGATCGGACATGAGTACAAGCCGGGCGTCTACGACAGCACCGACCCGGACCTGCAGAGCCACGTCAATCCCGACGGCGGGCGGATCGAGTTCATCGATTTCGACGACCAGATCGAGTTCGCCCCCGACGGAGACTGGACCGTCAAGGCGACGCTCATCCAGTACACGCCCGTCGACGGCGAGCAGGTGCACGGCAACCTCACGCGCGCGTACCGCCGCCTCCCCGATGGCAGCGTCGAGATCCAGTTCCGGCGGATCGATACGATCGCGATCCCGCCGATGACCGGCGTGCCGCATCCGGTCAGCGACGGCGGGACGCGTACGAGCGCGTATGCGCAGATGCGCCAGATGCAGCAGTTCGAGGTCGGTGCTGGCGAGGTCACACGAGTGACGATGAAGGAGGTGCAGGCGATCGAGACGCTTTGTCAGCTCGAGGCGGCGAGGCGGCGCTTCGGCCTCGAGTACAATCAGCTCGATCGCGTGTTGCCCCGCACCAAGTCGATTGCGTACGCCGGTACGCCGATGATCCAGGCCGGGCATCGCGTGAAGTCGACGAAGCTGAGCGGTGGCAAGCTGCGCACGATGGGCGAGATGATCGGCGAGTTCGCGGACAAGCCACAGACCCACGAGGCCGCGCAGCGTATCGCGGCGGAGTACGGGATCCGCCCCGAGGACAAGGTATGGACCGACTTCGACATCGAGATCGAATTGGAGAAGCACCGTGACTGACCGCGATGTCGTTGTCGTCGTCCATCCGGCGGCACCGCCGGGCACGCGCGGAACACCGCAACGCACGATCTTGCTGGCCGACGAGTTCGCGGCGGCGGTCGGCGCGATGCTGCGCTCCCCCGTCACCGTCGTGGAGGGAACTCTCGCCGACGTCGCGGGCGCGGGCGTGATCCTGTCGTTCCTGCCGATCCGCGAGGACACACTCCGCGCCGCTGCCGGGATCGCGCCGCGGACGCTCTGGCTGGACGTGGACCGGTCCCCGGGCCGCGCGATCCAGAACTTCGGGCTCGCCGGTGCAGCAAGCACGATGCGCTACATCGAGTGGTCTCGCCACCGCGGCCGCGATCGCGCGCACCACGTCTGGACCCGCCGCGATCTCGCGGAGCGCCTCGGCGCGACCGTCGACCGCCTGTACGATGGCAATCCAGACGTCGTACAAATCGCCGACCCGCGCTACGCGAACATGGCGAGCCTCGTCGCAGCGCTCTGCGCCATCATCCTCGGAGACCCGCCGCCGCCCGGCGACGCGGCGATCTGACCTCGCGCGTGCCCGCGCACGAGCGCTGCAAAACCGGCGAGACGGGTGTGGCCCGGGGCCCATTCCGAGCCACACCCTCGATCGAGTCACCACGTCTCGATCGCTCTCGCCAAATACGTGCTGTGGTTGCTAACAGGGGCCGGTGGAAAATCGGCGAGATGGGTGTGGCCCGGGGCCCATTCCGAGCCACACCCTCGATCGAGTCACCACGTCTCGACCGCTCTCGCCAAATACGTGCTGTGGTCGCTAGCAGGGCCGGTGGAAAAACCGGCGAGACGGGTGTGGCCCGGGGCCCATTCCGAGCCACACCCTCGATCGAGTCACCAC
>DATMCI010000208.1:0-10071 GCA_035558535.1 Kofleriaceae bacterium
CAGGGAAAGGTGTTGATCGCCGCGTTCAGCCCCGACGGCACCCGCGTCGTCACCGCGAGCGACGACCACACCGCGCGAGTCTGGGACGCCGCCACCGGCAAGTCCCTCGCACCCGCGCTCCAGCATCAGGGACCAGTGTGGAGCGCCGCGTTCAGCCCGGACGGCACCCGCGTCGTCACCGCGAGCGACGACCACACCGCGCGGGTTTGGGACGCCACCACCGGCAAGCCCCTCGCACCCGCACTCCAGCATCAGGGACCGGTGGGGAGCGCCGCGTTCAGCCCGGACGGCACCCGCGTCGTCACCGCGAGCAAAGACAACACCGCGCGGGTCTGGGACGCCGCCACCAGCAAGCCCCTCGCACTCGCGCTCGAACATCAGGGAAAGGTGTTGATCGCCGCGTTCAGCCCCGACGGCACCCGCGTCGTCACCGCGAGCGACGACCACACCGCGCGGGTCTGGGACGCCGTCACCGGCGAGCCCCTCGCACTCGCGCTCGAGCATCAGGGACCGGTGGGGAGCGCCGTGTTCAGCCCAGACGGCACCCGCGTCGTCACCGCGAGCGACGACCACACCGCGCGGGTCTGGGACGCCGCCACCGGCGAGCCCCTCGCACCCGCGCTCGAGCATCAGGAACCGGTGGAGAGCGCCGCGTTCAGCCCAGACGGCACCCGCGTCGTCACCGCGAGCGCCGACAAGACCGCGCGCATCTGGGAGGCTCGGCTCGACGAAACGCCACCCGCCGGGTGGTCCGCCCTGGCCGCGCGAAGTCCATTCGTACTCAGCGGCAGCGTGCACGTACGACGCGGATTCCTCGCACGCTAAAACTCGTGCTCCCTGACGAGGAGCGGGTATACGCCCTGATGCTGGGCGGGCGCTGCACGGAACAACCGCGCCCGCTCGATCGACCGACAGACCTCCAGCCGTCCGGTCGGCGGACGCTGAGGCCTTGCCGCCCGAAATCGCCACGACCAAATCGACGACGATTTCCTGGGCCCTCGGCCATCTCGCCGAGGATCTGCTTCACGCGCTGCCGCCGTCGAGCCGGGCGCACGTCGAGGCAGCGAGCATCCCGATCCGGATCGGCGGTCGCCATGTCGGCGATGTCGTCATACGCCCGGGCACCGATGGCGAGGACCCCACGGCTGTCGAGCAGCTGAGCGCGTTCATCGAGTGGGCCGAGCTGGATGCCGAGATCTCCGCGCTGGGCCGGCACCGTCTCGCGATCGCCGCCCACGCCGCGCGTCGCTGCAGGCGGTGGCCGCGGAGTCTCCGCCGATGAAGAGGAGCGGATCGCGGAGTGGTTCCGCGACATCGTCCAGACGGCGATCCGGCGCAGGGGCGTGCGTGCGGCACGGGCGATCTGGCTCGTCCTCGCCTCCGACAGCCAGCGCGATCCGCACGGCGCTTCCTGGACGGCTCGGTGCCCCGCGCTGGAAGCGATCGGCTATCCCCGACTCGCATCGAGAACATCGAGCATCCGGAGGGCGCGCCGGGCGGCTTGGCCTCGAGTGGACCGAAGCTCCGTGGCATTGCGGCACGACGTGCTGCGTTCGATGCCGGGAATCGAATCGGCCGCGCTATGTCGAGGAGCTGAAGCTGTGGCGTGCCTATGGCTTCGACTCACGCGCAGAGCACATGGAGCGCGTCATGAACTACGCATGTGCCCGCCCGAGCGGGCGGTCGATCCTCGGCCACGAGGCTGCGGCGCGAAGCAAGCGGGCGCGGGTGCGCGTGCGATGAGGGACGGCCGGGCGCCAGGGCTCGGCCGCCAGGACCGAAGAGCTCGCACTCGCGCCGAGGCCGTCGACGGACGAGGCGCGGGCGGCGGCATGGTCTTCGGTTTGCCTCGGAAGCCGCTCGGACTTCATCGCGAGGTGTTTCATGAGGGCACACGGGGACGCACTGATTCTTGGCTGGATCGCTGGCACGGCGCTCGTGCTGGGCTGCAGCACGGAGGACGAGCTCGACGCTGGCGCCGCGGCGCGGGCGTCGAGCGAGCAGGCGCTGGCCGTCGCGAGCTGCACGCAGGAGTCGGATTGCACGGGTGGGCTGGCGTGTATCGACGCCACGTGCCGAACGTGCAGCGGGCACGCGCAGTGCGAGAGCGACGTCTGCGATCAGGGCGCCGCGACCCGCATGGGACCGGGGGCGTGCCTGCCGGAGGCGGCCGTGATCTATGTGGACGCCGGCACGCGCCCCGCCTGCACGGCGGGCGATGGCTCGCGGGGCAATCCCCTCTGCGATATCCGGGACGCGATCCCGCGGGCGATCGGCGCCCAATACGCCATTCGCGTCTATCCGGGACACTACTTCCCGTTCGGCGCGACCGATCGCACGTTCTCCGTGTTCGGTCCGGGGGACGGCTCCGCCGTCGTGGGAGAAGAGGACATCACCGCGGGCGCCCGCATCAGCGGGGCGCGCTCGCGGGTCGTGCTCGACGGCCTGGACTTCGGCGTCCACGTGCTCACTGGCGTGGTCTGCGACGGCGCGAGCCTGAAGGTGCTGCGCGGCAGCGCCCGCGGCGACGTCCGCGGCATCCGGGCCACCAACTGCGCGCTCGAGGTCGATCGGGTGCGGGCCGGCGGCGCGATCCAGTCCGGACTGACGATCGCGGGCACGGGCAGCTACCGCATCACCAACAGCTACTTCAGCGGAGGAGATGCCCAGGCGGTGGTCTTCGATGGATCGAGCACTGGCACCTTCCAGTTCAATACGGTCGGGGGCGGCGGCGAGCTCCAGCCCGGAGGCATCGCGTGCGGCACGACCGCGCGCGTGATCCAGGACTCGATCGTCGTCGGCAGCACCCCGGCCGCGGGCGGCGCGCAGACGGTCGGTGCATGCACGCACCGGCGCGTGGTCGTGGGCAGCGGGGACACGCGGCCCGATCCCGCGCTGATCAAGATCGATCCGGCCCTGGATCCGGAGGGCCGCTTGCTCGAGACCCCGGCGAGCCTCGCGTGCTGCATCGACCGGGGCGCACGCTACGTGTCCAGCCTGTACCGCGACTTCTTCGGCACGCCGCGGCCCCAGGGCGCGAGCAATGACATCGGCGCCCACGAGCTGCCGCGACCGGGGTCGATCGGGTCGATCGGGTCGATCGGTGTGTACTGACGCCGGGCGAGCTCCGGCTCGACCGCGGCTCGGCCGGGCCGCAATCGATGTCGATCGGGTCGATCGGCGGATCGGCACGTACTGATATCGGGCGAGCGCGACCGCGGCGAGCACAACCGCGGCGAGCACAACACAGCCGCGCGCGCCGGCAGGTGGTGGAGTCGTTCGAACGGGCCGTAGTCCGACACGTTCGATCTCTGCATTCACATCTGCCATCTGCTCAAGCGCTGGACGCGATGCGCGCACATCCGGTTACGTGATTGATTTTATGCAATCTTGACGAGGGACCTGCTTGCCGATTCGCCTTGTCGGCCCTAAACAGCAAGGTGAATCGGCCAGGGATTCGAGTCTCGGCGCCCGGTGCACCGAGAGACCGAGACGGGCAGTTGTGGCAAGGAAGGACGCGGCGTTCCTATGTTCGATCAGCAAGAACGTATCTCCGATAGCGCCAATGCGGAGGACGTAGCAACTCACCCGGAGGAGCCACGCCGCGCGCGCTCATGGGCAGACCATGCAGCCGCAGCTGAAGCGTGGGAGCGCCAGCACGAAGCGGAGTGGGCGAGAATAGACCAGAAGCTCCGCGGCATCGCGGCACGGCGCGCTGCGCTCGACGCTGAGGAGGCGAATCTGCTGCGCTATGCAGAGGAGCTGAAGCTGTGGCGCGCCTACGGGTTCGGCTCGCTCGTGGAGTACATGGAGCGCGTGATGGGCTATGCGCCTCGCACGGCGACCGAGCGGCTCCGCGTCGCACGCGCGATCGCAGAGTTGCCGCTCATCGCGGAGGCGCTGGAGCGCGGCGAGCTCGCACACTCGGCCGTGCGCGAGCTGTCGCGAGTGGCTGTTCCGGACACCGAGGAGGCCTGGCTCGAGGCGGCGCGCGGTAAGAGCCTGCGCGAGGTCGAAGCGATGGTCTCCGGTCACAAGCCCGGCCACCTACCCACGGACGAGACCGAGCCGAGCCTGCACCGCAAGACGCTCACGCTCGAGGTCTCGCCTGAGACGTACGATCTCTGGCGCAGGATGCACGCGCTCGCCGCCGAGGAGCACGGCCAGCGGTTGTCTGACGACGAGCTGATCCAGTCGGTGTTCCGAAGAGCGTACGGCGACGGCAGCTCGGGGACCAGCAGCGACGGGTGCCATGACGGCGTCGGCGGAAACGGAGGCAGCTCGGGAACCAGCGGGGACAGCGGCAGCAACGTCAACCGCCATCGCCGGGCTGTCGGCACGCCCGCCTACAAGATCGCGATCAAGCAGTGTCCAGACTGCAAGCGCGCCTGGCAGTACAGCGGCGGCAGGGACATCGAGATCGATCCGGCGGTCGCCGAGTGCGCCGCCTGTGATGCCGTCCACCTCGGCTCACTCGATGCCGGCTCACTGGAGCGCGCGACCACGACCGTCACGCCCAGAAAGCGCGAGCAAGTGCTCGCAAGAGACGGCCACTGCTGTGCTGTGCCCGGGTGCCGCCGGAATATCGGGCTCGATCTGCACCATGTCGAGTACCAGAGTCACGGCGGTAGCCACGAGCTGAGCAACCTCACGACCATCTGCGACTTGCACCATCGAGCCATCCACTTCGGCAAGCTCCTCATTCGTGGCACCGCGCCCGACCACCTCACGTTCGAGTTCCGCAAGCCGCGAGATCGGCGCAATGTCACCGACGACGACGGCCCCACGCCTCCCAGCCCGCACTGCTCGCCCCCGGCAGTACGGACTGCTCCCACACAAGCCGTTTCCCCGCCAGAGAGGATCATCGCATCGGCCGGTGCCACGTGTGCCACGTGGATACCGTATGACCAGCCGTCTCCTGGCGCCGTGGACCCGCCAGCTCTCGATGTCGCACACGAGCCAAGGGCCACGACTCGCCCGCTCCAGCCCGACACGCCCACGTGGGCGCTGGATCATCAGCCGCCTCATGGCGCCGCCCGGCCAGCGCTCGATGCCGAGTGCGAGCCGAGCACCACTCACTCGCTCCGGCCCACCGTGCCCATGTCGGCGCTGGCTCGTCAGCCGCCTCATGGCATCGACCGGCCAACGCACGATGCCGCGTGCGAGCCGAGCCCCCACCCGTCATCGGTGTCATCGGCCGGTGCCACACGGACACCGTATAGCCAGCCGTCTCATGGCGCCGTGGACCCGCCAGCTCTCGATGTCGCACACGAGCCAAGGGCCGTGACTCGTCCGCTCCAGTCTGACACGCCCACGTGGACGCTGACTCATCAGCCGCCTCATGGCATCGCCCGGCCGACGCTCGATGGCGTCCGCGTGCCGAGCCCCCAGCCGCCGGCGCTCGATACCATCGATGAGCCGAGGCCCACAGTCCTTGCGCTCCTGCCTGACGCGCCCACGTGGGCGCTGGACGATCAGCCGACCAGTAACCACCGTGATAGCCCATGAAGATGCCGAGTGTAGAGAGCCTCTTCGACTCCGTTCGGCTCCACGTTCGTAATGTTGACGACTTCGGAAATAAGCACGCTGGGCTCGCGCGGTTCATGGCCACGGCTTGCCGCCTCCTGGTCTCGTACGCCGGCTGCTCGACGGACCGAGGCAAGGCTCGTACATGACGGCCTCGCAGAGCCACGCTGCATCCTCGCCGTGCTCGGAGGTCGCTTCGCCAGATCCTATCGTTAGGAGCGCAGACTCCGCGCCATGCCAACGCACGGCGCGACCGCGCGCCAGGGGTGCTCCGCGGCGCAGCGAGTGGGGCCGATCGGTCGTGCGAGCACCAACGGTGGGCGGGCGTGCGGGCAACCACCTCACTGCGAAGCAAAGTGCCACCCCGAGCGAGCAAGCCGCGGAGTACCCCGCGCGCGTGGCAGCCGTGCGTCTCCACACGAGCACCACGCTCGCGCTCACGAACGTGCGCTCGCCGACGCTCACGGTCGCGCCCGCGCACGCACGCGCCCCGCACGCGCTCGCGCTCGCACGCACGCGCCCGCCCGCGCTCGCCCGCCCGCGCTCGCCCGCGCTCGCCCGCCCGCGCCCGCCCGCTCGCGTGCCGGCGCCCGCGCACGCACGCACGCGCCCCCGCGCCCGCCCCGCTCGCGCGCCCGCCCGCTACGGCAGACACACGCCGGCTACCCGCGCGCGAGGTGCTTGAGCCACGCAGCGTACTCGCGCGCCAGCCAGCGCAGCGCGCGCCGACGATCGCGGTACTGGATGCTGTCGTCGATGTGCCAGACATGCGGATCAAAGCCAGCCCGGCGGAACAGGCGCGCGGCGCGGCGGCCGTGGAACGGCTGCGTCACGAGCCAGATCGAGCGGGCACCGAGCGGGCGCAGCATCGCCGCGACGAGGCGCGCGTTCTCAGCGGTCGTCCGCGCCTCCCGTTCGACGAGCACGTCGGGCACGCCGTGGGCGCGCATCGCCTCGGCCATCGCCTCGGCTTCGGGGCGCGGCCCGGTGCCGCCGCCGGTCGCGACGACGAGCCGGCCGGCGCCCGCGCGCCAGAGGGCGACCGCGGCCGCGACACGCTCATCGAGGACCGCCGTCAGCGCGCCGCTGGGCCCGAGCGGCGCGCCGAGGACGACGATGGCGTCGAGCGGCTGCAGCTGCGGCTGCAGCTGCGGCTGCGACTGCGGCTGCGGCTGTGACTGTGGCTGCAGCGGATGGCGCACGACGAGCGGCCGCTCGAGCAGCCAGGCGAGCGAGGACGCGAGCGCACCCGACGCGCCGGATGAACCCGCAGCACCCCCAGCATCCGCAGCACCGGCAGCGCCGGACGCGCCCGACGCCTCCCGACCCCGGCCGCCGTTACGGCGCATCGAGCCGGTCGGGCAGGTCCGCGGCCACGTAGGCGAGGACCGCGACGGCGGCGACGCCGTCGGCGAGCTGGGCCGGATCGACCTTGTCCAGAGTATCGGCCTCGGTGTGGTGGTAGTCGAAGTACTGGCGGCCGGCGGTGACGAGGCCGACGCCGAGCACGCCGGCCGGGACGAGCGGCGTCAGGTCGGCGCCGCTGTGGCCGGCGGTCACCTTGATCGGGCCGACGCTCCCGAGCAGCGACGCGATCTGCGAGAAGCGCGGCAAAACTCGCGGCGCGAGCTCCGGCTTCAGCTCGACGGAGAAGCCGCGTGGCGAAAAGCCACCGGCGTCGCCCTCGAGCGCGAGCACGGTGCGCGGCAGCTCGGCAGCGTGGGCCTCGGCATAGGCGCGAGCGCCGCGCAGCCCGTTCTCCTCGTTCGTGAACAGGACGACGCGGATCGTCCGCCGCGGCACGAGCCCGAGCTTCCGCAGCGTCGTCAGCGCTTGCATCATCTGGACGCAGCCGGCACCGTCGTCGTGCGCGCCCTGCCCCACGTCCCACGAGTCGATGTGCGCGCCGATCACGACGATCTCCTCGGGCTTCTCGCGCCCGCGCAGCTCGCCGAGCACGTTCGCCGAGGGGCCGTCGCCGAGATCCTGCGACTCGAGCTGCATCCGCACCGTGACCGGCCCGGCCTCGGCGAGCCGCGCGATCAGCTGCGCGTCCTCGACGGTGACCGCCGCGGCCGGGATCTTCGGCTGCGTCGGCTCGTAACGGAGCGCGCCGGTGTGCGGCGTGCGCAGGCTGTGCGCGGTGACCGAGCGCATGAGGATGCCGACCGCGCCGTGCTGCGCCGCGCGCGACGGCCCGCGCGAGCGGAACTGCGCCACCTCGCCGTATCCGGAGCCCTTCTCGTCGTCGTACGCGGGCATCGCCACGTCGTAGAGCACGAGCGCGCCCTTCACCTGCGCCGCCTTCTGATCGAGCTCGGCCCAGCTCCGCACGACGACGACCGGCGCGGTGACGCCGCCCTTGGGCGTGGGCACGCTGCCGCCGAGGCCGAGCACGACGAGCGGCCGCTCGATCGGCGCGGTGAGCGCGGCGCGCTCGACGCCGCGCACCCAGCGCGGCACCATCACCGGCTCGGTGCGCACGTCGTGGCCGTCGTCCTTCATCGCCTGCGCGGCCCACGCGATCGCTCGATCGAGCGATGGCGAGCCGGCGAGCCGGTGGCCGATCCGATCCGTCAGGTGCGCGAGCTTCGCGTACGCGCCGCGATCGCCGCGCGCCGCCGCGATGATCTTCGCCGCCGCCGCGGCGTAGTCGCGCGCGATCGGCGAGGGCGGCGAGGGCGGCGGCGCGCCGGGCTCGAAGCTGCCCGTCGCCGCGATCCACGCAGGGGGCGCTGGAGGCTCCCCGCGCGGCGCGGACGCGGACGCGCACGAGGCAGCCGCAACCGCGACCACGACCACGGCCGCGACCGCGACCACGGCCGCGACCGCAGGCGCGGCTGCAGGCGCGGCCGCAGACACGGCCGCAGATTCAGACGCAGACACGAGCAAAGACATGAGCAGGCGGCGCGCGCGCTTCATACCGGTTCCTTGGCTTCGGTGTCGCGCTCGAGCGCGACGGGCTCAGCCGGTTTTACCGGATCGACGCCGCGCGCGCCCAGATCGGCCAGGAGCTCGATCACGGCGACGAGGCGCTCGGCGGTCGGCGGGATGCGGCCGAGCGCGAGGTCCGAGATCGGCATCGGATGATCGAGCGGCGCGCCGCGGCCGGGGTAGACGCGGTAGCGCAAGCCCTCGCGCTCCCAACAGGCGAGCCAACCATCGAGCGTGGCGACCGCGCGGGCGCGCAGCCCCTCGTCGAACAGCGCGCGGAACAAGGGCGCGCTACCGCGCGTCTTGAACCGCTCGTCGAAGCTGGCGTCGGCGGTGCGAAACAGCGGCGCGGCCGGCGGCCCCTGCGGGTTGGGCCCGAGGCCGCGCGCGGGGATCGCCCACACGGTCAGCGTGGCCGCGCGGACCTCGTCGATCTCGCGGCCGACCACGACGTCGAGCCCGAGCACGCAGCCGTCGATCCGCTCGATGCGCGCGCGCACCGGGACGCCGCCCGCGTCGCCCACGATCACGCTGGACGCGAGGCCCCCCTCGCCGCGCGTGGTCAGCGTGTGGACGTCTCCGAGCGTGCGCCGCAGGCCCTGCGCGACCGCGCCGATGTACGTCGACCAGATCGTGTCGCCGATCGGCGGCGCCTCCGCCGACAGCGGCAGCGCCGCGAGCTCCTCGTCGCGCACGCGGCGCGCGGCATCGGCGATGAACGCGACGCCGAGCAGCGGCAGGAGGTAATGGTGCGGCCACTTGAACGCGTAGCCGCCCAGCACGACCAGCGCGAGGCCCGCCCCGACGCTGCGCCGCGCCGCGCTCGGGGCGGTCGCGCAGGACGTCAGCGTCCAGGCGAGCGTCAGGACCGCGAGCAGGTAGACGGCCAGCCAGCGATCCGGGTGCGGGCGCGTCATCTGGATGCCGAGCGCGAGCGTGGCGCCCTTGGCGGCGAGGAAGTAGGCCCACTTCGAGAGCAGCGCGCCGAGCCCGGCGATCAGCACGGAGGCGATGAACGGCACCGGCCGCGTCACCGCGTACGCGAACGGCCGCGGCGCGAAGCAGTACGGCGTGATCAGCGCGGCGATGCACAGCGCCATCATGCCGGCGCGCGCGAGCTCGGCGCCGGTGCCGTCGTACGAGCCCTCCGGCCAGAAGAGCTCGCTGCCGAGCGCGTTGATCGAGTGCAGGAGCAGCGGCGCCGCGACGACCGGCAGCCCGACGGCGATGCCGAGATCGCGGTCGCGCCCGTAGACGCTCGCGACGAGCGCGATCACGGCGGCGGCGAACGCGACCTCGAGCGCGAGCACGAGCCCAGCCGGCACAGCGACGACGAGCGGGATCGCAGCGAGCACGCCGGCGATCGCGAGGAGCCCGTGCGCGATCGCGTCGCGCGCGCCGCGCCGCGCCGCGATCGCCGACAGGCTCCGCGTGAGGAGGACGAACGCGGCGAGCGTGCCGGCGAAGTAGAAGAGGAACAGGCCGGCGTAGTCGAGGACGGTGTGCCACGCGGGCGGCGCCGTCTTCGTCGGGCGCAGGAGCGGCACCGCGACGCGGTTGATCGCCACCTCGAGGACGGCCACCACCAGCAGGATGTGGATCGCCGTGATC
>DATMCI010000209.1:0-46247 GCA_035558535.1 Kofleriaceae bacterium
TTCGTGCTCGTCCCGATGATGCTCGCGCCGGTGACGATCGGGCTCATCGGCAAGCTGATGCTCCAGGGCGAGTTCGGCATGCTCACGTACTACCTGCGCAAGGTCGGGATCATGGGCGAGCAGACGGCGCTGCTCAGCGATCCCAAGCTCGCGGTCGTCGCGGTCGTGGTCATGGACATCTGGCAGTGGACGCCGTTCGTCACGCTCGTCCTCCTCGCCGGCATGCTGTCCTTGCCGCGCGAGCCGTTCGAGGCCGCGATCATGGACGGCGCGAGCCGGCTCCGCATCCTGTGGGACATCACGCTGCCGCTGCTGCGGCCCATCATCGGCCTCGTCCTGCTCCTGCGCAGCATCGACGCGTTCAAGGAGTTCGACAAGGTGTTCATCCTGACCGGCGGCGGGCCCGGCGCGGCGACCGAGCTGCTCAGCATCTACACGTACCGCGTGAACTTCCGCGAGTGGGACCTCGGCTACGGCGCGGTGTGCGCGTTCATGGTCTACCTCGTCGTGCTGATCCTCTGCTCGGTGTTCTACAAGGCCATCACGCACCGAGATCGGGGGCTCGAGCGATGAGCGGCGAGCCGCGGAGCGAGGCCCGCCCGATGCGCAGCGGGAGCCGCGCGTGGCGAGGCGTGGCGATCGGCGCGGTGCTCGTGATCATCGTCGTCGCGCTGACGCCGTACATCTGGATGTTCCTCACGTCGTTCAAGAACCGGCTCGAGGTCCAGGCGGACAAGCCGGTGTGGACGTTCTCGCCGACGTTCGAGCACTACGGCGGCGTGTTCATCGACAAGAAGTACCTGCCGCTCGTGTGGAACAGCGTCTTCATCGCGACCGGCACGACGATCCTGTCGCTCCTGATCGGCGTCCCGGCCGCGTACGTGTTCGCGCGCTCGCGCTTCCGCGGCAAGGAGGACCTGTTCTTCTTCTTTTTGACCACGCGCATGGCGCCCGCGATCTCGGTCGTCGTGCCGATGTACCTCCTGTTCAACAAGCTCGGCCTCCTCGACACGCGGGTCGTCGTCGTGCTCGCGCACTCCACGTTCAACCTGTCGCTCGTCGTGTGGATGATGCGCGGGTTCTTCGCCGACATCCCGCCGCAGATGGACGAGGCCGCCCAGCTCGACGGCCACACGCGCGCCGGGGCGTTCGTGCGCGTGATCCTGCCGCTCGCGGCGCCCGGCATCGCGGCCACGGCCGTCCTGTGCTTCATCATGTCCTGGAACGAGTTCCTCTACGCGTTCATCCTGGCGTCGTTCGAGTCGCGCACGCTGACCGTGGGCATCCCCGGCCTCGTCACGCCGCACGGCACGCTGTGGGGGCAGGTCGCGGCCGTCGCGGTGGTCGCGACGCTCCCCATCATCCTGTTCACGATCGTGGTCCAGCGGCACCTGGTGCGCGGGCTCACGTTCGGCGCCGTCAAAGGATAGCCAAAGGGTAAGCGATGGCGATCGAGCTGCGCGGCATTCGCAAGGTCTTCGACGGCGGCACCGTCGCTCTGGACAGCCTCGATCTCCGCTTCGAGCGGGGCGAGTTCCTCGTGCTCCTGGGGCCCTCCGGCTGCGGCAAGTCGACCGCGTGCCGCATCCTCGCCGGGCTCGAGGAGCCCTCGTCCGGCGCGATCCTGATGGACGGCACCGACATCACGCAGCGGCCGCCGCGCGAGCGCGACATGAGCATGGTGTTCCAGAACTACGCGCTCTACCCGCACAAGACGGTGTACGAGAACATCGCGTACCCGCTGAAGGTGCGGAGGCGCGCCAAGGGCGACATCAACCGCGAGGTCCGCGAGGTCGCCGAGATGCTCTCGCTCACGCGGCTGCTCGATCGCCGGCCCGCGCACCTCTCCGGTGGCGAGGCGCAGCGCGTGGCGGTGGCGCGGGCGCTCGTCTGGAAGCCAGCCATCTGCCTGATGGACGAGCCGCTCAGCAACCTCGACGCGCTCCTGCGGATCCAGACGCGCGGCCAGCTCAAGCGCATCCACCGCGATCTGAAGACGACGTTCGTGTTCGTCACGCACGATCAGGAGGAGGCGATGAGCCTCGGCACGACGATCGTCGTGCTCGAGCGCGGCCGGCTGATCCAGCTCGGGCCGCCCGGCGACATCTATCACCGGCCCAAGAGCCGGTTCGTGGCCGAGTTCATCGGCCGCCCCGCGATGAACACCGTCGCGGGGCGGATCGAGGGCGGCGTGTTCCGCGCCGGCGAGCTGACCGTGCCGCTCGGCGAGGGGCACGGGCGCGCCGACGGCCCCGTCGTGCTCGGCATCCGGCCCGAGGACATCGGCGTCGCGGACGGCGCAGACGGCGCTGGCAGCGGCGATGCCGCCGTGGTCGAGATGACGCTGGACGTGATCGAGGCGATCGAGCCCGACACGCTGCTCGTGCTCGTGTGCGGCGGCGGCGTGTCGCTCACCGCGCGCGTCTTGCGGCGCAGCCCCAGCCTCAAGCCCGGCGACAAGGTCGCCGTGTCCTTGCCGCGCGCGTCGCTGCGCTTCTTCGATCCCGAGACTGGAAAGCTCCTGTGATCCACGTGATCCCGCTCGGCATCACCCTGGCGCTGTGGCTCGCCCTGGCCCGGGTCAACCGGACCTTGGGCTGGTTTCGCACCGGCGAGCTCGTGTTCTGGGACGCGATCCTGTTGATCGCGACATTCCTCGTCTGGCTGCGCTGGTTCTAGCTCGTGCTAGTCCGTGCTAGTCCGTGCTGGTGACGAGCTCCGCGCGCCGGCGGAGCCGCCACATGTAGTGGTACGGGTTCTCCGGAATGAAGCCGCGGCCCAGGACGTCGAGGTGCTTCGCGAGCACCTTCGTGATCTTGCGCGCCGTGTACGGGTACCCGAGCTCCCAGTGGTGCTCCGGGCACGGCTTGTGGCGCCACGGCAGCATGAGCTTGTGCCCGAGCGTCAGGTGGTGATCGCCCCACCAGAACGCGAAGCGGACGCGCAGCCCGCGGTAGGGCAGGGAGATGAACACGTGCGGGTTCGCGCGGCGCGCGATGTTGGCCAGGCACGTCTCGAATTCGGCGAGCGGTAGGTGCTCGAGCACCTGGAACGCGCACACCGCGTCGAACACGAGGCCGGCCGGCAGCGTCTCGTCGAGCCGCGTGATGTCGGCGACGAAGTCGACGCCCCGGCTCGCGTCGATGTCGAGCGTCTTGACGTCGATCCCGGCGGAGCGGAGGTAGCTGCGGAACACGCCCGAGCCGGGGCCGATCTCGAGCACCGTCTTCGGGCGCACCGCGAGCACGACGCGGATCTGGTGCCAGTACGACATCCACCGCTCGCGGTCGTCGTACCGCTCGAAGTCGTAGTGCTCGGGGGCGACCTGGACCGCGCGCTCGCTCGCAGGCTCACCGGCGGTCACCGGGCTCACTGGACTCACCGGGCTCACCGGGCTCACGGGACGCTGACGCGCGACGCGCGCGCCGCGATCGGCTCGACGGCCGCGCTGTGGACCGGCGGCGCGAGCGCGCCGGCGGCCGCGGCCGGGACCGGCGAGAGCTTCGGGTGGTGCGGGAGCTCGCCGTGGCGGAGGCGCTGGTACCACGCCGCCGCCAGCCAGCTGCTCCACAGAAACGGCAGCGCCACGTACAGCCCGCCGATCGCCAGCGCGCGCTGGCCGAACGTCGAGTGCTTGCGGCTGAACGTCAGGATCCAGTCCGTGGCCCGCTGCGCCGTGAGCAGGAAGTACAGCGGGTAGAGCAGCGCGAACCGCATCGGGAAGTAGTGCGCCACGACGTTGTGGAGGAACGTGAACACGCGCTGCGCGTAGACGTGCGCGGGCATCGCTCGCTTGTCCATCCCGCCCGGCTCGTCGAGCCGCCGGATCATCAGCACCTCGGGATCGAACAGGAGGTACTCGTCCGGTCGCTTGCCCGCGTTGATGCGGTACGCGATCGACGGCTCGTCCTCGATCGGCGTGCACTCGTCCCACAGCCCGAACCGCTCGACGGTGCTGCGCCGGACGGCGGCGTTGCTGCCGTGCAGGCTCTGGACGAGCGTGCGCCGATCCGCGCACACCCACACGCGCTGCCACTTGAGGAGGCCGAACGAGAGGACGCGGCGGCGCGCCTTCTGGAGCTTCCGCTCCGGCACGTCGTCCGGATCGGTGCCGTCGAGGAACGACCGGCCCGTCGCGCCGAGGCAGCGCGGGTCGGCGAAGTTGGCCTCGTGCCGGCGCAGCCAGTCGCGGCCCGCCGGCAGATCGTCGTCGTCGATGAACACGAGCACCTCGCCGCGCGCGGCGCGCACGCCGGCGTTGCGCGCGCGCGGCCCGCCCAGCGGCTCGTGCCGGAGGATGCGGACGCGGCGATCGCTCGCGAGCTGCTCGACGCGCGCGACGTCGGCCGGCGGGCGGATCGTGCTCTGCTCCACGACCACGATCTCGAACGAGTCGTGGTCCTGCGCCAGGAGCGCCGTGAGCAGCTCGGGGAGGATCGAGAGTCGGTTGTACGACCGCACCACGACGGAGACGCGCGGCGCGGTGGCTTCGCCCCGGATCATGTAGCGTCAGTATCACAGCCCCAGAGCCGCCGCATCTGTCTGGATCTCCACGCCATGTTGAAGATTCGACACCCGCGTCGGGGCAGCGAGGCGCGATCACCGCCGGTGGTCGATCCGGAAGGTGAGCCAGCGCGCGATGTAGCCGAGATCGCGCGGGGTCAGGACGCCGAGCGCGCGCGCCACCGGGATGTAGATCAGCCCGAACGCGATCACGCCGAGCGCGAGCCGCGGCGCGGCGGCGAGCGGGAGCTCGCGCTTTGCCAGCCACACGAGCGCGCCCACCGCGCCCGCCGTGGCCAGCCCGCGCGCGAGCGTGCGCCACGGCAGCGCCCCGCGTAGGCCCACCGACATCGCGCCGCCGATCCGCGACCACGTCCAGAGCGCTGGCGGCACGTGCGCGAGCAGCGTCGCGAGCGCCGCACCCGGGTACCCGAGCAGGTACGTCAGCGGCAGCGTGAGCACCGCGTTGGTCGCCACCAGCAGCACGGCCGCCACCAGGATCGCCCGCGTCTGAGCGGTCGCTTGCAACATCGCGCCGTAGCTCGCCACGCGGTGGAGCAGCACGGCCGTGAACAGCTGGAACGGCAGCGCGGCGCGCGCGTAGGACGCGCCGAACAAGAGCTCGATGAGCTCGGGGGCGATCACGAGCACGAGGACGGTGAGCGGGAACACCGCGAGCGCCGTCTTGGCGGCGTTCTCGTACCACAACGCGCGCAGCTCGTCCGTGCGGCGCTGGGCGTATAGCTCGACGTAGCGGACCTGCATGACGGCGCCGATCGCGTACGGGATCATGCTGATCAGCGGCAGCTCCCACGACGCGGCTGTGTAGATCGCGAACACCTCGGTGCTGAGCAGCAGATAGACGACGTACTTGTCGATCTGCGGGTTGAGCTTGCCGCACAGCGTGGCGAGTCCGGCGGGGAACGAGAACGCGAGCATCTCACGCAGCTCGCGACGAACCAGCCACGGGCGCGCATCCGCGAGTGGGAACACGCGGCGGAGCAGCCACAGGTGCACGAGCAGCCGCACGCTGGTCGCGGCGGCGAGCAGGATCGGCGTCCACGCGACCGCGATGCCGAGCAGCGCAGGCAGGATGATGGCGAGCGCGCTCAGCGCCGCGTACAGCGTCTGCAGCTGCGAGGCCGCGCGCGCGTGGCCCACCGCGAGCAGCTGGTTGATCGCGGGCTGGGTCGGCAGCGCGAACGTCAGGGCGAGCGCCACCCAGGGCAGCGCCGGCACGAGGTCGACCTCGGGCTTGGACAGCGACCAGCCGGCCACCATCGCGACGGCGATCACGGGCAGCGCGACGACGAGCAGCAGGAACGACGCCTGGCGCACCACCACGGGGGCGCGGGCGGGCTCGCGCCCGACGAAGAAGAACACCGCTTCCGCGAGCCCGAGCGAGCCGAGCGCGTACGAGGTGTCGAACATCAGCAGGATCGTCGCGACGTACGCGAACGCCGTCTTGGCGTAGACGTGCGTGGCGAGCGCGATGGTCGCGAGCCCGAGCAGCGACGCGGCCAGCCGGCTGTACAGATACAGCCCGGCGGCCGCCGAGCGCCGCTCGTGATCGGCGTGTTCATCCCGGTCGCGGGCTGGATCACCGTCGGCTGCCATCTTCCAGCCAGGTCTCAGCGCTCCTTGCGGAGCACCACGCTCTGAATCATGACCGGGTAGCTGCGCCCGATCAGATAGTCGTGGCGGTGCGCCAGCACCTGCGCGGGATCGAACTCCGGATAGCCGCAGAGCTCGCGCGGCTCGAACGCGATCGGCGTGAGCTTGCTCTCCTCGATGAGCCACTTCATCGAGATGTTGGTTCCCCACTCGTTCTGCGTGGCGTCGGCGAAGGGCGCGATATCGAGGAACAGGTCGACGGTCAGGACCAGGAGCCCGCCGGGCCGGAGCAGGCGGCCCGCGTGGGTGAGGATGTTCTTGATGTCCGGCTCCGGGACATGCTCGATCGTGGAGATGCTGACCACGCGGTCGAAGCTCGCGTCGGGCAGGTCGGTCTGATCGAGGAAGCAGTTGCGCAGCTCGACGCGAGTCCCGAAGCGGCGATTGAGCACGGTCAGGAACGCAGGTGTCACGGGCCAGCCGCGGCCGCGCGCCTGCTCACCGGGGTCGACGTTGACCACCTCGCAACCGACGCGGTCGAGCACGAACTGGAACCCGGAGTTGCTGCCGCCGATCTCGAGGACGCGCATCCCTGGCTCCAGCGCGAGCGCGTGAAACGCCCAGGGATATTCGTGGACGCGGGTCTGGCTGTTCGCCTGGAAGGCGAACGGTCCGGCCAGGTTCGCAGCCACCGGGAGATGGCGGAGCCGACGCGGGATCACGGCCGTCCAGCGACGGCCAAATGGTGCGCCCCACCTCTGGTTCCAGCGAGCGTAGGCATCGGGGAGGGTCGCGCGGAGCAGCACGCCATAGTGTTAACACGCGGCCTCCTGGAACACGGCGGCGGCGCGGCGCGCAGCGAGCGACCAGGACAGGTGGACGCGGGTCCAGCTGCGGATGGCATCCCGATCGATCGGGCCGGCGGCACGCCGCCGCTCGATCGCGTCGGCGATGGCGTCGGGATCGGACGCGGCGGCGGTAAACACACGGGGCTCGGGGCCGAGCGACGCCAGGTGTGGCCCGCTCGCGCCGATCACCGGACAGCCCATCGACAGCGCCATCACCGCGGCGCCGGACGTGAACGAGGCGCGGTGGGACATCAGGAAGGCATCGGCGGCCCCGTGGTAACCAGCGATCTCGTGCGACGGGATCCGCTCGAGGCGCAGCATGATGCGCCGCTCGCCGCGCGCCTCGGCGAGCTCGCCGTCGACATCGCCTTCCGGCCGGCCGGCGATGATCAGCCGATCGTCGTCGCGAGCGACGCGCCGGAACGCCGTGATCGCCGTGCCGATGCCCTTGTACGGGCGCAGGTAGCCGAGCAGGAGGAGCACCAGTCCGTCCGCCGGTAGGCGCAGCGCGCGGCGCGTAGCGCTCGCGTCGCCGGGAGTCCCGTAGATGTCGCCGTAGTGGCCGTGCGGCACCACCGTGGTGGGGCCGCGCCAGCCCAGCTCTTCGGCGAGCATCGGGATCGCGCCGGCGAAGTGCACCAGCACGTGATCGAGGCGCTCGACCATGGCGAGCCGCGCGATACGGCCGAGGTCGGGGTGTGGGTCGTCGTGCGGCCACAGGTTGTGGGCGGTCCAGCACATCCGTACGCCGCGGGTGCGCAGGTCGTCGATCCGACGCGTCCAGCGCTCGATGCGGCGCTTGTACCGATCACGGTCGCGCGACATGAGCAGCGCGCCTGGCCAGTGGAAGTGGATCCAGTCGCCGCCGCGCAGTCGCCAGACCCCCAGCCGCGTCCATCGGGCTCGGACGATGGAGACGCCGTGGGATTCAAGCTCGTTGCAGAATCGCGGCAGGTACGGATTGCCGGTCCAGTAGGGCCAGGGCAGCACTTTCACTGTCGGCACGGAGTGCAACGTACAACTGTCCTGCTCGTGGGGACAAGGCTGCGTTCGGGCAGCTGGGCGCGCGTGGAATGATCGATCCAGCCAGCGCTCGAGGTCGTCCGGGTTCCGGACATCCGGCCGCCGCGCCAGGCTCCGTCCGCGCGGCGGGCGACAGGCCGCGCCGCGGTGGGCTGCGAGCTGCTCGCGCGGCTCCCGGTGTCGCTGGCGCCTGGTGTCGACACCCACTCGTTGTGCCGATCGCGAGACTGCGGGTGCCCCGCCGTGTTATGCGTCGTTCACGACGGGCGTGACTCGCTCATCCGATCGCACCGTGTTCGTGGACGTCGGCGCGGCCGGGGTCCACGCGATGTCGTGCGGCGGTCTGCCCGTGCTCGAGCGCGTGCTGCGCGTCGCCGCCACGGCGGGCGCGACGCGCGCGCTCGTGCCGGCTGTGCCGATCGCGCTGCGCCCGGATCTGCCGATCGCCGTGGAGTGGATCGCGCCGGCCGAGCCGGCGCCCGAGGGCGTCCGCGTGATCCCCGGCGACGTCGTCTCGGGCGTGACGATCCGGGACGCCGCCTCGCTGCGGGAGGCCGAGCACGCGCTCGTCGCCGGCCTCGGCAAGAGCTTCGAGGGGCCGTTCGACAAGTACTTCAACTCGATCTTCTCGCGGCCGATCACGACCGCGCTGATGCGCACGAAGATCCGCCCGAACCACATCACGATCGTGGCCACCTTGATCGGCCTCGGCGGCGCGGCGCTCCTCCTCGGCCGGACCTGGACGGCGTACGCGCTCGCCGGCACGCTGCTCGAGATCCAGTGCATCCTCGACTCGTGCGACGGCGAGATCGCGCGGCTCAAGTACCAGGGGTCGCGGCTCGGGCAGTGGCTCGACACGCTCACCGACGGCATCCTCGACAACGCGTTCGTGGCGTGCGCCGCGCTCGCCGCCGGCGGGGCGTGGCAGACGGTCGGCCTCGCCATGGTCGCGGCCCGCATGTACGTCGAGATCTACGTCTACGTCGACGTCTACCGGCGCACGCGGACGCCGGACCAGGCGCAGTTCCGCCTGTGGTACGAGGACGAGCGGGCGAGCGCCGACGAGATCTACGACTACCGGACGTTCAACAGCTGGTTCCGCTCGCTCGGCCGGCGCGACGTGTTCGTCGCCGCCTACTGGCTGTTCTGCCTCGCGAACCTGCCCGAGGGCGTCGTCCTCTACGCGAGCGTCATGAACTTCATCTCAGCCGTCGGGATTAGCCTGCACGTGGTGATGAAGCGCGTGCGGCGCGTCCGCCGGAGTTGACTTTGCCGGCGCGCCCCCGAGGTGCGCGCTGCCCGGGCCCGCCGCCTCGTCGGGCCGGCCGAACGGCACGCGCGCCATCGCGAGCGCGTGCACCGGCAGGAGCGCGAGGAACGCGCTCGCACCGGCGAGCCGGCGCAAGGTCGTCGAGTACTTCCGCGAGTCGTTCCACATCCAGTCGAGCACGAACACCGCGCCCGCGAGCACGTAGAGCGGGTAGAGCGCGCGCACGCGGACCGGCCGGTAGCGGGCCATGATCCGGTGCACGAACGTCATGAACTTCGTGTAGAAGCCCGCCGCCGTGAGCTGGCGCTTGCCGAGCCCGCCGCCGAGATCGAGGCCGCGGCGCAGGAGCGGCTCGGGGACGAACGCGAAGTGCTCCTCGGCGCGCTTGCCGGCGGCGACGCGCAGCGAGAACGACAGCTCGTCCTCGATCGGCGTGTCGGGGTCCCAGCCGCCGAACCGCTCGTACGCCGCGCGGCGGATCGCGCCGCCCGTGCCGTGCACGTAGTCCACCGGGCGGACCGGCTCGTCGTGCCGGTTGAACGTCGACGGCGTCTTGAGGAGCCACGAGTACCGCATGCAGCGCCGGCGCGCGAACCAGCGGTACGCCGGCGACGGCTGGTCGTTCTCGCGCCACAGGTGGCGGCAGGTCACGCCGAGGCAGGCGGGATCGGAAAACGGCGCCTCCATCTGGGTGATCCAGGTGTCGCCGACCGGCAGATCATCGTCGTCGAGGAGGACGATCACGTCGCCGCGGGCCGCGGCGACGCCGACGTTCCGGGCCCGCGCGCCGCCGAGCGGCGGGCCGTAGAGGACGCGCAGGCGCGCGTCGCGCGCGAGCTCGGCCAGCCGCGCCACCGCCGCGGCCGGCCGCTCGGTGGACTGCTCGACGACGACGATCTCGAACGCGTCGTGGCGCTGCTCGAGGAGGCGCGCGAGCAGCTCCGCGAGCTGCGGGAGCCGGTTGTACGAGCGGATCACGACGGACACGCGCGGCGACATCTCGGCGACCATATAGCAGCGCGCGTGCCGCCCGATCCTGACGAATCCGGCAGACAGCGACGTGGTGAAAACCTGACATTCGCGATTGCCGCGGCGTTCCGCTCTCTGCAGCTGGACGGCGCGACTCGCCTGCTGCACTCTCGGGCGGCTCCAATGAAGTGCGTGATCCTTGCGGCGGGCTCTGCGACGCGGCTCCGCCCCCACACCGATGATCTCCCGAAGACGCTCCTGCCCGTCGCTGGCGTCCCGATCCTGCGCCGGACCATCACGAGCTTCCTGCGACTCGGCGTCACGCAGTTCGTGATCGGCACTGGCTACCTCGAGGACAAGGTGCGGGCGGCGGTCGCGGCGTGGTTCCCCGAGCTCGACGTCGCGTTCGTCAGCAATCCCGACTACGCGGCGACGAACAACGCGTATTCGCTCCTCCTCACGCGCGAGCACGTCGAGGGCTCGGCGTTCGCGCTGATCGACGGCGACGTCGTCTTCGACGCCGGCGTGATCAAGCAGCTCATGCACGGCGTCGACTGCCTCGCGGTCCGCTCGGCGGGTGGGATCGGCCTCGAGGAGGTCAAGGTGACGATCGACGGCGGCGGGCACGTCCGCGAGATCGGCAAGCACGTCACCGTCGCCGCCGCGGCGGGCGAGTCGGTCGGCATCGAGCTGTTCTCGCAGTCGACGTCGCGCCGGCTGTTCGCGGCGCTCGACGAGCGCGTCCGCGAGCGCGGGCTCGTGAACGAGTACTACGAGGCGGCGTTCCAGCAGATCATCGACGCCGGCGTGGCGCTGCGCGGCGTGGACATCGGCGCGCGGTACGCCGCCGAGATCGACACGTACGACGATCTGCTCGAGGCGAACCTGTACCTGTCGACGCAGCCCATGTTCGACGTCCGCGACCCGCTCCGCATCGCCGTCTAGCGGCGGGCGATCAAGGAGACACGAGGCGTGGAGTCGCGCCGCGCCGGGTGAGCTCGCGCAGCTGGCGCCGCAGCCGCAGGTGCTCCGGCACGATGGTGACCACGCTGAGGACGCCGCCGCCCAGCATGACGAGGTAGAGCGCGAAGTAGCCGTCGACGAGCGTCGCCGCGAGCGCGGCGAGGTTGACGAAGTCGCGCCGCACGAGGAGCAGGAGCACGCCGCCGACCTGCTGCAGCCACGCCGGCGCGGCCGGAGCGCGGCGGCGCGGCCGGAGCGCGGCGGTCGCGGCGCTCGCGGCGCCGATGCCGTCGCCGTCGATGATCTCCAGGTCGCCGACGTAGTGCTGGCTGTTGCCCGTCTTCGAGACGACGATCAGGAAGTAGTAGATCCCGTAGACGCAGACCAGGTAGCAGGCGAGGCCGACGGCGATCGACGGCACGATCCACGGCAGGTCCGGCCGGTGGAGGTGCGTGTGCCAGCCGAGCGCGACGAAGTAGACGGTGGTCGTCAGCTCGTCGACGATCGTGTCGAGCCACGCGCCGAACTTGCTGCTCGAGAGGCGCAGCCGCGCGATCTCGCCGTCGCAGCCGTCGATGAAGCCGGCGACGAGGACGAGCGCCGCGCCGAGGATCAGGCTCGCTTGCCCCGCCTGGGCCGTGAACCAGCAGCCGAGCAGCCCCAGCAGCCCGACGACGTAGGACACCTGGTTCGGCGTGACCTTCGTGCCGACGAGGAGCCGCGTGAGCGGGCGCGAGATCGGCCGGTAGACGTACTTGCTGATCGGGCTGTCCTCGGCCTTGACCAGGATCCGGAGGAGCATCCGCGCGGCGCCCTCGCGCTCGGCCGGCGTGGTGGCCGGGTGGCGCGCGATCTCGCCGTGCGGGAGCTTCGCGGCGCCGGGCCACTGCTCGGCGAGCGCCGCGTCGGTCGCGCCGTCCGCCAGCGCGACGAGCGTCTTGCGCGCGGCGACCGGGCCGAGCCACAGCGCGCCGGCGTAGGCGCCGTCCGGTCCGACGGCGACCCGGACCGGGGCGTCCGGGGCGTCCGGGCCGCCCGCCGCGAGCAGCGGCTCGACGAGCGGCGGGTGGACCACCTGATCGCCGGCCCGGAGGATCAGGAGCGCCGACTCGTCGCCCTCGGCGTACCACGCCGGGAGCTCGGCGCGCTCCTCCGCGCGCTCGATGACCCGCACCCGCCGGGCCCCGGCGCGCGCCGCGACGCGGCGGCCGCGCTCGGCGAGCGTGAGCCCCAGGACCTTGGCCCCCGCGTGCGGCGAGTCGGCGAGGACGACCGCGTCGAACATCAGCTCGTCCGCCGGAGCAGGGCCTCGGCGCGCCGGAGATCGTCGGCGTTGTCGATCTCGAGGACCGTGCAGTCGTGGACGTCGACGATGTCGAACGGCACGCGACCGGTCGCCGACAGCCGGTGGAACGCGTGCTCGTAGTACTCGTGCACGAGGCCCTCGCCCGGGAAGCGCGCCAGCTCCTCGAACACCGCGCGCGCGGCCGGCGCCGTCAGCTTCGTGACGCCGATGTACTCGCCGGCGCAGCGCGCCGGATCGAGCGGCTTGGCGATCGCGACCACGCGCTCGCCCGCGAGCTCGACCTTCATCGTCTCCTCGTCGAGGTCCTCCCGGCGGTCGACCGCGAGCACGGCCGCGCCCGGCGCCGCCAGGACGCGCGGCAGGACCGCGGCGTCGAGCACGACGTCGCCGTCGAGCTGGAGGAAGTCCGCCCCGGCCAGCGCCGGCTCCGCGACGAGCAGTGAGTAGAAGTTGTTCCACTCCGCGTAGCGATCGTTCTCGATCACCGCGCAGTCGTACCCGCCCGCCGCGAGCGCCTCGCGCAGGCGATCGATCCGATAGCCGCCCACGATCACGACGTCGCGGCTGGCGATCCCGGCGCGCGTCAAGAGGTCGAGCTGCCGAAACAAGAAGGATCGACCGAGCACCTCGACCAGCACCTTCGGTCGATCGTTCGTGAGCGGCGCGAGGCGAGAGCCGACGCCGGCGGCGAGGATCACGGCCTTCATGGCGGCATCGTCCTTCGCAAGATCCGTGCGCACGATAGTCGAGCTGCAGCTCGAGTCAACGCCGGTGCTGTCTCGATACGATCCTGTCAAACCATCGCCACAAAGCGGTGAAGGTTTGACGCCTTCGATCCCAACTCGTTGAGACCTCGTGCGGTTCGCATATTGCACCAGGGCCACCGTACATGCCCTCGCACGCGGTCGTGCTCGCCACCCGCCTGGCCTTGGAGTCGGGGAACACGCTCTTGCAGAGCGCCGTGGACCGGATCCGGCGGTCGCTGGAGGGGCTGGCCACGCTCGGGATCCGCGAGATCGCCGTCGTCGACGGCCGCAACGCCGAGGCACTCCAGGAGCGGCTCGAGCTGCACACGTTGCCGCAGCTCAATGTCCGCGTCCTGCCGAACCTGTCGTGGAAGAACCTCTCCGGCTCGGCGCTGCTCGTCGCGCGCCGCTGGATCGAGGAGGGCGATCGCTGCCTCGTCGTGCGCGGCGACCGCCCGCTCGATGTCGCGTCCCTGCGCCTGCTCGTACAGCTCGGCCGCGAGCACGCCGCCGACTACGACGCCGCGATCGTCGTCGCGAGCGCGCCCGAGGCCGATCCCGCCGCGTTCCGCGTCCGGCTCGCGCGCAAGCCCGACAGCGATCTGCACACCGTCTGCGAGCTCGGCGAGGATCTCGCCGACGCCGACGGCGTGTTCACCGGCCACGCGCTCGTGAACCGCACGATCCTCGACGCGCTCGCTCAGCTGCCGAACCCAAACCTCGAGCACGGCCTGCTCGATCTCGTGCAGCGCCGGCGCGTGACCGCGCTCCACAGCTCGTGGCTGTGGGGCGCCCGGCCCCTGATCGCCGTCGAGGATCAGGTCACGGCGCTGCTCGAGGCGAAGCGGCACGCGCGCTACGTGCTCCTGAATCCCGGCCCCGTGAACACGACCGCGACCGTCAAGAGCGCGCTCGTGCACCACGACGTCTGCCACCGCGACTCGACGTTCTCCGAGCTGATGGTCTCGCTGACCGGCAAGCTGCGGCGGATCTACCGTGGCACGCCGCACCACACGGTGTTCCCCATCACCGGCAGCGGCACCGCCGCGATGGAGGCCGCGCTCGTGTCGAGCGTGCCGCCCGACAAGCAGATCCTCATCATCGACAACGGCGCGTTCGGCGAGCGGCTCGCCGAGGTGGCGCGCGTCCACGAGATGAACGTCCTGCACCTGCGCTACGCGTGGGGCGAGACCGTGGCGGTCGCCGACGTGGCGCGCGCGCTCGAGGCGCACCCCGACGTCGCCGTGGTCGCGATGATCCACCACGAGACGTCGGTCGGGCTCGTGAACCCCGTGGGCGAGGTCGGCGCCCTGTGCCGCCGCCACGACGCCTTGCTCGTCGTCGACGCGGTCAGCTCGCTCGGCGCCGAGGACCTCGACGTCGTCCGCGACAACATCGACATCTGCTACGGCAGCGCGAACAAGTGCCTGCACGCCGTCAGCGGCGCGTCGTTCATGTGCGTCTCGCCGCGCGTGTGGCCGCGGATCGAGGCGCTCGCGCCGCGCGCGTACTACCTCGACATCCGGCGCTACCGCCGCTCCATGGACGAGCGGGCGCAGACCCCGTTCACGCCGGCCGTCTCCGTCTACTTCGCGCTCGACGCCGCCTGCTCGGAGTTCCTCGCCGACGGCCACGCCGCGCGCTTCGAGATGTACCGGTCGCGCAACCGCAAGCTGCGCGAGGGGCTCGCCGCGCTCGGCATGCCGTCGTTCACGAGCACCGGCTGCGAGTCGAGCTCGATCGTGACCTGCCGGCTGCCCGATGGCATCGCGTACGACGCGCTCTACGACGCCGTCAAGGATCGCGGCATCATCGTCTACGGCTGCAAGGGCGTCCTCGCCGAGCGCTACCTCCAGGTCGCGAACATGGGCCACCTGGGCGAGGACGCGATCGAGCAGTTCCTGGGCGTGCTCGCCGAGGAGATCGCGCGGCTGCGCGCGCCCCGCGTCCCCGCGTCCGTCGCGCAGTCCGCCGCGCAGTCGCGCCTGCCGCGCCCGATCACCTCCACGCATACCTCCGCGCATGCCTCCGCGCATGCCTCCACGCATGTCTCCACGCAGCGCATCGGTTAGCGGGCGTGAAGCGACAACAGGCGGCAGAATCATGCCGCAGCCTTTACCCTTGGAGAGTCGCGTGACAGCCGCTCCAAAAATGCCGAAGCACCTCTCGTCGATCGCCCCCGAGCTGCGCGTCGTCCTGTTCGATCTCGACGGCGAGCTGGCGGACCTCCTGCGCGAGCGGATCGCAGCCTGATGTCGGCCGGGCAGGCGATCATCATGGCGGCCGGCCTCGGCAGCCGGCTCAAGAACCTGACGAAGTCGACGCCGAAGGCGCTGATCGAGGTGGGCGGCCGGCCGCTGATCGACTACGCGCTCCTGTTCGCGCGCCGGGCCGGCGCCCAGCGCCGTGTCGTCGTCGGCGGATTTGGCCATAAAGGCGTCGCGGCGCGCGTGGCGGCGCAGGCGCCAGACGCCGTGGTCGTCGAGAACCGCGAGTTCCGCAAGGGCAACCTGATCTCGATGCGCACAGGCTACGCCGCGCTCGCGCCGGGCGGCTTTTTGCTCATGAACGCCGACCACGTCTACCCGCCGTCGATCGCCACCGTGGTCGCGCGCGTGTGCGCCGCCGCCCGCGAGGTGACGGCGTTCTGCGACTTCGATCGCCACCTCGGCCCCAAGGACATGAAGGTCAAGCTCAACTCGATCCGTCGGGTCGTCGAGATGTCGGAGACCCTGCCGGAGTGGAACTGCGGCTACGTCGGCATGACGTACGTGCCGGCCGCGCGCCGGGCCGACTACGAGGCCGCGGCCGCCCGCGTCCTCAAGGAGCGCGGCGCCGCCGTCCACGTCGAGTCGATCCTGGTCGCGCTCGCGGCGGCCGACGCGCCGCCGGAGATCACCGACGTCAGCGGCCGCGGCTGGCTCGAGATCGACGAGCCGCACGAGCGCGCGCACGCCGACACCGTCCTGGCGAGCGAGCGCTGGTGGACCTAGCGTGGCGTACGCCGCGGAGCTCGCGGTCGCCGAGCGCGCCGCGCGCGAGGCGGGGGAGCTCGTCGCCGCGTACTACGCGCGCGGGCCGATCCCCGCCCTGATCAAGGCCGATCAGTCGCCGGTCACCGAGGCCGATCGGGAGGCGGGCGCGCGGATCACCGCCCTCTTGCGCGCGGCGTTCCCCGAGGACTGGGTCCTCTCCGAGGAGGAGCCCGACGACCCGGCGCGCCTCGCGCACCGGCGCGTGTGGATCGTCGACCCGCTCGACGGGACGCGGGACTTCGTCGCGCGCACCGGCCAGTTCTCGGTGCACGTCGCGCTCGCCGTCGACGGCGCCGCGGTGGTCGGCGCGGTCTACCAGCCGGTCGCGCAGGCGATGTACGCGGCCGCGACCGGCGCCGGCGCGTGGCGGACGCGCGGCGGCGAGCGCGCCCGGCTGCGCGTGTCGGCGGAGGCGGCGCCCGCCGCGCTGCGCCTCGGCACGACCCGGCTGAACGCGACGAGCCGGCTCGGCCGGTTCCTCGACGAGACCGGGCTCCGCGCGCGCGCCGTCGCGATGGGCGCGTCCGTCAAGCACATGGCGATGGCCGAGGGCGCGCTCGACGCGTGTGTCAACCTGTCGCCCGGCGAGCAGGAGTGGGACACGTGCGCGCCGGAGGTCGTCATCCGCGAGGCGGGTGGGGCGTTCACCGACGGCGACGGCCGCCCGTTCCGCTACAACCAGCCCGATCTCGGCCACCACCGCGGCAGCGTCGCGAGCAACGGCGCGTGCCACGGCGCGTTGCTCGAGCTGCTGCGGCCGCACCTCGCCACCGATACCCGATGAGCACCCGATGAGCACCCGATGAGCCGGCCGATCATCATCATCGACGGGATCGACGGCAGCGGTAAATCCACGTTCGCGCGCGGGCTCGCCGCCGCGCTCGCGACGCAGGGGGTCCGCACCGTGCCGATCTCCGTCGACGACTTCCGCCGCCCGGTCGACTGGGCTGCTGTCGCGTCGGAGCCCGACGCCTACTACGACGGCTACTACGACCTCGTGCGCGCCGGCGAGGTCCTCGAGGCGTTCCGGTCCGGTGCGCCCGCGGCGGACCTGCCGCGGTTCGATCCGGTGGCGGAGCGGATCGCCGGCTCGCGCCGGGTCGCGTTCGAGGGCGCCGACGCGGTGATCCTCGAGGGCGTGTTCCCGCTCCGCGTGCCCGGCGCCGCCGGGGCGCTGGCGATCTACCTCGACACCAGCGCGGCGCTCGCGCGGCGCCGGATCGTCGAGCGCGATCTGCGGAAGGGCCGCACGTGCGAGGAGATCGAGCGCCGGATCGATCGCCGCTACGCCCCCGGCCAGCGGCGCTACCACGCGGCGATCGATCCGCGCGGCCGCGCTGACGTGATCGTCGACAACGAGGATCCGGCGGCGCCGCGCTGCCTGCGGCGCGAGCTGTCGCGCGTGCCGGCGGAGCTGCGGCCGCGGCTCGACCGCGCGCTACCACCTGGGTAGCGCCCTATATGGCGCCCTATCGCGTCCTATCGCGTCCTATCGCGCCCCGTCGGGACGTACCGCTCTCTGCCGTCGGCACTGCCTTGACGGGCCTGCCCCCGGGAGATAACTGAGGCCATGCGTCTGGCTCCCGGCGAAGGGTGGATCCTCGCAGGCACGCTCGACGGCCGGCCGGCCCTGCCGGGGCTCCTCGAGGACCTCGGCGGGATCACGCACGCGCTGCGGCTGGCGGGCGAGCTCGCGTTCGCGGGCGTCTCGCGCATCACCATCCTCTGGTGCGGCGGCGGCGCGCCGCCGGATCTCGACGCGATCGCGAGAGATCCGCGGATCGCGTCGCGCGCGAAGCTCACCGTCGCGACCGAGCCGCCCGCCGGTGACGACGCCGACGCGATCGTCGTCGTGCGCGCGGATCGCGTGTTCCACCGCGACATGCCGAAGCACGTGATCGCCGCGTGGCGCCGCTCGGATGCCCCGTTCGCCAGGATCGCGGGCGACGAGCACGACGCCGTCTTCGTCGCCGGCCGACCCGCCGCACGCCGGCTCGCCGCGCGGGCGGCCGATCCCGGCGGGATCGCCGGGGAGCTCGCCGGCGCGCACACCGCGGCGGCCGAGGTCCCGTACCTCGGCTTCACCACGGTCGTGCACGACGCGCGCGGGCGCCGGCGCGCCGAGCGCCAGCTCGTGTGGTCACTCCGCAAGTCGGCCGATGGCATCGCGGCGAAGCTGCTCAACCGCCACATCTCGCTGCCGATCACGTACCTCCTGTGCCGCACCCCGGTGCACCCCAACCACGTCACGGTCGTCGCGTTCCTGTGCGCGCTCGCTGGCGCGTTCAGCCTCGCGCAGGGCGGCTACCTCGCGGGCGTGATCGGCATGTTGTTCGTCGAGCTCGGCTCGATCGTCGACGGCATCGACGGCGAGCTCGCGCGGCTCAAGTTCCAGTTCTCGCGGCTCGGGCAGTGGCTCGACACGACGGCGGACGACCTCGGCAACATCGCCTACGCGACCGGTACTGCGATCAACCTCCACCTCGCCGGCGCCAGCTGGGCCCTGCCGCTCGTCGCCGCGGCGGTGACCGCGTTCGTGCTCACGCAGGGCACGCAGTACTACCTGATCGCCCGCGTCTATCGATCCGGCGATCTGGCCGCGATCCCGTGGGCGTTCCAGAGCTCGGAGTTCCTCTCGCAGCGGCCGACCGGCCTCGTGTCTCGCCTCAAGGCGACGCTCCCCAAGATGCTCAAGCGCGACTTCGCCGTGACGATGTTCGTGGTCTTCGCGATCGCCGGCCACCTCGAGCTGATCCTGCTCGTCTTCTCCAGCGGCGCGCTCGTGTTCTTCGCCGTGTTCGCGATCCAGCTCGCCAGGAACTGGAGGTCGATCCGGATGCACCGCGCCTAGGTGGGCGCGAGCGGCTCGAAGCGGCCGATCGCCTCCTCGGCGTGGGCGCGGTCGGCGGGCGTGTCCACGTCCTGCCAGTAGCCATCGCCGATGTCGACGACACGGGCGCGGCCCTGCTCGGCGAGGCGCTTGACGCCGTGCGACAGCGAGCAGTCCCCGCGCTCGGCACGCACCTCGGCCAGCGCGCCCAGCAGGCGCGGCGTCACCGCGAACACGCCGCAGTCGATCCGGTCGTAGACCTCGATCGACTTGCCGATGTCGAGGATCCGGCCGCCCGCGGTACGGACCTTGGTGGCATCGTCGAGGTCGAGGACGTCGCCGATCCGGGTGTCGGTGGCGAGGTAGAGGTCCGCCGCCGTGAGATCGGCGCTGCCGACCTGGCGCGCGATCCCGGCGGTGTAGAGGTGATCCGCCATGGACAGCACGAAGGGCCCGCCCACGCGTGCGCCGCCCACCATCACCGAGATGCCGTTGCTGCGCTCGAACTCCTCGTTGTGCGCGAGCTCGATCGCGACACCGGCGGCCGCGTACGCGGGATCGCCGGTCACCGTCGCGCGGATCTGGTCCGCCATGAAGCCGGTGACCACGACGACGCGCGTCACGCCGGCCGACGCGAGCGTCAGGATCGTGCGCTTGATCAGCGGCACGCCGCCGACGCGGTGGAGCGGCTTGGGGAGATCGTCGTCGGAGGTGCGGAGGCGCGTGCCCTTGCCGGCGGCGAGGATGACAGCGTCGCGGATCATGGCTCTCGTCGCTATAACATGGGCGGTGGAGCCGCGACCCATCCAGGGTGTGGCCTTTCCCGGCAGAGGGCGGTATACGGCGACCCCGTGTCTCGCCAACGCGTCCTGCGCTTCGCGGCGTGGATCGATCGCCGCAGGGTCAGCGTGCTGGTCCTGTCCGCCGTGTTCGCGGTCGTCGGCGGCTACCTCGCGAGCCGGATGTCGATCCGGTCGGACCTGACGACCCTCCTGCCGCCCTCGCAGCCATCGGTCGTCGATCTGACCGAGATCCAGCGCCGCGCGCGGCCGTTCGGCACCATGCACGTCGTGATCGAGGCCGACGATCCCGCGGCGCGCGAGCGGGCCGGCGCCGCGCTCGCCGCGCGCCTCGCCAAGCTCCCGCCCGAGCTCGTCATCCAGTTCTCCCCCGACGACGGCCCGATCTATCGCTACGGCTGGCAGCACCGCTTCTTGTTCGCCGACCTCGCCGACCTGCGCGCGGCGCGGGACGCGCTCGCCGAGCGGATCCGCAAGGGCACGCTCGGCAAAAACCCGCTGTTCATCGATCTCGACGACGAGCCCGCCCAGACGCCAGGGAGCGACCGCTGGCACGAGCTCGAGCAGAAGCTCGCCGACGCCGAGGCCAAGGCGGCCCACCCGCCGCGGCGCGCCTCGAAGGACGGCCGGCTCGAGCTGCTCGTCGTGCAGACCGCGTTCCCGGCGTCCGACGCGGCGCGCGCCGGGCGCCTCACCGGCCTGATCAGGGCCGCGGCCGCCGAGGTCGTCCGCGAGGTCGGGTCCGGCGTGCGCGTCGGCCTGACCGGCAACATCACGATCTCGATGTACGAGCACGACTCCGTCCTCGCGGGGATGACGAAGTCGGCGCTGATCACCGTGCTCCTCGTCGGCCTCGGGCTCGTCCTCTACTACCGCTCCGGCGCGCTCGTGCTCGCGATGCTGTGGTCGCTCGGCGTCGGCGTCGCCACCACGTTCGCGCTGGCGTGGGCGACGATCGGCCACCTGAACGTCATGACGGCGTTCCTGTTCGCGATCGTCGTGGGCAACGGCATCAACGCCGGGCTGCTCCTCGGCGCGCGCTATCTCGAAGAGCTGCGCGGCAGCGGCGATCCACTGCGCGGCAGCGGCGATCCGCAGGACGCCCTGGGCCGCGCGATGGCCGGCGCGCTGCGCGGCACGCTCGCCGCCGTGGCGACCGCCGCGATCGCGTACACGTCGCTGCTCATCACCGACTTCCGCGGCTTCCGCCAGTTCGGCGCGATCGCCGGCGCCGGCATGGTGCTGACCTGGATCGCGACATTCCTTGTCCTGCCCGCCGCGCTGGCCGTGCTGGGGCGCCGCTTCCCGATCAAGGTCGGCGAGCCGCCCGCGATCGGCCTCGCCCTGGTCCGGCTCCTGCCCGAGCGCGGGCTGCCCGCCGTGATGGCGCTCGGCGCCGTGCTCACCGCCGCCGCGGCCGCGGTCGCTGCCGTCTACATCGCGCGCGATCCGTTCACGCACGACTGGCGCGATCTGCAATCGAACACGCCGGAGATCAGCGAGACGCGCGTGCTCGACGCCCGGGTGCGCGCCGGCCTCGACACGCGCGGGATGCTCTCCGGCCAGGCGTTCCAGCTCGTGATCGCCGTCGACGATCGCGCCCAGGTCGCGCCGCTCGTCGCCAAGATCAAGGCCGCCGACGCCGCGCGCCCCGAGGGCAAGCGCTGGATCAAGGACGTCCGCAGCCTCGACGATCTCCTGCCCCAAGGCCAGCCGCAGAAGCTCGCGGTGCTCGCCGAGATCCGCGCGCTGCTCGATGATCCCAAGCTCCAGGCGAGCCTGGGAGACGCGGAGCGCGCGACCGCCGCCAAGCTCCGGCCGCCCGAGACCCTGCGCCCGATCGGCGACGCCGACGTGCCGCACGAGCTGTCGTGGCCGTTCATCGAGCGCGACGGCAAAACGATCGGCCGGCTGATCGTGATCCGCGGCGCGAGCCGGTTCAACTCGTTCAACGTCGACGATCGCCTGGAGTTCGCCGCCGATGCGCGCCGCCTCGAGCTGCCGCCCGGCGCGCGCGTCGCCGGCGAGGCGCTCGTCGTCGCCGACGTCATCGAGTCGATGGAGCACGACGCGCCGCGCATGATCCTGTTCGCGCTCACCGGCTCGATCCTGGCCGTCATCCTCGTGGTCGGCCTGCGCCGCCACGGCCAGGTCACGCTCGCCTGCGGCCTGGCCGGCGTCGTCGTGATGATCGCCGCGTGCGCGCTCGCCGGGATCACCGTCCACTTCCTCGATCTGATCGCGCTGCCGATCACGATCGGCATCGGGATCGATTACTCCGTCAACCTCGCCGTGCGCGATCGCCAGGAGGGCGACCGCGGCCTGCGCCACCTGCTCGCGACCACCGGCGGCACCGTCCTGCTCTGCTCGTACACGACCTCCGTCGGCTACGGCACGCTCATGTTCTCGGCAAACGGCGGCATCCACGCGTTCGGTCTCGCCGCGCTGCTCGGCGAGCTCGCGTGCATCCTGATGGCGCTCGTGATCGCGCCCGCGTGGCTCGCGCTCCTCCGCGCGCGGGACGCGCGGCGCGCCGGGGGCGCGGTCCGGCCATAAGCTACCGGCCTTCGCCACTTCCGTCTCTCGACCTGCAGTGGTACACGCGGTCGAATCACCGAGGCGTCATGCGACCAGCCGACCTGATCCTCTTCACGCCGGGGCCCGTCCGGATCCCACCGCTCGTGGCGGAGTACCTCGCGCGGCCCCCGTGCAACTACCACCGCCAGGACGCGTTCTCTGCGATGTTCGCCGAGACCGAGCGCGACCTGAAGCGCCTCGTCGGGATCCGGAGCCCCGACGCGTACTTCGCGACGCAGATCACCGCGACCGGCACCGGGGCGAACGAGGCCTGCCTCCTCGCGCTCGAGCCGCTCGGCAAGGGCCTCATCGCGAACAACGGCTTCTTCGCCGCCCGCGTCGCCGATCAGGCCCGCCAGAACGGGATCGCCGCCACCGTCCTCGAGGGGCCCACCGATCGCCCGCTCGATCCCGACGCGATCGCCGCCGCGCTCGATCGCGACCCCGCCATCAAGTGGGTGTTCTTCGTCAGCCACGAGACGCGCGCCGGCCTGCGCAACCCGTTCGAGGAGATCGGGCGGGTGTGCAAGCAGCGCGGCCGGATGGTCGCCGCCGACGCGATCTCCTCCGCGTACGCGTACCCGATCGACATCGAGGCGTCGCAGGTCGATCTCGTCACCGCCTCGTCGGCCAAGGCCATCATGGCCGCGCCCGGCATCGGCATCGTCTTCACGCGCAAGGACTCCGTCCCCGCGATCAGCGCCGCCGGCAAGCCGCGCGGCTACTACCTGGACATCATCGCTGAGTACCAGAAGCAGCTCGCCGAGCGGCAACCGCGGTTCGCCCAGCCCGTGGCGCTGCACGCCGCCCTGCGCGCCGCCTGCATCCACCTCTCGGAGCGCGGGATCGAGGCGCACATGGCGCGCATCCAGCGCCAGATGCAGTCCCTGATCGAGTACCTGGAGCGGCTCGACGAGCGGCTCGACCTCCGACCGCTGCTCGACGCCCGGTACCGCTCCAACATCGCCGTCAACTTCCGGCTCCCCGTCGGAATGCTTTACAGCGACTTCTCGCGCCGGATGGAGGAGCAGGGCTACTTCTGCCTCTACGGCATCCCGGGCGACCAGAGCCATTTCCAGCTCAGCACGATCGGCGATCTGACCGACGATCACATCCGTGGGGCCCAAGCCGCGCTCTCGCGGGTGTTCGAGCGCTGACGGGTGGACTGGCGAAGACCTGGCGATTCCCGCCCGGGGTGACAGAAAGCTGTCACCACCCCGCTGTGTCATCACTGTGTAGCGCTGGCAACGATCTTGCTCCGCCTTCGTGACAAGTAGTAGAAGGGGGCTCGCTCGTGATACGTCGTCTCGGATCGCTCGTCGGTAAGCGCATCGTCTTTGGGTACGATCGCTACTTGCTGCCCGACATCGATGCTTATCGCGGCGCGCTCTCGGCGCACAACGCGGTCGTCGAGGCCGTCCACGCGGAGCACCTGCACTACCTCAGCTCGGCCGAGCTCGTCTGCAAGAACGTCCAGGCCGATCCCGAGGACAGCTTCGGCCTCTTGTGCTGCGGCACGGGCATGGGCGTGTCGATCGCCGCGAACAAGTTCCGCGGCATCTACGCCGCGCGCTGCATGACCGTCGAGGACGCCGAGCTCGCGCGCTCGATCAACAACGCCAACGTGCTCTGCATCGCCGCCAAGCAGGGGTTCGTCCTGAACCGCGCCATCATCGAGGCGTTCGTCACGACGCCGTACACCGGCCGCAAGCTCGAGGAGCTGCAGTACATCACTCAGCTCGAGGGCGCGGCGTCGATCCTGCCGCTCGATGCCGAGCTGCGCACCGGCGCGGGACTCGCCGGCCAGCGCCGCACGGCCTGAGGCGCGCTTCGCCGGTCGATGTTCGGCGTCAAGGACCTCTTCACGACGATCAACCTGCTCGGCGGGGTGATCGCGATCTGCCTGTGCGTCGACGGCCGGCCGTACGAGGCCGGCCTCGCCGTGATCCTCGGCTACTTCCTGGGCGACACGATGGACGGCTACGTCGCCCGGAAGCTCGGGACGGCGAACGAGTTCGGCGCCGAGTACGACACGATCTCGGATCACACCGCGCACGTCATCGCGCCGGCGATCATCGTCTACACCGTCTACAAGGACGCCCGGCTGCTCGCCGCGCCGTGGGATCAGGTGCTCGCGATGGGGCTCGCCGCGTCGCTGGTCGTCTCCGTCTCGATCCGCCACGCGCGCAACATCGTCGCGCCCGTCGAGTTCAAGGGGGTGTGGGCCGGGCTGCCTCGCTCGGTGCTCGGCTTCATCGCGATCGGCTACTGCAACTCGAGCTTCGCGGCGTCGGCGCCCGGCGGCTGGTGGGTCGGCGTCGTGCTGATGCCGCTGATGGGCATCGCCACGCTGACGTACCTGCCGTTCCCCAGCCACCGGTTGGGGCGCAGCCACCACTGGTACGTGAAGGTCATGATCGCCGTGTTCCTCGCGACGACGCTCTACGCGCTCTTGTTCGACCGCGCGCTCCTGTTCGACGTGTTCACGTTCTGGATGGCCGGCTACTCGCTCACCGGCTGGCTGTCGCTCACCCGCGACGAGCGCGCCCGCTACCGGCGCGTCGTCGAGGAGTCGCTCGCTCAGCGGCGCCGCTAGGCGCCGCGCCTAACGCCGTAATGCCCGCACGATCGCGCGCGGCGAGAAGCCTTCGTAGAGCGCGAGCAGCGTGGCGCCCATGCCGAGCATCACGCCCGCCGAGAGGGCGAGCCGGACGCCCGCGCGCAGCTCCGCGGCGAGGTGGTGGGCCACGAGGCCGGCGCCCGCCGCGGCGACGATGCACAGGACGAGGCGGCCGACGCGGCGGAGGTACGCGAAGACGCTCACCTCGAGGTGCGTGAACACCATCCCCATCAGCACCGCGAACGCGATGGGGTAGGCCACCGCCCACGCCACCGAGACCGCGAAGAACGTCTCGCCCAGGTGCGTGGCGGCCACGAACGCCACCGACAGGACCAGCGCCGCCGTCACGTGATAGCGCAGCGACTGATCCGGCCGGCCCAGGCCATCGAGGAGCGGCGGCCCGAGGTGGCTGAGCGCGCGGAACACGCCGACGATCGCGAGGATGCGCGCGGCGTCGGCCGCCGCCGCGTACTGGGCGCCCAGCAGGACGCCGAGCACGTCCTCCCCGGCGACGACGACCACCGAGAGGAGCCCCAGCACGGCCGCCAGGTTCTGGCGCGTGAACGCCACGTACTGCTCGACGACGGCCGGCCGATCGTCGCGCAGGCGCGCGAACGTCGGGAACGCGACCACGGTGACCACGTTGGACACGAAGCGCACCGGCTCGAGGACCAGCTCCTTCGCGGCGCGGTAGATCCCGACGGAGGTGGTGCCGAACGCGTAGGCGACCACCTGGTAGTCGAGGTTCGAGTAGAGCTGGAACAGGAGCTCGCCGCCCGTCGAGCGCATGCCGAACCGGAAGTCTGGCCTGACGAGGCGCGGGCGCAGCACGCGGCGCGGGCGCCACCGGGCGCGGAGCGGCACGCCGATCGCGTACACGAGCTCGCGCGCGATCGAGCCGAGCGCGAAGCACCACACGCCCGCGCCGGCGAGCGCGCTGCCGACCTTCGTGCACAGCTCGACCGCGTTCGCCGCCATGCGGACCGCGGACAGCTCCGGGAAGCGGAGGCTGCGCCGGAGCAGCGCCTGGTGCGTCGTGTAGAGCGGCCGGATGAGGAGGACGATCCCGGCGACGCGGAACAGGGGGCCGACGATCGCCTCGCCGTGGGCGCGCGCGATGAGCGGCGCGGCCGCGAAGACGAGCCCGTACTCGGCGAGGCCGGCGAGGATGCCGATCCAGAAGATCGTGGACAGCCGGTCGTCGTCGGGATCCGCGCGCCCGACGATCGCGGCCGGCAGGCCCAGCTCGGCCGCGAGCTGCAGCGCGCCGAACGCCGTGACGACGATGCTGACCGCGCCGAACTCCTGCGCCGAGACCCAGAAGTTCAGGATCAGCGCGAGCGCGACCAGGTCGAACAGCGCCACCAGGGACGACGCGAGGCCGACCCACGCGATGCCGCGGGCGACCGAGCGTTTGAAGTCAGGCTCGGTCATCGGTCAATCGTCCGCTCCGGCATCCGCTCCGGCACCCGCTCCGGCATCCGCTCCGGCATCCGCTCCGAGCCGCGCGATGAGCCACGGCGCCGCCGCGGCGAGCGAGTCGAACACCGCGTCGGCCAGGTCGGCGCGCGCGTCGGCGATGAGCCGCGCCTCCTCCTGCGCGCCGTAGCCCGTGCGCACCAGCACCGCGGCGCACCCGGCGGCGCGGCCCGCCTCGAGGTCGCTCGCCTTGTCGCCGACGATCGCCGAGCCCGCCAGATCGAGCCCCAGCTCGGCCGCCGCCTGCTCGAGCATCGCCGGCCCCGGTTTGCGGCAGCGGCACGCGATCCGGTAGGGGCCGCGGCCCGCCTCCGGGTGGTGCGGGCAGAAGTAGACCCCGTCGAGGCGGGCGCCGGCGCCGGCCAGGAGCTCGCCGATCCGCGCCGTCACGGCCGCCAGCTCTCGCTCGGTGTACATCCCGCGCGCGATCCCCGCCTGGTTGGTGACCACGACCACCGCGAGGCCCGCCCGGCCGAGCGCCGCGATCGCCTCGGCCGCGCCCGCGACGAGGGCGACGCGCTCTGGCTCGTGCAGGTACTCGACCTCCTCGTTGATCACGCCATCCCGATCGAGGAACACGCAGCGGCGCATGCGATCAGCCCTCGTGCGCGCGGCGCAGCACGCGGCCCGCGATCGCGTCCAGGCGCCGCACCAGCTCGGGATCGCGCGCCTCGGGCGGCGTGAGGATCGAGATGTCGAGCGTGCGATCGCAGCCCCGGGGGCAGGCCACCGGATCCGCGCCGATCCGCGGGATGACGCGCGCGACCAGCTCGCGGGCGTGCGCCGCGTTGGCGTGCAGCACGCGGAGGACGTCCTCGATCTTCACGTGGTCGTGATCCGGGTGCCAGCAGTCGAAGTCGGTGACCATCGCGACCGTCGCGTAGCAGAGCTCCGCCTCGCGGGCCAGCTTGGCCTCCGGCATGTTCGTCATCCCGACCACGTCGCACTTGAGGCTGCGGTGCAGCTCGGACTCGGCGAGGCTCGAGAACTGCGGCCCCTCCATCGCGACGTACGTGCCCCCCCGCACGATCGGGAGCCCCAGCTCGGCGCCCGCCGCCGCGAGGTGCGCCATGACGCGCGCGCACGTCGGGTGCGCCATCGGGACGTGCGCGACGCAGCCCGTGCCGAAGAACGTCTTGGGGCCGCGCAGCGTGCGATCGACGAACTGGTCCACGATCACGAACGTGCCCGGCGTGAGGTCCGCGCGCAGCGAGCCCACCGCGCTCACCGACACGAGCGACGTCGCGCCGACCCGCTTGAGCGCGTCGATGTTCGCGCGGAAGTTGATCTCGTGCGGCGGGATGCGGTGCCCGCGGCCGTGGCGCGGCAAGAACGCGATGCGCTGGCTCCCGAGCCGGCCCACGAGCACGTCGTCCGACGGAGCGCCGAACGGCGACTCGACCGCGACCCACGTGTGCTCCGTCAGCCCCGGCAGATCATAGAGCCCGGTGCCGCCGACGATCCCGACGACAGTTTCGGTGGACATCGCGCAATCATCGTCGGGGATGGCCGCCGTCCGCAATGCCGTCCCGCGTCACTCGCGCCGGTAACGCGGCTTGCTTTGACGCAGGCCGCGTGACCCGCGAGCGCGCAGTGACCGGGTCCGCGCCGGATGCCTATCTATCGGGAGAGCCGATGACACATCGAGTCGTCTACGAATCAAACGAAAATCATATTTGGCAAAAAGCCAATTGGAAGTATCCCTATCTGTTCTCACCAGGAGGGAATCGTGAATCACACGCAATGGACGACGACGATCGTGGGCGTGACGGCGCTCGCGGGCACGTGCGCGCTCGGCCTCGTCGCCGCGGCGGACCGCCCCGGCCGCGCTCCGACGGCGGCGCAGATCGAGTTCGCGCGCGGGGCGAGCGACCTCATGACCAGCACCGTGGTCGCGGCGCTGCTGCAGGAGATCAACGAGACCACGCCCGCGAACGTCGCGCAGGGCAACCTGTCGATCGGCCTCATCTTCAGCGATCGGAACCGCGACATGCGGCTCGTCGGCACGCTCCAGCCGCTGAGCGCGAACGACCTGCCCGCCGACGACTTCGAGCGCCGCGCGCTCGCCGCCGCCATGACCGGCGCGCCGCTCACCTCCGTCGAGCGCGTCGCCGGCGACTGGTACTACCGCCGCTCGATCCCGCTCACGAATTTCCAGCCCCAGTGCGCCATGTGCCACGCAAACTTCGCCGGCCTGCCCGCGACGGCGCCGGTCGGCGCGCTCATGCTGCGCGTCCCGATCGCCACCGACTGACCCGCCCCGCGCCGCGCTGCCGCGCACGTCTACGTGAACAGCTCGTCCGCCGTCGTCACGGTGAGCACCCGATCAATCCAGCTATCCAGCGTGCTGAGGTCACCGGTGTCGAGGATCCGTTGGCGCTGGCCATCGGTCATCGGGATCCCACGTTTGGTGAGGAGCTTCAGGATCGATTCCGCCACGCCCTTCGCGAACGATCGGAGCTGGGATTCGCTGAGGAACGGTTGGGTCTGGGGCAGCATCTCGAAGGCCTTTCGTGCAGCTTCGCTGAGCGAGCTCTCGACGATGGTCCAATATAGCAGGCGCTGGTCGTGCTTGGGGAGCTGGAGGATCGCCTGGGCCGTCGCCGTGGCGATCGCGACCGCGGTGTCTCGATTTCCCTGACCGTGCGCCATGAGTGAGAGCATCGCGAGGTACGGCTCGCGGACCGCGCGCTCGACATCGGTGATGACCGGAACCCCATCGGGCCCGATCACGCGCACTCGATAGAGGAGGCCATCGCCGAGGTCGATCGGCCGCGCGGCCCAGCGCGCCGTTGCCGGATCGGGTGTCACGACGACGACCACGAACGGGCACTCGTGGCGTGCTCTCGCCGCGACGGCGTACAGCGGCCAGGTGAAGAGCTTGCGGTCATCGGGCTGGAGCTGGGCTTCGACGATCGCGCCGAACACCGGCTTGCCCTCGACGAACAGCACCACGGCGTCGGCGTGATACTCGACCGGCACGAGCTCGTGGAGCGCCGCCTCGGCCAGCCGCGCCTCGGTGAAGGGTGGTACCGGGACGCCGAGCAGGTCCGTCAGGAGCGTGGCGACGAGATCCGGCCGATCGCGGACCAGCAGGAGCAAGCTCTCGTGGAGCAACGAGGGCATCGCAGCACCGTACCAGACCGGTCTGACGCCGAGCAAGCGCCGCCGCTTCGCGATGACCGCGGCTTGATGCGATTCGCGAACTGCTCGCTCAAGATCTGATGTGGAGGAGGCGGGCCTGTTGGGAGGACCCAACGGGCCGAGCGAGCCTGATCCATCGCCGCCGGCCAGTTCGGGTCGCAGGATGAAGCGTCGCCCCTGAACAAGACATCATGAGCCCCTGCGCGCTCGGTATCGAAGTTGCAATTGGGTGCCACCGCATGATGAAACCCATTGCCATTCTCGCGGGATCTTTGGCACTCGCTGGTTGCCTCACCGAGGGCGGCTCGGAGCCTGACCAGGCGCAGGTTCTATCGGAGCTCTCGACGCCGGTCCTCGGCGGCGACCTCCCCGGCTTCTCGGCCGCGCAAGCAAAGGCGATCGCCGTCGCGTACTTCAACCAGACGTCCCAGTTCGCCGCCTACGATCCGTTCACGGTCGGCAATACCCATAGCTGGGCCTACGCCGTCGAGGACTTCCACTACGTGGAGTCCTATACATATATCGAGGTATGCGGCGGGTACGTGCGGCGCAACGGAGCGATCACCGACAACTATTGCTACCTGCGGATCGGTCCCTGACCGGAGCGCGCTGCGCGTCCCGATCGCTACCTATCGAGCCGGCCTCGCTCGGGACGCCCCATGGCACCTGATGGCCGGCATGCATGCAATCCTGGGGCATGCAGCTTCCGATTTCGGTCCTGGACCTCTCGCCGGTCAGCCGCGGGGCCACGCCGACCCAGGCGATCCGCGAATCGATCGAGCTCGCGATCCTCGCCGACAAGCTCGGTTACACGCGCTACTGGTTCGCGGAGCACCACGGCATCAGGACCACCGCGGCCTCGTCACCCGAGGTGATGATCGCGTACGCCGCGGCGAAGACCGAGCGGATCCGGGTCGGCGCCGGCGGCATGATGCTCCCGAACCACGCGCCGCTGCACCTCGTCGAGATGTTCCGGACGCTCGAGGCGCTCCACCCCGGTCGGATCGATCTCGGCCTCGGGCGCTCGCCCGGCGCCGACGCGGTCACCTCCTCGGCGCTGCGCCGCGGCGACGAGCTCGACCTCGACGGCGTGCTCGACGAGCTACTGGCGTTCGAAGACGGCCAGTTCTCCATCCACCACCCGTTCGCGAAGATCGTCCCGATGCCCTTCGACGTCGGCTGCCCCTCGATCTGGATGCTCGGCGCGACGGTGGCGGGGTCGGGGATCGGCGCCCAGCGGGGCGTGCCGTACGCGTTCGCGGGTCACTGGGGGATGCGGAACGCGCGCGAGGCGATCGCCCAGTACCGCGAGGGCTTCGTGCCGTCGCGGCGGCTCGCCACCCCGTACGCCTTGTGCACGGTCTCCGTGATCTGCGGCGCCGACGAGGAGGACGCGCGCCGCCTCGCGGCGCCTTACCGGGTGTCGGTCGTCAACCAGCGCGCCGGCCGGCGCGAGCCGGTCCCGTCGGTGGAGGAGGCTGTCGCCCGCACGTTCACGCCCGAGGAGCAGGCGATCATCGACGAGTCCTTCGCGGATGTCGTGATCGGCGGCCCGGACCGCGTGCGCGACGGCTTGCGGTCACTCGCGCGCGAGATCGGCGCCGACGAGCTCATGATCTCCTTGCTCGCCCCGACCTTCGAGGCCCGGTGCCGCTCCTTCGAGCGGATCGCCGCCGCGATGGCTCTCAGCCCTCGATGAGACCCGGTGTACCGGCGGAGGCCGCTCAGTCGTCCTTCGGTCGCGGGCCGGCGTGGCAGCGCTCGGTCGCGGCCTTCACGGAGTCGGTGGCCTTGCGGCACGCGGCCGCGATCGCCTTCTGCGCGTTGGGCTCGGGGTCCGACTTGCGGCTCGCGGTGAAGTCGGCGTTCGCGCGCTCGATCCAGGCGTCGATCGCCTCGCGATCGTCATCGTCGTGGTTCGCGCAGGCCTTGTACGAGGTCAGCGCGCTCAGCATGGCGTCGCACTCGACCTGCATGGCTTCGAGCTTCACCTCCGGATCCGCCGGGAGCGGCGGGGCGGGCACAACCGGCGGCGGATCTTTACGGACGCAGCCGGCGAGCCCGAAGGTCGAGGACGCGAGCGACGCGAGCGACGCGAGCGACGCGAGCAACGCAAGCAAGAACGACACGCGGGCAGACAAGCGCGGCCACTGTGCCATGGCGCCGCGCCGGTGGGAACGCCGCGAGCGGTGCGGATTGAATCAAGCCGCGCGTCGCGCGCCGCTCACAATTTCCGCCCGCAGGCTCGGGAGTGCGGGCGGGATGAGCTAGATCGTCAGACCGACGGTGGACTCTCGCATCGTCGCCACGCCATGAGCCAGTTCACCCATCTCCACCTGCACACCCAGTACAGCCTCCTCGATGGCGCGATCCGGGTGAAGGACCTGTTCTCGAAGGTCAAGGCGCTCGGCATGGACACCGTCGCGGTCACCGACCACGGCAACATGTTCGGCGCGATCGATCTCTACACCGAGGCGAAGGCGAACGAGGTCAAGCTCGTGTTCGGCTGCGAGACGTACGTCGCGGCGACCGACCGGCACGATCGCACGAACCGGCGCAACTACCACCTCATCCTGCTCGCCAAGGACGAGGTCGGGTACAAGAACCTCTCGTACCTGAACTCGAAGGGGTACCTCGAGGGCTTCTACTACCACCCGCGCATCGACAAGCAGATCCTGCGCGACCACAGCGAGGGCCTGATCGGGCTGTCGGCGTGCCTCGGCGGCGAGATCGCGCAGACGCTCGAGAAGAACGGCGTCGCGGCGGCCGAGGAGACCGCGCGCGAGTACGCGAGCATGTTCGCGCCGGGCGACTTCTTCCTCGAGCTCATGCCGACGCCGACGTCCGAGCAGGAGACCCTGAACGGCGAGCTCGTGCGGATGAGCAAGAAGCTCGACATCCCGCTCGTCGCCACGAACGACTGCCACTACGTCAACCGCGCGGACGCCGCCGCGCACGACGTCCTCATGGCGATCCAGACCGGCAAGAGCCTCAAGGACGAGAAGCGGCTCAAGCACGTCGTCGACAGCTACTACATGAAGTCGCCGGCGGAGATGGAGCAGGCGTTCAAGGACGTGCCGCAGGCGCTCGAGAGCACGGTGTCGATCGCCGCGCGCTGCAACGTCAAGCTCAAGTTCGATCAGACGTACCTGCCCAACTACAAGGTCCCCGAGGGCGAGACGCTCGACTCGTACATCACGCAGATCGTCGACAAGGGCCTCGACCGCCGGTTCCGCGAGATGACCGAGCGCGGCATCGCGTTCGATCCGGACCGCTACCGCGAGCGCTGCAAGATCGAGCTGGCCGTCATCCAGAAGATGGGCTTCTCGGGCTACTTCCTGATCGTCTGGGACTTCATCAACTGGGCCAAGGAGCACGGGATCCCCGTCGGGCCCGGCCGCGGCTCGGGCGCCGGATCGGCCGTCGCGTGGGCGATGCGGATCACCGACATCGATCCGCTCGAGTTCAAGCTCCTGTTCGAGCGGTTCCTGAACCCCGAGCGCGTGTCGATGCCGGACTTCGACGTCGACTTCTGCATGAACCGGCGCGACGAGGTCATCAAGTACGTCCAGGGCAAGTACGGCAGGGAGCAGGTCGGCCAGATCGCCACGTTCCACCAGCTCAAGGCGCGCGGCGTGATCCGCGACATCGCGCGCGCGATGGAGATCCCGTTCGCCGAGGCCGACAAGCTCGCCAAGCTCGTGCCCGAGCCCGTCGCCGGCAAGTCGCCGCCCGTGCGCGAGGCGATCGAGCAGACGCCCGAGCTCAAGCAGCTCTACAACGACAGCCCGCTCCACCGCGAGCTGCTCGACATCGCCGCCGCGCTCGAGGGGCTGAACCGCCACGCCGGCATGCACGCCGCCGGCGTCGTGATCGCCGAGCGGCCGCTGTGGGAGTACGTCCCGTGCTTCCGCGGCCAGAACGAAGAGATCGTCACGCAGTTCGCGATGAAGGAGGTCGAGAAGGCGGGCCTCGTCAAGTTCGACTTCCTCGGCCTCAAGACGCTGACGGTGATCCAGACCGCGGTGCGGCTCATCAACCAGCAGCGGCCGGCGGACAACCAGCTCGACATCGACACGATCCCCAAGGACGACGCGGACGTCTTCCGCATGATCGCGCGCGGCGACACGACCGGCGTGTTCCAGCTCGAGTCGAGCGGCTTCCGCGAGATCCTGAAGAAGCTCAAGCCGGACTGCCTCGAGGACATCGTCGCCGCCGTCGCGCTGTACCGGCCCGGGCCGCTCGAGGGCGGCATGGTCGACGACTTCATCGATCGCAAGCACGGGCGCAAGAAGGTCGAGTACCCGCACCCGTGGCTCGAGGGCGTGCTCGCCGACACGTACGGCGTCATCGTCTACCAGGAGCAGGTGATGCAGATCGCCCAGGTCCTGGGCGGGTACTCGCTCGGCGGCGCCGATCTGCTGCGCCGCGCGATGGGCAAGAAGAAGCCCGAGGAGATGGCCAAGCAGAAGGAGAAGTTCATCGCCGGCGCGAAGGAGAAGAACGTCGATCTGAAGATCGCCGACCAGGTCTTCGAGCTGATGGCGTTCTTCGCCGGGTACGGCTTCAACCGGTCGCACTCGGCGGCGTACGGCTGGATCACGTACCAGACCGCGTGGCTCAAGCACCACTACCCGCACGAGTTCATGGCGGGCCTCATGTCGTGCGACGCGGACAACATCGACAACGTCGTCAAGTTCATCGCCGAGGCGCGGGCGATGGGCCTCGTCGTCGAGCGGCCTGACATCGACGAGTCCCTCTCCGACTTCACGGTCACCCCGGGCGATGTGGCCAGCGGGGACGCGGCGAAAGCCAAGATCATCCGGTTCGGCCTCGGCGCCGTGAAGGGCGTCGGCAGCACCGCCGTCGACGCCATCATCGAGGCGCGCGCCAAGGAGGGCCCGTTCCAGTCGCTGTTCGAGATCTGCCGCCGCGTCGACACGCAGAAGTGCAACCGGCGCGTGCTCGAGCAGCTCGTCAAGTCGGGCGCGCTCGACGGCCTGCCCGGCGGCCGCCACCGCGCGCAGCTGCTCGCGAACCTCGACGCGGCGCTCGAGCGCGGCGCCGCCGAGCAGCGCGATCGGCGGAGCGGGCAGACGTCGCTGTTCGGGCTGCTCGCCGCCGCCGAGCCGGCCAGGCCCGCGGGCGGCGCGGCGACCTCGCAGGGCGAGAGCTACCAGGACGTCGAGAGCTGGGGCCCCAAGCAGCTGCTCGCGTTCGAGAAGGAGGCGCTCGGCTTCTACGTCTCGGGTCACCCGCTCGACCGCTACCGCGGCGACCTGCAGCGCTACGCGTCGGCGACGACGAGCGACTTCCCGGCCGGCAAGCGCGCCGCGGGCGACGCGTCGATCGGCGGCATCGTCAGCCAGTACCGCGAGATGATCACGAAGAAGGGCGACAAGATGGCGCGCTTCATGCTCGAGGACGCCGAGGGCACGCTCGAGGTGATCGCGTTCCCCAAGACGTTCGAGAAGGTGCGCCACGTGCTCGTCAGCGACGAGCCGATCCTGTGCTCCGGCGCGGTCAAGAATGAGGGAAATGCCGAGTCGCCCGAGTGGAAGATGCTGCTCGAGTCGGCGGCGCCCCTGTCCGAGCTGCGCCAGCAGAAGACCTCGCGCGTCGACATCCACTTGAACGCCGACCAGCTCACGCACGATCAGATCGACGAGCTGAAGACGATCCTCGCGAACGCCACCCGCGGCAACTGCCAGGCGATCCTGCGGCTGCGCATCCCGCAGCGCTCGGAGACAGTGGTGCCGCTGCCGGACGCATGGGCGGTCGCGCCGACGGAGGAGCTGCTCACGCGGCTCGAGCGGCTGTTCGGGGATCGGGTCGCCACGCTCGCGTAGCGGCGGCGCGGCGCGTGGCCCGCGGACGGACCGACGGACCGGCGGACCGGCGGGCCGGCGGGCCGACGGGAGCAGGGCCGCGGGCACATAACGGCGTCCCTGTCCGTGTCAACCGGTCAGAACTTCTGCGACTGGCACCAGGCATGCCGCACCGGAACGGAGCCGGGTGCGCAGGGGCGACCACATGCACCGTAAGACGCGTCGGACTGGCCGAGATCTCGAGGCGACCGTTTGCTTCCCGAAGCGATCGCCGCTGCCTATACTGCGGCACCAGATGACTCGAGCCAGAGGCGCCGGGCCGTGATGTCCGACGACGGCGACGAGCTAATCCAGAGATTCCGCACCGTCGCGCTCGAGCGCCTCGCGCGGATCGAGGCGGCTTGGGCGCAGGTGCTGCGCAGCCTCGACGACGTCGCGTCGCGCCAGCTCCAGCGCGAGGTGCACACGCTCAAGGGCGAGTCGCTCGTGATGGGCTTTGGCGACGTCAACATGGTCTGCCACAAGCTCGAGGACCTGCTCAGCGTGGCGCAGGCCCGCGGCTACGCCGTCGACGACGACTTCGACTTCGCCGTCAACATGGCGATCCGGTTCATGGTGATGCTCGTCCGCAGGCGGCTCGGCACCGAGCTCACCGGGATCGACCTGCCGGGCTTCGTGCGCCAGATCGAGAGCGTCCTCGCGCGCCACGAGCGGCCGCGCAGCCGCTCAGGCAGCATGCCGCCGCTGCTCCGCTCGGCGACGACCATGCGCGTCCCGCCCGCGATCCGCGCTCACCTCGGGCCGCCGGCCGTGGACGCGTTCCTCGAGTACGCCGTTGCGACCGGCGCGCGCCGCGATCGGCTGCGCGAGTCGTGGCACGCGCTGCGCGATCTGATCGGCGTGCAGCGCGCCGTGGTCAGCGCCGAGCAGCTCGACAAGTACGTCGCGAGCACGACCACGCTGGCGCACGAGCTGGGCAAGCAGATCGACCTCCACGTCGAGATCGTGGCCGCGGAGGTGACGGTGGAGGTGCTGGCGGCGCTCGACGTCGCGGCGCTGCACCTCCTGCGCAACGCCGTCGATCACGGCATCGAATCGCCGGAGGCGCGCGCGGCCGCGGGCAAGCCGGCAGCCGGGTCGATCCGGCTGCGCGGCCAGAGCGAGGACGGGGCGTACGTGCTGACGGTCGAGGATGACGGCTGCGGCATCGACTTCGCCGGCGTGCAGGCGCGCGCCGCCGAGCTGGGCCTCGTGGCCGCCGGCACCGAGCTGGGGCGCGAGCGGCTCGTCGCGCTCATGTGCTACCCGGGCCTGTCGACGCGCGGCGAGGCGAGCGAGGTCTCCGGCCGCGGCGTTGGCCTCGACGCGGTGCGCGGCAACGCCGTCGAGCTCGGCGGCTCGCTGACCGCGCAGTCGGAGCCTGGCCGCGGCACGACGTTCAGCGTCTCGATCCCGACGCCGGCGATCTCGGCGGAGGGCCACATGATCCGCGCGCCGGGGCTGCGCTTCCCGGTCGTCATCGCGCCCGGCTGGCGCGTGCTCGAGCGCGGGTACCCGCCGATCCTCGTCGATCTGGCCGTCGCGCTCGGCATGCCGCAGAGCAACAGCATCAGCTCCACCGTGTGGGCGTTCTCGAACGGGACGCTCGAGGTGGGCCTTTTGTGCGGCGACAAGCCGTCGCTGGTGCAGGCGCGGCGCCTCGTGGCGACGGCGTCGACCTCGATCGCGGAGGTCGTCACCGTCGACGCGATCGAGGGCCTGCTCGTGCGCCCGGACCGGATCCCGGGGATCTCGTAGCGGCGCCCTGCTCGCGCCCCGATCGCGCCCCGATCGCGCCCCGCCCGCGCCCCGCGCCCGCTAATCCAGCCCGAGCGCCTCGAGGTCGTCCTCGTCGAGGCCGAAGTAGTGCGCCGTCTCGTGGAGCACGGTGATCCGCACCTCCTCGGCGAGGTGCTCCTCGTCCTCGGCCATCCGCTCGAGGTTGCGCTTGAACAGGAGGATGTTCGTCACCGACGGCGCCAGCGCGCCGTCCTCGGGCATCGGCGTGCCCTGGAACAGGCCGAGCAGCCGCGGATCGAACCCGTCGTCGAGGATGTCCTCGGACGGCGCGTCGTCGATCAGGATCGGCACGCGCTCGAGGTGATCGCGGATGTGCTGCGGCAGCGCGGCGAGCGTCGCGGCCGCGATCCGCTCGAGCTCGTCCTCGGTGACGTGGACCGGGCCGGGCGGCGCCGCGAGGTCGAGCCGGCGCACCTCCTTCCACGCGGCGATCATCGCCGGGCGATCGCCCGCCAGCTCGTGGGCGCGGCCGCGCGCGTGCATCGCGTCCGCCGCGAGCTCGGGATCGGCCTTGTGGGCCGCCTCGGTCCAGCGGATGGCGGCCTGCGGATCCTCCGCCGCGAGCGCGAGCTCGGCGAGATCGAGCGCCAGGTCGCCATCCTCGATCGCCGAGGATGCCAGCTCGGCGAGCGTGGCGCGCGCCTCCTCGAGCTCCTCGCGCGCGAGCAGCGCCTCGGTCTTGACGTAGATCGCCTCGATCAGGTCCGCCTCCTCGTCGATGAGCTCGAACGCCGCCTCGAGCTGCTCGAGCGCGGCGTCGGGATCCTCCTGGTCGTGGAGCTCGAGGCGCGCGATGCAGATCCGCGGCATCGGCTCGTCGGGGCGCAGCTCGGCGAGCTTGCGGTACTGCGTCATCGCCTCCTCGGCGTCACCGCGCGCATCCGCTACGCCGGCGGCGAGCGCGACGACGTCGGGGTGCTTGCGATCGATCCGGCGGCAGCGCTCGAGCACCGCCGCGGCGGCGTCGATGTTGCCTTCGTCGAGGGCGATGAACCCTCGCTCGAGATCGGCGTGCAGGCGATCCGTGCGTGACATCCGGGGTTCTTAGCCTATTTTCACCGCGCACGGTCCTCGCCCGCGGCTCCTCCGGACCGGCGCGGTGTGGTTTTGGCCGCGCGCGGGTCCTTCGCCCCCACCGTGCGATTTGCGGCCGGCCGTTTGCGTCGCTATCGTCTGCGGCGTGAGATCCGCGCTCCACGCGTACGCGCTCCTCGTGCTGGTGGCCCTCCTGGCCGCTTGCCCCGGGACGCGCCGGCAGCTCGTGCCCGACTACCCGAAGAACGGCGACGCCCAGGCGCGCTCGAAGTTCCACGAGGCGCGCGCGAAGTTCCTCAAGGACGGGCGCGCGAGCGACGCGTTCAAGGAGATCGTCGAGGAGTACCCCGACGATCCGATCGTCCCGTGGGCGCAGCTCTACGCCGGGATGTCGGCGCTCAAGGACCGCAAGCTCGCCGAGGCCGACGCGGCGCTGCGCGAGGTGATCGCGGCCGACAAGGGCCCGGGGCTCACGGCGCGCGCCGAGCTGTTCCTCGGGATCACGAAGAACTACCAGGGCGACACGAAGGCCGCGCTCGAGCTCTTGCGGCGCGCCGAGCGGGCCATCGAGGGCGACGCCGAGCGCCTCGAGTACCAGGCCGCGCTGGCGTACGCGACCGCGGCCGGCGAGCAGCCGCTCGCGTCGCTGTCCTTGTTCGATCAGCTGTGGAAGCGCGCCACGCCGACCGAGCGCGCGCTGATCGTGGCGCGCGTCGAGGAGGTGGTGGCCGGCGCGGATCCGAAGCTGCTCGCCCGCGGGATCGATCAGCTCGACGATCGCAAGGGCCCGGCGATGGCCGCGGTCGCGAGCCGGCTCGCGCTGGTCGCCGAGGGCGAGGGGCGCGCCGCCGACGCCCGGCGGTTCCGCGAGCTCGCCGACCCGGCGCGCGCGGCCGTCGGGCTGCCGCGCACGATCACCGCCGTCGCGCCCGCCGCTGGTGGCGCGGGCGCGGCCGGGCTCGTCGGCGCGGTGCTGCCGTTCGGCGGCAAGGCGAACCTCGTCGCGGACGCCGCCGGCGCGGGCCTGGGGCTCGCCGCCGGCGCCACCGGCGGCAAGGGCGCCGCCGCGATCGAGGTCCGCGCCGCCGAGGATCCGGACGGCGCGTCGCTCGCCATCGAGAACCTCGCGAAGGCGAACGTCGTCGCCGTGGTCCTCGGCGTGAGCGACGGCGCGGCCGTCGATGCCGCGGCCGCGCGCGCCGAGAGCCTCGGCCTGCCGCTCCTCACGCTCCACCCGCAGCCCGACAAGCGGACCACCGGCCGCTACGTGTTCCACCTGTGGCACCCGGCCGTGCAGCGCGCGCGCATCCTGGCCCGGCGCGCGCTCGCCAAGGGCGTCAAGGAGTTCGCCGTCCTCGCGCCCGACTCGCCGTACGGCCGCGGCGTCACCGCCGCGTTCACCGCCGCGCTCGAGGCGGGCGGCGGCAAGGTCGTGAAGACCGTGACGTACCCGACCACCACGAAGTCGTTCAAGGCGTTCACCGACAAGCTCGGCGACAGCTGGAAGGGCGTGTTCATCCCCGACAACGCCAGCATGCTCGCGCTCGCCGTGCCGGCGCTCGCCGCGAGCGGCCACATGCCGGCGCCCGCCGGCACGAAGAAGGGGCGCGGCTCGCGGCCGGTCCTCCTCGCGTCGACGATCGAGGGGCTCGACGGCCGCTACATGGCCGAGGCCGGCCGCTACTCCGAGGGCGCGCTGCTCGCGCCCGGCTACTACCCCGACGATCAGGATCCCGCGAGCAAGCAGTTCCTCGACGACTTCATCGCCGCCTACGGCCGCGCGCCGAAGGCGACCGAGGCGTACGCCTACGACGCCGCGCAGCTCGCGGGCGCGGCCGTCGGCGGGCGCGCGGCGCTCGCGGCGGCGCTCGCGGGCGGGACGATGACCGGCCTCACCGGGGCGATCCAGTTCGACGCAAACCACCTGCGCGCCGACGACGGCGTGATCTACACCGTCGTCGAGGACGGCGGCGTCTACTCGGTGCGGGCCGCCAAGTAGCGCCCGGAGCGCTCGACTCGTGCTACCTAGGCCGGCGTGAGCTTCTCCGCCGGCAACCGGCTGATCGTCCCGCTCGACGTCGCGTCCGCCGCGGAGGCCGACGCGCTCCTCGAGCGGCTCGGCGGCGTGCCCAGCTGGATCAAGATCGGGCTCGAGCTGTTCTGCGCCGAGGGCCCCGCGATCGTCACGCGGTACGCCGCGCGCGGGCTGTCCGTGATGCTGGACCTAAAGCTCCACGACATCCCGGAGACCGTCGCGCGGGCCACTGCGCGCATCGCGTCGCTCGGCGCCGGCCTCGTCACCGTCCACGCCGGCGGCGGGCGCGCGATGCTCGAGGCGGCGGTGCGGAGCGCGGGCGAGACGCGGGTCCTCGCCGTGACGGTGCTGACGTCGCTCGACGACGCCGACCTCGCGCAGATCGGCGCGCAGGGGCCCGCCCTGGCGCTCGTGCGCCGGCGCGCCGAGCTGGCGGCCGCGGCCGGGTGCCACGGCGTGGTCGCGTCCCCGCACGAGGTCGCGGCGATCCGCGCGGTCGCGCCGCCCGGCTTCCTCGTCGTGACGCCGGGCGTGCGCCCGGCCGGCAGCGCCGCGGGCGATCAGAAGCGCGTGATGACGCCGCGCGAGGCCCGGCTCGCCGGCGCCGATCTGGTCGTCGTCGGTCGCCCGCTGCGCGACGCCCCTGACCCGGCCGCCGCGGCGCGCGCGGTCGTCGCCGAGCTGGCCTGATGGCCGGCGGGCGCGGCGGCGGCGGGCGCGGCGGCCCCGGCGGCAGCGGCGGGCGCGGCGGCCCCAGCGGCAGCGGCGGCGGTGGCCTCGGCGGCCCCGGCGAGCGGCTCGTGTTCGGCGTCGGGCCGATCCGCGAGCTGATCCTGCGGCGGCCCGCGGCGGTGCGCGCCGTGTGGGTCGATCCGCACCGCGCCGGCCGCGCGACGAGCGATCCCGTCGCGGCGATCGTCACGGCCGCGCGCGCGGCCCAGATCCGCGTCGAGGATCGCGATCGCGCGGCGCTCGATCGGGCGGCCGGCGAGGGCGCCCTCCACCAGGGCGTGATCGCGTGGCTCGGCGCGTACGCGTACGCCGAGCTGGCCGAGCTGGTCTCCGGCGACGCGCGCGCCGCGGGCGAGCCGGCGCTCGTCGTCGCGCTCGACGGCGTCGAGGATCCGCGCAACCTCGGCGCGATCCTGCGCTCGGCGTACCTGCTCGGCGCGGGCGGCGTGATCATCCCCGAGCACCGCGCCGCGCAGGTGACGCCCGTCGTCGCGAAGGCGTCCGCCGGCGCGAGCGAGCTCTTGCCCATCGCGCAGGTCCCAAACCTCGTCCGCGCGCTCGACGAGCTGCGCGAGCTCGGCCTCTGGCGCGTCGCCGTCCACGACGCGCCCGGCGCGCAGCCGATCGACGCGATCGACGGCGCGCTGCCGCTCTGCCTCGTGCTCGGCGCCGAGGGCACCGGCGTGCGCCCGCTCGTCGCCAAGAGTTGCGACTTCCACGCCGTCATCCCGATGGCGCGCGCCGCCGTCGGCTCGTTCAACGTCTCCGTCGCCGCGTCGCTCGCGCTCTACGAGGTGCGTCGCCAGCGCGCCGCCCGCGGCTGGCGGGGCCAGCCCGCTTGAACGCGACCGCCGCTCCGGATATTTCGATTTCGGCGGCGGAACAACGGCCCACACGTGTAGCGTACAAGCAGCACCCAACGACCTCTGGGCCGGGCGCAGCCGCGCTCGTCACCGGGGGCCCTGCTTTCGAGGACAACACGCACCATGGGTCTCGCCGAGCGCCGCGCCACGAAGGAATTCCAGGACAAGCATCTCCCCGAGCTGACGAAGGAGGTCCAGAAGCACGCCGGGTTCGAGGTGCCGATCGAGGTCAACTGGGATCAGCTCGCCGTCGAGGGGCAGTCGTCGGCATACAAGGAGTACTGGACCGAGGTGTTCTTCAATCCGGTGATCGAGGCGCTGCGGCAGGTCGGGCGCGACGATATGGGCAAGGAGGCGCTCAAGAGCGGCCTCAAGAAGATCGAGTTCCGCAACAGCGCGGGCTACTACTCGCCAGGCAGCGCGATCTCGTTCGAGGGTGGCGCCATCGTGATCGATCACGACTACTCGAACCTCGGTGACACCAAGGATCGCACGCAGTACCTCGTCGAGATCGTCGAGAAGGGCCTGTGAACGACGACGTCCTCTCGCAGCTCGTCGGCGCGAGCCCGCGCCGCCTGCTCGAGGACCTCGCCCGGATCGGCGTCGCGCTCGCGAAGAACGACCGCGCGCGGCCCGAGGTCGAGTGCTTCCTGGCGAGCGGCCAGACCGTGCGGGGCCGCATCGTGTCGGTCGCCGATCATCATCAGGTGGGCGCCGACGACCGCCAGGGCGCGATCGCGCTGATCGCGATCGGCGGCAACGTGCGCGGCCCGTCGGTGACGTTCGTCCGCGTCGATCAGATCGCCGCGGTGACCGTCGTCGACGCGAGCCTGCTCGTCAAGGCGCCCGTCGTCGACGCGCCGATCCCGAGCAAGCTCGAGCTCGCGCGCCAGCTCGCCGCGCGCGGGGACAGCCTCGCCGGCGTGATCGGCAAGCGGATCGAGCTCGTGCTCGGCGGCGCCAGCGAGCTCGACGACGACGGCCGCCGCGCGATCGGCGTGGCGCTGCCGCTCGTCGCCGACGTGCTCGCCGCGATCGCCTCCGACGACATGGGCAAGGAGGCGCTCGGCAAGCTCGACACCGTCGAGCTCGGCGCTGCGAGCAGCGGCGACGTCGGCACCTACGACAGCGGCCGCCGGCTCGTGATCCGCGCCCCGAAGCTGCTCACCGAGCAGTACACGGCGGCGACGCTGCGCAAGGCCATCGAGAAGCTGCTCTAGGCCAGCTCTAGGCCAGCGCTAGCCGCCGAGCTCGATGCCGATCCCCTTCGCCGTCCGCACGAGCTCGCCCTGCGGATCGACGAGCTTGAGCTTCTTGACCGCCTTCTCGATCGGCTTGGACACGATGCGGCCGCCGTCGACCGCCGCCACCGAGCCGAAGTGTCCCTCGGCGATCAGCCCCACCGCCTTGACCCCGAACCGCGTCGCGAGCTCGCGATCGTAGGCGCACGGGGCGCCGCCGCGCTGGACGTGGCCGAGCACCGTCGCGCGGACCTCGTAGTCCGTCTTTGCCGCGATGATGTCGGCCAGCTGCTGCCCCGCGCCGCCCAGGCGCTCCTGCTTGGTGACGTCGCCAGCGGCGACCACGGCGTGGCCGCCGCCCTTGACCTTGGCCCCCTCGGCGACGACCACGACCGAGTAGCTCACGCCGCGGCCGTGCCGCCGGTGGAACGCGTCGATCACGCGCTCGGGGTCGTACTCGATCTCCGGGATCAAGACGACGTGCGCGCCGCCCGCGAGCCCCGCCGTCAGCGCGATCCACCCCGCGTAGCGGCCCATCACCTCGACGACCATGATGCGCTCGTGGCTCTCGGCCGTGGTGTGCAGCCGCTCGATCGCGTCGACCACGACCTCGACCGCCGTCTGGAACCCCACCGTGTACTCGGTCGCCTCGAGGTCGTTGTCGATCGTCTTCGGCACGCCGACGATCCGCGTCGCGCCGCGCTGGATGAACTTCTGGGCGAACGACATCGTCCCGTCGCCGCCGACCACGATCAGCCCGTGGAGCTCGAGCTTCTCGAGGTTCGCCAGGCACCGGGCCGAGACGTCGTGGATCTCGACGCGCCCGTCCGGCAGCTTCACCGGATACGCAAACGGGTTCGCTCGGTTGCTCGAGCCCAGCATCGTCCCACCCCGGCCCAGCACGTGCTGGACCAGCTGCGGCGTCAGATCGATGTACTCCTCCGAGAACAGGCCCTCGAAGCCGTGCCGGATCCCGACCACCTCCCAGCCGTAGGTCTGCCGGGCGTGCAGGACGACAGCGCGGATGACGCCGTTGAGGCCGGGGCAGTCACCGCCGCCGGTCAAGATGCCGATGCGAGTACTCATCTCCCCGCGAGTATCGCGCAACGCCCGTCAGGACGCGACGCGCGTCGGCAGCCGGAGCAGCCGGCGCAGGTGCTCCGGCAGCTGCGCGAGGTTCTCGGGGTCGTCATCGACGATCACACCGCGGCACATCGGCGAGCCGCAGGCGCACGGCTCGGCCACCTCGGCGGCGAATCCGTAGTCGTAGGTGATCTCCTCGCCGACCTCGATGTCCCGCAGCGCGATCCACCAGGCCCGCATCGTCTGGGCCTCGGCGTCCCAGCGCCCCATCACCTCGGTGTTCGGATCGCACGAGTGGTTGAACCAGCGGGTCTGGCAGGTCAGGTCCCAGAAGACGCTCTTGCCGGGCATCCCCGAGCCCTCGGCGGGGAAGATCAGGGCGTAGGTGTCGTTGAACTCGGCGTCCTCGGCGTACAGGATGCCGTCGCCGTAGGTGAGGATCTCGTCCTTGGCGTACCTCCGGGTCGCGACCGCGCCGTAGCCGTGGATCGAGGACACGACGATGCGGAGGCCTTCCATGAGGGGCATTGGATGGCTGTCCATCTTCACGATCGAGCGAGCGACTGCAAGAGCTGCGGGCGCCGCAGCGGGATCTGCTAGAACGTCGCGATGACGAAGAGACTGAGCGTAGGTGTCCTCGGCGCCACCGGCATGGTGGGCCAGCGGTTCGTCGCGCTGCTCGCCGACCACCCGTGGTTCGAGGTCGTGGCCGTCGCGGCGAGCCCCAGCTCCGCCGGCAAGCCGTACGGCGAGGCCGTCTCGGGCCGGTGGACGCTCGGGACCCCCGTGCCCCCCGCGGTCGCGGCGCTGACGCTCGCCGACGCCTCCGACGTGGAGCGCGTCGCCGCCGGGGTCGATGCCGTGTTCTGCGCCGTCGACATGGCCAAGGACGCCACGGCCAAGCTCGAGGAGGACTACGCGCGTGCCGAGACGCCCGTCATCTCCAACAACTCCGCTCACCGCTGGACGCCCGATGTGCCGATGATGATCCCCGAGATCAACTCCGCCCACGCCGCCGTCATCGAGGCGCAGCGCCGGCGGCTCGGCACCCAGCGCGGCTTCATCGCGGTGAAGCCCAACTGCTCCCTCCAGAGCTACGTCCCCGCGATCCACCCGCTCTGGTCGTTCGGCCCGCGGCAGCTCGCGGTCTCCACATATCAGGCAGTCTCCGGCGCCGGTAAGACACTCACGTCCTGGCCAGAGATGGTCGACAACGTAATCCCTTTCATCAAAGGAGAAGAAGAGAAGAGCGAGCGCGAGCCGCTCAAGATCTGGGGCGTCGTGAAGGACGGCAGGATCGAGAATGCCGCCGGCCCGACCATCACCGCTCAGTGCCTGCGTGTGCCTGTGTCGGATGGGCACATGGCCGCGGTGTTCGTCGCGTTCGACAAGAAGCCGCCACGCGACGAGATGATCGCGGCGTGGAAGGAGTACTCCGGCCGTCCGCAGGAGCTCGGGCTGCCGAGCGCGCCGAAGCCGTTCCTCCACTACCTCGACGACGAGTCGCGCCCGCAGACCCGGCTCGATCGAGACGCCGGCGCCGGTCAGGCCGTGTCGATCGGGCGGCTCCGCGACGACGCGGTGTTTCAGTGGCGATTCGTCGCGCTCTCGCACAATACGGTGCGCGGTGCGGCAGGCGGCGCGGTTCTCACAGCTGAACTCCTTGCTGCGGATGGATACCTCGTCGCGAAGTAGGAACCGGGCGCCCGCGCACACCGCGCAAAACCGATTCAGACGGAGCTAGCGATCGGGGATCGCTCGGTTCCTACCAAATGTCTTCACATTGGTACATAAGCGCTCGGTATAGCCAGGGACGAGCGAGAAGCTTAATGCCTTCGCTCTTGCTCCCACTCGCGTTTCCCTG
>DATMCI010000210.1:0-62835 GCA_035558535.1 Kofleriaceae bacterium
GCGCTCGTCCCACGTGGGCGCGGTCCGTGCTCGTCCCACGTGGGCGGGTCCGCGCTCGTCCCACGTGGGCGGGTCCGCGCTCGTCCCACGTGGGCGGGTCCGCGCTCGTCCCACGTGGGCGCGGCCCGCGCTCGTCCCACGTGGGCGGGTCCGCGCTCGTCCCACGTGGGCGCGGCCCGCGCTCGTCCCACGTGGACGCGGCCCGCGCTCGTCCCACGTGGGCGGGTCCGTGCTCGTCCCACGTGGGCGGGTCCCGCGCTCGTCCCACGTGGGCGGGTTCGCGCTCGTCCCCACGTGGGCGGGGTCCGCGCTCGTCCCACGTGGGCGGGGTCCGCGCTCGTCCCACGTGGGCGGGTCCGCGCTCGTCCCACGTGGGCGGGTCCGCGCTCGGCCCACGTGGGCGCGGCCCGCGCTCGTCCCACGTGGGCGCGGCCCGCGCTCGTCCCACGTGGGTGGGGCCCGCGCTCGGCCCACGTGGGCGGGGTCCGCGCTCGGCCCACGTGGGCGCGGTCCGCGCTCGGCCCACGTGGGCGCGGTCCGCGCTCGGCCCACGTGGGCGCGGCCCGCGCTCGTCCCACGTGGGCGCGGTCCGCGCTCGGCCCACGTGGGCGGGTCCGCGCTCGTCCCACGTGGGCGCGGTCCGCGCTCGGCCCAACGCTGCCGAGGCATTCGTAGACAGCTCTTGAGTTCACACGCCGGCGGCCGCGAGCAGCGTGCCGTCGTCGATCAGCGCGCGGACCGCGGCGATGTCGGGGGCGAGCGGCCGGTCCACCATCATCGCGGGCACCCGCGCGCGGATCGCCGCGTGCACGGCTTCGAGCGGCGCCGTGGTCCGCAGCGGGCGGCGCAGGTCGAGGCCCTGCGCGGCGCACAGAAGCTCGATCGCGAGCACGGTCCGCACGTGGTCCTGGATCGTGGCGAGCTTGAGCGCCGCGGTGGCGCCCATCGAGACGTGATCCTCGCGGCCCGCCGACGAGGGGATCGAGTCGACCGAGGCGGGGTGCGCGAGGATCTTGTTCTCGGAGACGAGCGCGGCCGCGCTGACCTGCGCGATCATGAAGCCGGAGTTGAGGCCGCTGTCGGCGGCGAGGAACGGCGGCAGCCCGCTCGAGAGGTGCGGGTTCACGAGCTGCTCGACGCGGCGCTCGCTGATGTTCGCGAGCTCGGCGACGGCGAGCGCGGCGGCGTCGAGCGCGAGCGCGACGGGCTGGCCGTGGAAGTTGCCGCCGGAGATCATCTCGCCGCCGTCGGGCCCGTCGGTGAAGACGAGCGGGTTGTCGGTCGAGCTCTGCGCCTCGCGCTCGAGGACGGTGCGCGCGAACGCGAGCACGTCCCGGCTCGCGCCGTGGACCTGCGGCATGCAGCGGAGCGAGTACGGGTCCTGCACCTTGCCGCAGTCCTTGTGCGACTCGGCGATCTCGGAGCCGGCGAGCAGCGCGCGCAGCACCGCGGCGACGGCGATCTGCCCGGGGTGCGGGCGCGCCCCGACGACGCGCGCATCGAACGCGCGCGCGGTGCCCTTGAGCGCCTCGAGCGAGAGCGCGCCCGCGACGTCGGCGACGCGGCACGCGACCTCGGCGTCGAGCACGGCGAGGCCGCCGACCGCCGTCATGTGCTGCGTGCCGTTCAAGAGCGTCAGCCCCTCCTTGGCCTCGAGCACGACAGGCGCGAGCCCCGCGCGGGCCAGCGCCTCGGCGGCCGGGATCGTCTCGCCCCGGTGCTCGGCGAGGCCCTCTCCGATCATGCCGAGCGCCAGGTGGGCGAGGGGGGCGAGATCGCCCGAGGCGCCGACCGAGCCGCGGGCCGGGATCACGGGATGAACGCTGGCGTTCAGGAGCTCGCACAGCCGCTCGCAACAGACGGCGCGCGCGCCGCTGCGGCCGGTCGCGAGCACCGCTGCGCGGAGCAGCATCATCGCGCGGACGGCGTCGCGCGGCAGCGGCGCCCCGACGCCGGCGGCGTGCGAGCGGACGAGGTTCTGCTGCAGCCGCGCCACCTGCGCCGACGAGATGCGGACCTCGGCCAGCGCGCCGAACCCCGTATTGACGCCGTAGACGGCCGGGGCGGCGTCGCCGGCCGCGACCACCTCGTCCACGACCCGGCGCGCCCGGTCCATGGCGGTCCGGGCGCCAGCGCTCACCCAGACCGGGCGCCCGCCGCGCGCGACGTCGGCGATGGCGTCGAGAGTGAGGGCGTCTTCTCCGAGGCGAAGCGGCGTTTGCACGGCGTTGGTTTATGGCGCCGCACGGCCCGGGCGCAACGGGCCGCGCGGTCGGGTATGGAATCTCGGAAAATGATGAGGGAAAGCCGGGCGCGCGCGCGAGGCGCGACGAGCCAATTGGCGGCCCCCCGCGTTGACACATCCGCACCGTTCGCGCGATCTTGAGCCGGACTTGGGATCGCCACCCGAACAACGCGACCCGGGCGCGAGGGAGGGCGCGGCCGGCTCGTCGGAAGACTCGTCGGCCGCTACGGCCGCGGGACCCGATCGTGCGAGGTCGCTCGCCGCGCGCATCGACGCGCTGATGCTCGACGACGACGAGGGCAACGAGGGCAACGAGGGCGACGAGGACGGAGACGGCGGCGCGGGCGAGAACGCGGGCGAGGCAGACGGCCCGGCGATCAGCCAGACGCGGATCGACGTGCGCCCGGCCCTGGCCGACGCGGCCGACGCCGAGCCGTCGGACAACGAAGACAACGAAGACGACGAGGACGACGACGGCTCCGAGGTCGACGCGTCGCTCGACATGGATGACGTGGAGGAGGTGGAGGAGGACGAAGCGCCGGCCGCGCCGCCGCCGCGGGTCGCCCTGGCCCCGGCCCCGGCTCCGGCCCCGATGCCGCCGCCGCCGCGGATCCCGTCGACGATGCGCGGGCCGGGTCAGCCGGTCGCGCCGCCGCTGCCGCCGACGCCGCCGGTGCGCCCGGTCGTCGTCGTGCCGCCGCGCGTGCCGAGCCCGCCGGCTGGCCTGAGCCCGGCGCCGGGCGGTGTCGTCCGCGTGCCGCCGGTCTTGCCGCGGCCGCCCGTCGGGATCCCGCCGCGGCCGGCCGGAGCGCCGCCGCTCTCGTCGATCCCGCCGCTGGCGATCCCGGCGCCGGCGACCTCGGTGCCGGCGGTGCCACCGAAGGACAAGGACGTCGCGCCGGCCGAGGCGAAGTCCACCTCCGAGAGCGTGGCGCCCCGGATGCGGATCGAGATCCCGCCGGCGGCGCCCCGGCCGACCGATCCGGACGCCGATGGATCCTCCCGCCGGAGCGTGCCGGCCATGATCCCGGACGCGCCGGCACGCCGCAGCTCACCGATCGTGAGCCCGGACGCGGCGGCGCGCCGCAGCTCACCGATCGTGAGCCCGGACGCGGAGGCGCGCCGCAGCACGCCGGCCATGGAGCCGGCGCCCGACGCGGCGCCCGACGCAGTGCCCGACGCGGGGAGCGCGGCGCCCAGCGAGCGCATGAACCGCCCGGTCGTGCGCGACCGGCTGGCGGAGGGCGGGCTCGAGGTCAACACCGAGACGCCGAGGATCGTCGAGACCAAGCCGATCGAGGCGCACCTCGAGTCCCCGACGGTGGTCGAGCGCGCGCTGGCAGACCTCGGCGAGTCGGGCGGCGAGCTGCGCGCCGAGGAGCTGATGGTCGAGCTCGAGGCGACGCCGGATCCGGCCCTCGCCGCGATGGTCGCGTACGAGCTCGGCGAGCTCTACGAGCGCCGGCTCGCCGACGAGGCGCGCGCGGTCAAGGCGTACGGCCGCGCGCTGACGCTCGATCCGTCGCTGCGCGCCAACCTGTGGTCGATCCGCCGCGTGTTCTACCGGCGCGGGCTGTGGCCGAACCTGGTCAAGCTGATCGCGGCAGAGGTCGATTACGCGCGCGACGACGCCGAGCGCGCCGACCTCCTGCTCGAGAAGGCGCGCGTCGCGCAGCGGATCGACGGCGCCGACGACGGGCGCGAGGCGCTCGAGGAGGCGGTGCGGATCGCGCCGCAGCACCAGGGCGCGCTGCTCGAGCTCGAGCGCGTGCTCGCGCGCGCGGGCGACGCGGCGGCGCTGCTCGACGTCTGGGAGTGGCTCGCCGAGGCGGTCGAGATCCCGGCGCGCAAGATCAGCTACTGGCTCGACGTGGGTCGCGCCGCGGCCTCGCGCGAGTACCCGCGGGCGCAGGCGGCGTTCGAGCAGGCGGCCGCGCTCGCGGCGGGCACGCCGGCCAGCGCCGAGCGCGTCGCGCGCGAGCGGCTGCGCGCCGCCGAGGAGCACGGCACGCCCGAGGATGTCTCCGCCGCGCTCGAGGAGCTCGCCGGGCAGCTGCTCGCGGCGTTCGGGCCGGCGGGCCCGGCGGTGGGCGCCGACATCGAGGCGCCCGCCCGCGCGACGCAGCTCCGCCGCGAGGTCGTGGCGCTGCGCCGGCGGCAGGCCCAGCTCGTCCGCGCCGACGCGCCCGAGAAGGCGTGGGACGTCCTGCAGCAGGGGCTCGCGCTCGCGTCGGGCGAGCCGCTCCTGCTCGCCGATCTGACCGAGCTCGCCGAGGAGCTCGGCCGCTACGACGATCTCGCCGAGCTCGTGCAGAGCTGGCAGGCGGTCGAGGGCGATCCGGGCCGCGCGATGGTGCTCTCGATCCGCCGCGCCGACGCGCTCCTGCGCGGCGGCCAGCGCGATCAGGCGCGCGCGCTGCTCGCGGGCCTCGAGGCGACCGCGCCCGGCTTCATCGTGCTGACGTCGGCGGCGGAGCGCGACGCGCTCGGCCGCGCGCACCCCGGCGATCTCGCGCGGACGTACATCGCGGCGGCGCACGCGGCGCTGCTCGGCAGCTGGCTCGGCCCCGGGCAGCCGCCGGCGCCCGATCCGCACGCCGCCGCGGCGCTCTACGTCCAGGCCGCGGAGCTCTTCGCCTACGAGGTCGCGGCCGCCGATCGGCCGCCCGAGGCGCCGAACCCCCTCGACGAGGCGCGGTCCGCGCTCACCAAGGCGCTCGAGGCGGTGCCGAATTACCCGCCCGCGCTCGAGGCGCTGACCGAGCTCGACGACGTGACCGGCAACATCGCCGAGGGGCTCGAGCGGCTGCGCGAGGCGGCGATGGCCGCCGACGGCGACTCGCGCCGGGCACTGCTCGAGCGCGCGATCCGGCTCGCGCGCGGCCACGGCGATCTCGAGGGCGTGCTCGATCTCGAGCGCACGCTCGCCGCGCTGGCGCCGGACGATCTGTCGCTGCGGTGGCGGCTCGAGTCGACGCTGTCGCAGCTCGGCCGCGACGAGGAGCGCGCGGAGCTCCTGGCCGAGATCGCCGCCGGCGAGGGCGACGCGACCCGCCGCGGCACGGCGCTGCTCGCCGCGGCCCGGCTGCGCGAGCGCGCGGGCGCCGTCGAGTCGGCCACCGAGCTGTACCGCCGGGTGCTCGCGCTGTGGCCGGACGACACGTTCGCGCGCGAGTCGTTGATCGATCTCTTGCGCGCGCAGGAGCGCTGGACCGAGCTCGTCAGCGAGCGGAGCGCCGAGGCCCGCGCGCTGCCCGACGGCGCCGCCGCGCGCCGCGCGCTGCGCGAGGCCGCGTGGGTGCTCGAGGTGCGGCTCGGCGAGACGGCCGAGGCGGCGCGGATCTACGACGAGTGGCTCCAGCGGTTCGGCGACGACCGCACCGCGCTCGAGGGCGCCGCGCGCTGCCGCGCGCTGCTCGGCGATCGCATGGGCGAGAGCGCCGCGCGCCGCGTGCTCGCCGACCTCGAGCCGACGCCCGAGGGCCAGTGGCTGTACGCCCGCGCGCTCGAGCGCGCCGATCAGCTCGATGACGCGGCCGACGTCTACCGCGCGCTGATGGTGCGCGAGGAGCCGTCGGTCGCGGCCACGGCGGCCGCGTTCGGGCTCGCCGACATCGCCGCCGCGCGCGTGGACACCGTGATGCGCGTCGAGGCGACGGCGGCGCTCGCCGCGCGCACGCGCGAGCCGCGCCTGGGCGCCGCGCTGGCCGAGGACAGCGGCTGGATGTACGCGCTCGTGCTCGAGGACTTCGAGCGGGCCGCGCAGTCGTTCGCCGCCGCGACCGCGCTCGATCCGACGCGCCGCGGGGCGCTGCTCGGCGCCGCGCTGGTCGCCGCGAAGCAGAACGAGCCGGGCGCGCTCGCCGCGGCGTACGAGGGCCTCGCGGCGACGGTGCAGATGGCCGAGGCCGCGGCCGCGCTCCACCTGCGCGCCGCGGCGGTCGCCGCCGCCACGGGCGACGTCGAGCTCGCGAACGCGCGCGTCGCGGCCGCCCGCGGGGCCGCGCCCGACGACACGAGCGCGCTGCTCGTCGTGGCCGAGGCCGCGGCGCTGCCGGTCGTCGATGCCGCCGATCCGGAGGCCGCGATCGATCCCTTGCTCGCGCGCGCCGAGGTGCTCGAGATGCGCAGCGCGCTCGCCGACGATCCGGCGGCGCGCGCGACGTGGGAGCTCGATCGCGCCGAGGCGCTCGAGCTGGCCGGGCGGCTGCGCGAGGCGGGCACCGTCGTGGCGGCCGTCCTCGGGACGCAGCCGGACGACCTGCGCGCGCTCGAGGCGATGCGCCGGATGGCCCGGCGCGCCGGTGATCTGGTCGGCTGGGCGCAGGCGAGCTACCAGCTCGCGCGCGTGCTCGGCGATCCGGCCGCCAAGCTCGCGCTCCTGCGCGACGCCGCGGGCGTGTTCGACGCGCCGGCCGAGCGGACGAGCGTGCCGCCGGGGCCGCTCGCGGAGATGGCGCGCCAGCGCGCGGAGATGGCGCTCGCGATCTACCGCCGGATCCTGCAGGTCGATCCGGGCGCGCCGGAGCTCGAGCGCCTGCTCGATCTCCTGCGCCGGCGCGCCGATGTCCGGGGCCTGATCCAGGCGCTCACCGAGCGGCTGACCTGGCTCGAGGCCGAGGCGCAGGACCTCGCGCGCGATCAGCAGATGGTGCCGCTCCTGCTCGAGCGCGCGACGGTGCTGCACGGCCTCGGTGACAAGCCCGCGGCGATGGTGGATCTCGACGCGCTGCTCGATCGCGCCGCGAGCCACGCCGAGGCGCTGCGCTTCCGCGCGGATCTCGCGTTCGAGGCCGGCGACGTCGAGCTGGCGATCTCGCTGTGGCGGCGCTGCCTCACCGCCGAGACGCGCCCGCAGCGGCGCGGCGAGATCGAGCTCCAGCTCGCGAAGGTGCTCGCCGAGAACGTCAACGACGTCGCGGGCGCGATCGAGAACCTCGAGCACTTCGCCGAGTCCAACCCCGACGACGTCGGGCTGCGCGAGCAGATCCTCGCGCTGTGCCTGCGCGCCAATGACTGGGAGCGCGCCGTCCGCGAGCTGAAGGTGCTCGCGCGGCTGCGCCCGACGCCGCAGGACAAGGCGCGCGAGGAGCTGCGCCTGGGCCTCATGTACCGCGATCGGCTGAACGATCGGACGTCGTCGCGCCTGGCGCTCGATCGCGCGCGCGCGCTCGATCCGCTCAACCTCGACGTGATCCGCGAGCTCTCCGAGCTGCTCGAGTCGGGCTCGCGCGGGCAGGTGCTGGCGGCCACCGCGGCGAGCTTCCGCTCGTCGATCGCCCAGAACCCCAAGAGCGCGGTGCTCTACGACCGGCTCGCGCAGGTCGCCGCGTGGCAGAGCGACGTCGACGGGCGCTGGCTCGCGCTCGTGGGGCTCGAGGCGCTCGGCACGCTCTCGGTGGATCAGCGCCAGGTCCTCGAGCAGGGCCGGCAGAAGGTCGCCGCGCCGGGGCGCGTCAAGCTCGATCCGGCGGCCCGCAAGCTCCTGCGCGGCCCGGCGGCGGGGCCGCTGTTCGACCTCTGGCGCGCGATCGCGCCGGCGGCGCAGGTCGCGACCGGCGTCGATCCGGCGAAGCTCGGCTTCGCGCGCGGCGATCGGCTCGCGATCAAGAAGCTCGGCGACCGCTACGAGGCGCTCGCGACCGCGCTCGCGTGCTTCGGCATCGAGGAGCTCGAGATCTACATCGGCACGAGCCGGACCGGCTCGGCGTGGGCGCTCGCCGCGGAGACGCCGATCCTGTGCATCGGCGCGGACGTCGCGGCCGGCAAGACGCCGCAGCAGCGCTGGATCATCGGCCGGACGGTCGCGATGATCGCCGAGGGCTTCGCGACCCTGCCGGAGCTCCGCGAGGCCGAGCTCGGCTGGACGATCGCGGCGGCGCTGCGCGCGGCCGAGGTGGCGATCCCGCCGCGGCTCGCCGAGGAGATCGACGTCGACAACGCCTCGATCGCCGACCGCGTCCGCCTGATCCGCAAGGAGCTCTCTCGCAAGGAGCGCGCCACCGTGCAGCAGCTCGCGCAGCAGCGCGCCGCGGAGCTCGTCGACGTCGCCGGGTTCCGCCGCCAGGCGCTCGCCGCCGGCAACCGCAGCGGCCTCGTGTGGTCCGGAGATCTCGCCGTCTCGCTCGCGCAGCTCGACGTCGTCCGCGGCGGCAAGGCACTGATCGACAACGCGGTCGCGCTCGATCTCGCGGCGTGGTCGGTCTCCGAGGAGCACCTGCGCCTGCGCGAGATCCTCGGCATCGGGCTAAAGGGAGCGCGCTGACGTGAGCCCACCCACTCCTCCTGGCAAGCCGCCCGCTGGCGGCGCTGGCAAGCCGCCCGCTGGCGGCACCGGCAAGCCGCCCGCCGGCAAGCCGTTCCTCGGCGACGACGATCTGCTGTCGGAGCTCGACGCGTGGGACGCCACGTTCGAGGCGCTCCACGGCGGCCCCGAGGAGGGCAAGAACCAGCCGGAGGAGAGCCAGCACGTGATCGCGTGGGCGGGCGCGGGCGCGAGCTCGGGCCTGGACGCGCCGGGCCTGGACGCGCCGGGCCTGGACACGCCGCTCGATCTCGGCATCGGCGAGGGCGTCGGCGAGCAGACGGTGCTGGTCGGCGAGGCCGCGCCGCACGATCCGCGCGGCCTCGATCGCCTGAGCTCGGAGTTCGACGACGAGCCGCTGCAGGACCCTGGCGCCGAGGAGGAGCTGTCGATCGAGGCCGGGTTCGAGCCTGGCCGCGGGCCCGCGCAGCCCGCGCAGCCCGCGCAGCCTGCGCAGCCTTATGTCTCGCCCCGCCGCGCGCCGTCGGCGACGAGCGTCGACACGGCGCACCTCGAGGATCCGCTCGAGACCGACTTCTCGGATCTCGCGCCCGATCCGCCGCCGACGGTCCCCAGCCGCGTCACGCGCCGCACGCTGCCGCCGCTCGCGGCCGACGACGACGCTGCGCGGGCCCCGCGGCACATCCGCGCAGACAGCGAGAGCGACAGCGGCATCTACACGTCGGCGTCGCGGCCGAACCCGACGCCGTCCCGGCCGTACGAGGAGGATGACCTCGCGCCGCCGCCGGCGCCGGTGGAGCCGCGGCGCACGCTGTCGCACGCGATCGTGCGGCGCACGATGTCGCACGCGATCCCGACCCCGACCCCGAGCCTGATCCCGGCGCCCATCGGGCACGACGACTCGCAGGTCACGCCGCCGCACGGCACCGACGTGGGGCTGTTCGAGCGGACGCGGCTCACCGGCCCCGACGAGCTCGACGAGGGCCTGGCCGCCTCGCGCGTGGAGCTCGACGAGGACGCCTACGACGACATCGAGATCGGCGGCTCCGCCGAGAGCAAGGCCGCCGCGGGCCGGGCCGCCGCGCCGGCGGACAGCGGACCTGTCGTGTCCGGCGCGCCCGGCGCGCCCGGGGTGCCGGCGCCGGTGAGCGACGCGTTCAGCGCCGGCCGCCGCACCGCGCACGTGCTGCGCCGCACCGATCCGCCGACACGCCCGCCGCCGACGGGCCAGTCCTCGCCGGTGATCGAGCTGGAGGCCGACGAGGAGCTGTCTGCGCCCAACCTGGCGGCTCCGCGCAGGGCGCCGCCGGACCGGCCGACGCCGCGGAAGCTCGCGGTGGAGGACGACTTCTCCGAGGTGGAAGCGGCGGTGGGCGCCGACAGCGACGTCGACGTCGCGGCGCTCGATCCGGAGCTGGACGCGCCCGCGAGCGCGCGGTCTCGCCCCTACGAGCTCGACTTCGAGGACGAGCCGGCGCCGCCGCCGGCACCGCTCGAGTCCGCGCTCGCCGACTTCGAGGACGACGCGGGCGCCGCGCGGCGCGCGATCTCGACGTACATCGACTCGGCGCCGCCCCCGCCGACGCTGGTCGAGTCGGGCCGCGCCGCGCCGCGCGGGCCGCTGCCGCCGGCCGTCTCCGCCGAGACCCGCAAGGGCGTCCCGGTGCTCCCCGATCCGGTGCGGCCCACGGCCGCGCGCCCGCCAGCGCTCACCGATCTGTACCCGTCGCGCGTCAAGACGCCGACGTCGGTGCCGCCGCTCGGCGAGATGCCGCTCATGCCCACGGGCGCGCCGGCGCCCGCCGCGCGCGGCCCGCTGCCGGCCCGCGAAGACCTGGCCGAGGCCGACGCCGACGCCGTGGCCGAGCCCGAGCCGATGCTCGATCTCGAGGCGGTCAGCCGCGCGTGGCCCGAGCAGGTGGAGCCCCTGCCGACGGCCTCGCTCGACGAGGCGTGCGCCGCGGCGCTCGTGGTCTACGAGCGCGAGGTCGCCATGCTCGACGACAGCACGGCCGCGGCGGCGCTGCGGCTCGAGGCGGGCCGGCTGTGCGAGCGGCTCGCCGATCTCGAGCGCGCGCGGCTGCACTACGAAGCGGCGCTGCTCGCCGATCCGCGCGCCACCGCGGCGCTGCGCGGCCTGCGGCGCATCGCGCGCGGGGCCGGCGATCTCGGCGAGGCGACCCGGCTGCTCGATCTCGAGGTGGCGGTGGCCGGCGCGCTCGAGAAGCGCCCGCTCGGCCACTACCGCATCGATCTGCTGATGGCGAGCGGCGAGCAGGACCTCGCGCGCGTCGCCGTCGGCGAGCTGCTCGACGTCGCGCCGTCCGACGTGCGCGCGCTGCTCGCGCACCTCGAGCTCGCGTTCCTCGACGGGCGCGCCGACGAGTTCGGCGCCGCGCTCGAGCAGCTCGCGCACGCGGTCACCGACAACGAGCTGCGCGCGGCGGCCCAGGCGGCGCGCGGCGCGCTCGCGGCGCAGCAGAGCGACAACGTCGCCGCGATGAGCTGGTTCAACGCCGCGGCCACCGCCGATCCGGGCGCGCTCGCGGCGCGGCTCGGCGCGGTGCGCTACGCGGTGGTGCAGGGCGACGGCGCGGCCGCGGCCAGCGCGCTCGTCGATCTGGGCCGCCAGATCGAGGCGACCGATCCCACGACCGCCGCGGCTGCCGCGATCCGCGCGCAGCAGTGGTCGACCGCCGAGCCCGGCCTCGCGGCCTCGCTGCTCGCCGCGTCGGCGGCGCCCTCGGATCCGCTGGTCGCGCGGCTCGGCGCCGAGCTCGCGAGCCGGCTGGCCGCCGACGAGCCGGCCACCGCCAGCGCCGCGTTCGCCCACTGGGCGACGTGCGCGACCTCGCCGGCCGATCGCGCGTACGCGGCGGCCCGCGCCGCCGAGCTCGACACCACGCGCGGCGCCGAGCTGTGGGCGAGCGTCGTCGCGATCGATCCCGGCGATGACTACGCCGCCGCGCAGCTCCGCACGTCGCACGTCGCCTCGGAGGCGACCGACGCCTCGATCGACGTCGACATCGCCGTCTCCGCCGACGCCGAGCGCGACCGCGCCCGTCTGCGCGCCGCCTACGGCCTGATCGCCGTCGGCAAGCTCGACGAGGCGATCAAGCTGCTCGAGTCCGGCCGCGAGCTGCGGCCGGACTCGCTCGCGATCGCCGAGGCGCTCGGCGAGGCGCTCGCCGCCGCCGGCAACTGGACGGCGCGCGCGAAGCTGTTCGCCGAGCTCGCCGCCGAGCCGGGCGAGCAGCTCGATCGCGACGTCGCGCAGCTGCGCAGCGCGATCGCGTGGGAGGAGGCGGTGGGCGCCGCGGCGGCCGCCGCCGAGGGCGAGGAGGGCCAGGAGGCAGCGCCGCCGGAGCCCGCGGAGCTCCAGGCCTCGATCGCGGCCGCGCTCGAGGCGTGGTCGCGCGTGCTCGAGCACAGCCCCGAGGCGCCGGCCGCGCACGCCGCCGCGATCCTGCTCGCGAGCCGGCTCGGCGACCGCGACGCGCTCGCCGACATCCTCTCGCGCGCGCAGGCCGCCGAGCGGTCGCCGTGGGTCGCGGCGAGCCTGGGGCTCCGCCGCGCGCGCCTCTTCGGCGACGAGCCGCAGACCGTCGACGACATCCTGCGGAACCTCGCGCCCGCCGACGACCCGCGCCGCACGGTCGGCCTCGTCCTGACGGCGGCGCGGATGAAGAACCTCGGCGAGGCCGCCGCCGCGCTCGAGGAGCGCTCGCGCGTGCTCGACGAGCGCTCGTCCGCGACCGAGGTCGCCGCGCTGCGCCTGCGCGCCGCCCAGCTCGCGCTCGACGCCGGCGACGCCGCGCGCGCGACGCGCCTGCTCGGCAAGGTCGAGCACGCGCTGCCCGGCCTCGGCGTGGTGCCCGATCTGCTCGCGGCCGCGCGCCGCCGCGCCGGCGATCGGCCGGCCCCGAGCGGGGGCCGCCGCGCCGAGCCGCCGCCGGGGACGTCGTCCGCCGACGCGTTCGCGCGCGTCGTGCGCGACGCCGATCTCGCGCTCGGGCAGGGCGACGGCAGCGCGGCGCTCGCGCTCTACCAGCGCGCGGTCGAGCTGCGGCCCGGCGATCCGCTCGCCGTGGTGCCGCTGATCCGCACGGCGACGCAGCTGCGCGAGCCGGCGGCGGTGACCACGCACGCGCTCGCCCAGCTCCGCGCTGCCGAGGAGCTCGGCGACGGCGCCGCGAAGGCCACCGCGTACGAGCTGCTCGCGCACGTCGACATCGAGCTCCGCGGCGACCCCGACTCGGCGCAGATCGCGCTCGAGAGCGCGGCGCAGGCAGAGCCGGGTCGCATCGATCTCGTGCACCGGCTCGAGCGGCACCACGCCGCGGCCGACGACGTGCCCGAGCTCCTGCGCCTGCGCCGCGCCGCGCTCGACGCGATCCCGGCGGAGGCGACCCGCGACCGGGCCACGCTCCTCATCGATCTCGCCGGGCTCGCGACGCGCGACAACCAGACCGAGGCCGAGATCGCCGAGATCTACCGCCAGGTCCTCGCGGCCGATCCGGCGGTGCGGCTCGCGCTGCTCCACGTCGAGTCGACGGTGCGGCGCAACGGCTTCTCCGAGGAGCTCGCGCAGCTCGAGGAGAAGATCGCCGCCTTCTTCGAGGGCGACGCGCGGACCCAGGCCGCGTTCTGGACCCGCGCTGGCGAGACGTTCGCCGAGCTCGGCCAGATCGACGCGGCGGTGCAGCGCTTCGGCCGCGCCGAGGCCGCGCTGCCGGGCCACGTGCCGGCGCTCGAGGGCTGGCGGCGCGCCGCGCTCAAGGGCCAGCTCTGGGGCGACGTCGCCGAGGCGGCGTCGCGCCAGGCCGCCGTCGCCGAGGAGCCGGAGCAGCGCGCCGCGCTCCACCACTTCGCCGGCGTCGTCTTGATGGACAAGGCGCTCGAAGGCGACCGGGCGATGGCCGCCTTCCACCGTGCGCTCGAGGCAAACCCAGAGCACCGCGACTCGTTCCTCCGCCTGCGCATCCTGCTCGAGGAGAACGCGAACCACGACGACCTCGCGGTCCTGCTCCGCAAGCGGCTCGACGTCGAGCTGGACGAGGACGCCCGCATCGAGCTGCACCGCGCGCTCGCCGAGCTGCACCGAAACTTCCTCTCCGACCGCGACACCGCGAAGGAGCACTACCGCGAGATCCTCGCCCGCGACGGCAACGACCTGCGCGCGCACGCCGCGATCGCCGACATCGCGTGGGAGCAGGGCAACTGGCAGGAGGCGGCCGACGCGCTGATGGCGCGCGCGCGGCTCGAGCGCGAGCCCGAGGTCCTGCGGACCCTGTGCTACCGGCTCGGCCTCATCTACGCCGACCGGCTCGCCGAGCCCGAGATGGCGCTCAAGGCGTTCCAGCGCGCGCTGACGTACGAGCCCGACGACGAGAACACGCTGACGCGCCTGGCGGATCTCTCCGCGCAGGTCGGCGAGTTCAAGCTCGCGCTCGGCGCGTGCGAGCGGCTGGTCAAGAACGAGACCGACGCGGACCGACGCGTCGCGCACCTCCACCGCGTCGCGCGGATCTTCAAGGACGGGTTCGGTGACATGAAGCGCGCCGAGCGCGCGCTCAACGTCGCGCTCGACGGCGCGCCGACGAACGACGAGGCGCTCCAGCAGCTCGTGCAGTTCTACCGGGAGGCGGGCGATCTCACGTCGGTGCGCGTCCACCTGAACCGCGTCGCCGGCACGATGCGCGCGCGCGTCCACCAGACGCCGCTCGACGGCACGTCGTACCGCGTGATCTCGCGCGTGATGGCGGCGCGCGAGGCGAGCGGGGTCCCGGGCTCGCAGCCGATCGCGCGGGCGGCCGCGCAGCTGGCCGAGCTGCTCGGCGCCGCCGACGAGTCCGAGCGGCGGCTGATCAACGAGCCGCGCAGCCCGGATCTGTCGCTGCTCGCCAAGCCGGAGGCCGACGAGGTGCTGTTCCCGCGCGGCGTGCAGGTCGAGCTGCGCCAGATCTTCAGCCTGATCGGCGAGCGGCTCGCCAAGCACTTCGGCGCCGATCTCCGGACGTACGGCGCGACGCGCGGCGATCGCCTGCGCGCGAAGGACAACCCGGTCGCGGCGGTCGCGCAGTCAGTGGCGACGGCGCTCGGGTTCGGCGATATCGATGTCTACGTCTCGTCGCGCCAGCCGTGGGTGATGGTCGCCGAGCCGACGAGCCCGGTCTCGCTGATCATCGGGGCGTCGATCGCGGCCGAGGGCGGGGACGCGATCCGGTTCTGCGCGGGCGGCGCGCTCAAGCTCGTGCAGGCGCACCTCGCGATCCCGGCGCGCCTGCCGGAGGACGACCTGGGCGTGCTCGTCATCGCGCTGATGCGGCTGTTCCAGCCGGACTTCCCGATGCTCGCGGTCGACGGCGATACCGTCGCGTCGCAGATGCAGCGGCTGCGGCGGCTGTTCCCGACGAGCCTGCTCAACGAGCTGCGGCCGTACGCGCTCGCGATCGATCCGCTGCGGTTCGGCCACCGCGAGCTCGCCCGCGATCTGAAGGTGACCGGGCTCCGCGCCGGCCTCGTCGCGTCCGGCTCGATCCTGATCGGGCTGCGCATCCTCGCCGGCCAGGCGCACGCGGAGCTGCCGGCCTTCCTGACGGATCCGGCCTCTCAGGCGCTGGTCGAGTTCGCGCTCAGCGAAGATCACGCCGCGGTCGCCCGATAGACGGCGGCGCGGCGGCGGCTACTCGTAGCGGTCGTGAGCGCCGTGATAGCGATGGCGGGCGCGGCGCTCGGCCCGCTCGGCCTGCTCGAGCGCCCGCTCGACGGCGCGCTCGGCCCGCTCCGTGGCGCGCTCGGCCTCGCGCTCGGCGCGCTCCGCGGCGCGGCGGGCGCGGCGCTCGGCCCGCTCCGCGGCTTCGGGCGCGGGCCTGCGCCACTCGTGGCAGCGGTGCACCCGGTACATCGAGCGATCGAGCGTGGCGCGCTCGGCCCGCGGGGCGCGCGGGGCCTCGCGCAGGAGAGCTGGGATCACGAGGAGCGCGATCGTCGCGGCCAGCGCGAGGCCGAGCCAGGCGAAGCGCGCCCGATGTCCGATCGACTCTGCGACGATCACGTTGGGCTGCATCTGCCTACGATACCAACGGCCGGCGGCTTATGCTCGCGTCACATGGCAGGTCGCAGCTCGAGGTCGAAGGGCGGATCGAGGTCGCCCGCGAAGGGGAAACCCACATCCGCGCCTGCGACCGGAGCTGCGCCCGGTGGCGCCGCCTCCGGGCGGCGGCGGGGGCTGGGCGAGGTCCTCGGCGGCGCGGCGCTCGTCCTGCTCGGCCTCGCGCTCACGCTGCCGACGAGCGGGGCGGCGCGCCTGGCGCTGGTCTGGGCCCCGATCGCGATCGGCGCGGCGGCGATCGTGGTCGGCGCGGCGCGGCTCTCGCCCCCGACGGATCCGCCGCTGCCGCCGCGGCCCGACGTTCGGCGCTGGATCTATGGCGGGCTCGATCTCCTGTTCGGCGCCGTGTACGCGTTCGTGATCGCCGAGGTCATCCCGAACCGGCTGCCGTCGGCGGCGTTCCACCTGTGGACGCTGCCGGTGTGCGTGCTCGCGATGGGGGCCGGCACGCTCGCGGGCGGCCGCCACGGCTGGTGGACCGCGATCGTCGCCGGCTCGGCGCTCCTCCTCTCGGTGATCGTGCTGTTCGTGCGGGTCCTGATCTCGGCGGCGTTCCTCGCCGGGGTCTACGGCGCGTTCGGCAAGGCGGCGTCGACGTTCGCGCTGGTCGCGATCGCGCTGGTCGTCGAGGCCGTCGTGCTCCTGCCGATCGTCCAGGTCAAGTTCCTGATGACGCGCGCGGGCCGCCGCGCGTACGGGGTGTGATGAGCGCCGGTGCGGGCGCGGGCGCAGGCGCGGGCGCAAGCGCGGGCGCGCGGCGAACGCGGGGGCGCACGCTCGCGCTCGTGCTCGTGTGGACGCTGCCCTCCGCGGTGTTCCTCGCCGCCACCGCGATCGTGTACACCGCGTTCCGGATCCCGCCGCCGGACCGGCTCGATGCCGGCGAGCGCGCGGCCGTCATGGCCACGCTGCGCGCCGCCCTCGACGACCAGCCGGCCGTGCCGTGCCCGGTGCGCCGCGCCGCGGCCCCGGTCGCCGCGACGGTGTGGCTCGCGGGGCGCCCGATCGCGCGCGTCGACGGCGAGGGCGCGGATCGCGGGGCCGATCTCGGCGCCGCGGTCGACGCCGCGGCCGCGCAGCTCCGCGCGCTGCCGGCGATCCGCGCGATCGCCCCGGCCGAGCGCGCCGCGGCGCGGATCCAGGTCGACATCATCACGGGGACGGCGCCGCTCGGCGGCGATCAGTGGCTGTTCGACGCGCTCGCGGTGCCCGGCATCGGCGAGATGCTCGCGATCAACTCCGGCCTCGAGGGGATCGGCGTCCGGATCGATGGCAAGCCGTGGCTGCTCCTGCCGCACGAGCTCGTCGCGGCGCGGGTCCTCACGACGAAGCGCCCGTCGAAGCAGATGCAGGACTTCGTGATCGGGCCCGATCTCACCAAGATGAACCAGATGCTCGCGCAGCGCGCCGGCAAGCCGGGCGTGCTCGATCCGACGACGATGTTCCGGTTCCGCACCGATACATTCGTCGAGGGGCCGCGGGCGCCCGTCGAGGGTCCGCAGGCGCCGCCGCTCCAGCTCTACCGCGGCATCCCCCCGCCGGTGCCGCTGACGGGCAAGCTGCTGCGCGAGCGCGCCCTCGAGGGCGGCCGGTTCCTCGTCGCCCACCTCGCCGAGAACGGCCGCTACATCTACGAGCACGACCTCGCGTCGGGCGTGCAGACCGATCCGCGGAGCGCGTCGTACTCGATGCCGCGCCACGCCGGCACGACGTACTTCCTCGCCGAGCTGTACCGGATCACGAAGGAGCCGTGGCTGCGCGAGCCGATCGAGCGCGCGTTCGCGCACCTGGCCGAGCTCATGGGCAACGGCCGCTGCGCCGGCAGGACCCCCGCCGGGATCGAGTTCGACTGCGTGATGGATCGCCACGAGAAGATCGCGCAGATGGGCTCGACGGCGCTCGCCGTCGTGGCGCTCGCCGAGTACCAGCGCGCCACCGGCGATCCGCGCTACCTCCCGCTCGCGAAGAAGCTGGCGGCGTGGATCCAGTGGATGCAGCGCCCGGACGGCTCGTTCCGCCACCTCTACAACCCGACCACGCGGCTGCCCGACGACCAGGCGCAGCTCCTCTACTACTCGGGCGAGGCGACGCTCGCGCTCGCCCGGATGCACGTCGTCACCGGGGATCCAGCCTACGCGCGCGCCGCCGAGCAGGGGCTCGACTGGCTCGTCGGCTGGTATGACTTCTTCATGGGCGGCTTCTTCTACGGTGAGGAGCACTGGACGTGCATCGCCGCCGAGGCCGCGTACCCGGCCGTCAAGAACGGCGCCCACGTGGACTTCTGCCACGGCTACGGCGCGTTCCTGCGCGAGCAGCAGGCGGCGCCGGGGGAGCACCCGGACGAGGACGATTTTGCCGGAGGGTACGCGTTCACGCCGTTCCTCGTGCCGTTCAACACGCCGGCGGGATCTCGCACCGAGGCGATGATCTCGGCGTATCTTCTGGGGCGGCACCACGGGCGGCCGGATCCGGCCGTCCGGCGTCAGATCCGGAACGCGCTGCAATACGTGCTGGGCCAGCAGATCACGCCGGAAAACGACTTCGCGGTGGTCGGCCCGGGGCGGGGGGGGGTCCCCGGGAGCCCGATCGATCGGAACGTCCGGATCGACTTCGTCCAGCATGTGTGCTCGGCGTTCATACGGGCGTCGGAGTGGATCGACGATCCGTAGCGCCGTAGCGGCCAGCGCGCTGCTATGATGCGGCGCGGTGGCGGACGACCAGCGAACGCAAAATGCGCCTGCCGAGCCTGCCGAGCCTGTCCAGTCGGACCAGGCCGCGGCGGCTCCGGCGGAATCCGCGGCGGCCGCGCCGGAGCCGGCGCCTCCCGCGCCCCCCGTGCCTCCCGTGCCTCCGGTGACCGATCCGAGGACCTCGTATCTGCCGCCGGTGGCCGACCCGCTGCTCGGGCAGACGCTCGCCGGGCGCTACCTCATCTCGAAGAAGCTCGGCGAGGGCGGCATGGGCTCCGTCTACCTCGCCACGCACAACGTGCTCGAGAAGCAGGTCGCGCTCAAGGTGCTGCACGGCGAGCTGGCCCGAAAGCCAGACCTCATCGAGCGGTTCATGCAGGAGGCGAAGGCGGCGTCGCGGATCCGGCACTCGAACGTGATCGACATCAGCGACTTCGGCGCGACGCCCGAGGGGCACGTGTTCTTCGCGATGGAGCTCCTCTCCGGCCACGATCTCCACGAGGAGATCGCGCGGGCGCGGATGGCCGGGGAGCTTTTGCCGTGGTCGCGGAGCAAGCACATCTTCCTCCAGATCTGCGGCGCGCTGGCGGCGGCGCACAAGCACGGGGTCGTCCACCGCGACCTGAAGCCCGAGAACGTCTACCTGGTCGACATGCTCGGCGACCCGGACTTCGTGAAGCTGCTCGACTTCGGCATCGCGAAGCTGACGGAGGTCGAGAACAGCGACCGCAAGCTGACGAAGACCGGCATGCTGTTCGGGACGCCCGAGTACATGTCGCCGGAGCAGGCGCGCGGCGAGAAGGTCGATCACCGCGTCGACATCTACGCGATGGGCTGCATCCTGTTCCAGCTCGTCACCGGGCGCGTGCCGTTCGAGGCCGACAACTTCATGGGCGTGCTCACGATGCACCTGACGGAGCCGCCCCCGTTCATCCCCGACGAGATCTTCGATCTCATCGGTGCGCCGCGCGAGCTGGCGGGCGTGATCACGCAGGCCATCGCGAAGGATCGCGGGCAGCGGTACCAGACGGCCGACGAGCTCGGCAACGCGGTGCGCTCCGCGTGCGGCGAGGAGCCGATCGCGGCCGGGACCAGCGGCCGCTTCTATCAGCGGCCGTCGAGCGTGCCCGCGCCGGCGGAGACGACGCAGCGCGCGACGCCGCTCCCCGGCATGGTGCCGCGTGCCGCGACGCCGACCCCGGAGGCGTCTGGCTCGATGCCGTCGCCCGTCGCCGCATCGGCGTCCGGAGCCACGTTCCGGGCCACGCCGCCCGCCGGCGCGCCGGTGCTCCCCGCGGCCGAGCCCGCAGCCGAGCCTGCATCCGCGGCCGCGTCCGGCTCGATGGCGGCGGCCGCCGCCGCGCAGCGGGCCACGCCCGTCGGCGGCTCGACGGCGCTCCCCCCGGCCGAGGCCGGCCGATCCGGCGCGTGGAGCGGTACGCCGTCGGTGCAGGCCGACCAGCCGCCGCAGAAGCGGAGCTCGAAGGCGCCGCTCGTCATCGGCGCGCTCGTGCTCGCGGGCGGCGCGGCCGCCGCGATCTTCATGCTGCAGCGCGACCGCGGCCCGGCCGCGCCGAGCGAGCCCGGCAGCGCGTCGGGCGCGGCGCTGGTCACGCTCGATGCCGCGGTGCCCGATGCCGCCGTCGCCGTGGTGCCGCCACCGCCGCCGCCGCCGCCGCCACCACCGCCGCTGCCGGAGAAGGTGACGGTGATCCTCGACACCAAGCCGCGCGGCGCGATCGTGAAGGATCTGACCACCGGCGCCGTGTTCGGCAAGACGCCGCGCAAGTTCTCGGTGACACCGGGGCGCGGGCCGCGGCAGTACCTGTTCACGCTGCGCGGGTACGGCGACGCGCTGATCGAGCTGGTGCCGGATCGCGAGAAGATCGAGCACACCGAGGAGCTCGTGAAGGGCGTCTCCGGCAGGCCCACGGTCGTCAAGGCGATCGGCCCCAAGCGGCCAGACCCCGTGCCGCAGGTCAAGCCACCCGATCCGGGGACACAGGTCAAGCCACCCGATCCGGGGACGCAGCCCACGCCACCCGATGCCGGGACGCAGGCCAAGCCGCCCGATCCGCTGCCCGCGCCGCCTGATGCCGCGGTGCAGGTCAAGCCGCCCGACCCGCCGCCCAAGCCGCCCGACGATCCGGACTGCCCGGAGCTGCCGTGCCTCAAGTCGGACCCGTCGCGGCGGGGGGGCGGTGCAGGCGGGGGCAGCAGCACACCCTGAGCCGGCGCCGGCCTGAGCGGAACGCGCCGACGCACGTGCTACGGTGGCGTGGTCGCCGCGTGGGTGACGAAATGGTAGCCGTGAGGGCCTTAAAAGCCCTTGCCGAGAGGCGTGCGGGTTCGAGTCCCGCCCCACGCACAGAGTCTGGTCTCTGGCCCGGAGGCCGCGCGGGCGGCGCCGGAATGAGCTGGATGGCCGCGGCGTAGTATCGGAAGCATGAAGCTCGCCGCGGTCGCCTGCGCCGGGATCTTGCTCGCCGCGGATCGCCCCGCCGAGGCGTGCAGCTGCCTGCCGCCGCCCCCGCCGTGCGGAGTGTACGCGCGCGCGGCGCTCGTCTTCGTCGGCGAGGTCGCGAGCACCAGGACGACGCCGGAGTTTCTGACGGCGGCGACGTTCACCGTCGAGGAAGAATTCAAGGGCCTGGGGGGCCAGAAGACGGTCGTCGTCCACGGCGGCGGGATGTGTGGCGCGACGTTCACGGCGGGCCAGAAGTACTTCGTCTACGCGAGCGACCGCGAGGGCAGGTGGTACGCGGGGCTGTGCGGGCGGACGCGCCGGCTCGAGCGGGCGCAGGACGACCTCGCGTACGCGCGCGACCTCCCGAGCCGCTCGCTCGGCGAGGTGTTCGGCGAGGTCCGGCTCGAGGACGAGCAGGAGCAGCAGGCGCCGCGCGCTGGCGTGACCGTCCGCGTGCCGGGGACCCAGCACGCGGCGAAGACCGACGAGGCGGGCCGGTACCGACTCTGGCTCCCGCCCGGCCAGCACACGCTCGACGTCGTCGATCCGGGCACGCGCGTGCGCTGGCCGAGCACGCCGGCGATCGAGCTCACCGATCCGTCCGCGTGCGCGAGCCAGGACCTCGTCCTGCAATACAACGGGCGCATCCGCGGCACGCTCCTCGATCACGCCGGGAAGCCGGCGGCGAACGTGCCGGTCTCGGCGCAGGGCACCGCGGCGCGCAACCCGCTCCGGGTGATGACGAACGCCAAGGGCGAGTACGAGCTTTTGGGCGTGCAGGCGGGCGAGTACACGGTCCTCGTGAACGATCCCAAGGACGGCGGGCCCGACGCGCGGGCGCCCTTTCCGACGACGTTCTACCCGGGCGTCCCGGCGGAGGCGGCCGCGAAGCGGGTGAAGGTCGTGCGCTCGGCGCTCGTCTCGAAGATCGACTTCAAGCTGCCGAAGCCGCTGCCGGTCTACACGGTGAGCGGCGTGCTCCGGCACAAGGGCCAGCCGAAGGCCGGGATCCACATCAACATGGAGACCGAGCTCCGCCCCGGCTTCCAGCGCGGCACCGGCGACTACACCGACGCGAGCGGCCGCTTCACGCTGCGGGACATCGCCGGGGCGAAGATCTCGCTCCGGGTCTGCCGGACCGATCCCGATCCGAATGACTACGCCGCCGCGTGCCGCACGGTGAAGCACACGCTGACCGGCGACCTGACGGTGGACCTCGAGTATCCGGCGCCGTGAGCGCCGCGGCGCCGGTGCGCCCGCCGGCCCGGGCGCGATGCGTCAGCGCATGCGGATGACGTGGCCGAGCAGCTCGCCGGCGAGGTAGTGCATGCCCTTGCCGGGCCAGCGCCTGCCGTGACGGAGGTACGTGTTGACCGTCGCGCCGCTGGCGTCTCTGTGGATCGCGGGCCGGCTCGCGTCGACGAGGCCGCGGCGGACGACGCCGCCGGCGAGGTAGATGAGCTCGGTCACGCCGCGGTCGTCGCGATCGACGACGATCGCGACGAGATCGGAGGCGTCGTCGCTCTGGGCCTGGTCGAAGACGAGGAGGTCACCGGGCCGCGGCGCCTCGTCGGGCGAGCGGAGGCGGCGCGACTCGGCGGCCCACGACACGAGCGCGGCGCCGGAGCTGGCGGAGAACGGCGCGCCGAGCTCGCGCGACCACGCAGCCACGGCGGCGAGCGCGTCGCGCGCGTCGCGCCGGCCGACGAGAGCGCGCAGATCGGCGGGCGCGCGGAGCCGGGGCGGCGGCGGATCGGTGCCGCGGTGCGGCGCGCGCAGCCCCGGCCGATCGTCGTCGCAGGGCGGGGCGGCCGGCTTGGCCTGCTGGGTCGGCTTTGACAGCTCGGCGGTCCTGGCCGGCTTGTCCGGCTCGTCCGGCTGGGTGGGCTGGGCCGGCTTGTCCGGCTCGTCCTGCTGGGCTGACCTGGATGGTTTCGACAGCTCGGTGGGCCGGGCCGGCTTCGCCGCTTTCGAGGCGGCGGAGTCGGCGGAGACGCTGCGGATCGGCGGGGCGGTCACGACGCGGACAGGCGCGCGCGGCCGGTCCGCGGGCGCCTTCTCGCGCGCCTTCGCGGGCGCCCGCCCGGTCAGCTCCGCGGGCGCTTCCATCGGCGCCTCCTCGGGCGGCATCGGATCCGACGTCCGGGGCGCCGAGGCGCCGGGGAGGAACGTCGGCGCGGCGAAGCTCGGAGCAGGCGGCCGGCCCGCGCAGGCGCCAGCGGCGATCGAGCCGATCGCGGCGGCGAGGGCCTTGGACCGCATGCGCACAGGCTAGAGCCCCGCGCGGGCGAGGGGCCAGTTTTTGCGCGGCGGCCGGCGTGCTAGAACGCGCCGGTGACCGGGTACGAGCTGTTTCGCAAGCGGATCGCGCCGGTCCTGTTCCTCGGCATGGTCGGCCTGATCGCGTACGACGCCTGGAAGAAGGACCCGCACGCGGGGATCACCGGCACCGTCGTGATCGAGCTGGGCGAAGCCGAGCCGCGCGTCCGCGAGCTCGAGGCCGAGCTGGTCGTGCGCGGCGAGTCGATCAGCACGTTCCGGCGCGTCGCGCGGCCCGGCACGCTGATCGGCGACTGCCGCTTTCAGGCGCGGATGCCCGCGCCGGACGGCGAGCTGCGCATCGTCATCGACCTCGGCGACGCCCGCCGCCGGCTGTCGCGCGCCATCCACGTCGAGGACGGCGCGACGGTCCGGATCGATCTGGCGTCGGCGCTCGCGCTCCCGGCGCGCTGACGCCGCGCGGCGCGCTAAGCTCGCGCGATGGTAGCGCGCGGCTCTTCCATCGCGATCGTGGTGCTCCTCGGCTGCGGCGAGGTCAAGGACGAGCCGGCGGACGCGCCGGGGCCACCGGGCAGCGACGGTGCCGTGGTGGACGCGTCCGCCACGTGCCCGCGGACCCTGCTCCTCGGCGGCACGATGGTGGAGCCGCAGGGCTGGTCGGTGGTCATGCAGCCGCCGGCGACCCTCTCGTACGGGCCTGACTACGTGCGCCTCGACACCAGCACGTCGACCGGCGCATCGACGAGCGGCCAGCTGCTGCTGAACTACCCGGGCGCGCTGCCGCCGCCGCCGTTCCGCGTCCAGGTCGTGCTGCTCGTCGAGCGCGTGAACCCGCACAACAGCTTCGACTCGGCCACCGCGATCATGGCGTCGTACACCCCGCCGTTCGGCGCGGGCAACGATCGCAGCCAGATGATCTACCTCGACGGCGGATCGATCGGGTGGGCCGACGACACGCAGGCGTTCACCACGACGGTCGTGAACAACACCTACCACACGCTCGAGGTGGCGGTGGACGCGAGCACCACCGCGCGCGTGAAGATCGACGGCATCGCCGCGCTCACGCGCAACGGCTTCGTCTCCAATGGCGCGCTCGCGATCGGCGATCAGACGAATGACGCGGCGGTCGACAGCGCGATCCGGATCCGGTCCATCACGCTCCTCTGTCCCTGAGCCCGGCCGGGCCGGCCGGCCCCGGGCGGCCCGGGCTACGCCGCGCGGCGGCGCAGCCGCACCACGGTCTCGATCTGCGCGGTGCCCGGCATCAGATCGAACGGCTCGATCGCGTCGGGGACCAAGCCGGCCGCGCCCAGCGCCGCGAGGTCGCGCGCGAGCGACTCGGGGCCGCAGCTCACGTAGATCACCACCGGCGCGCCGAGCGAGACGAGCAGGTCGCGCGCGCCGGGCGAGAGGCCCTTGCGCGGCGGGTTCACGACCGCCACGTCGACGCGGCCGGCGAGCGCCTCGCGCGCGTGCGGCGGCAGCGCGCCGGCGTCGGCGGCGAGCGCCTCGAGCGGGAGGCCCGCCTTCTGCGCCGCGCGCCGCAGCTGGGCGACGGCCTCGGTATCGAGCTCGACGGCGGTGACGGTGGCGCCGGCCCGCGCGAGCGAGAGCCCGATGCCGCCGACGCCCGCGAACAGATCGACGGCGCGGAGCCCGGGGCGCGCCTCGGCGAGCACCGCGACCCGCGCGTAGAGCGCGGCCGCCTGCGCGCGGTTCACCTGCAGGAACTCGCCAGCGCCGACCTCGACGGCGACGCCGGCCACGTGCTCGACGACGAAGCCGTGGCCGCTCAGCACCTGCGCGCTCGCGCCGGACGGGACGATCGCGCCGTCGCGGCGATCGTTCTCGATCGCGACGATGCCGCGCACGGCGGGGTGCCGGGACAGCGCGGCGGCCGCCTGCTCGAGCTTGCCGCGCGGCGCGCGCGGCGCGACGACGAGCGCGATCAGCGCGTCGCCTTCCGCCTCGCGCACGATCGCGTAGCGCAGCTCGCCCGCGCGGTGGGTCTCGTCGTACGCCGCGAGCCCGGCGCCCTCGGCCGCGCCGCGGATCCAGCTCGCCAGCTCGTCGATGATCGGCGCGACCACGCGGCAGCCGAGCGTGTCGATCACGTGGTGGCTGCGCGGCGCGTAGGCGCCGAGCACGAGGTGATCGCCGGCGCGGCCGACGACGTACTTGCCCTTGTTGCGGTAGCCGACGATCGCGGGCGACGGCACCACGCCGGCGATCGCGACGGCCCCGGTCGCCACGGCGGGCACCTCCGCGAGCGCCTCGACGACGCGCGCGCGCTTGGCCGCGAGCTGCGCCGGGTACGCCAGGTGCTGCCAGACGCAGCCGCCGCAGCGGCCGAACGCGGGGCAGGGCGGGAGGACCCGATCGGGGCTGGTGGGCCCGAGCCGGCGCACGATGTGGCCCCACGCGGCGGGCCGGTGCGGGCTCGCGTGATCGACGACGACCTCGGCGCGCTCGCCGGGCAAGAGATCCGCGACATGGATCTCGCGCGCGACCGCGGACGCCCCCTCGGGCTCGCGGCCGACACCTCGCCCGACCTCGTCGAGGGAGGTCGCCTCCACCTCGCATCGGTTTGGCTGCGCCGCGGCCATCGCCCGCATGCTACATACGCCGCTCGCGGCCGGGATGCACGCCGCGGGATGAACCAATGACCGAGGATCTGCCGCCGGGCGCGCTCGTCGTCGCGGCGCTGTCGGGTGGCGTCGACAGCGCGACGGCGGCCGCGCTGCTCGTCGAGCAGGGCCACCAGGTCGTCGGCATGACGATGCGGCTCTACGACGCGCGCGGCACGGCGGCCTCGGCGGGCGGCCGGTGCTGCGGCCCGCGCGACGTCGAGGACGCGCGCGCCGTCTGCGCGCACCTGGGGATCCCGTTCTACGTCGTCGACCTCGGGGCCGAGTTCGCCGCCACCGTCGTCGACGACTTCGTCGAGGCCTACCTCGCCGGCGAGACGCCGAACCCGTGCGTGCGGTGCAACCAGCACATCAAGTTCACGCCGCTCCTGGCGCGCGCGCGCGCGATCGGCGCCGACGTGCTCGTCACCGGCCACTACGCGCAGATCACCGGCGGCGCGCTGCGCCGCGGGCGCGATCCGGGCAAGGACCAGTCGTACTTCCTGTTCTCGATGCCGGCGCACGAGCTCGCGGCGGTGCGGTTCCCGCTCGGCGGCATGACGAAGGACGAGGTCCGCGAACACGCGCAGCGGCTCGCGCTGCCGAACGCGCAGAAGCCGGAGTCGCAGGAGATCTGCTTTGTCCCCGACGGCGACTACGCGGGCTTCGTGTCGGCGCAGGCGCTGCGCCGCGGCCGCGCGCTGCCCCGCGCCGGCGACATCGTCGGGCAGGACGGCGCCGTGCTCGGCCGCCACGAGGGCACGCACCGGTTCACGCTCGGCCAGCACCGCGGCCTCGGCAACCTGACGACGAAGGACAAGCTCTACGTCACCGGGCTCGATCCAGCGGCGGGCGTCGTGCGCGTCGGCCCCAAGGCGGCGGCCGAGCGCCGCGAGCTCACGATCCGCGATCTGCGCTGGCTGTCGCCGCCTGCCGCCGCGCTCGAGGCCGCCGTCCAGGTGCGCCACCGCGGCGCGCCGATCGCGGCGTCGATCCAGATCGCGGCGGATCGCGCGACGGTCGTCCTGGCCGAGGCCACGGTCGCGGCGCCCGGCCAGGCGGCGGTCATCTACGACGGCGATCGCGTGCTCGCTGGCGGCTGGCTCGCTTAGCCGAGCAGCTCGCGGATGTGCGGGCTCCCGAGGAACGCCGCCCGCCACGTGGGATCGGTGAGCGCGTCGAGCTTCCGGTACGCCGACGCGCGCGCCTGCTCGACGATCTCCCGCGCGCGCTCGGCCGCGCCGGCGGCGCGCAGGACCTCGGCGCAGGCCAGGAGCACCTCCTCCTCGGACCCCTCGAGGTGGCGCTGCGACTCGAACAGGCCGAGCGCGCGCTCGACGAGCCGGGGCGCCTCGCCGCCCTGCGCGCCGAGCCGCACCAGCGCGAGCGCGTGCCGCGCCAGGCCCTTGATCTCGTAGCCCACGAGCGTGGCGTCCCGCGCGACGGCGGTGCCCTCGGCGGCGTCGTCGAGCGCGGCGTGGATCGCGCCGCGGCGGAGGTTTGCCTCCGCGCGCGAGATCAGCGCGTTCGCCTCGATGTAGCGCGCGCCGAGCCGGCGCGCCTCGGCGAGCGCCTCGTCGAGCATCGGCAGGCCGCCCGGGCGGGCGCGCCGGAGCTCGCACACGCCGGCGTAGATCAGGCAGTCCGCGCGGCTCCACCGCGAGGACGTGCGCAGGAGGATCGCGAGCGCCTCGTCGAACGTCGCGGCGGCCGCGTCGAGGAGGCCCACCTCGAGCAGGATCGCGCCGGTGACCGCCAGGCCGTCGCCCTCGCGCGCGCGGTCGCCGTGGCGCCGGCACAGCTCGAGCGAGCGCTCGGCGGCGTCCATCGCGCGCTGGTAGTTGCCGAGGCACAGATCGACGATCGCGAGGTGGTTCGTCGCGATCCGCTCGAGCCACGGATCGCCGCTCTGCTCGATGAACGCGAGCACCGGGCGGTACGAGTCGCGCGCCGACTCGTAGCGCGCGCGCATGAGGTGGATCCGGCCGCGGCCGACCAGCGCGCCCATCTCCTCGGTGACGAGCCGCAGCCGGCGGAACCGCTCGCGCGCCGCGGTCACGGCCTCGAGCGCCTCGTCGAACCGGCCGAGCCGCTCGAGGATCTCGCCGCGCACGCGCAGCGCCTCGCCGCGCAGCCGGTCGTCGCCGGCGACGGTCGCGCGCTCCTCCGCGGCGTCGGTGGCGGCGCGGGCGGCGGCGTAGTCGCCGAGCCGCAAGCTGCGCTGCGCGCGCCGGAGCGCGACGTCGGCGAGCCGCGCGGGCTCGTCGCCGGAGAGCCGCTCCAGCTCGTCGAGATCGCCGGCGTCGGTCGCGAGATCGCCCATCAGGCGGTGCGCCTCCTCGCGCCCGGCGAGCGCCTCGCGGCGGCGCGCGCGCGAGGTGGGCGTCGGCGGCGCGCTGCCGAGATCGTGCTCGAGGCTCAGCGTGCGGGTGAAGCTGGCGGCGGCCGACGCGGCGTCGGACGCGGTGAGCGCGAGCCGGCCGGCGCGCAGCCAGAACGCCGCGGCCCCGGTGGCCTCGCCGCCGCGCTCGAGGTGATCGGCGATCAGGGCCGGCGGCTCCTCGCGGCCGGCGAAGAACCGCGACGCGAGCAGGCGGCCGACGCGCGCGTGGCCCTCGCGCTGCTGGCGCGCCGACAGCGCGTCGTAGACGACCTCGCGCACGAGCCCGCGCGCGAACACGAGCTCGCCCTCCGCCGAGCCGGCCGCGGTCTCGGGCCGGACCAAGAAGCCGGCGCGCACCAGCTCGTCGAGCTCGGGCTCGAGCGAGCCCTCGCCGAGCAGCTCGGCGAGCAGGCGCGCGCGCACGCCGCCGCCGAGCACGGCCGCGAAGCGCAGCGCGGCGCGCGCCTTGGGCGCCAGCCGATCGATGCGCGCCGAGACCACGTCGCGCGCCGAGGCGGGCACCGCCTCGCCGCTCTTGCCGGCGTCGCGCACCGCGAGCGCGAGCTCCTCGACGAACATCGGGTTGCCGCCGCCGCGCGACAGGACGGCCGCGATGTTGAGCGGCGAGGCGGCGTCGCCGAGCCGGTCGGCGATCAGCGCGCGCAGCTCGCCGCCGACCAGATCGCTGAGCGGGACGCACAGATCGGCCGGCAGCGGCCCCGCGGGGGCGAGCTCCTCGGGGCGCGCCGTCATCACGAGGATCTCCGGCGCGCTCGCCGGCATCCCGAGGTGGTGGCGCAGGACCTCGAGGCTCGCGCTGTCGGCGAGGTGGACGTCCTCGATCACCGTGACGAGCGGGCGCTCGCGGTCGACCCCGACCGAGCGAAACCGCGACAGCCCGGCCGCGAGCCGCGGCCGGAGATCGGCCGCCTCGCGCGCGCCGACCGCCTCGCCGTCGCGCAGCTCCATCGCGCGATCGAGATCGATCGTGATCGCCTTCGCGCGCTCGGTGGCGACGCCGGCCTCGAGGAGCACGCGCATGAGGCGGCGCAGGACCTGGGCGCGCGCGCCGCGGCCGCGCGCTGGCGGCAGCCGCAGCGCCGCCTGGTAGAGATCGATGAGCAGCGCGAACGGCGTCAGGTGGCTGGCCGGCGACGCCGCGCACGTGATCACGCGGATCTCGGGAGGGCGCGCGCGGAGGCGGGCGATCAGCTCGGCGACGAGCCGGCTCTTGCCGGTGCCGGCGGCGCCCAGGACCATCACGGTGAGCCGGCGATCGAGGGCGATCGCGCGCGCAAACGCTGCCTCGAGCTCGGCGAGCTGCGCGGCGCGCCCGATGAACGTGCCGCGCCGCTCGAGGCGCGCGCGGTCGCGCTCGTCGAAGCTGCGCGGGCCCACGACCTCGAGCACGCGGCTCCGGCGGGCGACGCGGCGCGGCGCGGGCACCTCGCGCAGCTCGTACAGGCTGCTCGTCAGCCGGCCCGCGCCGCCGACGAACATCGGCCGCTCCGGCGCCGCCTCGCGCGCGAGCGCCTTCACCTCCTCGAGCGCGTCCGGCGGCAGTCCGGGCGTGCCGTCGGGGCCGACCTGCACCTGCACGCTGGTGCGCGCGCCGATCCGCAGCGCGGGCCCGGCACCGGCGCCGCCCGCGGCGTCGCGCGCCATCGCGGCGGCGTCGAGCGCCCAGCCCATGGCCACGGCGGTGTCGTCCTCGCCGGCGACCTCGAGGCCGAACGCGATCACGAGCGAGTCGTCCTCGAGCTCGAGCGCGACCCCGCCGCGCTGGTACGCGAGCTCGCCGAGGCTGCGCGTCAGGGTGCGCAGCACGTCGGGCGGCGCGCCGGCGAGGGTGGCCGCCACGATCACGGTGCGCCGCCGCTCGGCGGGCAGCCCGGCCGCCATCGCGCCGAGGTCGTCGTCGATCGGCTCGTCGAGCTCCGGCGCGCGCGCGGCGTCGGCGGCCGAGTCGACCGACGGCTCGACGTCGAGCTCGTCGTAGCTCGTGTCCTCGACCAGGGCCAGCGGCGGGATCAGCGAGGTGATCGACGGCCGCAGGTACGGCTCGGTCAGCACGGCGGCGGGCGGCGGCGGCGGCACATGCGCGGGCACCGGCGCGGAGACCGGCGTGGGCGCCCGTGCCGGCGCCGGCGCGCGCGTGGGCACCGGCGCCGTCAAGATCGCCGGCAGCGGCTCGTGCAGGCTGAGCGTCTGCTCGAGGATCCGGTGCGGGGCCGCGTCGCCGGGGGCCTCGCGCCACGGCGCGGGCTCCGCCGGCTCGGCGCGCCTGCGCTGCGCCGGCGCCGTGGTCGCCGTCGGGATCTCCGCCTCGTCGGCGCGCGGATCGAGCTCGATCCGCGGGGCGCGCGTCGTAGGGAGCTCGTCGGCGTCCGGATCGTCGGGGAAGTCGGGCGTTCCGGCCCCGAGCCCGCCGGGCGGCGTGCCCGCGCCAGGCCGCCCGGCGACGATCGCGCCCGGCGCGGACATCAGATCGGGGATCGCCGCGCTCGCCAGCGAGCGGGTGATCGAGCGCGCCGACGGCCGCCACGTCGCCTCGCGTGGGCCGGGCTCGGGCACGCTGAGCGAGGTCACCTCGGGCGGCCGATCGATCGCGACCGTGCTCGGCCGGAGCTCGAGCTCGGCGAGCCACCCCGCGAGCTGCCGCGCGCCGGCCATCATCGCCGTCCGCGCGCACGCGGCGTGCAGGTCGGCGGCCGTGCCGCGCGCGCCCGGCTCGCGGTGGAGCGCGGCCGCGACCGCGTCGACGATCTCGGCCGGGACCCGGGGATTGATCTGATCGATGCGCGGCGCGTCGGTGTGCCGCACGAGCTCGAGGATCGAGCGCAGATCGGGCCCGCGGTACAGCGGCAGGCCGGTGAACAGCTCCCACGCGATGATGCCGAGCGCGAACACGTCGGACGCCGGGGTCGGCGGCTCGCCGAACGTCTGCTCGGGCGCCATGTAGCGCGGCTTGCCGCGCAGCCGCCGCCGCTCGAGCGCCGCCGCGAACGTGGCGCGCGCGATCCCGAAGTCGAGGATCTTCACGTACCCGTCGTCCGACAGCATCACGTTCGACGGCGACACGTCGCAGTGCACGATGTTGAGCGAGCTGCCGTAGACGTCGGTCTTCCGGTGCGCGTAGTCGAGGCCGGCCGCGACCTCCGCGACGATGTACGCCGCGATCTCGGGCGTCGGCATGAGATCGCGGGCGACGCCGTCGTTGAGCGCTGTGCGCAGGTCCTTGCCCTCGATCAGCTCCATGGCGAGGAACAGCTCGCCATCGGCCTTTCCGAAGTCGAACACCTGGACGATGTTTCGGTGCGTGAGCTCGACGGCGATCCGCGCCTCGTCGATGAAGCTGCGGATGAACCGGCCCTCGCGGGCCGAGTGGGGCAAGATCCGCTTGAGCGCCTGGATCTTCTCGAAGCCGGCGATGCCGACGGTCTTGACCTTGTAGACCTCGGCCATCCCGCCCTGCGCGATCTTCTCGAGGACGTGATACTTGCCGAAACGCTCGCGCAGCGCTTCCACTGCGTCGAGGGTACCATGGGTCGTGCCCGAGCCATCTTCCCTTGGCGAGCTCGAAGCCATCCTCGGCTACACGTTCCACGACGCCAGCCTGCTCGAGAAGGCGCTGCGCCACGCGAGCTTCTGCAACGAGCAGGGCAAGGAGACCGCCCGCCTCGAGGACAACCAGCGCCTCGAGTTCCTCGGCGACGCCGTCCTGTCGCTGCTCGTCGGCCAGCGCCTCATGGACCGCTTCCCCCACGCGCACGAGGGCGATCTCAGCGTCACGCGCGCGCAGGTCGTCAGCGAGGAGGGGCTCTCGGAGGTCGCGCGCCAGCTCAGCTTCGGCCGCCACCTCTTGCTCGGCCGGGGGGAGGAGAAGTCCGGTGGGCGCGAGAAGCCCAAGATCCTCGCGGACGCGTTCGAGGCGATCGTGGCCGCCGTCTACCTCGACGGCGGCTTCCAGGCGGCGTGGGATCTCGTCGAGCGGCTGCTCATCGATCGGATCAACGCCGCCGAGATCAAGAACTTCTATGACTTCAAGACCCGGCTCCAGGAGACCGCGCAGGCGCGGCTCAAGGCCACGCCGACCTACCGCGTGGTCCAGGAGCTCGGGCCCGATCACGACAAGCGCTTCGTCGTGGCCGTGACGATCGCCGAGGAGGAGTGGGCGCGGGCGGTCGGCCGCTCCAAGAAGGAGGCCGAGCAGATGGCCGCCGCCGACGCGAACTTCCGCCTCGAGGGCAGCGACGTCGGGATCCGGCCGAAGCGCCGCTAGCTAGCTAGGCGCGGCGCTGGCGCACGAGCGCGAGCACGTCGTCGCGGCTCGGCATGCCCGACCACGGCCCGAGCTCGCGGACCGAGATCGCCGCGGCCGCGGCCGCGAGCTCCATGCAGCGCGCGAACGGCACCTCGCTGAGCAGCGCGGCGGCGAACGCGCCGTGGAAGACGGAGCCGGCGCCGTGGCTGTCGAGCACCTCGGTCGGGAACGGCGGGCACCGCACGACCTGCTCGCCGTGGCGGCCGATCGCGCCGTCGGGGCCGAGCGTGATCACGACGGCGCGCGGCCCGAGCGTGAGCAGCTCGCCGAGCGCGTCGGTCAGCTCGCCGCGCGGCGCGAGCTCGGAGGCCTCGCGCTCCGACGCGATCAAGATGTCGCAGCTCGCGACCAGCTCGGCCGTGCCTTCGCGTACTTCGTTGACATCGAAGATCACCGGCAGCTTGCTGCGCCGGGCGAGCTCGGCGACCTGCAGCTGATCCTTGGGATCGGTGCCATCGATCAGGAGCGCGGACGCGCCGGCGAGCGTGGTCTGGGCGTCGCTCGGGACCGGCTCGCCGCGATCGCCGTCGTAGCGCGTGCGCAGCGTGCCGTCGCCGGCGACCAGCACCACGTCGCACGCCGAGATCCCCGCTGCGCGCAGCATCTCGACGTCGATTCCGGATTCCCGCAGCGCCGTCCGGGCGAGCTGGCCCATGAGATCGGCGCCGTGGCTGCCGGCGGCGCGAGCGCGGCACCCCAGGCGGAGCGCGGCCCGGAGCGCCACCGCGATGCCGGGCGCCGGGGTGGTCGCGAACGCGGCGAGGTCAGCGACGTGGGCATCGGCCTCCGGTAAGTTCGGGCCCAGCCCAGAGATCGCGACCCCGACCCGGCCGAGGCCAACCACGAGAGGCGCGTGCACGGCCGGCAGCATACCCCAGGCCACCCACGTGTCGGACTTCCGGCCGACATCTCTTCTGCAATCTTGTCGCCGCGATCGACTTCACCGGTACGGAGGAGCGGCCGCGTAGCGGCCGCTCAGCGGCCGCTACGCGGCCGCGCCACGGTCTTCACTAATGACGACACCGACACGGCATGAACCGGCAGAATCCGGGGCCCCGCGCGAGCCGGGTCCCCGGGCCGAAAGCGGTCGATGGGGCCTGCGTTGTAGGTGCTAGGGTGCCCAAGCTCGTGTCCGCTCCGCGCTCCAGGCAACGCGTTTCCGACCCTTCCGGTCCTACGGCCGACAAGCCGTCGTCCGGCAGCGAGCACCCTGGGGACCACGTGACCGATCTCGCCGAAGCAGCACCCGCATCCTCGCCTCCATCTTTACCAACCTCGCTCGCCGAGCCGCGCCCCCGGGTGGCCGCCGCGCTCGCCGACGATGCCCAGCTGATCGCCGCCTGCCGGCGCGGCGAGGCCCGCGCCATGGAGATGCTGTACCACCAGTACAAGCGGCGCGTGTTCGGCATGGCCCACCGGATCGTCGGCGCGTCCGACTCCGAAGAGGTGGCGCAGGAGGTCTTCGTCCGCGTGTTCCGCGGCCTGGCCGCCTTCCGCGGCGACTCGGCGCTGTCGACGTGGATCTACCGGCTGACGGTCAACGCGGCGCTCTCGCACCTGGCGCGCCGCGGCCGCCGCCACGAGGTCGGCGACGACGACCTGACCGAGTTGCCCGCGCCGCCGGCCACCGAGCGCGACTCCGCGCTCGCGTCGCGGATCGAGGCGGCGCTCGGGCGGCTCCCCGCGGGGTACCGCGCGATCCTCGTCCTGCACGACGTCGAGGGCCTGTCGCACGAGGAGTGCGCCGCGATCCTCGACTGCCGCGTCGGCACGTGCAAGTCGCAGCTGCACAAGGCGCGCGCGCGCATGCGCGAGCTGCTCGGTGATAGCCTGGGGGACCGCGGCGCGCGCGCGCCCCGCGGGACCGAGACATGACCTGCGACGACACCCGCCGCCGGCTGACCGCGTACCTCGACGGCGATCTCGACGCCGACGGCGGCACGCTCGTCCGCGTCCACCTGCGCGGCTGCGCCGCGTGCCGGCAGGTCGCCACCGAGGAGGCCGAGCTGCGTGACGAGCTGCGCGCGCTGCCCGTGCTCGATCCGCCGCCGGCCTTGTGGGCCGGCGTGCAGGCGCGGCTCGCGGCCGCCGAGGAGGCGGCGGCGCGCCGGCCCTGGTGGCGCCGCGCGCTCGCGCGGTGGACGCCCGCGCTGCCGCGGTTCGCTGCTGGCGGCCTCGTCGCCGCCGCGGCGGTGACCGCGCTGTGGTGGCGGACGCACCGCGCCGGCGAGCCGGGCATCGGTCCCGGGACTGGGCCCGGGACCGGGCCCGAACCGGTGCTCGAGGTGATCGTCCACCCGACGCCCGAGATCAAGGCGAGCCCCGGCCCCGCGCCGGTGGCGCGCCCCGCGTCATGCGAGATCCCCGAGGCGGCCGACGCCACCGCCGACCTCGCGCTCGACGACGCGCGCCGCAGCGGCTGCTACGCGGCCACGGCCGCGGCGCTCGTCGCGGAGCTCGAGGCGCCGCGCGCGGAGTGGACCGCCGACCAGCGCGCGGCGTTCGACGACCAGCACGCGGCGCTGCGCCAGGCCGTGGCCGCCGCGCGCGAGGGCAGGCCGCGCCACCGCGCGTGGCGCGCCGTGGTGCGCTACCTCCAGGGCGCGCTCGCGCGCGACGAGGTCGTGGCGCTGGCCAGCGGAGGTGCCCCGTGACGCGCCCTGTGATGCGCCTGGGTGCCGGCGCGCGCGCGCTCATCGGGCTCGTCGGGCTCGTCGGGCTCCTCGCGGCCGCCGGCCCGGCCGCCGCCGACCCGCCGCTCGTCGAGCGCGCGCGGCTCGAGCTGCAGCCGCCGGGGCGCCCGTTCAAGAAGGTCGAGATCGAGAACCCGCTCGGCGACGTGCGCGTCGAGGGGCACGACAAGGCGACGATCGAGATCGAGACGCGCAAGCAGGGCCCGACCGAGGAGGCGCTCGATCGGCTGCACATCTCGCTGACGCCGAGCCCCGACGGCACGGTGCGGCTGACCACCACCGTCGACGGCGGGCGCGAGGTGCGGCCGCTCTTGCGCGGCGCGGTGAAGCTCGATCTGATCGTGCGCGCGCCGCGCGACGCGCGGATCGAGGCGGCGTCGAGCTCCGGCGCGCTCGAGATCCAGAACATGGACGCGGGCGGCGATCTCGACACGGCCTCGGGCCGGATCGCCGTGCGCAACGTCTCCGGCGAGCTGTCGACGCACTCGATGTCGGGGCCGACGCAGCTCACCCAGGTGTTCGGCTCGGTCGACGCGCAGACGCTCTCGTCGCAGATCGACCTCGACTCGATCAACGGCGAGAAGCTGATCGCGTCCGCGACCGAGGGCAAGATCGCCGGCCGCCGCGTACGGTCGCGCCACGTCGAGCTCACCACCGTGAGCGGCATGATCGTGCTCGAGGGCGAGGCCCCGCTCCGCGGCCGGATGATCGTCGCGAGCGCCCGCGGCGACGTCACGGTCCGCATGCGGAGCGGCGGCGCGATCGTGGTCCGCGCGCGGGCGGTCAAGGTGGATCTCGGAGGCGCGGCGGCGCAGCCCCAGCCGGACGGGTGGATCGAGGCGCAGTTCGGCCCGCACGCGAGCACGGCGCCGTCGCTGATCGAGCTCCGCTCGCGTTCCGGCAACGTCAGCTTCGCGGTCGTCCAGTAGCCGATCTCCGCCTCGCGGGATCCGAAAAGCAGGCTAGGCTGCGCCGCATGGAGAACACCGTGCCGGCGCGCGTCAGCGAGTACGCGGACCAGGCGGTCACGTACGTTCGCCGCGCGCTCGGGCTGACGCTCGAGTACGACAGCGACACGCTACCGCTCCTCGATCATTACCTGCGCACGCTGGCGGACATCGGCGCCGACAAGCCGGCCACGGTGCAGCTCGTCGTGGCCACGGCCGGCGCGTACTTCGGCGAGGTGGTGCGCCGGCGGCTTGGCGGCCGCTGGGAGATCGGCGGCGAGGACGTCGAGTGGCGGGTGGTGCTGCCGACCGGGCTCAACTTCGCGCCGGCCGGCTTCGTCGCGGCGGCGATCGCGATGGCCGACCTGGACGATCTGGACTCCGAGTTCGACGCGCCGCCGCGGATGCGCCCGTACGTCCAGCGCGCGCTCGAGCGGATGGGCGAGGTCTCCGTCGAGGACTATTACTCGCTGTGCGGCCGGCTCGACACGCTCGAGCACGTGCACGAGGTGCTCGTCGCGGTGGCCGCGCAGATGCTCGGCGACGGCGGCGCGGACGACGGCGAGGACGGAGGCGCGGCCGAAGGTCCGGAGCCCGAGCCGGAGCTAGGCCCCGAGCCGACGAGCGACGAGCCGAGCGGCCCGGTCAACTGAACGGCCGCCGCCCGCCGCCCACCGGCCGCCGCCCGCCGCCCGCCGCATAGGGCGGCTGTTACATAAGTAGGTGGAGTAGGTGGACCGGATGGGCGGCCGCCCCGGCGTGATCGCGCTTGAGCCGTGCGTGCGATCGACGCTATGCATCCTCGATGGCTCGAGCCACGGCGCGTGCGCCCTCGCAGAATGCCTACCGCGGCGGGCTCGGTCGAACGCAGACCGCGACCGTCCACGTGGCGGGCCCGCGCGGCGACCTGTTCCCGGTGCAGGTCTACACCACGATCGACGCGGTGACCGATCCCGAGCTCGTCGATCGCCTGCACAGCGAGGATCCGGCGCGGGCGCTCAACACCGTGCGGCTCGAGGGCGGCGAGCCGATCCGGGTCGCGGTGCCGGTGCTCTACCACGATCCCGCCGCCGAGCTGCTCGTGCTGGTGCTCTCCGACGCGCACCGCCACCGCGAGCTCGACGAGCGGATCCGCGTGCTCGAGCGCCTGCGCGCCGACGACGCCCCGGTGCCCGCGTACGTCAAGGAGCTCGCGGTGGTCTACGGCCCGAGCGGGCTGCGGAGCTACGTCGAGGCGCGCGCCCACACGGCGCTCGAGTCGGCGCGGCTCCTCGAGGCGACGCAGAACCTCGAGCGCCGGCGCGCCGAGCTCACCGCCCGCGAGGCCGAGCTCGAGCGGACGCGCGCCGAGCACGACCGGCGGACGCGCGAGGTCGAGCGCCGCGCCATCGATCTGGACGTGGCGAAGGCCGATCTGGCGGCGCGCGCCGCCGAGCTGGAGCTGGCCCGCGCCGAGGTCGAGAAGCTGCGCGGCGAGGCGCGCCTGCGCGCGCTCGCGCAGAGCCAGCTGGTGCGGCGGGTGACCGATCACGAGTCCGAGACGGAGGCGACGCAGATCGGCCCGCCGCCCGAGCGCGAGGACCTCGCGACTCGGCCGCACGTGAAGTCCGACGCGCGCGAGCTCGACGATGCGCAGGGCGGGGCGCCGGAGCGGCCGACCGCGCAGATGGACGCGGCCGCCGTGGCGGAGATCGCCGCCGCGCTCGAGGGCGGGCAGGCGGACGAAGCCGAGGCCGCGGCCGGCGATGGGGCCGGCGCCGCGGCCGGCGATGGGGCCGACGATGGAGCCGGCGCCGCGGCCGACGATGGAGCCGACGCCGCGGCCGGCGCGCCCGACGCCGAGCCATCGACGATGGAGTCGATCGACGTGGCGCCGGCCGGGCCCGAGGCCGCGGCGGCCGCGCAAGCCGCCGCCAACGCCGCCGCCAACGCCGCCGCCAACGCCCGCGCCGCGACCGGCGCCAAGGCCGCGGCGCGAGAGGCCGCGGACCCGCAGAGCGTCCCGCCCGGCACCGATCCGCTGACCACCGAGACCACCGAGCTGCGGATCTCGTCTAACACCGATCTGTGGCTCGAGCGCGCCGCGCAGGCCCAGGCGCCGGCCGTGACCGTCGACGCCTCCGGCGTGCGGATCGCGCTCGTCGTCGGCGAGCAGCTCGCGCGCGCCCTGGGCGAGGCGCTCGACATCCGGCTGCTCCTCCACCGCGTCGCCACCTATCCGGTGATCGCGCTCAGCATCGGCCCGCCCGCGGCGTTCCGGGTGCCGCGGCCGGCGCAGATCTCCACCGTCGTCCTCGACATCGCGAGCGAGCGCGACCGCACCGCGCTCACGGCGCTCGGGCACTTGTTCGAGCTCATCGTCGACGTGCTCTCGCGCGGCCGGCGGGTCCGCCGCGTCCGGCTCACCGCGCCGCTCCACGACAACGTCGGCTACATCGCGCGCGCCGCCGAGGACCACCTGCGCGGCGTGATGGCCGAGGGCGAGGCGTCGCTCGCGCGCGCCAAGGAGCTCGTGCTCGGCGCCGGCTTCGACCTGCTCGGCCAGGAGCAGCCCGACGCGGCCGAGTTCCGCGACGACAAGCTCGCGCAGCTCGACACCGCGCAGCAGGTCCGCCGGGCGCTCTCGATCACGCGCAAGTTCGCGCGCCCCTCCCGCGAGGACTACCTGGTCTGCCTGCGCGGCTTTCCGCTGCCGCGGTGGCGCGAGCTGCGGCACCGCGTGCTCGAGCGCGCCATCGGGTTCGGCCTGTGGATGGGCCCCGAGCTCGCGCAGCTCGCCGTCACCGAGGGGCTGGCGCGGTCGCGGCGCGAGCTCGTGGTGCGGCTCGATCGCGGCTTCGAGGCGCTGCGCCGGCACCCGACCGCGTTCGACATCGACAGCGACGCGGCCGACGACAACCAGAAGGCGATCGCCGACGAGGCGCGCGCGCAGGGCGTCGAGCTCCACAAGGCGCGCGGCGGCGCGATCGCCAGCGACGAGGTCTCCACCGTCTCGGGCTCGATCAGCGGCACGCCGGCGCTCGGGCTGCCGCGCCAGAAGTCCATCGACGAGCTGCTCGCGCTGCTCGAGGACAAGCAGCAGCGGCTCGACGCCGCGATCCAGCTGTGCGAGCGCGGCGACGCGCGCGCCGCCGGGCCGGTGATCGCCGCGGCCGCCAGCATGAGCCGCGCCGACGCGGTGCGCGTGCTCGGCAAGTCCGTCAAGCTCGGGGCCGGCGCGAAGGTGCCGCTGCTCGAGGGCCTGGCGTCGAGCAAGGCGTTCTTCCGCCACGGCTGCGCGCTCGCCCTGGCGCTGCTCCGCGACGAGGACGGGACGCAGGCCGTGATCGATCTCCTCATGACCGAGCCGACCGAGATCTGGCGCGAGATCGCGCGGGCGATCGGCCAGGTCGGCCCGCCCGCGCTCCTGCCGCTCGCGAGCACCTACGGCAAGATCGGCTCGAGCGTCCCCCCGGCCATCGCCGAGCGGGTCGCCTGGGCGATGGCGCACATCACGGTCCGCGGCGGCCGCTCAGCCGTGGAGACGATGGCGGGCGGGCAGAGCGTCGTCGCCCCGATCGCGCGGCACGCCCTCGAGCTGCACGCGTCGGCCGCCAACGATCAGGTCCGGGTGCGGCCCGGTGACAACAGCTCGCAACCGGGGCGGGATGTCACGGTCAATCGCGCGTTCTCTCGGCGATTCTTTGAGGCCCTCGATCAGGGAAGGCCCGAGGCGGGTGAGTCCGGCCTCCTGTCGATCGACGAGGGCGACTTCATCGAAGAGGACGAAGACGAGCTCGACGAATCCGACCTGATCCAGACGTGAGGCGCTGTGGGGCAGAGCGAGCGAACGGCTCGGAGGCGGCGCGCAGGCCCGCTTTGCGGATCTGTCGTAGATCAATCTCTCGTCGAACTTGCCAGGGCGAGCGTGACTTCGGGTATGCTGCGAAGCGGCTGTCGCTCATGAGAATCGGGATCTTCTCGGACGTCCACGCGAACATCGAGGCGCTCTCCGCGGTCGTCGATGCCTACCGGTCCGAACGGATCGATAAGTACGTCTGCATCGGCGACGTCGTCGGGTACGGCGCGTCGCCGAACGAGTGTTGCGACATCATCCGCGAGAAAGCTTCGTTCACCATCCTCGGCAACCACGACGCGGCGGTGGCCGGCCGGATGGACTACTCCTATTACTACGACGCGGCTCGCCAGGCGCTGGACCTCCACGCGCGGCAGCTGAAGCCGGAGAACATGCAGTGGCTGCGGGGGCTGCCGTACGAGCAGCGGGAGGGCGAGGTCACGTTCTGCCACGGCTCGCCGATCAACCTCGAGGAGTTCGAGTACATCTTCTCCGTCGAGCAGGCGACCCGATGCCTCGACATCTGGGACGACCTCAACACGGTCACGTTCATCGGCCACTCCCACCTCTGCAAGTCGTTCGCGCTGACGCGTGACGAGGTGTTCGAGGTCGTGGCCACGAAGTTCGTGATCCGGCCGGAGCACCGCTACATCATCTCGGTCGGCTCGGTGGGCCAGCCGCGCGATTACGACAACCGCGCGAGCTACACGATCTACGACACCGAGGAGCGGGTCTTCGAGTTCAAGCGCGTCGCCTACGACATCGACGGCGCGGCGCAGAAGATCTTCGCCGCGGACCTCGAGCGGAACTTCGGCAACCGACTGTTCTTAGGCGTCTGACGCCGCCCGGGGCTTGGCGTCTGACGCCGCGTTACTCGCGGAGCGCTGACGGCGCGAAGCGGAGCGGCGCGGTCCGGGCGCGCTCGTAGGCGCGGGCGCTGAGCGCGCCGCTCGCGCGCATGGCGTGGAGGACCAGCTCGACGCGCTCGGCGGACTCCGGATCGAGCCCGCCGGCCCGGCGGACGCGGCGCGACAGGTGCGCCGGCTGCGCGGTGAGCGCGGCGAGGAACGCCGCCTGCCGGACGGTGAGCTCGCGCGCCGGGACGCCGAACCAGTGCCGCGCGGCCGGCGCGAGGCCGAAGACGCGCGGCCCGAGCTCGATGACGTTCAGGTAGCGCTCGAGGATCTGGCGCTTGCCGAGCCGCGCCTCGAGCCGCCAGGCGAGCACGGCCTCGTGCAGCTTGCGATCGACGCTGCGGCGCGGCGAGAGGAACGCGTTCTTGACCAGCTGCTGGCTGATCGTCGAGGCGCCGCGGACCAGGCGCCGCTCGCGCAGATCGATCTCGAGGCTCCTCGCGATCTGCGCCGCGTCGAAGCCGCCGTGCGCGAAGAACCGGGCGTCCTCGACCGCCACGAACGCGGCCGGGACGTACGCCGGCAGCGCGCGCAGCGCGACGTGATCCGGCTCGCCGCGGCCGACCTTGCGGCGCGAGCCGTCGAGGAGCTGCTGCTCGCCGGGGGCGGCGAGGGCGGAGACGTCGGCGGCCGGCGGCTCGGCGGTGACGGCGCAGCCGCCCTGGAGCGAGCCGGCGAGCGCGGCGCCCTCGCCGAGCGGGGCCGAAAGATCGATCGCGAGGCTCCCGCGGGCGCCGAGCGTGCCGCGCAGGCCCATGCCGTCGAGCGGGCCGCGCAGCTCCGCCGGCAGCGACGCGAAGAGGTCGGCGCACGGCGCGGGCGCGAGCTGGACGTCGATCCGGCCGGCGAGCTGGCCGGCGTTCCCGCCGGCGCGCTGCGACGCCGGCGCGCCGCGGCGCACCCAGCCGCTCGTCGAGATCCGCGCCGCGCCGAGCGCCAGCTCGCCGCGCGTCCACGCGATCGCGTCGCGGGAGATCGTGGCGTCGCCGCGCACGCGGCCCGCCAGCGGCGCGGGCTCGGCGGCGAACGCCGGGTGATCGACGACGAGGCCGTCGATCGTCGCGTCGGTGGTCAGCGCGAGCCCGCCCGGGCGCGGGCGGATCGCCAGCGTGCCGCTCGCGCGGGCGTCGCCCGTGCTCATGCCCGCGGGCGCGAGCGCGGCCAGCGCGCGGAGCGGGATCCGCTCGCCGCGGACGGTGATCGCGAGCGCACCGCCGGCATCGCCCGCGACGTCGATCGCGAGCGGGCGCGTCGCCGGGCCGTCGACGACCGCGGCGCGGAGCTCGATCGGCGCGCCCGCGCTGAGCCGGCCGAGCGCGACGCCCTGCAGCGCGAGCGGGGGGGCGCGCCCGCCACTCGCCGCGGTGCCGGTGCCGCCGACGGCGAGCACGCGCCCGAGGCGCGCGTCCGGTAGCGAGAGCTCGGCCGCGCTCCGCGCGAACGCGACGTCGACCTCCATCCGGCCCCCCGCGCCGTGCCAGGCGCCGCGGAGCCGGACCGGGCCGGTGAGCACGCGCGCCCCGCCGGCCGCGGGGACGAGCTCGACGCCCTCGGCCGAGAGCTCGCCAGCGCCCGCCACCTGGATCGTCAGCGCGCCGCGCGCGACGCGGACACGGGGCAGGCCCAGCGCGTACCCGCCGCCGTACCCGCCGGCCACGCCGGACGCCCCGGACCGCTGCGGGCCGAGCGCCTCGCGGTCGGCCAGCCAGCGGGCGAGGCGGGCGAGGTCCGAGCCGCCGTCCGGTTCGACGCGGATCCGGACGCGCGGCCCGTCGATGCGCACGAGCTCCACGCGCAGCCGGCCCTCGAGCAGCGCGCCCATCGCGACGGACGCTTCGACCGCGTCGGCCGCCACCAGGTCGCCGAGCGCGATGTCGCGGAGCCGGATCGCGCCGGTGAGGTCGACGTCGATCCCGCCGATCCGCACGCCCGGCCCGCCGACCACCGGCCCGGCGATCTCGGTGAGGCGCGCCGCGAGCGCGTCCGTGGCGCCGCGGACCCAGGCGGCCGCGCCGGCCGGGACCCCGATGGCGAGGGCGGCGGTGGCGGCGAGGATCCGGCGCTCGCGCCGCGTCGCCCCGGCGCGCGGCGGGCGCGCCCCGGTCGCGGGAGGCGTCGGCCCGTCGACCGCGGCTCCAGCGTCGACGCGATCGGCTCGGCGCTGCATCGATCAGTGGTGGCCGGCGGCGGCCGTCCGGCGATCGTCGCCGACGTACGCGCGCTGCAGCACGCGGCGCTCGCCGCGCCCGCGGCGGCTGTCGAGCGTCGCGCCCGCCAGCATCATCTCGCACAGCTCGCCGAACGAGATGCCGGCGGCGTCGGCGATCTTCGGCACCAGGCTCGTCGGGGTCAGGCCCGGCACCGTGTTCACCTCGAGGACGAACTCGTTGCCGGACTCGCTCACGATCATATCCACGCGCGTCGCGCCGCGGCAGCCGAGCGCGGTGTGCGCGCGCAGCGCCTGGACGAGCACGCCGCGGTAGCGCTCCGGTGACAGCCGGGGCGGCACGAAGTAGTCGGTGGCGCCCCGGGTGTACTTGTGGCTGTAGTCGTAGAAGCCGCTCCGCGGCGCGATCTCGACGGCGCCGATCGCCCGGTCGCCGAGGATCGCCACCGAGACCTCCTGGCCGCTGATGTAGCGCTCGACGAGCAGCTCGTCGTCGAAGCACAGCGCGCTCTCGACGGCAGGTGCCAGCTCCGCCTCGGCCTGGCAGATCGCGACGCCGACCGAGCTGCCCTCGCGGGTCGGCTTCACCACGCACGGGAATCCGAAATCGCCGTGCACGCCCATGAGGTCGTGCACGTCCTTGGTCGCCTCGTTGGCCGTCAGCGTGTAGTACGCGGGGGTCGGCAGGTTGTGGAGCCGGAACAGCTCCTTGGCCTTGGCCTTGTGCATCGCGAGCGCGGACGCGAGCACGCCGGAGCCGGTGTAGGGGATCCCGAGCGTCTCGAGCAGCCCCTGGACGCAGCCGTCCTCGCCGCCGCGGCCGTGGAGCGCGATGAACGCGGCATCGATCCGCTCCTGGCGGAGCGCGACGTCGATATCTCCGTCGACGTAGATCGGGATCGCGTCGTGGCCGCGCATCGTCAGGGCCGCGAGGACGGCCTCACCGCTGCGCAACGAGACCTCGCGCTCGCTCGACAGGCCGCCCAGTAACACTCCAATTCGTCGGGGCTGCATTCCAAACTCCTTATGCCGAGGAAACGCGCGAGGGGACCGACCTCATCCGGCGGGGGCGGCCCCGACCGACGCTACGGGGCGATTCGCACGAACGCAATTTTTCGCCGCATTTCGTGGAGCGTCGCCGGTGACGGGCCCGGGCGCGCCTTGACGCAGCTTCGCGGTGCACGGTACGAACGCGGCGATGGCAAAGAAGCAATCGGCCGGGGATGGAGGGGAGGGCACGTCGAAGCGCAAGAAACCGCAGGTGAAGCAGGCCCCGGCCGGAAAGGGCGGCAAAGGTGGCAAGGTCGACAAGGCAGGCAAGGCAGGCAAGGCCGACAAGACCGACAAGGCCGACAGGGCCGACAGGGCCGACAGGGCCGACAGGGCCGACAAAGGAAAGAAGGCTGCCGGCGGCGGCAAGGCCGACAAGAAGCCAGCCGGCGGCGGCGGCAAGAAGCCGCAGCCTCGGCGCAAGGGGCCGTCGGCGGCGCAGGACGCTCAGCAGCGGCTGCCGGTCGACGTCGTCGGCGCGCCGGCCGGGCGTGAGCCGCGCGACACGGATCGGGACCTCGAGCGGATCGATCCGCTCGAGGAGCTAGAGGCGACCGCGGGCGGCCGGGCCGGCCTGCATGGCGCGGCCGCCGAGGACCTCGAGCCGTTCGTCCCATCGCACGACGACGACGACGATGACGACGACGACGACGACCTCGCCGCTGGCGCGGACGACGACGCGGACGACGATGCGGACGACGACGCGGACGACGACGCGGACGACGCGGACGCGCGCATCGAGGCGGACGGCGCGGACGAGGACATCGAGGACGCCGAGATCCTCGGCGAGACGCCGAGCGAGGCGACGCAGGAGAACATCCCGGTCCCGGCCCCGCTCGATGCGGACGACGACGCGGACGACGACGCGGACGACGACGCGGACGACGCGGACGACGCGGACGACGCGGACGACGCGGACGACGAAGACGACGAAGACGACGCCGAGGGCGCCGAGGCCGCCGCGGCCACGCCCGCCGCGCTGACCGACGAGGAGCGCGAGCTGCGCGAGATCTACGGCGAAGTGAGCGCGCCAGCGTCGGCGCACGCCGAGTTCCAGGATCGGCAGACCGCCGACGAGGATCGGCCGATGATGCCGGAGATCAACGCGCGCGAGGAGCGCAAGCACCGCTGGGAGGAGCGGCGCGACCGCCGCCGCCAGCGCCGCGAGGAGCGCGGCCGGCACCGCCAGGAGCGCGCCCAGCAGCGCGATCAGCGCGACACGCCGCCGCCGCGGCCGGCCGAGTCCCGCCCGGCGCCGTCGCGCGAGGCCGCGCCGCCGCGCGAGGCCGCGCCGCCGCGCACCGCGCCGACCACCGCGCCCGCCGCCGCGCTCGCCGCGGGCCACGATCACGACGCGCTCGCGCGCGTGGGCACGCCGCTCGGCGACGCGGCGGCGCAGGTGTTCGCGCAGCTCCGCAACGGCCAGCCGCTGCCCGTGCGCCAGCTCGCCGCGATGATGCGCAAGCGCAACCTCGTCGAGGTCGACCCGGAGCAGCTCGCGCCGCAGCTCAAGGCCGAGCTGCTCGGCGACGAGCGCAGCTACCGCACGCTCGGCCTGCGGCCGCGCATCGTCTACCGCGGCCGCGATCTGTTCGCGCCCGGGCCGGTGGTGATGAGCGCGACCGCCGAGGCCGAGGCCGGCTTCGCGGCGGCGCTGTCGCGGCTCGCCGGCGCCACGCACCGCGCGCTCGCGCAGCGGATCGTGAAGGCGACGCCCGCCGGGTTCGAGCGGCTGATCCACGCGTACCTGGTCGCGGCCGGCTACCGCGACATCTCGTGGGTCAAGCGCGTGAGCGGGATCAGCTACGCGTCGGTGCTGGCGCCCGGCCTCGATCGCGTGGTCCTGATCAGCGCCCGCTCCGGCGATCAGCCGATCGATCGGCGCGGCATCGGCGAGCTGCGCGTCGGCGTCGAGGCGAAGAACCTGGTCGCCGGCATCCTGTTCTCGGCGCGCGAGATGTCCGAGGAGGCCGAGCGCGAGCTCGAGCGCGCCGGCCGCTCGATCGCCGTGATCTGCGGCGACCAGCTCGTCGCCACGCTGATCTCGGCCGGCGTCGGGGTCGTGAGCGCGGCGGCGCCGCTGCACTACGTCGACGATCAGCTGCTCGACGAGCTGCTCGCAGGCTAGCCCGCAGGTGGCCCGCGCGTGACCCGCGCATGACCCGCACACCGATCCGCTGGTACTGGCTCGGCCGCGCGCAGTACCGGCGCGTCTGGGCCGATCAGCTCGCCCTGCGCGAGCGCGTGTGGGCCGGAGACGACGGCGCGGTGCTTTTGTGCGAGCACCCGCCGGTGATCACGCTCGGCCGCTCGGCGACGGCGGCGAACATCCTCGCGGCGGGCGACGTGCCGATCGAGCGCGTCGAGCGCGGCGGCGAGGTCACGTACCACGGGCCCGGCCAGCTCATGATCTACCCCGTCGTGCGGATCCCCGGCGTCGTGCCGTTCCTCGCGACCGTCGCCGCCGCGATCGCCCAGGCGTGCGCGGCGCTCGGCGTGCGCGGCGCCGCGTGGCAGCAGAAGCCCGCGGGCGTCTGGTGCGGCGACCGAAAGCTCGCCGCGTGCGGGATCCACGTCGCGCGCGACGTCAGCGTGCACGGCTTCGCGCTCGACGTCGCCACGCCCGCCGCCGCGTGGGCGAAGATCCGCGCGTGCGGCCTCGACGCGCCGCACGCGTCGCTCGCGGGCGAGCTCGGCCGCGCGATCGAGGTCACGACCGCCGCGATCGAAGTCGGCCCGCGCGTCGCCGCGGCGCTCACCGCCATGCGATAACCGGAGGCGGTGGATCGGCCGCAGCGCGTCATCGTCCTCTACAACACCGACTACGACGCCGAGTACCAGGTCGGCGCGGCCGGCGTCGACGCGAGCTCCGTCGAGCTGTCGGCGCGCGCGGTGTGCGGCGCGCTCGAAGGTGCCGGCTACGCGGTGGAGCTCGTCGGTCTGCACGGCCTCGAGGTGTTCGAGATCCTGGCGGGCCTCCGCGCGCGAAAGCCGGACCTCGTGTTCAACCTGTGCGAGTCGATGGCTGGCGAGCCGCGCAACGAGCCGACGTTCGTCGGGCTCCTCGATCTCTTCGGGATCCCGTACACCGGCGCCGATCTGCTCGCGCTCGCGTCGTGCCTCTACAAGCAGCGCACGAAGGAGATCCTGACGGCGCGCGGGATCCCGACGCCGCCGTACCGCTACCTGCCCGATCTGGCCTCGCTCGAGGACCGCGCGCTCGAGGCGCTCGACTACCCGTGGTTCGTCAAGCTCGCGCACGAGGACGCGTCGATCGGCATCACCGAGCACAACCTGGTGCGCTCGGCCGTCGCGCTGCGGGCGCGCGCCGCCGAGATGATGCGCGAGCACCGCCAGAGCGTGCTCGCCGAGCGGTTCATCGACGGCCGCGAGGTCAACGTGACGCTCCTCGGCAACGGGGCCGACCTCCGCATCCTGCCGCTGCACGAGATCGACTTCGCCGCGATGCCCGCGGAGCGACCGAAGATCGTGAGCTACGCCGGCAAGTGGGACGAGTCGCACGTGGACTACGCCGGCACGAAGCCCGTCCCGCTGCGCGACGCCCCGCCGTCGCTCGTCACCGCCATCGAGGCCACCGCGCGCGGGGCGTGGGCCGCGCTCGGCCTGCGCGACTACGGCCGCGTGGACCTGCGCATCGACGCCGCGGGCGTCCCGTGGGTCATCGACGTGAACCCCAACTGCGACATCTCGCCCGACGCGGGCGTGGCGCGCGCCGCGACCGCCGCCGGCCTGAGCTACATCGAGCTGATCGACTCGATCGCGCAGGTCGCGTGGCGCCGGCTCAGGCCGGCCTGATGCTCGATGGTTGATGGTCGATGGTTGATGCTCGATGGTTGATGCTCGATGGTTGATGCTCGATGGTTGATGCTCGATGGTCGATGATCGACCCGCCGGGTCCGGCTTGCCGGCGAGGACGCCGGCTGCGCCTGTACGGAGGCAGATCGCCCCTCGCAGGCTCGCGGCTCAGGGCTTCGCACACAGCCTGAACAGCCCGGCGAGCGGATCGACGTCCGGGTTCTGGAAGTAGCCCTCGCGGGGCAGCTGATCGATCGCCCCGGCCGCCCGGGCGCACGCCTCGGCGCGGGTCGGCTTGGCGTCCTCGCCGAGGAGCATGCTCTGCACGAACCGCATCTGGCGGTGGACCTCGAACTCGGGCGCCCACGGCCCGAGCGCGGCCTCGAGCGCGGCGACGTACTCCTTCGCGGCGGCGTGCGCGCCGCGGAGGTTGCCCGCGCGGGCCGCGGCGTGCAGGCGCTGCACGGCCGGCGCGAGCTTGGCGCGTCGCAGCGCGCGCCACGCCGGTAGCTCGAGCTTCCACTCGACGCTCGCGACGTCGAGGTCGTAGAGCACGCCGCCCCACGGCAAGAGCGCGGTGCGGCCCGCGCCGCGAATGCGCTCGAGGTCGTCGGCGTGGATCGCCTCGCGGAACGCGGCCGTGCCGCGCAGCGCGACGATCGTCGGCGAGTACCGGATGTCACTGCGCTTGAAGTGCGCCCCGCCCAGCGAGTCCGCGAGCGTGTTCCGGAGGTCGCCGTCGGTGCCGATGTCGCCGCTCGACGGCGACTCGCGCGGCGGCGCGAGCTTCTCGAGCGCGGCCGCCGGGGTGCCGCCGAGCACGAACCGCACGGCGCCCATCTCCCAGTGCAGGAGATCGAGGCAGAGCTTGCGCTCGGGGCCGACCCGCACGAGGTAGCCGAGCACGGTGACGTCGCGCGAGGCCGGCACGCGCTGGCCCGTGTAGCCCGGGACGATCAGCGGCCACACCGGCAGCGCCGGATCGGCGGCGAGCGAGAGCGGCCGATCCGAGTCGAGGAGGTAGAGGTTCTGCCGCTCGTCGCCGACGCCGCTGCCGAGCGCGAGGTGCGATCGGTGCTCGCGGGCGCGCGCGAGGAACGCCGCCGCGGCGGCCGAGCCCGGCGCCTCGACCATGCGGACGGCGAGCACGCCGCCGTCCGGCGCGAGGTGCTCGCGCATCACGGCGATCGCCGCCGGCTCGAGGAACGGGGCTGGCAGGCCGACCGGGGCCAGCGCGTCGACGACGATGACGTCCCACCGCCGCGGATCGCGGCGCAGCACCTCGAGGCCATCGCCCGGCTCGGCCTTGCCGCGGAACCCGAAGAACCGGCGCGCGAGCTCGATCACCTTCGGCTCGAGCTCGATCGCGAGCACGTCGAGCCCGAGGCCGGCGAGCTGCGTCGCCGTGGCGCCGCTGCCGAGGCCGATGACGAGCGCCGTCTTCGCCTGGGGCCGCACCTGCCGCAAGACGCCGACGAGCGCGTCCCGCGGCGCCGGCGCGCCGCCGAGCGGCACCGCCGCGTGCACCGCGCCGCCGATGACGAGCTGGCGCAGCCCCTCGCGCTCGAGGACTTCGATGACGCCCTGGGCCCCCGCCTCGCGCGCGAGCACGCCCGGCGGCAGCGGGGCCGGCGCAGTGGCCTTGGCAGCGCCCGCAGCTGCGGCTGGGGGCGTGGCCGTGGCTGCGGCTGGGGTCGTAGCCGTGGCTGTGGCTGCGGCCGTGGCTGCAACTGCGCCCGTGGCTGCGGCCGCGGCTGCGGCTGGGGCCGCCCGCACCGCCGGATCCGCGGTCGCCCCCGACGCGGCGATCTTCCCCGGCTGGGGTGCGGAGCTGCCGGCGCACGCGGCGGCGCACACGACGGCGCACGCGAGGGCAGGGGCCAGGGCGAGCAAGATGCGGCGCATGAGATGGACGATGATGACGCGGCGCCGCGCGCGATGCTCGCGATGGGGTGCAGCCACCTCGGAGCGTGGGCGATCGAGCCACCGTTGCGCGGGCGGCCGCACGTACTGGCGTCTATGCTGCCGCACATACTGGCGCATTGTGCTGATGCTTGTGCTGCCGCATGCGCCGCATGTGCGCACACGAGCGGCCACCGCTTGAAACGGCGGGGAACTGGCTCGCCGCGACCCGCGGTACGGCGGCGCTCCGCGCGACCCGGGGCCAGACGTCCTCGGCGCGTGCGGCAGCGCGCTACGCACGCGCTCAGCCGTCGCTTGAAACGGCGGCGAACTGGCTCGCCACGACCCGCGGTACGGCGGCGCTCCGCGCGACCCGGGGGCGCCAGACGTCCTCGGCGCGTGCGGCAGCACGCTACGCACGCGCTCAGCCGTCGCTTGAAACGGCGGGGAACCGGCTCGCCGCGACCCGCGGTACGGCGGCGCTCCGCGCGGCCCGGGGGCGGTCTCCGCGGAAAAGCGCTCCGTGTCGGAGCCGCTTCGCGCCAGCGCGCTGAGCGCTGAGCGAGACGCCCCGGTGCCGTGAACACGACTTCGAGCGCCGTTGTCTCAGACGCACTCTGCACGATACGTGGCACAGTGCACACGCGATCTGCTGTTGCTTGAAACGGCGTATATATGAATCTTTCGAATCGACGTCATGAGCGCTGCACGAGGCCCGCGCCAGGTGCGCACATGCGACTCCGAGCGCGGTCGGTCCAGACGCGCGCTGTGCGTGCGGTCGCATGCCCCGCGCGCGATCTGCCGTTGCTTGAAACGGCAAGGAACCAGATCGCCGCTGTCGCGACCCTTCACGGCGACGATCATGCGCTCCAGGCACGCGCTTCGCGGACAACACGGCTTCGCGCCCGTGCCATGAGCGCTGCGCGCGCGTGGCGCACCAAGGATCGTGAATGAAGCGCGCAGGAAGCTCGGCCTCGGGACGCCCGCTATCGACCCAAAAGAGCCGCGCCCCATCAGGTTTTTATCATCAGGTCTCTGCAGGAAGAGAATCATCGATTCCAATTGCGACTTCACATCTCCGCAGTAGACACTCGACGCGAGCCTGCTAGCTTGTCCTTCAAGCGAGATCACGCGGGCGTGGAGCCGGCGCGATCGAGGAGCTCCGACGCATGGCCAAGGCACGAGGGAAGCGCGGGCAGCTGGAGATGGTCTTCCGGACGCACGGTGGCAAGCGCCGCGGCGCGGGCCGCAAGCCGAAGGGCCAGCGGCCGGGGGCGCCCCACGCGGCGCGCTCCGAGCACGATCCGCGGCATCCGGTGCACGTGACGATGCGGGTCGTCGGCAGCGTCGAGGGTCTGCGCCAGCGCGACACCTACTTCGCGGTCCGCGAGGCGACGATCGTCACCGCGAAGCGCGAAGACTTCCGCATCACCCATATCAGTATCCAGCGCAGTCATATTCATTTGATCGTCGAGGCCGACAGCAGGGAGGCGCTCTCGAAGGGCATCCACGGCTTCTCGATCTCGGCGGCCCGGCAGATCAACAAGGCGATCACGGCGCGCGGCGGCGACCGGCGCACCGGCCGGGTCATCGCTGACCGGTACCACACGCGCGCGCTGACCAGCCCGCGCGCCGTCCGCAATACGGTCGCGTACGTCCTCGGAAATTGGCGCCACCACGGCGAGGATCGCGCGCCCGCCGCACAGACCTGGAAGGTCGATCCGTTCTCGAGCGGTGCCACGTTCTTCGAGTGGCAGGAGCTCGCCGACTCGCCGGTCTTGTGGCCGCTGCGTCCGACCTATCACCCGCTGATCGTGTTCCGGCCGCGGACGTGGCTCCTCCAGAGCTGGTCCAAATTTCACCCGCTGATCTCCGTGTATGAGGTCCCGGGCCCTGGATGAAGCTCGCCTGATCTCCCGAAGGCCACACGAGCGAGCGCTGGAGAGGACCGCACCGACCCTCGCCAAAGCAGCGCGCCTCGCCTCGGGAGAGGCGAGCGTGCGAGCACGTCCCCGGGCGTCGCCCGATCGAGGGCGACGGCAGCCTGTGCTCACGTTGATGACGCCGTGGCGCCTCCTTGCGCCGCGATCGCCATCCCATGCTGCCGCGACGCCATCCCATGCTGCCGCGGCGCCATCCGGCTTTGCCTCCAATCTCCGTCGGAGCGGCGAATTTGGAGGCAGCGCCCCGAATTTAGAGGCAGCGCGGTCGGGCCGGACAGATCCCGAGATCTGCTCCACCCCGATCTGCTCAGACTAGCCGTAGGAGACCCTTATGGCTTTCCGATCGCGAGGCGCGCTCGATCGACAAGGTAGGCGGTGAATGGCACCAGCCACCGGTGGCCACCGCCGACCGATATCGGAGTCCCGGTCGTGTACGCGAGCAACGGCTGCTCCATCTCGCTTACCCGGGCGGCCAGTTCTGGGTCAGTGCTCAGCTCCTCGACCATGGCTCGGTGCACGACCTCTCCAATATTGCCGGCCTCGGCCATCCTTGAGTAGAGCTTCGCGAGCGCCTCGACCGGCGCGGTCACTTCGAGCTGCCCTCGACCGACGCGCACAGCGCCAGGCCAAGGGGACACCATGTAGACGATCATCGCGCTACCGTGCCTCAACTCGCGTAGCCGGGGCGGTCGTTCTCATTCCGATCCGGGATCACCCCTCGGTCGCGTGCCCGCAGTGCTTGCACGTCCCCGGCCGTCGAACGAGGAACCGGACCCGCGCGCGCAACCTCTCCATGTTGCTCTGATCCTGGTCCGCTCATGCTTCCTCGAGCGTCGGCGGCTGCATCTGGTCGTACGAGAGCAGGTACAAGTTCGAATTGACACGCGGCGCAACGTGATCGAGCTGCTCGACGAAGGCGTTGTAGTTCGGCGCGACCTTCATCAGGGTGCACGTGACGAGAAGATGGTCGCGCAGCGCCGGATGGCCGATCTTCTTGGTGAGCCACTGGTGGTGCTTCGCGCGTCGACGGCCGGTCTCGCCCGGCGGGTTCTTCCTCTTCAGTTCGTCGAGCACGCCCGGCGCGAGGCGCGAGTACACGAGGTCGTTGGTGAGGTGTCCGAAGTACCGCGGCCGATGCTGATCATCGCAGCGGATTCCGCGCAGCTTGCAGAGGTTGCTATAGAAGTCGTCCGGGAAGGTCTTCACCCACGCGGCGAGCTTCTTGTTGATGAAGCGCTCGAGCTGGCGCGCGAGTTCGTCACGGTCGCGCTGGTACTGGTAGCCTGTGGCCTCGTCGACGAGTGCGATGATGCCGACCGTCGCCAGGCCGTTCATGATGATCTCGGCGCGCTCGGCTGTGGGGAGCTGCGAGGCACGCAGCTTGCCAGCGCGTCTGGCGGCGAGCCACACCGAGCAGACCGCCGGAATAACGGCGGCGTCGACACCGACCGCGAGCCCGCCGCCCCTTCGAATGTACTGGATGGTCGATACCGAAAACCCTTCTGGAATGAAGGGCTTAAGGTTCCTCAGGGCCACATAAATGGGCAGTTGGTCGATCCCGTCCTGCGCCGCTCGCCGCTGGTAGGTTTGCCCGCCCGCCGCGGAGCGACCGAGCGCACGCTGGAACTCGGTGTCGTTAATGATCCGGCGTCCGTTCTCAAGGACGGCACATCCGATGCTGATGTCGCCGATCTTGAGCACGCCCAAGTGGGTCGCGCGCGGGTGGGACCACCGCGTGTTAACCGCGTGTCGTCCGCTCGCGGAGAGTTCCTCAGAGGTCATGCGCGCGGCGCGAGCACGACCGCCGAGTGCACCTGTCTGCCGCGGATCTGTGACGTCGATGGCGCCGGTGACGTCGCTGTCGCTAGTATCGGCGCTGTCGGTGTCGTCGGGTGGCTCGCCCTGCTTTTTGCCTGCCATGGCCCACGCATAGCTCCCGCCTGTGACACCTTACGTAGGCAGTTTTATAACCGGACGGGCGGCGGCGGCCCTTTTCGTGAGCAAACAACACTACCTGCATCGATCTGCACGACCTGCTGGCCGCAGTCGCCGCCGGTCCTACGCCTCGTCGTTCGAGCGCCCGCAGTGCCTGCACGTCCCCGGCGGTAGCGCCGTCCCCGTGAGGACCGCGCTGATCGGGGCGTCGATGAACTTCGCGACGCGAAAGGCGAGCGTGGCGCTCACCTCGGTGCGACCGGACACGGCCTGCCACAGGACGTTGTCGGAAATGGGGAGCGCGAGTTGGACGGCGCGCCAGCCGCCGAGTTTCGCGCGCAGCATGCGCAGGAGCGCGCGGACGTGGTCTTGCTCGGCGGGGGAGAGGTCGGAACGTGGCATGGCTACGCGGCCTCCAGCTTCGTCCAGAACGCAGGCTCGATGCCCAACTCGTGGATCGCGTGCACGAGCACGCTGAGGTTGTGGCAGAGGCACTTGAGGAGGATCTCGTTGACCTGCGCCGGGAAAGTCTTGGCGCGGACCGAGGCGCCGAACTTGCGCTTGACCATCGAGAACGTGCTCTCGACGTTCGAGCGCCGGTGGTAGTGGGCGAGGAACTCGTCGTTGCGCGCGCCGAACATGTGCCACAGGCGGCGCCACGCGTCGCTCTTGCCGGTCCCGCGGCTGTTCGCCTTGAACGGCACGTAGGGCACGGCGCCGACCGCCTCGACGGCCGTCAGGTTGTCGTTGGACAGGTACGCCTTGTCGGCCGATAGCTCGCGTACGTTGAAGCCGCGCGCCACCGACGACGCGAGGAGCGGCTCCAACATCACCGAGTCACCGACGCTGCTCTCGGTCGCCTCGACGGACGCGATGACGTTCGTGATGGTTCCGACCTGGGCGTGCAACTTGATCCAGCGCTGGCACCGCTTCTCGTGCCCGTACTTCTCATCGAACCAGCGCGCGTACGTGCTCGTCGCGAACCCGGTGGAGTCGGTCGCGAACGTCGTCTCCACGGCCCGGAGCGGCGCGGCCGACTCGTGCACGAGCGCCTTCAGGAGCGGCGCCAGCTCGGCGCGCTCGGCGTACTTGAACAGGGTGTTGTACGCGGGTGCCTTGCTCACCAGACCACGCTCGGCGCACGCCTGCACGTCGCTCGACGAGCGGCGCCCGCTCATCGTGCCGTAGATCTTCATCGCCGCCGCGTACACCACGTCGGCGAGACGTGCTGGTCGCCGGCCGCGCCCTCGGTAAGGAGGCTGCACGATTCCGTCGCAGAGAGCGCGGAGGAGCAGTTGCACTCGGTGCTTCTCCTCGGCCTGGGCCGCGTTGTAGGCGGGCCAGTCCTGGCGATAGGTCACCCGCGCCGCGGTCACGATCGTCGTGCCGTCGGTCAGGGTGACCTCCTGCTTGAGGTACGCGACGGCCCAGATGTGCTTGCACTTGGTGCCGCGCTCCTCGTGATCAGGGCACGAGCACGTCTGTGCTTCGGCGTCGACGACGTAGCCACCGCCGTCGGTCTGCGACGGCACGAGCCACCGCGCACCGGACACGTGCTTGATGTGCTTCCGCTTGCTGGCGACGAGCGCGAGACCGCGTTGCTGACGAGCATCGAGAGCGTCGGTCATCAACTTAATATGGCCATGTGAAGTTTGGAGATCAAGCCCGGACTGGTTGCCGAGTGTCTTTTTATGGCTATTCTCGGCCCATGCCATCGGGACCACGACAGGGCAAACCGAAGAAGCCGCGCATGGGACGCCCGCCGGTGGCGGACGCCGATCGACGTTCGACCCTCGTCCGCGTGCTCACCACCAAGGCCGAGCACGAGGAGCTACAGCGGGCCGCAGGGACCGCAGGAACGAGCGTGTCAACGTGGGTGCGCTTGGTGGCGCTCAAGGCCGCGCGCGAAGCGCGGTAGGAGGCTCACAGAGGCCGCAGAGCGTGCGTTGCTAGGGCTGTTGGCGGTCGGGTTGCGCGCGGCGCAGGAGCGTCATGGCATAGGATGAGCGAGGCGCCGAAGAGGTGGGGCCGTGGTCGGGCCTCGTCAAGGCTTCGGAGGTGCAGCTAAATGCGGCGGAGCCGCCGCGTGCTCACCGGGAGAGGCGCTTCCGCTGTGGACGTGCAGGCACGGGTGGGTGCAAGAGAACTGGGGCCACAGACCCCACCCACTGCACCCGGTACCTGGCTGTGCGCTAATCGCGCACGCCCTATGAATGTTTGCGCGAACTTACATCAGCGTGCGCTAGCGCCACGCGCGATAGACCTTGCGGTCACGACTAGGGCTCTCTCCAATCGGTAACCTGGTGATATTAGTAACGAGATCGCCCACGCTACGGATGAGGTTTGACGGGTCCTCCTCGATCGGCGCGACTCCCGCCAGATCGGTCTCTTTCCGCGATGATCGGTGCGGGCGATGCCGGTTTAGGTTCGGCATCGTTAGCTTTCGTTTCGTCATTGCCCCCATCCTCCTTTTCTTCTTCGGCGTCGTTGGTGGCGTCGTCATCGTCGTCGTCATCAGCTTGCAGCTTGGATGCCAGCGTGTCGAGCATTTGTTCATCGGCTACGAAGATGAAGCTCTCATCTACATTCTCGCTGCGTTGATGGAGCAGCCTGATCAGTGGCCAGCGAGGAAGCGTTTCGGCAGGTCGAATCGGCAGCTTGAGCCTAGCGGCTTCGTCGCGGCTAATCACGAAGCCATGGGCTGGGTAGTTCTCAACTAGTGCCCTTACCAGTGCCGCGATGTTCAGCGCGTGGTGATGTTGCGTCTCCTTGAGCAGGGCCTCGGCATACTTCTCGGCCACGCGCAACTCCTTGGATGCCCTATGCAGAAGATGCGGGTCTAGTTTGTTCACCGCGGGCCGGACAAACTCAGCGCTGAAAGTGAGCATGTCACGCAGCACCTCACTCCTCGGGAGTTTTGTTGCCTGGAGAACGGAGGCCCCGCCGGTCAGCGTTAGGGTCACCGCCGTGCGTCCGAGGAAATCAAGCGCGCCCGCAACGTCAAGCGCCGAAACGATTAACCCTTCGCGATCTGGATGCTCGATCTGGACATCGAGGGGTCCTAGTTCGGCCGCCGGGGACATGAAGATCTCGTCCATCCCAAGAGCGATCAGAGTCGCGGCGCTCTTTGCGTAGTCCGGGATCACAACCCGGAGACGTCTAGCCCTGGCACGAAGGTCGAGCACCAGTTTGTAGGCGGCATGCGCATCACCGCCGGGCGACTCCAGCCAAAGATCGATCTCCGTCCCCTCCTTTGGGGTCGTGACGCGTTCATCGAGTTCTCGTTGGAGCGCGGTGACTGTAGCCCGCCCGATGTGCGCCTCGGGGTCATCGAGTTCCCCGCGCTGGAACATTACCAGCGTGTATCGCGTTGCCGGGGCGGGGGCGGCCGGGACGGGCCCCGCCCCCGGTCGAGGTGTTCTTGGCACGCACGAACGTAACCACGGAGGTACGCCGGACATCAAGCGACCGTCCGAGAACTCGGGCGAGACCGGGGGTGGGCGCCGCTGTCGGCTCAGGCGCTCGGCATGCTCTGCCGCGCGACCACTCGCCGCAGCATCCCAACGAGCGCCTCGTACCCGGCCCGGTCATGCCGCTCGAGGAGCCGCAGATGCGCGACGAGCCTCCGCTCGACGGTCCGGAGCCGCGTCGCCCTCGACTTGGCGACGGCGCGGCGCACGCTGTCAGGGCGGCGGCCCGGCGTCCGTCGCGTCACGGCTTTACCTCCGGCGGCTTGCCCTCGTGGTGCGGCCCGGCCGCCACGATGACGAGGCCCTCCTTCCGGGCCTCCGCCGTGCGCCACCAGATCCGGCCGCGCCTCTCCGTCGCGGCCTGAGTCAGCTCGAGATCCTCGGCGAGAACCCGGAGCTGCTCGTCGGAAGCCATGCCGATCCGGATCAGGTCCCAGGTCAGGAACGAGTTGATGCCGAGCGAGCGAGCGCCCGGCCCGAGCGCGGCGCGCTGACCGCCGAGGAGGATCGCGAGGTCAAGACAGCGCTGGTTCATGGCCGCACCTCGCCGCGACGGGTGGGCTTGCGCCGGTGAAGCCATTGCCTCATCGCGACCCCCGACAGGCCGAGCAGCTTGGCCGCCGCCTCGATCGTCCCCGCCACCCGGAGCGCGGTACGGCGCAAGGTCGCCGTTTCGATCTCCGACAAGGAGCCGGCTGCATGCTTGAGGACCCACTCTCGATCGAGGTCCGAAAACCACGCGTCTCCCAGCGTGCGGGCCGCGTCGCTCGCATACTCGTCGACGATCCGAGGCACCTCGTGGGCGCGCTCGCGGATCGACGGCACGACGATCGGAACCGGGAGAGCGGCGAACGGGTGCGAGACGTGGCGCGCACCCGAGCAGACGACGAGTTGCACGGCGGCGGTCGGGTCCCGAACCAGCGCAACCGCCGACCGGAAGTCGCCTGGCAGTCGGTGGCGGCGCACAAGCAGTGATCCGCCGCGAGCCGCGTTGGCTGCGGCCGTAGCCTCGCCGCGCTGCCGGCCGCAGATGACGAACGGCCGGTCCGTGCCGACGGCGCGGCAGTGCAGCGCCCGGGCGACCGACACGAGATCGGCATCAACATCGCCGAGGAGCACGAGCGCGGCGCGATGGGTGACGCCGAGGTCAATCGAGCGGAGCGCGTGCTCGACGGCCTGCGTACGCTCATAGCCGAGGACGCGCGCGAGGAAGGCGCGTAGCGCATCCTCGTCGCGGACGGGGTTGCCCGGCTGCATCAGCGCTCATCCTTCGCGCGCGCCAAGGCGCGCTCGAAAAGGTCCCGGAGCGCCTCTTGCTCCGTCGGCATGAACGCGAACAGGGAGACGTCACCATGGCGGACCGTCGCCCTCCATCCGGCGGCGGTCTTCTGCGGTTCGTCGAGCAGCTCCCATCCCAGTGCTTCGAGCTGGGCCACGAACGCGGCGCGAGCCTCCGGATCCGCCGAACCAGCGCCCTCCTCGAGAGCGGCGGCCGGCACGCGCACTTCCTCGGCGTCGACGGCGGCATAGCGGACCGCCTCGTCGAGCGCCTCGTCGGGATCGGCGTCGGTCACGCCGATCGTCGCGTCGCCGTCGTACCGCGTGACGGTGACGCGCCAGAGCGCCCGGTCAGGGCGGATCTCGGTGACACGCCAGCCGAGCGCGCTCAGCTCAAAGAGGGCCGCGACGTGCGGGCGCGGGTCGGTGTCGGAGTTGTCGGTGGGCGGTTCCTTCGGTAGTCTCGGCCGGGGGTTGCGATGTTTGCGCATCGTGACTCCAAGGCCCTCGACGGTGCTAGTAACACCGGCGGGGGCCGCTGTGGTTCAGCGCCAGTAGGTGGCGCGCCAGCAATCGCAATTTGCGACTACTGACGACCACGCTACTTCGCACCTGTGACAAGAGGCAACACAAGGTTGTGCCTCTAAATTGTCGACGGGGAACCGCGAACCCTTCGGCCCACCTATTTATAGGCAGCTCAGATCATTTGTGGGCAACTGGCAATTTGGAGGCAAAGCCGGCGCCATCCCATGCCGCCGCAGCGCCATCCCATGCTGCCGCAGCGCCATCCCATGCCGCCGCGATCGCCGTCCCATGCCGCCGCGGCGCCATCCCATGTCGTCGTGATCGCCATCCCATGCTGCCGCGGCGCCATCCCATGCCGCCGCGGCGCCGCGGCGCCATCCCATGCCGCCGCGGCGCCATCCCATGTCGTCGTGATCGCCATCCCATGCTGCCGCGGCGCCATCCATGCCGCTCCGGCAAGTACACATCAGGAGCCGCGCAAGCCTTTCGAGGGCTTGCAGAGCGACTAGCTCACCCGGCAGCCATCTATCGAGTGCCGCGCCGAGCGCCTCGACGTCCTCGCTAGTCCCCGACGGTCGTCAGGCAGCCACCCGAGCCGCCGCTGCCGCCGCCGCCGCTGCCACCGCCGGTGCCGCCCATCAGCGTGACGGAGCCGCTGATCTGCGCGCGGGCGAGATCGACCTCGCAGCCGCCCGCCACCTCGGCGTGGTCGGCGTTGACCTCGGCGAACGAGGCATCGAGGACGGTCGCGACGAACGGCGCGTCGGCCGTCGAGCCGACCGCGGTCACCTCGACGGTGCCGGCGACCGCGAAGTACTCGCGCTCGGTCGGCAGGCCCTTGTCGGCCAGCGCGCGCAGGCAGACGCCGCAGGTCGCGTAGTCGAGGTCGGCGCCGGTGAGCTGGTACTTGCCAGGCTGCACAGGGCCGCCGCGGAACGCGCCGCGGTCGGGCCAGAGCTCGACCTGGACGACGTCGACGCCGCCGGGCAGCATCGCCGACAGGCGGTACCAGTTCCGCGCGCCCATCGAGCCGGGCACGTTGCAGCGCTGCGCCTGGAGCGCCGCGAGGTCGCCGGCATCAGCCGCGTCCATCGCCGGGCAGGCGCCGCCTCCTCCCGTGGAATCAGGGGAGGCAGTCGTGCAAGCCGCGAAGAAGATCGACAGAACGAGCAGGGCGCGCATGGCTGGAAGGGATTTCAAGTGCCGTGCCTCTCGCAAATGCCGGGACCCATCATACAGCGATGTTACGTCCGAAGATCATTGGTGAAGATGACCCCACCCATGCCTACACGTTTTGTGGAAAAACAGAGATTTAGGATCGGTGTCTGGACTCCATGATCTGGGGCTCGAGTCCGATCCATGCACAGCGGCCCTTGAGGCGGAGGGGCCGCTGGGGTAAGGCGGGCCTCGGCGCCTCTCCTCATTGCAGCGGAGGACTCGAACGGTTCGGCGAGCGATCGCCATGAGCGATCGCCGCGAGCCTCGCCGCAGCAGCGCGCGGCGGTGGTGCCGCGTCGTGCTTCTCCTCATGGCGGATGACTGGACGCCCTCGGCAGATCGTGGCGCGGGCTCCGGATCGCTCGTGGCACCGCCGAGCCAGCGGCTGCTCGACGGCATCAGCGGCGCCGACGACACGCGATCCGCCGTCGGCCTCGCGCATCGTGTCGGCAAGATCGAACACGCGGCACCAGCAGCGACAGCGGCACGCGATCCGCCGTCGCTTGAAAGGCGCAGATCTGGATCGCCGCGCCCCGGGTCGCCAGCCTGCCCTGGTCGTCCATTTTCGGCCGTCGCTTGAAACGGCGCAGATCTGGATCGAGGGCTGCGCCGCGTACACCCGTCCAAGGAGGTTGCGATGGCATCCGACGTTCCAGGCGCGTTCGAGTACGAGCTCTTCATCGTGCACGCCGAAGCGGACGCGTCATTCGTCCACGGCTATCTGCTGGACGCCATCGGGCTGGAGCGCCGTCACGTATTGATGTCCAGCACGCTCGCGCCTGGGCGATCGAGGCTCGCAGCGATCGAGCACGGAGTCCGCAAGAGTCGGATCACGATCCCGATCTTGACCCCGGCGTACATGGCCGATCGCTGGGCGGAGCTCGGGGAGCAGCTCGCTGGCCATGTCGGGGAGGCGCGCCTCGTCCCGCTGCTGCTCAAGGACATCGAGCTGCCGCTGCGGCTCGACGTTCTCGTCGCGCTCGACTTTCGCGAGCCGGCCCGCTGGGGCGACGAAGCTCGGCGCCTGCGCGAGCTCCTCGATCAGCCGGCGCCAGCGGCGGTCGACGTGCCGTGCCCGTATCCGGGGATGCGGGCGTATGCACCCGACGCAGCGGCATGCTTCCACGGTCGCGAGATCGAGGCAGACGAGATCCTCAGCCGCCTCCGCGCGGGCGAGCGCGAGATCTACATCGTGGGGCCGTCCGGATCCGGCAAGTCGTCGCTCGTCGCGGCGGGTGTGCTGCCGCGGCTGGCCCGCGGCGCCTCCGGTCTGGGCCCCTTCCTGGTCCGGATGCTGCGGCCCGGCGAGCACCCGGCCGCACGGCTCGCCGAGGCGCTCGAGGGCGACGTCGCCGCGTCCGGGGGCGCCGTCGATGCACTGCTCGCGCGCGGGCCAGCCAGCGGATGCGTGCTGCTCGTCATCGATCAGCTCGAGGAGCTGTTCACGCTGGCCAGCCCCGATGAGCGAGCGAGGTTCTGGGCCGCGCTGCGGTTGTTGCGCGCTCAGCCGCGCTGCGCGCTGTTGCTCGTGCTGCGAGCCGACTTCTACGGCGCGTTCATGGAGAGCCCGCTCTGGGCGGATCTGCAGGGCCGGCTCTCGCGGATCGAGGTCGCGCCGCTGCGTGGCCCGGCGCTGCGCGCGGCGATCGAGCAGCCCGCGCGCGATCGCGGGGTGTTCTTCGAGCCCGAGCTCGTCGAGCGGTTGCTGAGCGATGCGGCCACGGAGCCCGGGATTCTCCCGCTCCTGCAGGAGACCCTGATCCAGCTCTGGGATCGACGGCGGCTGCGACTGCTCACGCTCGCCGACTACCAGGCCCTGGGGGACAGCGGCAGGAGCGGCCTCGCGGTCGCGATCGCGCGTCGCGCCGACGCGACGCTGCGCGCACTGACCGGGGCCCAGGAGGCGATCGCCCGTCGGATCTTGCTTCGCCTCGTGAGCTTCGGAGAAGGCCGCTCGGACACGCGCCGCCAGCAGCCGCTGGCCGCGCTGGGCGCCGTTGGCGATGCAGCCGGTGACGTCGATACGGTCGTGCAGCGTCTGGTCGGCGATCGACTGCTCACCATCGACGTCGATGGAGATCATGACGGTGCGCGCGTCGATCTCGCGCACGAGGTCATGATCACGGCGTGGCCTGTGTTGGCCGGCTGGATCGATGCCCGCCGCGCCGACGAGCAACGTCGGCGTCAGCTCGAAGCGGCCGCCGCGCTCTGGACCGAGCGTGGGCGTGGCGATGGCGGGTTGCTCGATCCGGTCGAGCTTGCCGAGGTCGAGGCCTGGTGCGAGACGGAGCCGGCGCGTGACCTCGGCGAGAGTCCGGGGGTATCGGCTCTTGTTGCAGCCAGCAGGGCCGCGCACGAGAAGGAGCTGCGGCGGCGACGTGCCTCGCTGTGGCGCGCGACCGGTGTGCTGAGCGTCTTGGCGGCGCTCGGCATCGCGCTCGCTGTCATGTTCTGGCTGCGGCGCGAGGCTGCCGAGCAGCGCCGGCTCGCTGATGCGCGGGCGCGCGAGAAAGAGCAGCAGCTCGTGCAGAACCTCCGCGGGCGCGGCCAGCAGGCCCTGTTCGGCGGGAACGTGGAGGAGGCGCAGAAGTACCTCGGCGAGGCGCACGCGCTGGGCGACCGCTCGCCCGCGCTGGGCTTCATGCTCGCGCAGGCGCGCGAGTCGAAGCAGGCCGAGCTCGTGACGCTCACCGGCCACGCCAGCCACATCCTGTACACCGCGTTCAGCCCCGACCACACGCGCGTCT
>DATMCI010000211.1:0-23352 GCA_035558535.1 Kofleriaceae bacterium
GTGGTCTACGAGTACCTCGACGGCCAGACGCTGGATCGCAAGGAGCGAGTCACGCGCTTCCAGACCGATCCTGCCTGCAAGCTGTTCCTGATCAGCCTCAAGGCCGGCGGCAGCGGCCTCAACCTGACGGCGGCCGACTACGTCTACCTGCTCGATCCGTGGTGGAACCCCGCCGTCGAGGCCCAGGCGATCGACCGCTCGCATCGCTCCGGCCAGACGCGCCCCGTGCTCGCCTACCGCCTGATCGCCGAGGACACCATCGAGGACAAGATCCTCGAGCTCCAGGCCCGGAAGCGGCAGCTCGCCGACGGCATCTTCGCCGACGACGGCGGCGGCCTGGCGAAGCTATCGCTCACCGACCTCGAGCTGCTGTTCTCCTAGCCTCGTCCAACAATCGTTGGACAGGTCCCAGACACAATTTCGAGCAGATCTTCAGCTCAGCGATCGAGTCAGTTCTTCACCTCGAGGCCCTTGACCCGCCGGAACTCCTGCACGCCGTCCGTGACTAGAACAAGCCCGAGCGAGAGCGCCTGCGCCGCGATCAGCAGATCGTTCGGACCGATCGGCGTGCCACGACGCTCCAGGTCCGCGCGGATCTCGCCATAGCGGCGATCGACCGCCGGCTCCAGCGAGAGCACAGGCAGCACCTCGAGCACGGCTTCGAGCTGCTGCGTCAGCCGTGCCGAGCCCTTCTTCGCGACGCCGTAGCGCAGCTCGCACGCCACGATGATGCTCGTGCACACGCTACGTTCCCCAACGCGGGCGATGCGCCGGGTGACGGGCCCCTGCGGGTCTCGCATGAGCTCGGACACGATGTTCGTGTCGAGCAAGTAACGATAGGTCGTATCCACCGGGACCTGGAACGCTGGAGGCTCTGCGTCAGAGCTCGACGGGCTCGACCGGAAGCTCCTCGATCGAAGGCAGCCGTTCGCGCAGCGGCTCGAGCGTCCTCAGGACGGCGAGCAACGACCTCGGACGCTTGGGAACGAGGACCAACGCGTCCCCCTCCTTGCGGATCAGCGCTTCTTTTCCGGGAAGCTCGAGATCGCGCGGGATCCGGACCACTTGATTGCGCCCGTTGCGGAACAACCGGACGCTACGCTCGGCCGACACGCTGGAACCCAGGCATAGGCCCAGAGCATATGTCTGCCACGAACCTCGAGGTGCGAGGAAGCGGCTACACCGGATCGAGCGCGCGCCTGACATCGGTCTTCGCGAAGTCGTCGCCCTTGAACAGCAACGACTCGCCCCGGACCGAGCACAGCGCATACGCGAAGCAGTCGCCGTAGCTCAGCCCGGCCGGGTGATGGCCCTTGCCATACCGCCGGTACGCATCGCGTGCCAGCTCGGCCTGCTCTTGATCGAACGGGACGACCTCGATCCGAGCCTTGTTCGAGCTCGATCGCGGTCTCGAACCGCGGCGCGTCGGGCTCGTTGCCAGCATCGCGATCAGCGCAGGGGTGTCGATCACCATCAGCGCGGCAACCCGTGCTCGTCATACCCGAGGATCTCGTCGGCTGGCCGCGAGTCCAGCACAGGTAACGAGGAGCATCGCTTGCGGATCGCCTCCAGCTCGCGACGCAGCGAAGGTCCTCGGCGGCGCGCCTCCTCTCGGGACAATCGCTCGCGCAACGCGTTCAGCACCGCGTCGGTGAGCGTCTCGCCGGTCTTGGCTGCGAGCTGGCGTGCGAGCCGGTCTGCATCGGGGTGCTTGATGTTGAGCGCCATAGGGTCCGTTACCCCAAATGGCCGGCGTCAGGGCAGCACGGCCGCGCTCTTCAGCAGATCGCGGAAGCTCGTCCGGGTACGGTTCGGCTCGGTCATCGACAACCGAACCGCGCGCAAGGGCACCTCCACGTCGCCGAGCACGATCGCCCGGCGGGGCGGCGGCATCGGGCTCCGGCGAAGCGCCACCAGGAGCCCGACGACGTGATGGCGCTTCGAAGGCCGGACCTCGAGCTCGTCGGAGCCATCCGCGAACTGGTCGTGGTGCGCGCGCCCCACGGAGCCCGACGCGGGATGGAAGTGGCGCGCCGAGCCTTCGAGCTGGTCGAGCGCGCGCTCGGCAGGAGCTTGCTTCGCCGCGTCCTTGTGCTCGAGCGATCCCTTGAGCTCGACGAAGCAGACCCAGCTCTGGCCATCGAGCTCGCCGACGAGGACACCTTCGGCGTGGCGTTCCCCACTGGGCCACAGCGAAGCTCCACGACGCTCCTTGCGCGGCAAGGTCTCGGGATCCGGAAACACGTAGGCGTCGATCGGCTCATCGTGCTCGACGAGCAGTGACTGCCTCGTCTTCGCATCGCGGATCTCGACGAGCCAGGTGCCCTTCTTGGGCTTCTCTCTCACCACGGGTGGAGATGCGCGGTAGTCCGCGATGAAGAACATGCTACTCGGCCCGGTCGAGGTGAGCCGCTACCACGTTCATCTCCGCGCTGAGCTCCTCGTCCACGCGGCCGAGCTCTGCCTCGCTGATGAAGGCGGTCTCCACGTCCATCAGCTGCCTCGGCGCCTTGCCCTCCGCGAACGCGTAGACGGACACGTCCTCTGCCGCGAGCCTGAGCCCCACCGGCGGGAGCTCGGGCGCGCGGTCATCGTCCGGTAACCGCCCCGCCTGCACCAGGTTGTTGAGGGCGTAGAGCACCGTGATCGAGTGGGTCGTCACCACGACCCTGAACCCGCTGCGAACCAAGAGCGCGAGGATCTCGACCATCTTGCGCTGCGCGAAGGGGTGCAAGTGAATCTCCGGCTCCTCGACGAACACCGTCAGGGAGTCCGCGATGTCGCCGGTGCCGCGGAGGGAGAACAGAGCACTCGCGAGGTACGGCAGCGACCAGTTGGCGCGCTGCCCGGAGGACGCCATGTCGAGATCGAGCTGGCGGCGGCCGCGCCCCCCCTGAAACTGCCACTTCCACTGCTCCCCGTGCTTCCGCGCTCGCCCGCGGAGGGCCTCCATCCCGATCCGCTCCACGAGCTTTCCCTCGGCCGTGTCCGGCTCGCCGCGGCGCCAGCGAGCGACCGCGGGCGCCGCGTGGTCGTCCATCCAGTGGGTGAACAGCCAGAAGGTGCTCGGGAGCGCGAGGACCCCAGCGCTCATCGCAGAGCGGAGCTGCGCGATGGTCATGCGCTCGGTCGGGAAGAACAGAGCGTGATGCAGCGGAGCCGGCCGGCGGCTCGCCTCACCCTTCGTCGCACCCTTCCTGAGCGCATCCAGGAACTGGCGCATCGGCTTGGTCACCGTGACCTGTCCCGTCGCGCTGCTCGCCCGGAAGCCGAGCTTCCCCGCAGCTCCCCGGGGCCACTCGTCGGCCGCCGGCCCCTCTCCGGACAGCGGAGCGCGCTGCCACGTGACGCTGGCGCTGCGGTTCGCGAACGTACCGAAGCGGCGCTCGGTCGAGCGCAGCCGGTCGAGGATCGAGCCGAACAGCTCGTTGGAGCTCCTCCGCTGCGCGCCCCGCTCGGCGCTCGCGGCCCCCATGAGGTACGGGAGCTCCTCGAACGCATAGAGGGTCTGAGCCACGAGCGATTTGCCGGTCCCCTGGGCTCCGACGAAGACCGTGAGCGGTCGAATCGAGAGCTCGCACGCCGGCACCGGACCGAGCCCCCCACCCGAGATGGTGAAGACGTCCGTGTGGCGGCGGGACGGATGCTTCGCTGGCTTCACCTGGGACATCAGTACGTGTGCGGCGATTGTGCGTGACCGATGCTGGAGGGCACAACCCGTGCTCGTCATAACCGGCGATCGCGCCGACGGCCGCGAGTCCAGCACCAGCGCCGAGGCTGCCCGCTGACTCCCCTACCCCAGGAGCTCGAAGAAGCGGCCCATCTGCTCCTTCTGCCGCGGCAGCATGTACTCGAAGTTGCGGCCGCGATCGATGATCTCCCAGAACTCCTTGGACTCGACGCGCGCGAGCTGCTCGCGGATCGCCGCGAGCCGCGCCGGGTCCTCGCCGGCCATGTCCTGCGCGATCCGGCGCGCCTCGTCCTCGGCGCCGACCGAGAGGTAGTAGCAGGCGAGCTTGATCTGCGCCTTGCGGATGCCCTGCAGCGCGGACTCCTGGCGCTTGGCGCGCAGCGGCTGATCGAGCTCGAGGAAGAGCGCGAGCATCTGATCGTCGAGCTCGTTCTCGGGCTTGCGCGCGTGCGAGAGCTCGCAGAGCGCGCCGACGTCGTACGCCACGGTCTCGGTCACGAAGCCGAGCTGCATGTCGTAGCTCGTCCGGCCGTAGTAGATCATGTGCCGCACGCCGTCGAGCGCGATGTCGTCGGCGCCGGCCGAGACCATGCTCTCGACGAGCTTGCGGTACTGGTTCAGCACGTTGTAGGCGGTGCGGACGGCGCGCGCGTTGAGCGCCGCGCGCAGGTAGCTGTTCATGAACCGGAACGCGAGCTCGACGACGGCGCGGTCGCCGCGCGCGAGCGCCTCCTCGCCGACGTAGCGCGTGTCGATCGCGATGAGATAGTTGATGTCCGGCATCTCGCCCTGCGCCTCGGCGTAGATGCCGAGGTACTGGCGCAACGCCTTCCACTCGAGCCACGTGTGATCGGTCTCGAGATCGCGCAAGGACTCGGGATCCATCGCGACGAAGTCGGGGTTGCCGCGGATCACCTGCCCGATCTGGAACCACTCGGAGTGCGCGCGCCCCTTCACGTCGAGGTAGCGCACGACGAAGTCCTTGATCGCGTCGACGGCGCGGCTCGCGATGATCTTGTCCTTGCCGGAGATCGAGTTCGACGTGATGTCCGTGAGCTCCTCGAGCGCGGCGATCGCCGGAGCCTGGCCGGACGCGATCGCCTCGGGATCGCGCTCGGTGGCGGCGGAGAACACGCGACCGATCGCCTCGGTCTGGATCCGGGTGACGAGGTTCGTCGGCGCGAGGAAGCGGAACACGTACATGAAGTACGGCAGCATGATCACGAGGCCGAACACGGTGGCGGCGAGGATCGCGAACACCGTCGCGCGCGGCACGAACGTCGAGTGGAGGGACAGGCTCGTGAACACGCCGACGCAGCACGTGACGACGTAGTAGGACATCACGACCACGTTCGTCCGATCGCGCAGGAACATCTGCGCGACGCCGGTGTAGCGCTCGGACGTGAGCTGCACGAGCAGCGAGACCACCGTGATCACGATGCCGAGCACCGCGGCGGTCATGCCGGCCAGACCGGACAGGGCGTCGGCGATGAGCGGCGGATCGAGCTCGAGGTAGCTGGCGTCCTTGGGCTGCGTGGCACCGCCGGTGACGCCGTGATCGAGCAGGTAGAACGTGGCGAAGCCGACGAGCGCGATCCCGCCGAGGATCGCCATCGGCACGAGCCACAGCCCGAGCGTGCCCCGCGGCGTACGGCGGAAGCGGCGGGGGCTGCGGCTCACGGCGCGGAGAGTAACGCGAAGCGCCAGCCCGATGCGCGCCGGGCGGGGGCGCACGCTGAGGCACTGGGTGGCCGGCCCCGGGTGATTCGCCCGCCGATTCGCACCGGTAAAGCGGCCGCCGCTTCGCCCCGGTAAATCGGCTGCCGATTCGCACCGCCGGGCGCTCCAAACCGCGACGGAGATTCTGTATCTTGGCCCGGGTCAACGAAGGAGCAAGGACGTGTCCGATCACACCCTCGAGGAGCGCGGGCGAGCGCTAGAGAATCAGTTCTTCGACAAAGAGAACAAGGCCAAGATCGCGGCCATGAAGGACAAGCTCGAGGCGCAGAAGACGCGCGAGGAGCTGCGCAAGGCGTCCGGCATGTCCGACGACGCCGTCCTCGACAAGCTGGTCGAGCTCGGGCTGCGCGCGAACACGATCGCCGCGCTCTCGCTCGTGCCGCTGATCGCGGTCGCGTGGGCCGACGGCGAGATCCAGGACAACGAGCGGACGGCGATCCTCCAGGGCGCCCACGGCAAGGGCCTCGAGGAGGGCACGGACGGCTACGAGATCCTCCAGACCTGGCTCGCGGCCAAGCCGGGCGACGACCTGTTCGAGGCGTGGGAGGCGTACATCAAGGCGCTCGCCGGGCAGCTCAACGAGGAGCAGAACCGGCTGCTCAAGAACCAGATCGTCGGCTTCGCGAAGATGGTCGCGACGGCGGCCGGCGGCCTGCTCGGGTTCGGCAAGGTGTCCGGCTCCGAGGAGAAGGTCCTCTCGCGCATCGAGGCGGCGTTCAACCGCTGACGGCGTGAGCGCGTGATCACGAGCTTCCTCGGCAAGACGGGCGTCCGGGTCTCGCGCGTCGCGCTCGGCGCGATGTCGTTCGGCGGGGACGCCGACGAGGCCACCGCCGCGCAGATCTGGCGCGCCGCGCGCGACGCTGGCGTCAACCTGATCGACACCGCCGACGTCTACAACGAGGGCCGGTCCGAGGAGATCGTCGGCCGGCTGATGCGGCAGGAGCGCGATCAGATCGTCCTCGCCTCGAAGGGCTACTTCCCGACGGGCGCCGATCCGAACGCGCGCGGCGCCTCGCGCTACCACCTCGTGCGCGCCGTCGAGGCGAGCCTGCGCCGGCTCGGCACCGATCGGATCGATCTCTACTATTTGCACCGCTTCGACGAAGCCACCGACCTGGACGAGACCTTGCGTGCGCTCGACGACCTCGTGCGCGCGGGCAAGATCCTCTACCCGGCGTGCTCGAACTTCGCGGCGTGGCAGATCGCGCACGCGCTCGGGCGGCAGGCGGCCGCGGGCGCATCCCCGCTCGTCGCGGTGCAGCCGATGTACAACCTCGCCAAGCGCCAGGTCGAGGTCGAGATCCTGCCGATGGCGCGGGCGCTCGGCGTCGCCGTGATCCCGTACAGCCCGACGGGCGGGGGCCTCTTCACCGGCAAGTACGGCGCGGGGCGCGCGCCCGAGCGCGGCCGGCTGCTCGACAACAAGATGTACAAGGTCCGCTACGCCGATCCGGCGGTCTACGAGCTGGCGGATCGGTTCTGCGCGCTCGCCGCCGAGCTCGGCCACGCGCCGGCGACGCTCGCCGTGGCATGGGTGGCGTCGCACCCGGCCGTGACGTCGGTCCTGGTCGGCGGCCGCAACATCGAGCAGCTCGCGCCGACGCTCGCCGCGGCCGAGCTCGTGCTCGACGCCGAGACGCGCGCGCGGATCAGCGCGCTGTCGCCCGAGCCGCCGCCCGCGACGGATCGCAACGAAGAGACGTCCGCGCACAATTTCGGCGCGCGGTAGCGCCGCGCCTCAGATGTGCTTCAAGTACTTGAGCAGGCCGAGCTCATGGAGGAGGAGCAGCACGGCCGCGCCGAGCGCCACGACCCCGGCCAGCATGGTGAACGGGGCGAGCTTCCACGACAGCTCGGTCGCCTTCTGCCCGGACGTCGGGCCGGGGAGCCACTTGGCGATCTGCGGCATCCCGAAGAAGAAGCCGAGCGCGATCCCCGAGAGGACACCGCCGAGGAGCGCGACCCCCACGAACGTGTCGCGCTGGATCAGGCGCACCATGTTGATCGGGCCGGCCTTGACCGTCACGTAGAGGGACATCGCGAGCAGCCCCACCCCGATCAGCGCCTGGAACGGGGCGAGCTGGTCGATGACCCGCTGCGCGTCGGGCCGCTTCGCCACGATCAAGTTCGAGAGCGCGAGGATCCCGCCCAGGAGCAGCAGGAAGATGAAGATGATGCCGATGGAGCGTGACACGGTCCCCCCCTCTACGCGGCCAAGTCGCGCAGGTTCGCGATCGTACGCACCGGGGGCGGGCCGATACAAGATGGTCGGCGACCTGTCAACGATCGCCGCGGGAGGAAGGCTCTGCGTGGCATCCACGTACCAGGCCAGGTCCAGGGCCAACCGGGGGAAACACGCGGCACGACGCACCCCGCGCCGTCCCGGTCGTGTACCCTGGCACCCCCCGGTGGAGCTCAGCGTGAGTCGAGACGATGTGGTTCTGCAGCGACCGGAAGACGTCCGCTTCCTGGTCCCTGTGTTCCACACCTCGACCGCGTGCGCGGGCGCGGCCACGGCGTACCTCCTGCGGCGCATCGCGTACCGGGCCGGTGCGTACGCCCCCGGCATCCAGGAGCACATCTTCCACGAGCTGCACACCTCGGCCGAGGGCGCCTCGATCGAGCGCGTCCAGCGCTGGTTCGCGGTCCGCGTCTCGTCGCTGCACGAGCTCGGCTACCGGCTGCAGTGCCGGCGCGTCGCCACGCCGACCACCGCGATCCTCGAGTGGGTCCGCGCCGGCCGGGGCTACCGCGGCGCGATGCTGCCCACGAGCTACAAGCGGCTGCACCCGGCGCCAAGCGCCGCCGGCAAGAACGTCGGCAATGTCGGCGATGACTCGGTGTCCCACGCCGTCGGCGTGACGATCGATCGCCCCGAGCCGGAGACGGACGAGGATCTCGTCATGATCGATCCGTGGCCGGGCGCGGACGGCAAGAACGACCGCGGCCCGGTGCCGCCCGCGATCGAGGCGGCGCACCGCGACCGCAACTTCCAGGCCCTCGTCTACTACTGGGTCGGCTGGTCGTAGGGCCGAGCCGCCGCGCTCAGGTACGCGCGCTCAGCGGTATGCGCCAAGATCAACGTACGCGTGGTCGTTCATGATCACGTACGGCCGGTCCTCGAACGCGAGCTTGCCCTTGCCGTCGTGGCGCACGATCTGGAGCAGGCCCATGCCGTAGCCCATCGGGCCCTGCGAGTAGTAGTTGATCGACAGCCGGTACGGCCCCGCCTTCGCGGTGCCGGGGATCGCGAAGCACTCCGGGCCGTAGCCGGTGGTGACGTCCTCGAAGAGCTCGCCGCCCGACGGCAGCCGCTTGCTCGAGAACCAGGCGTGGCCGCCGCGCGCGTCCTGGATGTGGAAGTCGACGTCGTTCGCGTCGGTCTCCCAGTACAGGACGAAGCGCGTCGACGGCGCCGCGGCGATCGCGAGCTGGTGCTGGCCGAGCGCCGCGGTGATCTCGGCGCGCTTGCCGGGCGCGGCCGCCGCGTACGCGGCGCCGATCAGGCCGGCGTCCTCGGCGAGCACGCGCGCCGCGCCGAGGAACCGACCGTCGGGGTACTTCTGCTCGAGGCCGGCGAGGATCGCCGCGAACGCCTCGGCGTGCTGCCCGGCGCGGAGCAGCGCGTACGCGAGGAGCCGGTGCCCGGTCGCGTGATCGGGGCGATCCTGGACGGCGCGCCGGTAGGTGTCGATCGCGAGCGCGCGCGCGCGGTCGCCGATGCGCTCGAGGCGCTCGCCGGCGAACCGGCGCAGATCCGCGCGGCCGGGGAACAGATCGATGATCGAGCCGTACATGCGGCCGGCCGCGTCGAGGTCGCCGCGCGCCTCGAGCACCTCGCCGAGGCCGATCAGCGCGAGCACGTCGCCCGGATCCTTGAGGTGCCAGGCGCGCGCCTTCGCGAGCGCCGCGTCGGACCGGGGCGCGCGCATGATCTCGGCGAGCTCGCCCTTGAGCGCGGGCGGCGCGTCCGGCGGCGGCCACGACTCGCGAGGCTCGCGGCGCCCGCGCGCGCTCACGCTGTCCTCCTCGGCGTCGTCGGCGAGCACGTTGTTGACGGCCCCGCTCGAGACGCGCAGCGCCCGGCGGCGGTCGGCGTGGTCAGCGCGGTCATCGCGATCATCGCGATCAGCGCGCTCGGCGCGGGGCTCGGCCGCGACCCGGGCCGGCGCTGGCGACGCGGGCGGCGGGGGTGGCGGCGCCATCGACGGCGACGGCGGCTCCGGCTTGGGCGACGGGAGCTCCGCGGGCTTCGCGTCCGGGGCGCCGCTGTCCTTGCTCGCCTCACGGACATCGTCGAGCTCGGCCTCCGCGGTCTTGCTGCCGGTGGCGCGGCCCTCCGCGACTCCGTCGGAATCTTCGGACTCCTCGGACTCCCCGGACGCCGCGAACGACTTCTTCTTCGGCGCGTTTTTCTCCTCCGCGGTGTCCCGCGGCGCGTCCTGCTTGAGGATCTTGCCCGTCTTGTCCCGCGCGATCTCCTGGGCCGGCGGCTTCGTCGTCGCCGCGATCTGCGCGGTGCGGTGCCGCTGCACGAGGCTGCCGTCGCCCGCGACCTCGAGGATGTCGACGAGCGCGTTGCGATCGATCCCGAACCGCGCGTAGTCGGCGTCGCTCTCGAGCACGAGCAGCGAGGTCTGGCTCGACACGAGGCGCGCGGCCACCGCGCGCTTGGCGATCTCGGCCCGGAGCGGCCGCGCGGCCTCGCGCGGCGCGTCGGCCAGCTTCGCCTCGAGCTCGCCGATCTCGGCGGCCGCCACGGCGCGCTGGACGAGCGCGGGCGCGCCGCCCACGACCCGGACGCTCCGGCGGTGGCCGTTGACGGACGCGGTGAGCGTCTGGGCGGCCGCGAGCAGCCGCGCGTACACCATCACGCGCGAGCCGGCGCGGGCCGCCGCGATCTTCTTGGGGTAGCTCCACGCCGCGCCCGGCACCTCGATCGCGACGTTGGTCAGCATGCGCTCGCCGAGCGCCGCGACGGCGTCGTCGAGGCCGCGCTCGAGATCGAGCACCGCGCCGGGCCGCGCCGACGCGCGCGCGAGCGTGCCGGCCAGCTCGTCGTCGCGGATGCCGCCCGCGAGCAGGACGTCGATGCGCTCGACGCCCGCGAGCTGCTTCGCCGCCGCCGCGAGCTCGGCCGCGCCCGCGCCAGCGGTCACCACGCCGTCGGTGAGCAGCACGAGGCGCGGGTGCCCGCCGGCGGCGCCGGCCGCCGCGAGCGCCTGCCCGAGGTCAGAGGCGCCAGCGGCGCCGCGCGCCGCGAGCGCGCCCTCGTGGCTCTTCGACCAGTCGGCCGCGCGGCCGCGGAAGATCGGCTGCGTCGTCTGATCGAACGCGATCACCGAGAGCGGCAGCGCGTCGCCGTAGCGCTTGCGCAGCGCCTCGACGAGCAGCGTGGTCGTGCGGATCGTGCCGCCGAACCCGAGCGAGCGCGACGCGCTCGTGTCGACGAGCAGCGTGATCCCCGCCGGGGCGTCCGCGGGCGGCAGCGCGCCCGATGGATCGGTCACCGCGAGCTGGGCCGCGACGAGCGGGCCCGCCGCGATCGCCTCCGCCGCGACCGGCGCCGTGGAGACGAAGTCGCGATCCGGCTGCCAGGCGCGCTCGGACAGCACCTGATCGGTGCGCCGGCCGTCGGCGCCCATCACGCTCAGGCGCACGTCGACCTGGTCGACCTTGGGGAGCCCGCGCAGCGGCAGCACGTAGCGCTCGCCCGGCAGGTCCTGGCTGAAGCTGATGACCAGGTGCTTGTCGCCCCCGGCCGGGATCGGGAACACGCGCGCCGTGAACTGGTTGCCGGCGCCCTTCTCGAGCAGCGCCGGATCTTGCCGGCGGTGGAGGAAGTCCTCGTAGGCGCGGCGCGCCGCCATCTTCTCGACGACCTCGGCCTCCATCCACTGGCCGCGGTCCTCCATCGCGAACCGCGACACCGCGGCGCGCGGCGGCAGCGCGATCTGGAACCTGCCCTCGCGGACCCGCGCCTCCGGGTTGTGGAAGTAGAGGTGCAGCTCGGTGAAGGCGAGCGGGCCCTGGAACACGGCCCTGGCCTCGATCCGCGTCATCACGAGCCCGCTGCCGTCGGAGGCGGTCAGGGACCACGGCGCCTCCGGGGGCGCGAGCGTCAGCGCGTAGGAGGAGGTCTCGAACACGGGCATCGGGACGGAGCCGGCGCCACCGGTGGCGACCGGCGCGCCCCGCCCCGAGCACGCCGCCAGAAAGAGCGTGCATACGGCCAGGTCTCGCAGCTTCATCCGGGCTGGAACGCACAAGGTGGGCCCAGGATTTGACCGAAGTCGCGGCAATACCCCGCCCCGGTCGCGCGTTCGGGATCCCAGCACGACTCCGAGGCCGAGCCTCAGCGCGGGATCAGCGCGGAATCAGATCGAGGCCCGACGGGGTGGCCGGATCGCCGACCAGCGCGAGCCCGCCGGTCAGCCAGCCGAGCCAGGCCTCGCCGAGGACCGCGCGGCGCCAGGTGGCCAGCGCCGGCAGCTCCTGCGCCGCGTCGATGCCGCGCTCGTCCACGACGCGCGCGAGGGTCTCGGCGTCCGCGCGGGTGGCGAGCAGCCGCACCGCGACCCCGGTGCGCTCGGCGACGAGCTGCGCGATCGACAGGAGCACGTCGGCCCACCGCTGCGCGCGCGCGCTCGCCGGCCGCCACACCGCCGGCGCGCGCGACTCGGCCGGCGGCGCCCCGGCGATCGCGGCGGCGATCGCGGCCGCGCGCTGCTTGCCAAGCGGCGACATCCCCTTCGTGGCGCGCACCGCCTCGGCCGTCTCCGGACGGCTCCGCGCGAGCTCGACCAGCGCGCGGTCGTTCAGCACCTGGCCGAGCGGCCGATCGAGCTCGCTCGCGGTGCGCTGCCGCCACGCCGCGAGCGCGACCAGCGCCGCGAACGCCGCCGCGTCGAGGCCGCGCACGCCGCCGACCTGCCGCCACGCCGTCTCCGGCGTCACGCGCGCCCACGCCTCCGCCTCCGCCGCGACCTCGGCGCTCTCGGCGCGCGCCCACGCCGCGCGCTCCCCCAGCCGCGCGGCGAGCCGGCCATAGATCTCCGGGAGATGGCGAACATCCGCGGCCGCGTACGCGAGCTGCGCGGGAGCGAGCGGCCGGCGCGCCCAGTCGGTCCACTGGTGCTCCTTGGCGAGCGTCGCGCCCGCGAGCTGGCCGGCGAGCGTGGCGAGCCCGACCTGATCGCCCAGGCCGGCGAACGCGGCCATGACCTGCGTGTCGGCGATCCCGCGGACCGAGGCGCCGAACCGCGCCGCGAGCAGCTGCAGGTCCTGGCGCGCACCGTGCGCCACCGCGCAGGCGTGGCTCGCGATGGCCTGGACGATCGGCCGGACATCGACCGCGAGCGGATCGATCAGCGCGAGCTCTGGTGAAGCGGCCGCGATCTCCGCGGCATCGGAGGCTTCATGCGGCGTCCACGCGACCTGGAGCAGGCACAGCGCGGGCACCAGCCGCTCCTGCGACAGGAACTCGAGATCGAACGCGACGAGCGGCGCCCGCGCGATCGCCTCTGCGATGGCGGCGACCTGGTCGGGCTCGGCGACGAGCGCGGTCACGGCTCACGATAGCATCCGCGACACCATCCCAAGTACGCAGGCCCCCTGATAGATTCCCGAAAGCCCCATATGACGACGAAGAACAGCTTCTCCAGCAAGGCGCAGATCGTGGTCGGCAGCGGCAAGGTCGAGCTCTACCGGCTCGACGCGCTCGCGAAGCAGAAGGTCGGCGACGTCGCGACCCTGCCCTACTCGCTGCGGATCTTGCTCGAGAACGTCCTGCGTTACGAGGATGGCAAGACCGTGAACCCGGCCGACATCGAGGCCGTCGCCTCATGGAACCCGCGGCACCGCGTCGAGCACGAGGTCCAGCTCCGCCCGGCGCGCGTCCTCATGCAGGACTTCACCGGCGTCCCCGCCGTGTGCGACCTCGCCGCGATGCGCGACGCGTTCGTCAAGCTCGGCCTGGCCGGCAACGCGATCAACCCGCTGCGGCCCGTCGACCTCGTGATCGATCACTCGGTCCAGATCGACGAGTACGCGTCACCGATCGCGCTGCGGCGCAACGTCGAGCTCGAGTACCAGCGCAACCGCGAGCGCTACCAGTTCCTGCGCTGGGGCCAGCAGGCGTTCGCGAACATGAAGGTGGTCCCGCCGGGCACCGGCATCTGCCACCAGGTCAACCTCGAGTACCTCGCGCGGGTCGTGTGGACCGAGCAGACCGATGGCAGGGTCGTCGCGTTCCCCGACTCGCTCGTCGGCACCGACTCGCACACGACGATGGTCAACGGCCTCGGCGTGTTCGGCTGGGGCGTCGGCGGCATCGAGGCCGAGGCCGTCATGCTCGGCCAGCCGATGGCGATGCTGATCCCGGAGGTCGTCGGCGTCGAGCTGACCGGCCGGCTGCCGCCCGGCGCCACGGCGACGGACCTGGTCCTCACCGTCACCGAGCTCCTGCGCAAGAAGGGCGTGGTCGACAAGTTCGTCGAGTTCCACGGCGACGGCATCGGCTCGCTGACGCTGCCGGATCGCGCGACGATCGCGAACATGGCGCCCGAGTACGGCGCGACGATGGGCTTCTTCCCCGTCGACGCCGAGACGCTCGCGTACCTGCGCTTCACCGGCCGGTCCGACGAGCACATCGAGCTGGTCGAGCGCTACTGCAAGGAGAACCTCCTCTGGCACGATCCGGGCGCCAAGCTGCGGTTCTCCGACACGGCGTCGCTCGATCTCTCGAAGATCGAGCCGTCGCTGGCCGGCCCGGCGCGGCCGCAGGACCGCGTCCCGCTGCGCACGTCGCGCCGCGCGTGGCGCCGCGCCCTGGGTGCCGCGCTCGGCGACAAGGCCGGCGCGGACGCGGCCGCGATCGACGCGTGGTCGGGTACAGCGCCGGGGGCCGATACCGGCGCCGCGGCGCCCGGCGCGCTCGGTACGACCCGCAAGGTCACCACGGACAAGGGCAGCTTCGAGCTCGGGCACGGCGCGGTCGTGATCGCGGCGATCACGAGCTGCACGAACACCTCGAACCCGTCGGTCCTGATCGGTGCCGGGCTGCTCGCGCGCAAGGCCGTCGCGCGCGGCCTCGCCAGCAAGCCGTGGGTCAAGACGTCGCTCGCGCCCGGCTCGCAGGTCGTGGCCGACTACCTCGCCGAGGCCGGCCTCATGGGCGACCTCGAGCGGCTCGGCTTCCACATCGCCGGCTACGGCTGCACGACGTGCATCGGCAACTCGGGCCCGATCCACGACGAGATCGCGGCGGCCGTGAAGGACCAAAACCTCGTCGTCTGCGCGGTCCTGTCGGGCAACCGCAACTTCGAGGGCCGCATCAACCCACATGTCCGCGGCAACTACCTCGCGTCGCCGCCGCTCGTCGTCGCCTACGCGCTCGCCGGCACGATGAACATCGATCTCGAGGCCGAGCCGCTCGGCACCGGCGCGGACGGCGCGCCGGTCTACCTGAAGGACGTCTGGCCGTCGCCCGAGGAGATCGCGGAGGTCATGCGCACGGCGATCCGCCGCGAGCAGTACCAGCAGCGCTACGCGCACGTGCTCGACGGCGACGCCGAGTGGCGATCGCTGCAGGTCCCGGCGGGCGACACGTTCGCGTGGGCCGACGACTCGACGTACATCCGGCGGCCGAGCTTCTTCGAGGAGCTCGGGCCGACCCCGCGGCCGCTCACGGACCTCGCCGGCGCGCGCCTGCTCGCGATCCTCGGCGACTCGGTCACCACCGATCACATCTCGCCGGCCGGCAACATCGCCAAGGGCAGCCCCGCCGGCCGCTACCTCGACGAGCACGGCGTCCCGCCCGCCGAGTACAACCAGTACGGCGCGCGGCGCGGCAACCACGAGGTCATGGTGCGCGGCACGTTCGCGAACATCCGGCTCAAGAACCTGATGCTCGCGGGCGTCGAGGGCGGCTACACGAAGTACTTCGGCCCCGGCGGCGGCGACGCCCAGCTGCCGATCTACGACGCCGCCATGAAGTACGCGGCCGATGGCGTCCCGCTGGTCGTCGTCGCTGGCGAGCAGTACGGCACCGGCAGCTCGCGCGACTGGGCCGCGAAGGGCACGCTGCTCCTCGGCGTGCGCGCGGTGATCGCGAAGAGCTTCGAGCGCATCCACCGCTCGAACCTGATCGGGATGGGCGTCCTGCCGCTCCAGTTCGATGCCGGCCAGGACGCCAAGCTGATCGGCCTCACCGGCGAGGAGGTGATCACGATCGAGGGCATCGCGGGCGGCGTCACGCCGAAGAAGCGGCTGACGGTGCGCGCGGCGCGCCCGGGCCTCGAGAAGACGTTCGAGGTGATCGCGCGCGTCGACACGCCGCAGGAGGCCGAGTACGTCGTCCACGGCGGCATCCTGCAGTACGTGCTCCGCCAGCGCGCCGCGGCGCTGAAGGGCTAGCCCGACACCCCGCCGCCGGCTAGCGCCGCCGGCTAGCGCCCCGCCAGCAGCCGGCGGCGCCGCGGCGGCATCGCGAGGCCCCACGCGCGCGCCCGGTCGGCGAACGTCGACTTCGCCATCCCGAGGTGGCTGGCGGCGGCGCGGATCGTGCCGTGCGTGACGAGCGCCTGCTCCATCGCGCCGCGCATCATCGCCTCGAACGGGACGAGCCCATCGGACACCGCGCCCGGGATGCGCCGCCCGAGCCGCAGCTCGGGGAAGAAGTCGAACGGGCCCAGCTCCTCGCCGCCGAGCGCGACGGCACGGCTCACCGCGTGCCGCAGCTCGCGCACGTTCCCCGGCCAGTGGTAGGCCGCGAGCGCGTGCCAGGCCTCCTCGGCGACCCGCTTGCGCCCGCACTCCGGCGCCAGCTCCTCGAGCATCGACTCGACGAGCTCGTGGATGTCGCCCATCCGCTCGCGCAGCGGCGGCAGCGCGAGCACGACCGTCGCGATCCGGTGGTAGAGATCGAGCCGCAGCCGCGACGCCTCGGTGCCGAGCCCGTCGATGCGGTTCGTGGCGGCGATGATGCGGACGTCGATCGGCCGATCGAGCGTGCCGCCGACGCGCCGCACGAGCCGCGACTCGAGGACGCGGAGCAGGTGCGGCTGGAGCTCCACCGGCAGCTCGCCGAGCTCGTCGAGGAACAGGGTCCCGCCGTGCGCCTCGACGAAGTAGCCGTCGCGGTCGGCGTGCGCGCCGGTGAACGCGCCCCGCTCGTGGCCGAACAGCTCCGAGCCGATCAGCTCGCGCGGGATCGCGCCGCAGTTGACCGCCACGAACCTGCCGGCGCTCCGGCGCGACGCCTCGTGCACGATGCGCGCGATCATGTCCTTGCCGGTCCCGGTCTCGCCGACGATCAGGACGTTGCAGTCGGTCTGGGCGCCGCGCAGCGCGTGATCCACCGTCGCGCGGAACACCGGATCGTGCCCGCGGAGGAGCGAGATCGCGCGCGAGCGATCCGACCCCGGCGCCGCGACCGCCACGAGCGTCGTCCGCCCGAGCGTCAGGTACGAGCCGACGCGCAGCTCGGCGCCCTCGATCTGGTTGCCATCGACCCGCGTGCCGTTCCGGGACTCGCGATCCCGCACCACGAGCCCCCCGCTCGGCTGCCGCTCGAGGATGCAGTGCAGGCTCGACACGTACGGATCCTCGAGCACGATGTCACAGCTCTCGCCCGAGCCCAGCACCCACCGCCGCGTCTGCGGCGCGAGCGCGTGCACGGTCCCATCCCGGGTAGCGCGCAGCCCGATCACCCCTCCCGTCCGGCGCTTGTCCGGCTCCATCGCTTGCGTACGGCTCTCGTTGAACTTCATGTCCTCTGGTCCGCTCCTTTCGAGCGGCGCCTATCGGCTCGCGCGCGGCGAGTTGCGTACGAATTGCGAAGAAAATGCGAGGGGGGCGCCGGACGCGTCCGGAGTGACTCCCCGGGCCGGACAGATGCCCGAAACGACAAAGAGCCGGACTGGGCCGGCTCTTTTTCCGTGCGCTCCAGCGCTCGCCCGCGCCGTGACGGCGCGAGGCGGCTCGCGTTGCGCTACTCCTGACGCAGGATGTGGCGGACGCCGACACCCGGGCGCGCGCCCAGGTGGAAGTCCTTCATCACCGGGTTCTTCAGCTTCTTCGCGGCGGTGACCGCGACCTCGGTGCTCGGGACGCACGGCCACTCGTTGGCGCGGCCGTAGATCCCGTCAGGCGTCGCGCCCGCGGGCGGCAGCTGCTCGCACTTGGGGAACCCCTGCTGGACGCCGTTGAGGGTGACCTTGTACTTGCCGTACGCGAAGCAGACGCCCGTCGTGTCGTTGTACGGGCTGTCGACGATCATGTTGTTGGTCACGTTGTAGAACCACATGTAGTGGCAGTTCTCGGGCTCAGCGGAGCCCTTCTTGTCCACGATGCACACGCCGTCGCCCGCCTCGGGCATCGCCTTGTTGTGGAGCTTCACGGCCACGGCCGGATCGCCCGCGGCGTTGGTGGTCTGCGTGTTGTCCGTCTTCGCCGGGGCGCAGACGCCCGAGCAGATGCCGACCATCGAGCCGGTCTGCTCGATGAGCAGCGGCAGGTAGCCGGCCGCGCAGCCGTTGATGTAGACGCCACCCGAGGCCGGGCCGTACCCGCGCATGCGATCGGTGAGGTTGCGGGCCGCCGTCGGGATGCGGGCGCAGGTGAAGTCGATGCCGTCGAACGTGAAGCAGCCGTTGTCGGCCATCGCCGGATCCGTGGATCCACACGCCGCCGTCTTGACGCCGATCGCGAGGGCCTGCGTCAGCGGATCGCACCGCGGATCGCACACGCCCGCGACCGTCATGTTGTTGGACTCGAAGATGTTCTCGTAGCGCGAGCACGCGTGGTTCGTGTCGCACTTGGGGTTGCCGCCCTGGTGATCGCAGATCTGCTTGCAGATCCCGTTCACGCACTCGCCGCCGGACTTGCAGTTCGAGTAGCCGTTGGCTCCCGCCGGTCCGTACGTGCAGGAGCCGTCGATCTCGACGATGCCCTCGGGCACGCACGCGATCTCGGCGAGCTCGGTCGGCTCCGTCTGGAGGAAGCGCGTGGCGCACTTCTCGCCGGTCTCGCAGCCGGTCTGCGCGCGAGGATCGCAGAGCATCGGCGCAGGGGTCGAGTCGATGATGACGACGTTGTCGTTACCGCCACCACCACAAGCGGCGAGCCCGATGAGGAAGGCCGCCAAGGCTAGTCTCGTCATACTTACTCCTTGCCTCCCCACAGGAAGGGAGTGCCGCTGGGAATCACCCCTAAGTTACACGTTTTTTCGAATGCTTAGACGACGCTACTGATCTTTGACCCCACCGGTCAAGCCCGTTTCGGCCGGCGGGGTCATCCCGCCGATACCTGGGTCACGGGTTCACCGTGCGCCCGTGGCACGGACCGTGTCAGGGCGCATCGAGGCTAAGATGTCGGCGTGCCCGCCGACGGCGGTATTCGCTTCGGCAACTACGTGCTCCTGCGGCGCATCGCGCGCGGGGGGATGGCCGAGGTGTTCCTCGCGCAGCAGCGCGGGCTCGAGGGCTTCGATCGGCGCGTCGCGGTCAAGCGGATCCTGCCGCACCTCGTCGACGCGCCGGACTTCGTGAAGATGTTCCTCGGTGAGGCGAAGCTCGCCGCGCAGCTCACGCACCCGAACATCGTCCACATCTACGACTTCGGGAAGGTCGATCACGACTACTTCATCGCGATGGAGTACGTCGAGGGCATCCACGCCGGCCAGCTGTTCAAGCAGAGCGAGCGCGAGCGGATGTCGCCGGCCCTGATCGCGCGGATCGGCGCCGACGCCGCCGCCGCCCTGCACTACGCGCACGAGCTGCGCGGCCCCAATGGCAAGCCGCTCGGGCTCGTGCACCGCGACGTGTCGCCCGCGAACCTCATGATCTCGTACGACGGCGTCGTCAAGCTGTGCGACTTCGGCATCGCGAAGGCCGCCGCGCTGTCCGATCAGCGGACAAACCCGGGCCAGGTCAAGGGCAAGTACGCGTACATGTCGCCCGAGCAGACGGTGGGCTCGACGCTCGACGGGCGCAGCGACGTGTTCTCGCTCGCGATCGTCCTGTGGGAGCTCTTGGTCGGCAAGACGATCGTGCCGCGCGGCGAGGCCGTCGCCGCGATGCGCCTGATCCGCGACGGCAAGCTGCAGCCGATCGCGCAGGCGGTCCCGGGCCTGCCGGCGGCGCTCGCCCAGGCGATCACGTGGGCGCTCGCGACGCGGCGCGAGGACCGCGCGACGGCGGCTGAGCTGGCGACCGCGCTCGAGGGCTTCCTCAAGAGCGCCCCCGAGCTGGCGACGCCGATGCAGGTGGCCGCGTGGGTGCGCGCGCGGTTCCCGCGCGAGGCGGCGACCGGCGCCGAGCGCGCGATCACGGATCGGCCGTCGGCGGGGCCGAGCACGATGGCGGTCCCAGGCACCGCCGTCGGCACCGCCGCCGAGCCGGTCGGCACGAGCACGCGGCACTCCGCCGTGAGCGCGCAGCCCGCGCGCGGCGCCCCCGAGGGCACGGCGCCGCGCGGGCGCCTCGTCGGCCGGGGCGCGCCGGCGCCGCGCTCGAGCACGGCGCCCGCCCCGCCGGCGCGCCCGAGCGCCGAGGATCTGGACGATTTCACCGAGACGGTCGCGCTCCCCGGCGGCGGCGGGTCTGGAGACCCGGATGCCGGTGCCGAGACGCTCGTCGTCGACGACCAGGCGCGCCCGACCTCGAAGCGGCTCACCACGCGCCAGCCGGTCGCCGAGTCTCCGAGAGAGTCCCCGCGGGCGTCGCCGCGAGACGCCACGATGCTCGAAGATCCGTCGACGCGGAGCCTCGAGGACTCGGCGCGCGCGGCGATGGAGGCGCTCGCGCGCGCTCGCCCTTCGGTGATCATCCACGAGACGCTGCGCGCCCCCGAGCCAGCGTCGGCGCTGGCGGCGACGCACGTGCCGCACGGCGGCCTGCAGCCGTTCGCGCCAGCGCCGCCCTCGCAGCCCCTGCCGATGCCGTTCGCGCCGGCACAGCCCTCGCAGCCTGTGCCGATGCACTCCGGCGGGTACAGCTCGATCCCGCTGAACCCGTCCAGCATGGCGCCCCCGCTGAACCCATCGAGCATGGCGGCCGGCCTGGCGATGCCGCGCAGCGCGCCCGGGTTCACCGGCACCGAGCCGGTCGCCTACGCGCCCCCGCCGCGCCGGCTCGCGCTGATCGGCGGCCTCGTCGGCATCGCGGTCGTGAGCTTCTTGCTCGCGCTCGTCGTGTGCTCGCCGGAGCGCCGCGCCGCGGCCCCGAGCCCCGGATCCGGATCCGGATCCGCGCCCGCCCCGCCGCGCGCGCCGGCCGCTGGCCCGCGCGCGCCGAAGTGACCGCGCGCCGCGCGGCGATCAGAACGAGCTACAGATGTACCGCGCGTTCTGCGCCGGGTAATAGAACAGATCGGTGAAGCACATCTCGTCGTCGGACGACTCGCCGAAGCGCACCGTGGTCGTCGACGGGTTCTCGAACGTGCAGCTCGTCCGCACGACGTCCCCCGGGCGCAGCTCGATCGGCTGTGGCACGAGGTGGAACTCCTGCTGCTCGAAGTCGTAGGGGATGTCCTGCAGCATGATCTCGGTGCCGCCGCGCACCGCGACGGACTTCATGTGGCGGCCGAGCTTGTGCATGTGCTGCGACAGCGAGAACACCTGGATCGGCTGGGTCGTGAGCGAGCTGACGTTGCACGTGCCCGACTGCGTCGACGTGCCGGGCGGGACCGCGAGCGAGATCGTCGGGCCGGCGAGCACGAGCTCGGCCTTGTGCTGGATCTCCGACGGCGCAGCCTCCTGGAACAGCGCGCCGGAGGTGCCGCCGAGCGGGGCGTCGCTGCCGTTGTAGAGGTGCAGGTTCAAGAGGAGCCGCGTGCCGGCGGTGAGGTGGAGCCCGACGTCCGGCGGGAACACGAAGTCGGGCGCGCCCACGCCGGAGCCGTAGATCATCGTCGTCCCGTTCGTCCCGGAGCTGCACCGCGTCGTGCCGTTGGCCCCCGAGCCCTGGTAGCGGGTGAGCACGGTGTGGTGCGTGCCGAGCGGCGTCAGCGGCCGGAACGCCTTCACGTAGACGTCGCGCGGCACGGTCGCGATGACGCAGAAGTAGCCCTCCTCGTTCGCGGCGAGGCTCCAGGCGCCCTTGAGCAGCGTCTGCCAGCCCTCGGGGTCCGGCGGCTCGATCCCGGCGTCGGTGTCGGGTCCGTCGTCGCCGCCGCCCGGGCCGCCGTCGCCGCCGCACGCCGCCACCGCCAGGACCGCCGCCAGGGCCAGTGCCAGGGCCAGGAACGAGATCGCGCGCAGGCTCGCCGTCGTCATGACTGTGGCGAGCTTGCCATCACCGCCGGGGGCGCCGCCAGCGAAGACTCAGGGCTCGAGGCCGGTGGCCCACGAGTACTTGGGCTTCGTGTTGAAGTGGTGCGTCGCGTTGATCACGCGCACCGTGCCGGACTTCGAGCGCATCACGATCGACTCGGTCTTGGCGCTGTCGCCGAAGAACCGGACGCCGTCGAGCAGGTAGCCCTTCGTCACGCCGGTGGCGGCGAACATGACGTCGCCGCGGGCGAGATCCTCGGTCTGGTAGATCGTGTCCTCGGCCCGCACGCCCATCTTCACGGCGCGCGCGCGCTCGGCATCGTTGCGGAAGCGCAGGCGGCCCTGCAGCGCGCCGCCGACGCACTTGAGCGCCGCGGCCGCGATCACGCCCTCGGGGGCGCCGCCGGTGCCGAACAGGACGTCGATGCCGGAGTCCGGGTTCGCCGTCATGACCGCGCCCGAGACGTCGCCGTCGCCGATCAGGCGGATGCGCGCGCCGGCCTGGCGGACCTCGGCGATCAGCTCGGCGTGGCGATCGCGATCGAGGATGACCGCGGTGCAGTCCTCGACCTTCTTGTTCTTGGCCTTGGCGATCCGCTGCAGGTTCCAGGTCGGCGACTCGCGCAGATCGATGACGCCGCGCGCCTCGGGCCCGACGGCGATCTTCTGCATGTACGTGTCGGGAGCGTTCAGGAACTGGCCGTCGTCGGCGATCGCGATGACGCTGATCGCGTCGGGCGCGCCGGTGGCGCACAGGTTCGTGCCCTCGAGCGGATCGACGGCGATGTCGACCTTCGGCGAGTCCTTGCCGTCGCGCCAGCCGGCGCCGACGGTCTCGCCGATGTAGAGCATCGGCGCCTCGTCGCGCTCGCCCTCGCCGATCACGACGGTGCCGCGGATGTCGATCGTGTCGAACGCGCTGCGCATCGCCTCGACGGCCACGTGATCGGCGAGCTTGCGGTCGCCGCGGCCCATGAGCCGCGCGGACGCCAGCGCCGCGGCCTCGGTGATGCGGACCACTTCGAGGGCCAGGTTGCGGTCTTGCATGGCCGGAGGTGTACCGCCCTGGCCACCCCGCGATCAACGCGCGAAGATGTGCGCTTCCATGCCTCGCGCAGCCCTCCCCTCTTTCGCGCTCGCCGCGGCGGCCACCGCCGCGGCGGCCACCGGCCCTGCCTGCGAGCGCGAGCAGCCCGCGCCCACCCTGGCCGGCCCCGCGTACACGCCCGCCAACGCCGACCTCCTCAAGGCCCTGGCCGCCGATTGCGAGATCAAGCCCGGCCCCGACGGCAACGAGGTGCGCGACTGCCGCGGCCGGCAGTCGAAGGTGCGGATCGAGCTCGACCGCGAGCGGCGGATCCGCGTGCTCGACATGACGGTGCTCGCGTCGACCGGCGTCTGGGAGGCGTGGACGCTCTACGAGAACGTGCTGCCGGCCCTCGTCGGGCAGGCGGTGACCGACACCGTCCGGAAGAAGCTGCGCGGCGACCCGGCCGAGGCCGTCACCGCCGGCGCGCGCGTGACCACGGTGATCGACGGCGATCGCTACTCGGTGAAGCTCACCTGGGGTCGCTGACGAGCGTCTTCGCCAGGAGATCGACCCTCGCGCAGCGCGGCGCTACTCGGTGAAGCTCACCTGGGGTCG
>DATMCI010000212.1:0-34635 GCA_035558535.1 Kofleriaceae bacterium
TGGCGCGGCCCGCTCCTCGCGCCCGACGATGACTACGCGATCAGCATCGAGGGCGGCGCCCCGCGGCCGGATCCGCGGTCGCGCTGGCAGCCAGCCGGTGTCCACGGCCCCTCGCGCTGGATCGAGCCGCGGATCGCCACGCACCGCGCGCCCGCGATCCCGCTCCGCGACGCGCTGATCTACGAGCTGCACGTCGGCACGTTCACCCGCGAGGGCACGTTCGTCGCGGCGACGACGCACCTCGATCACCTCGTCGAGCTCGGCGTCACGCACGTCGAGCTGATGCCGATCGCGCAGTTCCCCGGCCACCACGGCTGGGGCTACGACGGCGTCGACCTGTTCGCGGCGCACGCGCCGTACGGCGGACCGCCAGGACTGCACGCGCTGGTGCGCGCCTGCCACGAGCGCGGGCTGCGCGTGATCGTCGACGTCGTCCACAATCACCTCGGGCCCGAGGGCGCCTACCTGACCGAGCTGGGGCCGTACAAGACCGCGGCGCACCGGACGCCGTGGGGCGACGCGATCAACCTCGACGCCGAGGGCAGCGGCGAGGTGCGGCGGTTCCTGATCGACAGCGCGCTCGCGTGGCTCGCCGAGTACGGCGCCGACGGGCTGCGGCTCGACGCGCTGCACAGCCTGTTCGACACGTCGGCGCGCCACTTCGTGGCCGAGCTCGTCGACGAGGTGCGCGCGCTCGAGCGCCGGCTCGAGCGGCCGATCGCCCTGATCGGCGAGTACGACGATCACGATCCGCTCGCCGTCACCGAGCGGCCGCGCGGCTGGGGCCTCGACGCGCACTGGAACGACGACTTCCACCACGCGGTCCACGCGCTCCTCACCGGCGAGCACGCCGGCTACTACAGCGACTTCGCCGCCCCCGGCACGCTCGAGAAGGTGCTCGAGCGCGGCTACGCCCTCGACGGCTGCCACTCGCCATTCCGCAGCGGCGTGCACGGCAGGCCGTACGGCGACCTGCCGCGCGATCGGCTGGTCGCGTATGTCCAGTCTCACGATCAGGTCGGCAACCGCGGCGCCGGTGAGCGCCTGCACCACCTGTGCGGCCTCGAGCGTGCGCAGCTCGCGGCCGCGCTCCTGTTCGTGTCGCCGTTCGTCCCGATGCTGTTCCAGGGCGAGGAGTGGGCCGCCTCCACGCCATTCTGCTACTTCGCCGACCTCGAGTCGCCCGAGCTGCGCGAGGCGGTCCGCCGCGGGCGCGAGGCGGAGCACGCCGCGGCGGGGTGGACCACGCCGCCGATCGATCCGCTGGATCCGGCGACGCGCTCCCGCTGCGTGCTGCCGTGGGCCGAGCGCGTCCAGCCGCCGCACGCGCAGATGCTCGGCTGGTATCGCCAGCTGGCCGCCGCACGCCGCGCCCACCCCGAGCTGCGCGATCCCGCTCCCGGCGCGACGCGCGCGCGACGCACCGGCGATGTCCTCGAGATCGAGCGCGGCGCGATCGCCCTCGTCTGCAACCTCGGCGACGCACCGGCGCGCTTCGCAGGCGGCATCCTGCTCGCCTCTCGGAGCCTCACCAGGAACGAGCTTCCACCGCTCACCTGTGCTCTCGTCCGTCGCTAGATCGCGCGCCCGCACCGGGTGAGTCCCGTTCCCTGCGAGCGCCGCGCGCCCACATCCGGGCACCCGCGTTGCACCGCTCGCGGTCATGAGTGACGACAAGAACAAGCGTGGAAATCCAGATCGCAATCGAATCTCGCTGGAGGAGGAGTACGAGGTCCGCCACTGGACCGAGTCCCTCGGAGTCTCTCGGGAAGAGCTGGAGGAGGCGGTGAAGTCCGTCGGCAACAGCGCCGAGAAGGTCCGCGAGCACTTCAGGAGCCGGAGCGGCGGCCAGGGCGGCCAGGGCAGACAGGGCGGCCAGGGCGGCCAAGGCGGCCAAGGCCGTCAGGGCGCCCAGGGCGGCAAAGACGGCCCAGAAGAGCGCTGACCGGAGAGGTGCGCGCTCGCGCACGCTCCGGCCCCCCGCCGCAAACGGCATATCTACTGCAACGGCGATGGATCATATGTCGGATCTGCAGAAGCTTCGGACCAAGCTCTGCCGCGAGCTGGCGCAGAGCGAGCAATCGGCGCGCGTCCACCCGCGGCGTGAGGCACGCCGGCTCGGCAAGGTGCCGCCCGCCGCGGCGCTGCGCGCGGTCGCCGATCACGCCGACGAGCTGCGCCCGCGCTTCGAGGCGCTCCTGCGCGACGACCAGCCGGTGGGCCTGCGCCTCGGCCGCTGGGCGGGCCAGCTGTTCTCGGCGCTGCGCCACGGGCTGTTCGATCGCATCATCGACACCGAGCGCTCGTTCCGCGGCACGCTGCTCGGGCTGCGCCACGGCGTGGACACCGCGCGCCTCCTGCGCGAGGTGGCACAGCGCCTGGGCGACATCTACCTGGTCGCGTTCTGCGACGAGCTGCTCGCGCGCCGGCTGCCCTTGATCGCGCGGGCCGAGGGGACCCTGTCGTGGTTCGCGGACCAGCCCGCGCACGCGCTACGCTCCGGGCTCCGCCAGGCGCTGCCGAGCGGCACCTGATCGCCGCACGCCCAGCGCATGGCTCCCCAACGCCGCGCCGCGCGCGGTAGACTGCGGCCCATGCACGCGGCCAGGTTCGCGGCCAGGTTCACGCCCGCCGCCGCCGCCGCCGCCGTGGCCGTCGCCGTGGCCACCCTCGCGCTCGCCGCGTGCGGGCCGCGCCCGGCCCCGCGCGATCCGAGCTCGCGGGCGCTGTTCCGCGACCTCGAGCGCCACGTGACGGTGGCTGCGACCACCGGCTGGAGCATCGATCGGCTCGAGATCGAGGGCATGATCGAGAGCACGCTCGACTCGGTGTGCCGCGTCGACCCGCTCGCCCGCCGCTCGCTCGCCGCGTGGCTCGACTCCGAGATCTCCCGCCTGGGCGGCCCGGTCGAGCAGGCGTGGCGCGCGCGCGGCAAGGATCTGGCGCGGGTCGAGGACCTCCTGGTGCTCACGCGCGTGAAGCTGCTCCTCACCCGGGCCGAGGAGCTGGCCGGCGACTGCCCGTTCTGGCTCGAGCCGCAAGAACCGTTCCGCGGCCGGCAAATCTCGGAGGCGCGCTTCGTGCTGTCGCTCGGCGGCGGCGGCAAGGGCACCGTCGTCACGCAGGGCGACCGCGTCGATCTGAACGCGGGCGGCGCCGGGCGCGCGCTGATCGGGCGCGCGTTCACGAGCGGCCACGCGCTGTTCGTGGGCGTCGAGCTCGGCGCGAGCGCGTCGTTCCCCAAGGACGAGACCGGCGAGCGCGGCGCGCTCGTGCTCGGCGCCGACCTCGTCACGCCGATCGTCTACCGGCGGACGCTCACGAACGCGTACTTCGAGATCGAGGGCGGCTGGCTCGGCCGCTCGACGGAGGACGACTTCAGCGCGGTCGACCACGGCGTGCACCTCGGCTTCGCGATCGGCGCCCGCGCCCTGCGCACCCGGTTCGTCTTCCCGGGCGCGGCGTTCGGCCTGTCCTGGGAGCGAACCTTTCAGGCCGGGGAGGATGTGACCTTACTCAAGGTCGGCGCGCGCGTGGCGTTCGACCTCGATATGTAGCCCGCTCCCGCTCGACGTGCTAGACAGCTGGCTCGTTCAGCTCCGCTCCGGCCGCCGTGGCCGGCCCCGAGAGCCAGCCGAGAGCCGGAGCACGCATGATCCCAACTTCGTCCCCCGACGTCCCTCGCCTCCGTGGCCGCCCGGAGCGCATCTTCGTCTCCGTGGACGAGAGCACCGGCCGCTCGACCATCTCGTTCGCGCCCCCCGACTCCGGCGATCCCATCCAGCACGACGATGACAAGTCCGGCGCGCGGGCGATGCAGGACGCCAAGGCGCTATCGTCCCGATACCCGGGGGCCACGATCCACGGCCCGCACTTCCACGCGGCGCGGCCGCCCCGCGCCCGCGTCCGTTCGCGCAGGGGTTAGCCAGGGTTTCGGGCTATCCTCAGCGCGATGCTGCTCACGCGCGAGGAGATGACCTTCGACTTCGGCGGGGCCAAGCTCGATCCGGTCCGCGATCGCGAGCTGCTCGGGTGGATGTTCAACCAGTTCCTCTACGGAGAGATCACGGGCATCCAGGTCGGCCACTGGCTGTACGACGCGCCCGACCTCGAGGCGGCGAAGTTCCTCGCGCGGCAGTCGCTCGAGGAGATGCAGCACGTCGACAACTTCCTGCGCATCATGACGATGCTCGGCTGCCAGCCCCAGCCGGCCCACCCCGCGGTCCGCTTCCTGGCGACCGGCATGATGGGCGGCTCGTGGGCCGAGCACGTCGCGCTCGAGATGGCGCAGGGCGAGGGCTTCGTGCTCCAGGCGTTCTACGCCGTGATCGACACGCTCGATCACAAGCCGTCGGTCGACATCTTGCGGCGCGCCGTCAAGCAGGAGGAGCGCCACGTCGAGTTCGGCGAGCAGCAGACGCAGAAGGCGATCGAGCACCGCCCCTGGCTGCGCCGCCGCCTGCTCGGCCTCTCGCTCGTCTCGATGTGGGGCGTGCGCCGGCTCGCCCGCTTCATGGAGAAGCGCCTGCCGAAGGATCACCCGGCCCTCCGGCAGCTGCCGGCCTTCCTCGAGCACGCCAACCACTGCGCCGAGCTCCGGCTGCGCCGCATCGGCCTGCTCACCGGCCCGCTCCGCGAGCTCTCGGGCGCGCGCCGCGCGGCGCTCGTGGCCGAGGCCTACGTCGGCAAGGCGCTCGGCGGCCTCGCCTCGCTCGTCACGCTGCCGCTCCGCGTCCTGCCGCTCTGGCCCAAGAAGAAGCGCCTGACCGAGACGTACCTGCGCGACGCGCACGTCACCGGCTTCCGCCTGCCGGCCGCGGGCGAGACGGCGCCGCAGGAGCCTTGACGCTCCCGTCGTCGCACGTGATCGCGAGCGGCTTGGGCGAGACGAGCGCGGTCCCGAACACGAGCGACGTCAGATCCACGATGTCGTAGCGCTCGCCGGCCGCGTCCGGCCCGTCGTCGATCGGCTGCGACACGTGGCCCTGCACCAGCACCCAGCGGCACTCCTCCGGCTTGTCGCTGCAGCTCCGCTCGCGCTCGTCCGCCTTCACGGTGCGCCGCCGCTCGAAGATGAACGTGCCGCGGACGCGCGCCTTGCCGGCGGCGATCCCCGGCCGCGCCGGCAGCGTGGCGATGAAGTTGCCGACCCAGTACGCCACCGTGCCGGGGCTCCCGATCGTCCCGACGCGCCGATCCTCGGCGCGCAGCGAGAGGCCCGCCAGGTTCGACGCGAGGACATCGACGGAGTGCCACTCGTCGGTGACGTCGATCCCGAGGATCGTCGCCTCGGGCCCCGTCGACATCGCCGCCTCGCTGCGGGCCGCCCGGAACTGCGCCTGGGCGAGCACGCCCGACAGCTCGTCGACGAGGTCTGGCGACGCGACCGCCGACTTCATCTGCGCGCCCCGCAGGCTGCCGTCGCGAGCCGGCGCGGGGACGCGGCCGAACGACAGGTGCTCGAACACGAAGACCCAGCGATCGCCCTCGCGGGCGAACAGCGCCGTCAGCCGCAGCGGGATCGCCGCCGTCCGCCCGCACAGGTGGACCCGCCACGAGATCTCGTCGAACGCCCACGCCGCCGTCCCGTCCTGCGCCAGGTGCACCTCGAGCCGCTTCGAGCGCGCCTCGGTCCACGTCCGCGAATCGACCTCTAGCGGCCACCGGCTCGACACTCTCCGCTTGCCGCCGAGCTCCGGCCCAACCAGCTCCAGCCCAACCAGCTCCGGACCGACCAGGACATCGTCGGGGCCCACGCCGATCCATGCCGGACCGACCCGCGGATCGATCATCGACGTCTCCACGTCGGGCGTCTCGTCGCGCTCGTACGACGTCAGGATCTGGTCCTCGAGCTCGGCCCGGATCCGCGCCCGCTGATCGCGCTCGTTGATCGCGTTGATCTCGCCCGGCTGCACGATCGTCGGCTGCGTGCGGCCGGGGCACGCCCCGAGCGGCACGAGCGCCGCGAGCGCCCCGAGCGCCCCGAGCGCCGCGACCGCGAGCCGCGCGGCGCTGCCGGTGCTGCCGGCGCTCACGACACCTCCCCGAGCGCGTCCTCGCGCGTGTCGACGTCGCGCACCAGGCCGGCGTCGTCCAGCTCGACGGCGAGCGCGTCCGCCGCGGCGAGCACCGCGCGCGCCCCGCCCGGCCCCGCGGCGCCGCCGACGAGCTGCGGCCACAGCTCGCGCGCGACGAGCGGCGGGTGCCCGCCGCGGCCCTCGAACCGGGGCTGCGCGACCTGGTGCCCGCCGCGGGCCAGCGCCGCGGCGATCCGCGCGAGGCTCTCGGCGCGCACGTGCGGGTGATCGACGGGCCACAGCCACGCCGCCTCCGCGTCGCCCTCGCCGATCGCGGCGAACCCGATCGCGACGGAGCTGCCCATGCCGCGGCCGGGCTCGCCGTTGACCGCCACGCGCAGCCCGAGCGCGCGCGCGTGCCCGGCGACCGCGTCGCCGTACGGCGGCCCGATGACGACGACGCCGTCGCAGAGCCCCACCGCGCGCGCCGTCTCGACGATCGTCTCGAGGTACGTCCGCCCGCCGAGCGGCAGCAGCGCCTTCGCGGCGCCGCCCATCCGCGTCCCCGATCCGGCCGCGAGGATCACCGCGCCTAGCTTCATCCCTTCGAAAGCTAACACGCTCACCCGAGCCGCGCGGCTTCCCCATATCGCGGCGGTCGTGCCACGCAACGCGCGGGTTCGCATCGTCGGGGCGCGTCGTCGTCGTCCGTGAGCATGAACCACACCTCGCCGCGATGTTCGCCTCGACATCCAGGAGCGTATCGTCGGCCGGCTATGACGTCGCGATCAACAGCTCGATCGTGAACTCGCTGCCCTTGTTCTCGCCCGCGCTCACCACACGGGCGCGCCCGCCGTGGAGCTCCACCAGCCGCCGCACGAGGTTCAGCCCGATCCCCAGCCCGCCCTGCGCGCGCCCCAGCGAGTCCCGGCTCTGCACGAAGATGTCGAACACGTGCGGGAGCACATCGGGCGGGATGCCGATGCCGTTGTCGCGCACGCGGATGACCAGCACCCCCCGCCCCGGCTCCGGCTCCAGCTCGAGCTCGATCACGCCGCCGTCCGGCGTGTACTTGACGGCGTTCGTCAGGAGGTTCGTCAGTACCTGCACGAGCCGGCGGTGATCGCCGAGCACGCGGGGCAGCGGCTCGGGCATCCGCACCACGAGCCGGTGCCCGTGCTCCTGGACCAGCGGGCGCGTCGTCTCGAGCGCCGCCTCCACGATGCCCCCCGGATCGAGCGGCACGCGCTCGATCTGCATCTTGCCCTGCGTGATCCGCGACAGATCCAGGAGCTCGTCGACGAGCTGCGTGAGCAGCGCCACCTGCCGCTCCATGATCGCCCGCGCCCGCGCCCGCTGCTCGGGATCGTTCTCCGCCCGCCGCGCGACCTCGAGCGCCACGGTGAGCGGCGTCAGCGGGTTGCGCAGCTCGTGCGACAGCGTGGCCAAGAACTCGTCCTTGCGCCGATCGGCCTCGAGGAGGCCGGTCTCGGCGAGCTTGCTCGGCGTGATGTCGAAGCCGACCGCCGCCACGCCGTCGCTCGACGGCTCGATCCGGAAGTCATAGGTCCGCGGCCGGCCGTCGACCGCCAGATCGAGCTCGGCCCGCTGGCCGGCCCGGCTCGCGACGACGTGGCGCACGATCGTGATGAAGCGGTCGGCGTGGCCCGGCGCGAACATCTCGAGCATCCGCGACGGCTCCTGCTCGGTCCCGAGCGCGAACGCCCACCGCACGCGCTGGGTCGCGTCGAGGCTGAGCGCGACCATCGGGGCCGCGTGCAGCGCGAGCTGCAGCCGCTCCTCGCTCGCGCGCAGCGCCGCCTCGCTGCGGCGGCGCGCCTCGATCGCCTCCTTCAGATCGGTGACGTCGACGAACGTCATCACCACGCCCTCGATCCGCTCGTCCATCGCGCGGTACGGCAGGAGCCGCGCGAGGTAGCGGTGGCCGGTCCGGCTCTGCACCTCGCGCTCGACGGTGCGCAAGGACGTAAGGACCTCGCCCGCCAGATCGGGCAGCTCGTCGATGTTGAGCCGGTGCGTGAGGTGGACGAGCGGCCGCCCGATGTCCGAGGCGATGACGTTGAACAGGTCCTTCGCGCGCGGCGTGAACCGCTGGATGTTGAGCGAGCGATCGAGGAACACGACGCCGATGTCGGTCGACGTCATCAGGTTCTGGAGGTCGGAGTTCGCGCGGCTGACCTCGTCGACCTTGACCTTCAGCTCGTGGTTCAGCGTGATCAGCTCCTCGTTGGCTGACTGCAGCTCCTCCTTGCTGGTCTCGATCTCCTCGCTCGCCGAGCGCATCTCCTCGTTGAGCGCGAGTAGCTCCTCGTTGCGGGCCTTGAGCTCCTCGAGCGCGATCTCGTACTGCTCGATCGTGGAGCGGAGCTGGTTGCGCGTGCGGTGCAGCTCGTCCTCGAGCTCGCGCACGACCGGCTCGATGCCCACGTCGCGCGGCAGCGGCCGATCCTCGAGCGAGCTGTCGAGCTCGTGGAACATCACGAGCATCGTGTAGCGCCCCTTCTCCGGCAGCTCGATCGCCTGCACGCGCAGCTCGATCGCGCGCGCCTTGCCCTCGTCATCGAACCGGACCACGCGCGAGTCGCCGCCCTGGTTCTGCCGCGCGGTGTAGATCGCGGTGCGCAGGTCCGGCCGCAGCGACGGGTGGACCAGGCGCAGGAGCTGCCGCGTCGGCTCGCCGCCGCCGAGCCGCAGGAAGCGCCCGGCGTGCTCGCTCACGTGGACGATGTCGAGGTCCTCGTTGACGAGCACGCTCGGCGGCGCGTAGCGCTCGACGAGCCGGTGGTGCAGCTCGCCGAACGAGCCGACGCGCTCGCTCACGGTCACCGGCAGCGGCATCGGCGGCGCGGGCAGCCAGCCGGTCGCGTTGACCATCGTGTCCACGCCGAGCGAGGTCGGCGCCTGGCGGCGCGTGTAGAGGCGGTGCTTGGCATCGAGCACGCCGAACAGGAGCGCCACGTTCTCCGCGGACTCCGACGACCCCAGCATGAGGTAGCCGTCCGCGCGGAGCCCGAAGTGGAACAGGTTGAGCGCGCGGTCCTGCGCGTCGCGGTTCAGGTAGATGAGGAGGTTCCGGCAGCTGATCAGATCGAGGCGCGAGAACGGCGGATCGCGCAGGATGTTGTGCGGCGAGAACAGCATGATCTCGCGCAGCTCCTTGCTGACCCGGTAGCCGCCTCTCTCGGCCACGAAGTACCGCGCGAGCCGCGCCTCGGAGACGTCCGCGCTGATCGACTCGGGGTAGCTGCCGGTGCGCGCCTCGGAGAGCGCGTGCTCGTCGATGTCGGTCGCGAACACCTGGAGCTGCGGCGGCTCGGCGAGCCGGGCCGCGTGCTCCGCGAGCAGGATGCCGATCGAGTACGCCTCCTCGCCCGTGGCGCAGCCGACGACCCACACGCGCACCTGATCGCCGGGCTGCTTGCCGATGAACAGCTTCGGGATGACGTTGCGCTCGAGCGCCTCGAACACCTCCGGATCGCGGAAGAAGTTCGTGACGCTGATGAGGAAGTCGCGCAGGAGGTTCATCAGCTCGCCGGGGTGCTCGCGCAGGTGCTGGTGGTACGCGACGATGCTGTCGGTCCGGCACACCTGCATGCGGCGCGCGACGCGGCGGTACAGGGTCGCGCGCTTGTAGGCGCTGAAGTCGTGCCCCGAGCGCGTGCGGAGCATCACGAGGATGTCGCGCAGGGTCTCGGTGACGACCCCGGAGCTCTCGCGATCGTCGTCGTCGAGCGCGGCGATCGCGCCGGCGCGCTCCTGGCCCTGATCGAGCAGCCGCCCGACGATCTCCGCGCTCGGCAGGACCAGATCGACGAAGCCCGTCGCCATCGCCGCGCGCGCCTGATCGCCCTCGGGGCCGTCGTCGGGCGTGACCGCCATCGTGAGCCCGCCAGCCCCCTTCACCCGCTTGATGCCGAGCGCGCCGTCGCTCCCCCGCCCGCCGATCGCGACGGCCACGCCGTCGCGGCCGAGCTCGTCGGCCAGCGAGCGAAACAGCTTGTCGAGCGACCACCCCGACCGCGACGCCGCGTCCACGACGAGCTCGCGGCGCTGCAGATAGCAGTCGACGTCCGCCGGCAGCACGAACACGCGATCGTTCTCGAGCGTCGTGCGCCCGCGAACGGCGGTGATCGGGAGCATGCTGATCGAGCGGAGTAGGCTCACGAGATCGAGCTCGGTCGGACACGCGATCACGATCGCGAGCCCGAGACGCTCCGGCAATGTGCGGATAATCTGCTCGACGATCGACACGCTCCGGCCGCCGAGGATCACGACGCGAAGGCTAGACGGAGTCACCTGCGGGCGCATACAGAGGGCGGCATAGTCACCACAGCGCGCGGCGTTCGCCACCCCTCAGCGACGAGATCGTGAGTACGAACCCGGCTCAGAAGAGGAAGGTCGGCGCAAAGAAACCATCAGCGTCGAGCCCCCCGCGCGCCCTCCCGCGTGCGCTGTCCGCTCCAGTCCGGTTCGGTCGTCCCTCGACGGTAACCGCCACACGTCGCTGCATGCCCATCGCCAACTGCTGCAGCGGCCACCCGCGCCGCGGGCACCGACCGCGCTGCGGGCACCGCCCGCGCCGCGCCCAGTGCCTCCGCCGGCAAGCCGCCAAGCCGTTCGCCAAGATCTGTCCCCGTCCACCGACCTACATCGGGCTCACGACACGCGTGTCAGGGGCGTACGTTTCGTGCACGCCGCCGGCGCGGCGTAACCTCGGAAGATGCGACGTGAAGCGCCGCACGCGCTGGCACGTACGTCGCACAAGGGGTGGTCAGGGAGGCTTCCACATGAAGCGGTGCTTTGGCTTGCTCTTCTCAATCGCCGCCGCAGGTGCCTGCGGCGGCAGCGATCTCGATCCCGGCGCGGGCAGCGATCCGGGCGAAGGTACATCCACGCTGCTCGTGGACGGGAACGTCACCGCGCGCCCGCGGCTCGTGAACGCGCGCGCGCGCGGCGAGTTCGACACCGAGATCAGGGTGCGCGTCTCGCTGAACCAGCTGCCGGTCACGGCCGGCACGGTGGAGGTGACGAGCGCGGGCGGCACGGTCGCGCTCGCGTTCGATCCCACGAGCGAGGGTGGGCGCTGGGTCGGGACCGCCGCCGGCTACGACGAGGTCTACATCCTCGACGTCCGCTCCGGCGAGGACTTCGTCGAAGGCGTGCGAGTCGACGGCCCCGACATCCACGTGTTCACGGCGCCGACGGCCGGCCTGACGGTCGACTCGACGCAGCCGCTGCGCGTGACGTGGGACGCCGATCAGACGGCGGACTCCGCCTCGATCGATACCGAAGAGCTCGATCGAGTGTCGATCACCGACACCGGCGAATACATGCTCGCCGCGGGCGCGCTCAAGGCCGAGAAGGACAAGGCCCACGAGAACACGCTCGAGCTTGTGCGCACCAACCGCGTGACCCCGGCCGGCGCCGTCGGCGGCTCCGAGCTGAGCGTGGGGATCGAGAACCGGATCCAGGTGGTCGCGCAGCCGAACCCGGCGCTGTAGCTGTAGCATCGCGACATGGCACGCCTCGCGCTCCTGGCGGCGATGCTCGGGTGCGCGTGCGCGTCCGAGCCGGGGGGCGGCGCGCGCCCGCCGGTCCCGTGCGGCGCGGAGGTCTGCGCGCCGGGCCAGCTCTGCGCGACGATCACGGCCGGCCACGTCTGCGACACGAACCCGGACGCCGGCATCGGCGAGTACGCCGTGCTCCGCACGTACTGCATGGATCCGCCGACGACGTGCGGCGCTGTGCCGAGCTGCGACTGCATCGGCGGGTGCGCGCTGGCGAGCGGTGAGGGGCGGCCCTGCCTGAATGTCGCGGACGGGTACGTCAGCTGCGGCTGCTTCTAGCGAGGCTCGCGAGGAGCTGGCCGAAGTCTGCGCGCCCTCTGGCGGAGCTACGCGCGCTCGGCGCGGCGTCGGTCCGGCGTGACGCGCGATCATCGGCTAGATTCAGGGCCATGGGTGCTACTCCGTTCACGCGCAACTACCGCGATCACAGCAACGATACCGGCTTTCAGTTCGAGTTCTTCTGCGACAAGTGCGGGAACGGCCACCGCTCTTCGTTCAAGGCGAGCGCGCTCGGCGTCGGCGCGAAGATCGCCAAGGGGCTCGGCAGCCTGTTCGGCGGCAGCAAGATGTGGGCGGCCGGCGCCGCAGCCGATCATATGAAGGACGGCCTCCGCGGCGGCGCCTGGGACGACGCGTTCAGGAAGGCGATCGAGGAGATCCGGCCCAAGTTCCACCAGTGCACGCGCTGCGGCCGCTGGGTCTGCCCCGACGTGTGCTGGAACGGGGAGCGCCAGCTCTGCGAAGGCTGCGCGCCGAACCTCGCCGAGGAGGGCGCGCACCACCAGGCCAACATCGCCGCGCAGCAGCTCGCCGAGAAGATACGCAAGGTCGATCACGTCGCCGACATCGATCCGGCCGCGCCGATGCTCGCCCAGTGCCCGCACTGCAAGAGCCAGCTACAGCCCGGCGCGAAGTTCTGCGCCGGCTGCGGCAAGCCCGTCGGCGGCGCGGCAGCCGCCAAGTCCTTCTGCGCCGGCTGCGGCGCCCAGCTCGCCGCTGGCGCGAAGTTCTGCGGCGGCTGCGGCCAGCCCACCTGAGCCCCCGAGCGCGAGCGAAGGGGGCGAAGCTCGGGGCCCCCGCTGCTCTGCGGAGGTGCAACCGCTGTCTCCAGCGGCGAACCGATCGAGGAGCCCGCGCGACGAGGGGCGAGCAGGCCCGGAGATACAGATTACGGCGCAACTCCACTCGACGCTCGATCAGCAAAGCGACCTGAACGGCCCCGCGCCAGCCCCGCGCCTTCGCCTCGAGCGCCGGGCCCTCGGGATCCCCGCGGCGGGCGCGAACGACCTGAACGGAACCGCGCCAGCCCCCGAGTCTTCGCCTCGAGCGCCGGGCCCTCGGGATCCCCGCGGCGGGCGCGAGCGACCTGAACGGCCCCGCGCCAGCCCCCGAGTCTTCGCCTCGAGCGCCGGGCCCTCGGGATCCCCGCGGCGGGCGCGAACGGAGCCGTGACGGCCCCGCGCTTCGCCCCTCGCTCGCGCTCGGGGCTCAGAACAGCCGATCGAGCGAGATCTGGAATCGATCGCCCGGGGCGCCGGGCATGCGATCGTCGCGCAGCCAGGCGAGCCGGTAGCGCAGGCCGAGCTCGAGGCCGCGGTAGGTGACGCCGGCTTCGGGCGTGAGCGCGTGGAGCCGCGCGGCGTCCTCGAGGACCACGGCCTCGTAGGCGACGCCCCACCAGGCCCCGGCGCGCGCGCGGTCCCGCGTGGTGCGGTGGCGCACCGAGAAGCGGGCCTCGTAGACGCGGGTGAACGTCGCCGTGCGCGGATCGAGCTCGAGGTGCTCCTCGAACCGCGGGCCAAGCTGCACGACGCCGCGCTCGGTGGGCAGCTCGATATCAGCGCCGAGCTGGAGGATCGGGCTGCCGCGGCCGCCCGCGCGCTGGTAGCCGGCGAGCAGCCAGATCTGGAGCCAGTCGATGTCGGGCGACAGGCGCTGGTAGCCGGCGGACACGGTCCACGACGACGCCTCGCCGCCAGCGGTGTCCCAGCTAGTGCGCTTCACGCGCAGGACGTCGAGCTGGTAGTGATAGCGGATCCCCTTGGGGAACGCGCGAAACGCGAGCGCGGCGGAGATCGCGGTGCGGCGCTCGAGCCGACCGTCGTCGGGCCAGGTGAGCCGCGTCGCCACGCCGAGCGGCACCGCGAAGAACGAGTCCTTGTCGATCTTGGCGCCGGTCGGAGCGACCTCCCCCTCGACGTCGATCGCGCGATAAGGCCGCCGCTGGAGCTGCGCCAGATCCGAGGGCTCGATCTCGGTTCGCCGCGACAGGGCGGAGTCGAGCGACAGGTGCAGGCCGGCCTCGCCGGGGCGGCCGAATGCCGCGAACGCAGTGGTCTGCCACGCGAGATCGGCGATCCAGTCGCCGGTCTCGTGGACGCGCAGGAGGTCCGCCCACAGCTTCGTGCGGGCGATGTTCGCGTAGCCGCCGCGCACGCCGAGATCCGCGCCGAGCCGCAGGCCGCTCGCGAGCTTTGGCTGCAGCTCGTCGGTGGACGGGTTCGCAGTCTGGACGCCAGCGAGGAAGCCGGCGAGCCAGCGGTCGTCGCAGTACCCGACGCAGTCGTCGAACCCGTCGGCGCGATCGCGCGTCCGGTCGTAGAAGTCGTCGAGGGCCGGGCGCGAATCAGCCGCCGCGGGCGCCGGGCGCGCGGCGGCTGCAGCGCACGCGGCGGCGCAGGCGCCGACGACGCAGGCGAGCCGGAGGCGCCGGAGGCGGAGCAGCCAGAGGCACAGGGAGTGCCGGACGCGAGTCATCACGGGATCCGGACGGCGCGGGGCGGGCGACAGTCGCACGCGAAGCCGCGCGCCGGGCGTGGCAGCTGCGATCGTCCCTGGTTACCAGAGCTTGCAGGACGCTCGAGCGACAGGGACGGCTTCGAGAGACCCATGACACGACACGACGCGGCGCGGGCGAGCTCGTGGACCTTCGTCGACCTGGCTTGGCGCGAGCGTGGCGCGAGCGTGGCGCGAGCGTGGGCGCGAGCGTGGCACACCACAGCCGAGCAGCCGCTGGCTCGGCGACCTCGCTCGGTGATCGACGCGCCGATCGACGCGCCGCACGCCACGCTGCACGCCACGTCCGGTCTCACCAGTATCCGCGTTGGCGTTGCCCTTCGTCGAATCGTTGCTGAATCATTGTTGCGCTGCGTGCGATCTGGACTCGTCTCGTGCTGAGGCGAGGCGCGACATAGGTGCCGCTCCTGCGGATGCACGGCTGAGCACAGAGCCCCGGCGCCGCCTCACGAGGTGAATGCGCGAGGGCGCACAAATACAAATTTCATACATTCATAATCTCCTTATGCGGGAATTGAAAAATCTCATTCAACTTGCCGAGTGAAAAATCACTGTCACAATAACGGCGAAATCAAGTTACTGAATCTCGCACACTGACAAGCGCCCAGATGAAGCGACCGTCCAAGACGAGCAAGCCCATGCAGCAGATGCAGATGACGTTCCGCACCCACGGCGGACAGCGCCGAGGCGCAGGGCGACCACCCAAGGGGCCGCGAGCCAGCGAGCGCCACAAGGAGCGGCCGATTCACGATCACCGGCACCCGATCCACGTCACGGTTCGCGTGGCCGCCGACGTCGCGAACCTCCGCCACCGCGACATCTATCTGCAGCTGCGCGAGGCCACGATCGTGACCGCGAAGCGCGAAGACTTCCGCATCGTGCAGCTGAGCATCCAGCGCAACCACCTCCACATGCTCGTCGAGGCGGACCACAAGGAGGCGCTGTCTCGTGGCATGCAGGGCTTCTCGATCTCGGCAGCCAAGCGAGTCAATGCCGCGATCACCGCGCGCACGGGCATGCGGCGCACCGGCAGGGTCGTCGCCGATCGCTTCCACGCGCGGCCACTCACCTCACCGCGCGCCGTCCGCCACGCCCTGGCGTATGTCCTTAACAATTGGCGGAGGCACGGCGAGGACCAGGCAGGACTCCCGCGGACATGGAAGGTCGATCCGTTCTCGAGCGGCCCGCTCTTTTTCGGCTGGAAGGAGCTCGAGCACTCGCCGGTCCTGTGGCCGCTGCGCGAGACGTATCTCCCGCTCATCGTGCTGCGCCCGCGCACCTGGCTGCTCGCGAAGGGCTGGCAGGAGCATCATCCGCTGATCTCGGTGCGCGAGGTACCCGGCCCTCAGACCACGCCGCGCCGCGCAGCCTGACGCGCGAACCCGCCGCGCCGCCCTATAGTCCGAGGCGTCGGACCGCGTCGGCCAGGTCCGCTCACACACGGTCCGAGCGTGCTAACACACGCAACGGCTATGTCGACGACGCTCCGCACCTCGCGCCGCACCGGCCGCCTCGGCGTCATGCCAGCGCGCACCGCACGCATCGCGCGCACCAGGAGCGCGGCGAGCGCAGCGCGCACCAAGGGCGCGGCGGTCGCTGTGCTCGCGGTGGCTGCGGCTGCAGCGTGCGGGTCCGGCGCGCCCGCGCGGGACGACGCCGCGCCCACGACGGACGCCGATGCGGCCGACCGCTGGGTCGAGGTCGACCGGATCGCGCGCGACGCGTTCGCGGCGCAAGGGATCGCGGGCATGGGGCTCGCGATCTACGACGCAATGGATCGCAAGGTCTTCGAGCGCATGTACGGGGACTTCGCGCCGGATCGCCAGGTCGCGGTCGCGTCGGCGTCGAAGCTCGTCGCGGGCATGGTCCTCCTCGACGTGGTCGGGCGCGGCATGCTCTCGCTCGATTCGACGACGGGCGGCGTGCTGGGCTGGACGGGCCCGAACGCGGCGATCACGCTGCGCCAGCTCCTGTCGTTCACGTCGGGCCTCCCGCCCGAGGCGGCGTGCACGCGCGAGGTGCAGACCACGCTCGCGGAATGCGTCCAGACGATCGCGGGCACGACCGCGGTCGCGCCGCCGGGCACGCGCTTCGACTACGGCTCGGTCCACCTGGCGGTCGCGGGGCGCATGGCCGAGGTCGCGACGAGCAAGCTGTGGAACCGGCTGTTCGCGGACACCCTCGCCACGCCGCTCGGGCTCCCGGCCTCGGACCGGTACTACACGGCGCCGCGCCAGGCGCTCGGCCTCATGAACCCGCTGGTCGCGGGCGGCCTGCGCGCCTCGATGAACGACTACGCGCAGCTGCTCGCCACGGCGTTCCACCGCGGCAGCTACCGCGGCCTGGCGATCGGCACGCCAGCGCTGTTTGATCAGCAGGCGATCGCGCCGTATCCGGGCGCCGTGATCGGCCAGTCGCCGTATGTCTCCGTCGGCTACGACTACCGCTACGGGCTCGCGGCCTGGCTCGAGTGCGCGACCCCGGCCGCGGGCTGCGCCACGATCTCGTCACCGGGCGCGTTCGGCTGGACGCCGTGGCTCGATCGCGCGGCGGGCTTCTACGCGATCCTCGGCATGGAGATCGCGGGCACCGGCGGCGGCACGGACGGCGTGGTCTCGTTCTCGGTCCACCTGGCGCAGGAGCTCAAGCCGGCGATCACGGCCGCGCTGGGCCCCGCCGCCGCGCCGTGACATGCGGCCAGGTCAGCGCTCCTCGACGGCGGGTGCGGGCTGTCCAGGCTCGTCGCCCGAGGCGGCAGAGGCGAAAGAGCCGCCGCCACCGCCGCTGCCGTCGGACGCGGCGGCGGCGTGCGCCGGGTGGCGCCAGTCGCCGGCGCGAGACTCGCCGCGGCGGCGCAGCGCGACGAGCTCGGCGGCGATCGCGACGGCGATCTCCTCGGGCGTCTCGGCGCCGAGATCGAGGCCGATCGGCGCGCGGAGCCGCGCCCAGCGGGCGGCCCCCTCGGGGCCGTCGAGCAGGCCCTTGGCCTCGAGCCGCTTGCGGAAGCGGCCGACCTTGCCGCGGCTGCCGATCATGCCGAGGTAGCCGATGGCGTCGTTGCCGATCAACCGCTCGAGCAGCTGCTGATCGATCGCGTGATCGCGCGTGACGATCAGCAGGCGATCGTCGGCGCCGAAGCCGCCGAGCTCGCGCTCGATCTCGGCGGCGTCGAACGACTCGATCACGCGCGCGGCCCACGGCGGGACGGCCTGGGTCGCGCCGGTGTCGCCGTCGTCGCAGACGATCACCGTGAAGCCGAGGCCCGCGAGCAGCGGCCCGAGCTTGCGCGCGACGTGCCCGAGGCCGAACACGACGGCGCGCTCGCCCGCGCCGATCCGATCGACGAGGATGTCGCCGTCGAGCCGCGGGTGATGGAGCGGCGGATCGCCGGGCAAAACATCGCGCACGGAGAGCGGCTCGCCGCTCACCGGCGTGAGGAGCACGCGCACCGCCGCGGCCTGCGCGAGCTCGGCGAGCGCCGCGCGCGACGGCGCCGCGGGCGTCAGCACGACCTCCATCGAGCCGCCGCAGCACATGGCCAGATCGCGGACCAGGTGCTGGCGCACGACGCGCGGCGGCGCCCCGCCCGCCACCTCGCGCGCCGCGGCGGCGACGAGCTGCTCGATGCGGCCGCCGCCGACGGTGCCCCACTGCTCGCCGTCATCGGCGACGGCCATGCGGGCGCCGAGGTGGCGCGGCGTCGAGCCGTGCGCGCCGATCACCGAGGCGATCGCGACGCCGCGGCCCGCGTCGAGCGCGCGGAGCGCGGCGGCGAGCACGTCGGGGCGCGACACGGCAGGGAAGCTAGCACGGCTCAGTTTTTCGAGGCGGCCGCCGCCCGGGGCGGGTCAGCGGGGGAGCTGCATCAGGTGATCGATCAGCTCGCGCAGCCCGGGGCCCTCGGCGCGCTCGGTGACGTAGGCGGGCTTGTGCGGCAGCTCGTCCCACCACGCCTTGACGTTGGCGACCCCGACCGAGGTCGGGAAGCCGCCGAACATGGGCGCGTCGTTGAGCGCGTCTCCGACGAAGACGTAGGGCGAGAGATCGCTCCCGTCGCCGCCGAGCACCTGGCGCACGACGGTCAGGCACGCCGACAGCTTGTCGAAGTGCGGCGGGCAGAAGTTCACGTGCACGCTCGAGCGCACGGCGGTGAAGCCGGCCTTGCGGATCATCGCGACGCAGGTCTCCGCGTCCTGCCGGGTCAGCGCCACCTCTTCGTTCCAGTCGATCGCCAGGTCCACCTCGCGATACTTCGAGTCGCTCGACAGCCGCGCGCCGGGCACCTTCGCCATCACCTCGATGACGACGTCGTGCATCCGGCGCCGCCACTCGGGCAGGCTCGCCGCGGGTACGCCGTAGAGCTTCTGCAGCTTGCGCCCGTCGCGCACGAACGTGACGCCGCCGTTCTCGCTCACCACCGCCAGGACGGGGGCCGTCAGCATGAACGCGTGGGCGAACCCCGCCGAGCGCCCGGTCACCATGATCACCGGCGTGCCGGCGTCCGCGAGCCGCTCGAGCGCCGCGTGCGTCGCGGCCTCGATGCGATGGCCGGTGGTCATCGTACCGTCGACGTCCGAGAACAGCGCGCGTACAGGCCCGCGCAGATCGGAGAGGGGCCGCGTCATGCGGGGCGCTTCATAGCGCGCGTCAGGCGATCAGGCGAAGCCCGACTTCTTCGGTCATCATCGGGACCGTGACGCGCATCGAGCGATCGCGCTGCCGGCCGAGCCAGTCTTCCAGGTCGCTGTGGTTCAGGCGAACGATGCCGCCCACCTTGAACACCGGGAGCGGATCCGACGGACGCCGGGCCATGTACCGGCACCACCGCTCCGAGCGACCGAGCGCAGTGGCGATTCCCTTCCAGGTCTCGACGAAATTCGACATACCGTGCCTCCGTGACCGACCGGCTGTGCAGTGGCTGTGCCGGGGTCCGACCAACCGCGCAACCCGACGATTTCACAGGAGCAGGGCCCTTCCGGGGGGATCGGGGTGCGACGGACACTCAACACCCGTCATCAGTTATCGACGCAAAAGCTGACACAGTTGTCGCAACGTTGCCGCACCCTGCGAAGGGCGTTACGCGGTGGTGCTGGCAGATCGACGCGGTGCCCAGTATCCTCGCGGGACATGCGTGGGTTCCTGCGGCTTTGCGCCGCTGCTGTCATCCTCGTGGGCGGTGCGGCCGCGCACGCGGCTCCGCAAGAGGTCTACCCGCTGTCCAAGGTCCACCGCGGGCAGACGGGCTACGGGATGACGACCTTCGCGGGGAGCAAGCCCGAGCGGTTCACGTTCGAGGTGATCTCGGTCGTCAGGAACTTCCTGCCGAAGCAGGACATCATCCTCGTCAAGTCGGACGATCCGAAGCTGGCGGTGTCCGGCTTCTGGCAGGGCAGCTCGGGCAGCCCGCTCTACATCGACGACAAGCTCGTCTGCGCGTTCTCGTACGGCTTCCGCTTCAACAAGATCGCGATGGGGGGCTGCACCCCGATCGATTACATGAAGAAGGATGGCGAGGCGTACCGCCGCCGCGCCGCGGTGGCGCTCGGCACGGGCGGCAAGCTGGTCACGCCGGTCCCGCAGTCGGCGACGATGGCGGACTGGAAGCGGCTGACGCCCGAGGTCGACGTGACGGCCGCGATGGCGGCGCTGGGGCCGGCGCGCCGGAGCTGGCTCCTCTCGGCGCCGCTGCCGGCGCCGGTCGCGCAGCCGGGCCCGGTCGATGGCCAGCTGATGACGGCGTCGGTGCCGCTCTCGGTCACGGGCTTCGGGCCGGCGGCGTTTGGCACGCTGTCGCAGCTGTTCGCTGACTCCGCGGTGGTGCCGGTGCGCGCGGGCGGCGCGTCGGGCACCGCGAGCACCAAGAAGGAGGGCGGACCGACCGAGTTCGTGATGGGCGGCTCGATCGCGGTCGAGCTGATCCGCGGCGACATGGCGGCCGCAGCGATCGGCACGGTCTCCCTGCTCGACGGCGACAAGGTCCTCGCGTTCGGCCACCCGATGTTCCAGACGGGCGAGTTCTACGCGCCGGTGTCGACGGTCAACGTCCACACGATCGTGCCGTCGGCGCAGAGCGCGTTCGTGATGGGCACCGCGCTGAACGAGATCGGCTCCCTGGTCCAGGACCGGCAGGCGGCGATCATGGCGGACCTGGGGATGCGCACGCCGACGATCCCGGTCGGCATCACGGTCACGCGCGCCGCGGGCAAGCACGTCGAGACGGGCTCGTTCGCGGTCGAGATCCTCGACAGCAAGTTCCTGACGGCGCAGCTCGCGGGCGCCGCGGTCATGAACGCGGTGCAGCACTACCTGCCGGATCGCGATCACGTCACCGCGCGCGTCGACTCGACGGTGCGGCTCAAGGGGCTCGAGCCGATCTCGTTCGTCGATTACATGTACGCCAACGACGGCGCGTCGAGCGTCATGGGCGGGGTGCGCGGCCTGCGCGTGATCGTGCCGCTGCTCTTGAACCCGTACGCGCCGGTGAAGATCGAGCGCGTCGACGTGAAGGTCGATCTGCGGTTCGAGGCGAACTTCGGCGAGATCAAGGAGCTCCGCCTCCCGACGGCGGAGCTGATCTCCGGCCAGCGCAACTTCGTCGAGGTGCGGATGACCACGTGGAACGGCTCCGACGTCTACGAGCGCGTCCCGGTGGACGTGCCGAAGTCGCTCGCGGGCAGCATCGTCCAGCTCGAGGTGACGGCCGGCGACAGCGCCAAGCTCGACGCGGCGCCGCCGGTCGACCTGCCCTCGCTCCTGGCCGCGTTCCGCAAGCTCATGCCGGGCAACGTGTGGGCGGCGACCTTGAGCCCGGCCGACGAGGGCATCGCGGTCGATGGCAAGCTCGTGCGGGATCTCCCGCCGAGCGTCGCCGACAAGCTGCGCCCGCAGAGCCGCACGCAGCGCGTGCAGCCGTACAAGCCGATCGCGCGCACGGTCGCGCCGGCCTCGCGCGTCGTCGAGGGCGCGCAGTCGATGCTCGTGCGCGTCCGCTGAGCGCGGCGCGCGCGTGGTCCAGGGTTACTTCGTAGATCCGATCGTCTGATCGCCTGGGGGATTTTTCGTGAAAGTCATCCGCATGCTCCCCGCCCGCCGCACCGCCGCGGCGACGCTCGCCCCGCTCTCCATCCTCGCGCTCCTCGCCGGCTCGGCCGGCGCCGTCGTCACGGCCACGTGGACGATCGAGACGTACCAGCAATTCGAGGCGGGCGACGCGACGTCCGCGTTCATCACGTCGACGGGCGAGCTGCGCCCGGGCTGGGACACCAAGCGCACGGCGCTCGAGGGCGACTCGGTGTGGTCGTCGCTGCGGCTCGCCGACGGCAGCGTCCTGCTTGGCTCCGACGCGGGCGGCGCGATCTACCGCGCGTCCGGCGACGCGGTGAAGAAGCTCGTCGCGGTGCCGGGCGCGATCGCGATCGTCTCGCTCGCGCAGACGTCCGACGGCGCGGTGTGGGCGGGCGCGATGCCGGGCGACAAGCTCTGGCGGATCGACGTCGGCAAGGGCGCGGCCACGGCGGGCCCGCAGCTCAAGGACGCCGAGACGATCTGGTCCCTGGCGGCGGCGGGCGACACGCTGTACGCGGGCACGGGCCCGTCGGGCAAGCTGTTCGCGATCAAGGGCGGCGCCGCGCGCGAGGTGTTCGACACCGACGACAAGCGCGTCACGTCGATCACGGTCACCTCCGATGGCGGGGTGTGGTTCGGCACGAGCGAGCGCGCGCTCGTGTTCCGCCTCGATCCGAAGGACGGCAAGGCGCGCGCGATGGCCGACTTCGCGGGCAACGAGGTCACGGCGCTCGCGCCGTACCGCGATGGCGTCGTGGCCGCGGCGAACGATCTGGCCGACACGCCGAGCCCGGGCGGCAAGACGGCGGCGCAGGTCGAGGCGGCCGAGAAGCCGGCCGCGCCGAAGGGCCAGGCGCCCAAGCTCCCCGACACGGGCACGAAGCCCGGCGCCGACAAGGATCCGCCGTTGGTCACCGATCTGGGGCGCAAGGGCGCTCGCAAGGGCAAGGGCGCGCTGTTCCGCATCGGCGCCGACGGGCGGCTCGATCAGCTGCACGCGCTGACGGCGACGTACTTCACGTCGGTCGCGGTGGCGCCGGGCCCCGACGCGGCGATCTACGCGGGCGCGGCGGACAAGGGCCGCGTCTACCTGGTGGAGGCGGACGGCTCGGTGGCGACGGCGTTCGACGTCGACGAGCGCAGCGTGTCGCAGCTGTGGTTCGAGAAGAGCCTGCTCGCGTTCGCGACCGACGACGCCGCGGCGCTCTACCGCTCGACGGGCCGCGCCTCGAAGGCGAAGTACGTCTCCGACGTGCTCGACGCCAAGGCGGTGTCGCGATTCGGCCGGCTGTCGTGGGCGGCGAGCGGCAAGGTGAAGATCGAGACGCGCAGCGGCAACACGGCGAAGCCGGGCGTGGGCTGGAGCGAGTGGCAGGCGCCCGGGCAGGTGAGCCGGATGGGCGGCGGCGCCGAGGGCGGCAAGATCCAGAGCCCGCCGGGGCGCTACCTGCAGTGGCGCGTCGCGCTCGAGGACGACGCGGCGCGCATCCGCAAGGTCACGAGCTACTACGTGCCGCAGAACCAGGCGACGCAGGTCCAGGAGGTCACCGCCGAGCTGGCCACGAAGGAGAGCGGGCCGACGCTCAAGGACTCGGCGGGCAAGCCGCGCAGCCCGCTGCTGAAGCTCAAGTGGAAGATCGAGAACCCGGACAGCGACGAGACGCAGTACACGCTCGAGGCGCGCCGCGACGGCGAGGCGAACTGGCGCCCGATCGCGACGGGCAAGACGCCGCTCACGTCCACGTCGTGGGAGTGGAACACCGAGACGTACCCGGACGGCTGGTACCGCGTGCGGGTCACGGCGACGGACGCGGCGGCGAACTCGCCGGATCGCGCGCTCACGTCGAGCGCGCAGACGGCGCTGTTTTCGATCGACAACACGCGGCCGGCGATCGAGGGCCTGACGGTGACGTACCCGCGCGCCCAGGCGCGCGCCGCCGACGCGCTCAACGTGCTGACGGAGATGGCGTTCTCCGTGGACGACGGGCCGTGGCAGCTCGGCGCGACGGCCGACGGGCTGTTCGATGACGCGACGGAGGAGCTGCGGATCGAGCTGCCGCCGAGCCTCCCGCGCGGCCCGCACACGCTCGCGGTCCGCGTCGCCGACGCGGCGGGCAACATCGGCTCGACGTCGACGACGTTCGTGATCAAGTAGCGCGCGGACGCGGCCTAGCCGCGGTTTTAGCCGCGGCTACGGGCCGCCGAACATCGAGCCGGCCATCGAGAGCATCATGCGGGTGATCGTGTCGACCTGCGCCGTCGTCATGTCGACGCGCAGCGTGACGTCGGTGCCGTCGGCGCCGACCTCGACCTTCTCGGCCATGCTCTGCACCGAGCCGATCTGGGACTGCCCGAGCGCGGCGAGCTGCGTCGCCTCGTCGGGGGTGCCGAGGCGCATGCGGCCGGTCATCGAGAGGCCGTTCGCGAGCGAGGCCGAGCCGAGCACGGCGCGCGGCCGGACGCCGAACGAGGCCAGCGCGTCGAACGCGCGCGCGGCGCCGTTCACGACGCCCCAGATGGCGTCCCGCGCGTTGACGAGCCCCCACAGCTCGGTGAACGCGCGCGAGCCGCGGAGCGGCGCGCCAGACATGAGCGCCGCGTCGAGCTTCGGGCGCGACGTGGTGAGCACCAGCGTGGTCGCGCCCGCGAACGCCATCACCGCGGGCGGCTCGTTCGGGCCGTCGCCCGGGATCGTGACGACGCCGCGCTCGACGGTGATGCCGGGGCGGCTCGGCAGCGCGCGGCCGATGCATGCGAGCGTCTTGTCGCGCGGCAGGCCGCGCACCACGATCACGCCGTCGAACGGCTCGGCCAGCTTGACGCCGATGGTCACGCTGCGCAGCGCGTCGAGCGGCTCGTACCCGCACGCGGCGCGGATCTCGCCGAGGCGCGGGCCGATCCGGCCCATGATCTGCGACTCGAACTGCTTCCACAGCGGGCTGCCGACGACCTGGCGCACGTCGACGCCGAGCACGAGCTCGGCATCGACCGGCAGGAACGCGAGCGCATCGCTGCTGGCGGTGGCGGCCGCGGCCGCGCGGCCCTCCTCGGTGCGCGCGCCGGTGACCCCGTCGGGCGCGCGATCGCGGTAGCACGCGGCGAGCGCGATCGAGCCGAGGGCGGCGGCGGCGGCCAGCGGGACGAGCTTCATGTCCCTGGGTATCACGGGCGGAGCGGGTAGCGCACGCACTTCTCGAGCAAGGTCCCGTCGGCGCGGCGCACGCAGAGCTCGACGTCGCGCGCCACGGTGAGCACCGCGTAGTGGTGCTCGCGCGAGACCTTGATCATGCCGTCGTCCTCGGCGCAGCGCGGCCGCCCGGGGACGCCGCAGCGGATGTTGTAGAGCGCGGCGCCGCCGCCGCCGCTGACGACGTAGCGCACTCCGTCCTGCTCGCCGCGCTGATAGATGTGATCGTGCCCGGAGAACAGGAGGTCGACGCGGTGGCGGGCGAGGATCGGCACGTAGCGGGCGCGCGCGACGGCGTTGCCGCCGTGCGTGCCGCGCGCGAACGGGCCGTCGTGGGTGAGCGCGAAGATCGCGCGCACCCGGCGCGCGCGGGCGGCGGCGAGATCGGCCTCGAGCCACGCCTCCTGCTCGAGCCGATCGTAGGAGTTCGAGTCGAGGAAGACGAAGTGGATATCGGCGACGTCGCGGCTGTACCAGTACGCGCCAGCGGGGCGATCGGGCGGCCCGGGCGGCAGCGCGAACACCTCGCCGTCGCGCCGATCGGGGTGCGCGCCGTCCCAGCCGAGGTCGTGGTTGCCGACGGTGGGGTAGTACGGGACCTGCGCGAGCAGCTCGCGCGTGACGGCGAAGAAGCGCTGCCAGTCGGCCTCGTCGGTGCCGCGCAGCACCATGTCGCCGGTGACGGCGATGACGTCGAGCCCCTCGCCGAGCATGTGGCCGATGATGCGCGTGTGCGTCGCGTGGCCGCCGCGCGTGTCGCCATAGACGCCGATCCGGACGACGGCGCCCGGGGCGGGCTGCGTGCGGAACGACGCGCGCGGCGAGCGCGTGGCCCCGGCGATCACGCGGTACGAGACGACGCCGCTGGCGGGCAGGCCGGTGAGCGCGAAGACGTGGCGCCGGCCGGCAGGGCTCGTGCGGCGCTGCGAGAGCTCGCCGTCACCGGGGCCCCACTCGAGCACGGCATCGACGCCGGGATCGGTCTCGACGGCGATGGTCGCCGTCGTGGCGCCGGTCTCGGCGAGGATCGGCCCGCGCACGATGCCGCGCTCGCGCCGCCCGATGAGATCGACGGAGACGGTCGGCGCGGCGCGGCGGCCCCACGGGTGGAGCTCGAGCGCCAGCACGTTGTCGCCGCGCCGGAGCAGGCCGGGCCCGACGGGGATGTAGAACGTCTCCCACTCGGGGCCGTGCTGCCGCGTCGCGAGCGTCATCGCGTCGCCGCGCGGCAGCGCCTGGCGGACGACCTCGAGGCCGTTGATCCAGACGGCGACGCCGTCCTCGTAGCGCAGCCGCAGCTCGAGCATCTCGTAGCCCTGATCGGCGGGGCCGAGCGAGAACGTCGTGGCGCCGTAGGCGACGGCGATCCGCTGATCCTCGCGCGGCGCCGCGCCGATCGCGGCGGCGGCGACGTCGGCCGGCACGTCGTACGGCCAGCCGCGCGGCTCGGGCGCCGGCTCGCCGAGCAGGGTGACGGGCGCGGCGGCGCGCCCGGCGGCGACGGCGAGGCCGCTGATGGCGAGCGCGCCGATCTGCGGCGTGATCCGCGGCGCGGTGACGACCTGCCAGCGCCAGGCGGCGCCAGCGCCGACCAGCGCGGTGCCGCGTGAAGACGGCGGCGGCGGCGGCGCGTCCTCGCCCTCGCCTGCCGCGAGCGCCGCGCTCGCGGCGGCCGCGGCCGCGGCGGCGCAGAGCAGGCACACGACAGCGCGGGAGCTCACGGCCTTCGAATATGGCACGCAAGCGGGGCGGCGAGCTTCGCCCAGCTATCTGAACGAAACAGCGAAGGCCCCGAGCTTCGCACCCTCGCTTACGCTCGGGGGCTCAGGCCCCGAGCTTCGCCCGTCGCTGTGCTCGGGGCTTCGCCCTCGCTGCGCGAGGCTCAGGCGCGCGCGCGTCGCTCGGCCGACCTGGCCAGATCGACCAGCTGCGGCAGCGAGTACGTCTCGAGCTTGGTCAGGAAGTCCTGATCCTTGCCCTTCTTCTGCGCGGCGCCGATCGCGGCGATCAGCTTCTCGCGGCTGCCCCACTTCTTCTTGACCGTCTCGCTGGCGGCGGCGAGCCGCAGAAGCTGGCGGTTCGACGCGGTCCGCAGGCGCGCGGCGATCGCGTCGGCGTCATCGTCGGGGCCGACGATCGACGCGGCGATCTGCTTCGCGAGCGCCTCCTTCGAGCCGTGCGCGGCGGTCAGCCGGCCGCGCGGGTGGCGCGGCCCGGTGACGACGGGCGGGGCCTTGACCTTGGGCGCGGGCTTGGGCGCGGCGGCCTTGGCGCCGCCCTTGGGCGCGGCGGTCTTGGCGCCGCCCTTCGGCGCGGCCGACGTCTTCGCGGCGGCCGGGGCCTTGCCGCGCGGGGTCTCTTTCTTCTTGGTGGCCATGGAGTGCTCTCTTGCTAAGGCGCAGGCGGCGGCGGCGCCGAGCCGGCTGCGGGCGGGGAATCCTGCGCGGGCGCCTGCTCCCCGTCAAGCGCGTTCAACACCCGATTGACGTCGTCCATCGTGAGCGGGACGCGGACCCGGACCCGGTCCCCCTGCGGCTGGATCGAGATTTTTTGCACGACCTTGGCGAGCGACGCGGCCTGCGCGGCCCAGGACATCCCGACGAGGTTGGCGTTCAAGAGCGATGCCAGCCGCTTGGCGTCCTCGGCGGACTCCATCAGCACGGCCAGCTCGCCCGCGAGCCCGGTCGTCAGATCGAACGAGCCAGCGAACGCCTTCGCGCCGGACTTGAGCGTGTTGTTCGAAGCGCGGATGAGGCCGGCCTTGAGCCGATCGGCGGCGCGCCCGATGATCCACACGGGCGCGCCCTGATCGACGAGCCTGATCCACTGGGCGAGCTCGGGGTTGGCGAGCGCCTTCTGGCCGGTGCCGACGGCCTCCTGCACGTACGCCTCGTTGTTGCCGAGGATCACGGTGTCGGGGCGGCCGAACGCGATGAACATCGATCGGTTGCCGTCCTTGACCTGGTAGAGCGTGCGGCTCTGTACGGGCTGGCCGGGCTGGCCGCTCGCGCCGGCCTGCGGGGGCGGCGCGGTCTGCCCGGGCTGCACGACGAGCGAGCCGCCGCCCTTGCCGACGATGTCGCGCACGCACTTCACGAGATCGGCCTCGACGATCTTGCCGGTGGCGATCAGGAGCATCGGCCCGGTGCCGAAGCGGCCGCCGGGCGGCGCCGGGCCGAGCGCGATCATGGCCCGGTTGACCTGCTTGACCTCGAGCTTGCAGGACTCGCGCAGCGCCTGCCAGCGGCCGGCGAGCTCCGCCTCGCGCGCGAGCAGCATCCCGATCGCGCGCGTGACGATCGGCGACTCGGCGAGCCGCCCGGCGTCCAGCCCGACGATGACCTCGGCGGTCGACGGCACCGCCGCGAGCCCCGTCACCTCCGGCGACGGCCCCGCGGCCATGCTGGGCCGCTTGCCGCAACCAGCCGCGAGGGCCGCGGCGGTGACCGCGATCGCGAGCGAGGCCGCGCGAGGACGCATCCGCGGGACGAGGTCGATCAGCGCCGGCCGCCCATGAAGCCGCGCGCGAACCCGGCCACGCTCTTCACCTGGTCCGCCGTCATCACGATGTGGACCCGCGCGTCGTTCTTGTCGCGATCGATGTCGAGCTTCTGCACCATGCCGGCGGCCATGCCGCCCTGGTTCTTCGCCAGGTCGACGATCTGGGTCGCCTGCTCCTCGGTCTCGAGCCGCATCACCGCGCGGGCCTCGAGGCCGTCGGTGGCGTTCACCGAGCCGAAGACGGCCTTGGCCTTCGCGTTGAGCTTCTCGAGGCCCTTGGCGATCGGCTCCAGGTCGCCCCGGACCAGGAACCAGACGGTGTGGCCGGCGTTGATCTTGCCGTACATATCGGCGAACTCCTTCGACGACTTGAGCTGCGACTTGCCCTGCACGACCTCGAGCAACCGCTCCTTGCTCGCCTTGGGCCCGCCCACCATGACGGCGGTGGTGTCACCGGTGAACTTGAAGAAGGTGGTGCCGTCCGGGCTCTTCATCGTGATGATGTCGCCGTCCTTGGTGGCCTCGACCTTCTCGGCCGCGAGCTCCTCCTTGACCTGATCGACGCACGGCAGCGCCTTGCTCTTCTCGATGCCGTGGAGCACCGCCACGACGTCGCCCTGGCGGCCCTCCATCTTGACCCCGGCCGTCACGCGGGTCGCGGACGCCATCGGATCGATGTTGCACTTGGTCTTGAGCGTCGTGAGGAACTTCTGGGCGTCCTCGGACTTCGTCAGCGCCGGCAGCGCGTACTCCTTGAACAGCGCGCTCTTCTGCGCCTGGGCGAGATCGATGCTGAACACGACATCAGACTCGACGGGGATGACGTCCAGGTCCTTGCTGGAGGCGCCGGACGCGCCTCCGCCGGAGCCGGAGCTGCCCTCTTCCTTCTTGCAGCCGCAGAAAGCGAGCACGACGCTGCTGATGAAGATCCCGGCGATGAGCCGGCGCGCGCTGACGCAAACCATGGAGGTCTCCTCGAGAAGTCGGTCGACGGACGAGGGGGACGTATAACACCTCATGATAGGGTGCGCCATGGCCTGGATCCGGCACCGTCTGCGCGACGCAGACGTGTGGGCGCGCGTCGACGATCAAGGCGCGCTCGTGAAGGACGCGCAGGGGCGCGTCGAGATTGTCTACAAGGCGACCGCGGGAGCGCGCGTGTACCGCGCGGGTGCCCGCAACCTCGCGCCAGCGACCACGGGCGACACCGCGCCGATCGAGATCGAGGTCGGCGAGCCGGCGCCCGAGCGCACCGACAGCGCGCAGGGCGTGCCGGCGAGCGGGTCGCGCGGGCGCGCGGCCGCCGGGACCGGGCCGTCGGCGACCGTCGCGCGGCCGGACGCGATCCACGTCTGGACTGACGGCGCGTGCGAGGGCAACCCCGGGCCGGCCGGGCTCGGCGTCGTCATCGTCGATGGCAAGGAGCACCGCGAGCTGTCCGAGTACCTCGGCCAGGGCACGAACAACATCGCCGAGCTGACGGCGATCCTGCGCGGGCTCGAGTCGATCGCCGATCGCAAGCGCCCGGTCATCGTCTACTCCGACTCGCAGTACTCGATCGGCCTGCTCACGCAGAACTGGAAGGCGAAGGCGAACGTCGAGCTCGTGAGCCGGCTGCGCGGGCTGACCCGCGAGTTCGCGGACCTGCGGTTCGTGAAGGTCGCCGCGCACTCGGGCATCCCGCTCAACGAGCGCGTCGACGAGCTGGCGCGCGGGGCGATCTCCCGGGCGCGTTAAGGACGCGGCGCGGAACGCGCCGCGTCTTCTTATACAATGAGGGCGCGGCGCGTCATCCTACCGCTGCCTACGCTGTGCGCTGCACGTCCTGCGCGACCTCGGCGAGCGTCGCGAACGACCAGGTCCGCCCGATCTCGTCGAGGATCGCCTCGAGGCGGGCGAGCTTCTCGTCGATCGGCACGCGCAGGTCTGGCTGGCGATCGACGAGCTCGCCGGGGATGCCGTCCTTGTCGGCGTCCGCGAAGTCGATGCCGTGCAGCTCGAAGTTGAAGAAGTCGCGCCGGCGCATCGCCGCGAGCAGCCGGGCGCGGATCGGCGACGGCGCCACGATCAGCGATGTGCCGATCGCGGGCAGCCGCGCCCATGGCGTCACCGCGACGGGCAGCTCGACGAGCGGCGCCTGGCCGCGCCGCCACGGGGCCGCCATCGCCGGCCGGTACGGCACAGCCGGCGCCGCGAGCGCGCGCGGATCGGTCAGCACCGCGCCGCTCGGCCGGCCCGCGATGCGGAGCGCCGCCATCACGGCCGCCTTCGCCGCGTAGTAGCCGGGCGCCGGGAAGATGGAGGAGTCGTAGCGGTAGCCGCGCCGCGCGAGCGCCTCGAGCATCGCCGGCGAGACGTCGTAGCCCGGCGCGCGGAAGCCGTGCGGCGCCGCGCCCGTGATCGCGCGCAGCACGCGATCGCAGCCCGCGATCTCGGCGTCGACCGCCGCGGGCGAGAGCCGCGCGAGCTCGTAGGGGTGCGAGTACGAGTGGTTGCCGAGCTCATCGCCGTGCCGCGCGAGGACGGCGAGCCGCGCAAAGCTTTGGGCCCGCGCCTCGCGATCCGGCAGCGCCGCGCCTCCGGCCGCGTCTCCGGCCGCGCCTCCGGCCGCGTCTGCGTCCGCGTCGCGGCCGACGACGAACCAGGTGACGTGGATCCCGCGCGCCGCGAACAGGTTCGCCGCCCGCGGCAGCGCGCGCTCGAGGATCACGTGCGCGAGCTCTGCGGGCGCCTCGCCCAGGCCGTGGATGCGGTAGTAGCAGCCGATCGCGTCGAGATCGATCGAGACGGCGCAGCGCTTCACGCCTTCGGTCACGCCTCCATCGCCCCCGGTCACCCTTTGCCGCCGAAGCGGATCGAGTACGTGAGCTTCGCCAGCCCGCGCAGGACCTGCGGGACGCGCCGCACGAGGTTGATCGCCGGCGGCCGCTTCTCGTGCAGCCGGATCGGGATCTCGAGCACATGCAGATCCGCGCGGCCCGCGCGGATCACGAGCTCGGACGCGAACAGATCGCGATCGATCACGCACGCCTCGACGATCGGCAGGAGCGTCTGGCGGTGGAACGCCTTGAGGCCGTGCGTGTCCGTGCCGCGGAAGCCCACCGCGGCGCGCAGCATGCCGTTGATGACCCGCGTCGCCGCGCGGCGCAGGACCGGCCGCTCGTCGCTCGCGCCCTTCATCACCTTGCTGCCCACCACCATGTCGCAGTCGCCGTGCCGCAGGTGCTCGAGCGCGCGGCGGTGGAAGTCCAGATCGCAGAGATCGATCTCCTCGCAGATGACGTAGGTCCCGCGCGCGTCGAGGATGCCGCGGCGCAGCGCCTTGCCGTAGTTCGCCTCGCCGAGCGAGAACGCGCGGATGTCCGGCCGCTCGGCCGCGAGGTGCTCCGCCAGCTCGGCCGTGCGGTCCTGCGAGCCGTTCTCGGCGATGATCACCTCGAACGCGAGCGCGGGCGCGGCGAGCGCCTCGCGCACCCGGGCGAGCCCGTCGAGCAGCTCCGTCACCGCCTCCCGCAGGATGCCTTCCTCGTTGTAGACCGGGATCACGATCGAGACGTCGGGCGGCGGGGCGCTCATCGCGGGGTGTCCGCGTCTTATCACGCCGGCGCCACGAAGCGCTCGCTCTGCCCCGCGGCCATCAGCATCACGTGATCGCGCACGCCCCGCGCTCTCGCCAGCTCGGTGAGCCAGCGCGCCGGCTCGTCGAGCGCCTCGTACGACAGCGCGAACGCGCCGTGATGGATCGGGACGAGCAGGCGCGCCCGCAGATCCTCGAACGCGTACAGCGCGTCGAGCGGCGACATGTGCCGCGACCGGAACGAGGCCGGCACGAAGCCGCCGATCGGCAGGAGCGCGACGTCGGGCGCGAACCGCTCGCCGATCGTCGAGAACCCCGAGAAGTAGGCGCTGTCGCCGCACAGAAACGCGCTCGGCCCGTCGCCGCGGATGACGTACGACAGCCCGCGCGCCAGCTCGTCCTCGCCGTGCGAGACCGGCGCCGCCATGACCTGGACGCCGCGCAGCTCGAGGTCCGAGCCTGGCGCCAGCTCGACGACGCGCGCGAAGCCCAGGCCCGACACCGCGCCCGCCGCGCCCGCCGGGACGACGACGGTCGCCGCGCGCGGCAGGCGGCGCAGCGTCGGGACGTGCAGGTGATCGGCGTGGCGGTGCGAGATGAGGACCAGCCGGACGTCTGCGAAGTCTCCCGGCACGATCCCCGGCTCGACGGCGCGCCGCACGCCGCCCACCCAGCGCCCGAGCATCGGATCGAACGCGATCGCCAGCTCGCGGTAGCGCGCGATCACCGTCGCGTGGCCGCCGAACGTGATCGCGAGCTGGCCCGCGCTCACCGCCGGCAAGGGCTCGCGCGCCGCCGGTCGCGGCCGCCGGAACCAGCGCGCCATCCAGTGGCCGATCAGCGATCCGTAGCGGCGCACGGGGATGCGCCGATGCAGCCGCGAGAGCTCGGCGGCCCGGGCGCTGGCTTCCGACACGATCTGCAATGTCGCCGGGCTGGCCCGACGGCGCAAGTCGCGGGTACCTTCAGGCCCGGTGTCCTCCCTGCGCAAGCAGCTCTCCGCGGCCGCCCGGCAGCTCGGGCGCTGGCCGATCGCGCTCGCCGCGTGCGTCGTGCTCGCGGCCGCCGTGCTCGTGCCGAGCGTCGGCGCGATCGGCCTGTGGGAGCCCGGGGAGCGGATGCTCGCCGATCGGATCGCGCCGCCGCAGGACGTCGAGGCCGAGCGCGCGGCGCGCCAGCTCCTGACGGCGGTGCAGGCGATCGGGGACACCGCGCGGCCCGCCGCGACGCGACCGCCCGCCGACGAGCCCGAGGCGTGCCAGCGCTCGGTGCCCCGGGACGCCGTCGCGCGCTCGCTGACGACGCGCGCCGCCCGGGTCGGCCGCGACTACATCTCCGACGACGACGCCGGGCGCAAGCTGCCGTTCGTCCTCTTCGGCCTCGTCACCGTGCTCGCCACCGCGGGCGCCGCGATGCGGCTCGCCGGCGCGCGGGCCGGCCTCGTCACCGCGATCGTGCTCCTGTCGATGCCGCTGCTCGTGCTGCAGGCGCGGATGCTGACGTCCGAGCTCGGCACCGCCGCGGGCGCCGCGCTGATCGTCTACGCGCTGGTCGCGCTGGCGCGGCCGTACCGGGGGCGCGGCGCGCTCGGCCATGCGCTCGACGCGCTCGCCGCGACGGCCGCGCTCGCCGCGGGCGTCGCCTTGGGCTTCCTCGGCGGCGGCGCGCTGCTCGGCGTCGCGGTGCCCATCGGCGCGTTCGCCGCCGCTGGCGCGCTCGGCGCGCCGTGGCTCGCCGCGCTCGTCCGGCGGCTGCGCCGACGGCCCGCGCCCGAGCCGATGCTCGGCCTCCCTGCCCTGCTCGCGACGCTCGCGGCCGCCGGCGTGCTCGGCCTGCTCGCGTGGCAGATCTACGACGTCAAGGATCCGCACCCCGGCATCGTCCCGCAGGCCCGCCAGATCCTCGGCCTCGCCATCGTCCCCGAGGGCTGCTGGTCGTGGGCGCTCGGCGGCGTGTGGCGCCCCGAGGACGACCTCCGCTTCATCTACGACAGCTCGTTCGAGCAGATCGGCTACGGCACGTTCCCGTGGGGCGTGCTCGCGCCGCTCGCGATGGCCGCGCTCCTGCGCGATCCAGCCCCCGAGCGGCGGCTCTCGGGCGCGCTCGCGCTCGCGTGGGCCGGCGCCGCGTGGATCGCGACCGAGGCGTTCCAGCGCAAGGTCGGCTTCGCCGTGTGGGCCGGCTTCCCGGCGCTCGCGCTCGCCGCCGGCGTCTGGCTCGACGCCTTGCTCGATCGGCGCGACCGCGGGCCCGCGGCCGCCGCGGCGCTGCTCGCCGGGCTGTTCTTCGTGGTCGCCGCCGTCGATCTCGGCAAGGACATGTACTCGTTCGCCGAGAAGGTCACGTCGCTCATCTCCAGCGGCGAGGCCGTGGCGTACCCCAAGCCCTCGCGCCTCCTCCTCGTGCCGACGCGCATCTGGCCGCTCCTCCTCGGCGGCATCGTCGCGGCGAGCTTCGCGACCCTGTTGATCGCGTGGCGGCCCGGCCCCGAGCCCGCCGCGCGCCTCGGCCGCCGCGTGGCCGCGTGGGCCGCCGCCGCCGCGCTCGCCGCGAGCAGCGCCACCGCCGCGTTCTGGGCGTTCGCGTGGCACCCCGAGCTCGCGCGCTACCTGTCGTCGAGGACCATCTTCGAGACATACCGCGAGCTGCGCCGCCCCGGCGACGCGCTCGTCATCATGGGCGACCTCGGCCTGGCGCCGCGCGCCTACGCCGACGCGTGCGACGCGACGCCGACGCCCGCCACCGTCGCCATCGCCGGCCCGCAAGCGGCGGCGGATCCGCAGCAGGGCGCGGCCCCCGCGCCCCCCGCGCCGACGCCCGTCGATCCCGCGTGCCAGCAGCGGCCGCGCGAGACCGTGCCGAGCCGCGAGCAGATCGTGCGCGCGCTGAAGCGGCCCGGCCGCG
>DATMCI010000213.1:0-3693 GCA_035558535.1 Kofleriaceae bacterium
CGTCGTGTCGGGGGCGCCGTACGCGCAGCTCGCGCCGGCGGCGACCGGCATCGGCGCGCAGGCGTTCGCCGTGTGGCAGGACGCGCGCGGCGCCGATCGCGACATCTACGGCGCGCGCGTCGACATGGGCACCGGCGCCACGCTCGATCCAAACGGCATCCAGATCACGATGGGCAACGGCGAGCAGGTCGTGCCGAAGGTGGCGTCGGCCGGCACGTCGGTGCTCGTCGTGTGGCAGGACCGGCGCACCGGCAGCTTCGACATCTACGGCGCGGTGGTCAGCAGCACCGGCGCGGTCACGGCGGCAGACATCCCGATCTGCACGGCGGCCGGCGACCAGACGCGCCCGAACGTGGCCTACGACGGCAAGACCGGCGTCTACCTCGTGGTGTGGACCGATCCGCAGGGCGGCACGCTCGACATCCGCGGCACGCGGGTGAGCCCGACGGGCGGCGTGCTCGACGGAGATTGTGGCGCGGTGATCTCTGCCGCCGCGGGCTCGCAGTTCCAGGCCGACCTCGCGGCGGGCGACGCCCCGCCGAGCGGCAGCCAGTTCCTCGTCGTATGGGAAGATCGCCGCAACGACGCGAACGCCGGTGACATCTACGGCGCCCGGGTCCGGACCGCGGGCGGGCTCACCGTGGCGGATCCGGCCGGCATCCCGATCGCGGTGGCCAGCGGCCAGCAGCTCGAGCCGACGGTCGCGTTCGGCTCTGGCGGCGAGTACGTCGTGGCCTGGACCGACGCGCGCAACGCGGCGACGACGGCGAACGACGTCCTCGCCGTGCAGCTCGCGGCGGACGGCACCGCCGGCACGTCGTTCACGGTCGCCGGCAGCACCGAGTCGGAGCGGGCGCCTGACCTCTCGCCGGGGACGACGGTGGCCAAGCCGTTCTCGGTGGCGTACCTGAAGTCGAGCGCGGCGACCGGCAGCACGCGGGTCCAGCTCCGCCGGCTCACGGTCGGCGCGACGAACGGCAAGGCGTGCACGGCGGACACGCAGTGCGAGTCCGGCTTCTGCCGCGACAACAAGTGCTGCAACTCGAGCTGCGGCGGCGGCGGCGCGAACGGCAACACCGGCGACTGCCAGGCGTGCAGCGTCGCGCACTACGGCCAGTCGGACGGCACGTGCACGACGATCCTGAACACGAGCTACATCTGCCGCCTGTACGCGGACTCGTTCTGCGATCTCTCCGAGCGCTGCGACGGCACGTCGACGGCGTGTCCGCCCGACCTCGGCCAGCGCGCGGGCCTCGTGTGCCGGGCGTCGACGGGCGCGGTCTGCCCGCCGTCCGGCGCCGCGGGCGCGCCGCACGTCTGCCCGCCCTGAGGTGGCGGACTTCGGTGACTCCTATAGGGACTCGCCATGCGAGGTGATGTGCTTTGTAGGCGCTCGTGAGCGAGGTCACGCAATAGCGTGAAGACCGGGCCGCGGGCTGAACGCGCGGCCGGGATTCGATCACTGCCTACGCCGGGCGTCTTGCGCTCTCACGCTGGGGGTGGAGCCGAGGCGTTCACCTCATTTCGATGGGAGAAGGTTCATTGTGCGCATGACCAAGCTGGCGTCGATCATGGCTTTTGTGTGGACGGCGGGGGCGGCGGCAGGGGCGACGGGCTGCCAATCGGGGGACGGTCCGACCGCGCCCGAGCCCGCGCCGGAGCCCGCGCCGGACAGGGGCGGTGCGGGGAACCTGTACGCGGAGCCTGCGATCGAGCTCGGCTCGAGCGTCTCCCCGGCCGCGCTCGCGCTCTCGTACGACGGCGCGGCGTTCCGCGGCGGCTACGCCACGCACGACGTCGCGGTCGTCGACGGCATCATCGACGTGACGCCGTGGCACCGCGATCCGGAGACCGGCCAGCGCCGGTCTGGCGGCGCGATCGGGCTCGCGACCACGGCCGCCGCGGTCGGCGGCGACGAGCTGTCGATCGGCGCGGGCGCGGCGCGGCAGGTCGCGCAGAACATCGTGGAGATCCCGCGCGGCGCGCTGGTCGAGCGGATCACGAACCGCGAGGACGGCATCGAGCAGGCGTGGCGCCTCGACGCGCCGCCGGCGGGCGGCGGGGCGCTCACCGTCGAGGTCGCGGTCGCCGGGCACCGCTTCGTGGCGGCGACGGCGTCGGGCCTGCACTTCCAGAGCGAGCGCGGGCTCGGCTTCCGCTACAGCCACGCGGTGTGGCGCGACGCGTCGGGCGCGGCGTGGGACATCGAGGCGCGCTACGAGGAGGGCCGCATCGTGATGACCGTCCCCGAGGAGATCCTCGCGGGATCGGCGTACCCGGCGCTCCTCGATCCGACGGTCACCGGCGAGCAGTTCGCCGACGTGCCGGTCAATGGCACCACGGGCGCGAACAGCCGCGCGTCCGACGCGGCGTCCGACGGCACGGGGTACTTCCTCGTCTGGCAGGACCAGCGGGACAGCCGCGACGACGACATCTTCGCGACGCGCGTGTCGGCGACCGGCGAGGTGCTGGATCAGACGGGCATCCGCGTGAGCGGCGCGGCGGGCGTGCAGCAGAACCCGGTGGCGGCGTTCGTCGGCACCGGCTACGTGGTCGCGTGGGAGCACGTGGTCGCGACCGGCAACTCGGACATCGCCGCGGCGTTCGTCTCGATGACCGGCGCGGTCACCCAGCTCGGCACGATCGCGGAGACCGCGGCGAACGAGACGTTGCCGGCGATCGCGGCCCGCGGCGGCGAGGCGCTGCTCGTGTGGCAGGACGGCAGCGACGTGCAGGGCGCGCTGCTGGTGGCGGGCCTGTTCACACCGGCGTTTCCAATCGCGGTCGGCACGAACGTCGAGAAAGAACCCGCCGTCTCCGGCAACCCCGGCGGCGATTACCTCGTCACGTTCACCGAGACGGTCGGCACGAACGACAACGTGCGCGGCCGGCTCGTGAGCGCGCTCGGCCTGCCGAGCGGCGCGGCGCTCGATCTGGCGGCGAGCGCCGCCGCCGAGGGCGCGTCTGCGGCGGCGTTCGACGGCACGAACCACGTGGTGGCGTGGAGCATCGTGCACAGCGGCACGAGCAACGACATCGCGGCGCGGCGCGTGGGCCCGACGGGCGCGCTGCTCGAGACGGCGCCGGTCGACGTCAACCGGTCGGCGGGGGCGCAGCTCGGGCCCGACCTCGCGTGCAACCCGGGCGGCTGCTTCGTGGCGTGGGAAGACACGCGCAACCTCGCCACGACCCTGCGCGACATCCTCGGCGCCGTGCTCTCGCCCGCGCTCGCCGTGACGGCGAACGACGTGCCGGTGTCGACGTTCCTCCGCCAGCAGACGACGCCCGCGGTCGGCAGCGCCGGCACCGGCTACCTCGCGGCGTGGAGCGACACGCGCGACCTCGACACCACGTCGGTCCGCGGCGCGCGCGTCGACGCGACGGGCGCCGTGCTCGACGCCGCGGCGGCGGCGCTGACCCTGGTCCGCAGCACGAGCAACTACCAGGCGCCGGCGATCGGCCAGACGTCCGGCTACTTCGATCTGTTCTTCGCGGCGAGCCAGGTGCCCGACACGAACCTCCTGCACGTCCGCTTCAACGGCGACGCCGTGCAGCAAGATATGACCCCGCGCGTCGTGTCGGGGGCGCCGTACGCGCAGCTCGCGCCGGCGGCGACCGGCATCGGCGCGCAGGCGTTCGCCGTGTGGCAGGACGCGCGCGGCGCCGATCGCGACATCTACGGCGCGCGCGTCG
>DATMCI010000214.1:0-9622 GCA_035558535.1 Kofleriaceae bacterium
GGATGATGACGACGACTGGGACGACGACGACGACGACGACTGGGACGACGACGACGACAACGACGACGACGACGACGACGACGACGACGATGATGGCGACCGCGCCTCCGCTGGCGATGACGAGGCGGTGATCGACGTCCCGCCCGGCGCGATGACGATCGACAAGCTCACCGCGACGGTGACGGGGCGGAGCCTCGCCAACAAGAGCGGCACCGAGCGCAAGCTCCTGCGGCTCGACACGTTCGCCGCGGCCGAGGCCTCGCCGTTCGCGCCGCCGCGGCTGCGGATCGGCAAGCTACTCATCGCGCTGTACGAAGCGGGCGATCCGGAAGGTCGCGCCGCGCTGCTCCACGTGCTCGCGCACGGCCGGATGCAGTGGGGCGTCTGGCAGGCGGCCAAGCAGATCTACAAGCGCGCCGAGGCGCGCCACGACGCCGCGCTCTACGGCGTCCTCGGCTACCGCTTCGACGCGATGACGACGACGCCGTACGTGCGCACCGAGATCGGCGCCGGCACGCTGCTCTATTTGCGGCGCCGCGTCTGGCGCTACCTGCGCAAGCTCGGCAAGGCGGTGCCCGAGGCGTACCCGGCGTTCGCCGTCGAGGTCCTGCGCCATTACCCGGCGGACTACGGCAGCTCCTCGCCGTCGTGGGTCGCGGCGCACATCTGGGGGCACAAGAACCTCCGCTACGCGCGCGGCTCGGCGTCGTTCGGCCCGCCGTCCAGCGGCGTCGCGAACGACGCCCACGCGTACCCGGCGGCGTGGAAGGCCACGCCCGCGCCGCTGCTCCGCCTGCTCGACGCGGCCCAGAACGATCTCGTGTGCGACTGGGCGATCAAGCTCCTGCGGGCCGAGCACGCGCTCGTCCTGCGCGCCGTCGAGCCGGCGTGGCTCGCGCGGCTCGGGCGGCGCCCGATGGCGTCGATCCACGCGTTCGTCGTGTCGCTGCTCAAGGAGAGCCCGGAGCTGCACCAGTCCAAGCTCCGCCAGCTCGGCCTGCACGACGTGGTGATCGGCTTTCTGCGCTCGCCGTCCGCGGAGGCGCGCGCGTTCGCGCTCGAGTACGCCGCGGCGCACGCGCCGGAGCTGCCTGTCGACGAGCTGGTCGAGCTGCTCGAGGGCGGCGCGCCCGAGGTCAAGAAGTTCGCGAACGCGCGGCTCGAGGCGATGCCGCCGGGCAAGCTCGGGCTCCGCGCGATCCTGCGCGTGCTCGGCCTCGCGCCGGGGTGGGCCCCCGGCAAGCTCACCGAGGGCTTCTCGCCGCGCGACATCGACGCGGCGCTGTTCGTCGAGACGGCCGCGCGCGGCGTCGGACCGCACAACGCGCTGGTCAAGTTCTACAACGACGCGCGCGCCGCGATCCCCGCGGCGCACTGGACCGCGCTCCTCGACGATCCGCGGTTCGCGAGCAACTACTCGCTGCGGAGCATCGTCTCCGGCGCGTACACCGAGCTCGGCAAGCGGACCGCGCGCGAGATCGGGATCCCGTGGATCCAGGCGTCGCTCGAGAACCGGCAGCGCACCGACGCCGTCGCGCGCTGGCTCGACGCCGGCATGCTGTCGGGCGACGAGCTCGACGTCGAGTGGCTGAAGGGCCTCGTGAGCAAGCCGCGGCTCCGGCCCATCGCGCTCCGACTGCTCGGCGATCGGCGGCGCGTCGCCCCGGCGCGCGTGGGCCTCGCGTGGCTGCTCGAGCTGGCGCGCTCGTCGGATCCGCAGCTCGCGCAGTTCGCGCAGCGCATGCTGCTCGAGAGCTTCGAGCCGGGCGACTTCGCCAGCGGCGACAAGGCGGCCGGCGTCGCGCGGCTGTGGGAGCTCGCCACCGGCAAGAAGCAGCCGGAGAACGTGCGCCAGTTCGCCGCCACGTACTTGAAGGCCCACCACCCCGAGCTCGGGCCGCGGCTGCCCGAGGCGCGGGCGCTCGGCATCACGCCGCGGCTCGATCACGACGCCTACGCGCTCGCGACGGTGCGGCCGCTGTTCGACGACGATCGGATCGACGTGCGCCGGCTCGCGGTCGCGATCGCCGGCGAGGAGCTCGTGCGGTGGGGCGATCCGGACCTGGTCTATGACCTGGCCGGCTCGGCGCGGCCGGAGCCGAGGGCGATCGGCGGCGAGCTCCTGCTCGGCCTGATTGTGGAGGGCAGCGAGGCGCGCCGCGTGCCGGCGGCCTGGATCGACGGTCGGCGGCTGTTCCAGCTCGCCGAGAGCCCGCACAAGGCCGCGCGCGAGGTCGCGCTGACGCTGATCCGCCGGCTGTACGAGCAGCTCGGCGGCGCCGAGAAGCTCGCGTGGCTCATGGACAGCCCCGAGCGCGACGTGCGGCTGTTCGCGGTGCGCCTGTTCTGGGAGCGCCACCGGCCCAAGCCGTGGCCGACCAATTACCAGCCGCGCAAGCAGGTGCACGCCGCGATCGGGACCGAGCGGTTCGCCGATCTGACGGCGCTGCGGTCGTTCGCGCGCGTCGTCCTGTTCGGGCTGCCGCCCGGCCGGATCGGCGAGCGCGATCCGCTCGTCGAGGGCGCGCCGCGGCCCGAGCGCCCGCTGCCGGCGAGCGTCGCGAAGCGGCGGCTGATCGAGGCGGTGCGCGACGTCGGCCTCGACGAGATCGAGCTCGCGCGCGCGCTCCGGCCCGTGCTCGAAGAGATGAGCGAGTCGATCGCCAAGGGCGAGTGGCAGGCGAGCGTGCAGGCGATCACCGCGTGGCGCGCGCGCCACGGCGCGGCGCTCGACGAGCTGCGCGCGACCGAGGGGGCCGCGTGACGGCGACGGGCTGGAACGGAGGTTGGATCGAGCGGCTGGAGGCGATCGCCGCGGGTCGCGAGGTCGTGGCGGTCGCCGGCCGGCGCGATCTCTCTGGAGTCGCGGCCGCAGGCGCTTCCGGGGTCGCGGCCGCGGGCGGCACCGACGCCGGCGCGGCCGGATCGAGCGTCCACGTCTTCCCGACGACGCTGCTCGACGGCAAGGGCCAGGGCTGGGAGCTGTCCGCTGGCGCGCCCGTGGCCGCGCTCGCGTTCGCGGGCGACGAGCTGCTCCTCACCGGCGGCGAGGACGGCGCGCTCGGCGCGTGGGACGTCACCGGCCAGACCCGCGCCGCGGTGCTGCCGCTCGGCGCGCCGATCCGCGCGATCGCGCTCGACGCTGGCGCGGCGCGCGGCGACGCCGGGACGATCGCCGTCGGCACCGCGGACGGCGCGCTCTCGCTCGTGGCGCTCGCGATCCGAGATGGCAAGCCCACGCTCTCGCTCGCCGGCCGCCACCCGCTGTCCGACGGGCCGATCGCGGCCGTTGCGTGGGACGCCGCGGGGCTGTGGCTCGCGGGTGGCCTCGACGGCCAGCTCCGCGTGCTCGGCGAGGCCGGCGCGCGCGCGATCTCGCCCGGCGGCGACGGCGGCATCCGCGCCGTCGCGAGCGTCGGCGACGGCCGCGCGATCATTGGCTGCGGCGACGGCTCGATCCGCACGTGCTTCGTCGTCGGCGAGGTCGAGGCGGTGGACCGCAGCGGTGATCACGGCCACGAGGCCGCCGTGCGCGGGCTCGTGCTCGGGCCGGTGATCGTCGACGACGCCGGCCAGGAGCAGCCGCGCCGGCTGTTCTCGATCGGCGCTGACGGCGTGCTCAAGGTGTGGTTCGTCGACGGCGCGCGGCGGCCGCGCACGATCGAGCCCAAGCTCGGCCCGCTCACCGCGATCGCGTTCGCGCCCGGGCCGGTGCCCAAGATCGAGAAGGCGGCCGGCCGGCTGTGGATCTGCAGCTCGAACCGCCAGGTCGCCGCGCTCGCGCTCGGCCCCGACGTCGACACGGCCGGCGAGCCCGCCGCGCTCGGCTCCCTGCTCGACGCCTACGAGGAGCGGCTGCGCGATGCGAAGGCCGCCTCGAAGGTCAAGCTCGAGATCGTCGCGCGGCTCGCGAGCATCCCCGAGGACGAGGCGCGCGTGCTGCTCGATCTGGCGCTCGCGAGCGGCCCGCCCGACGTGCGCGTCGCCGCGACGCAGGCGATGGTGCGCAGCAATCGCCGCGCGAGCCGGCCCGCGCTGCGCGCCGCGCTCGGCGCGCAGCAGCCCGAGCTGCGCGGGGCCGCCTTCCACGCGCTGCGCGACCTCGAGCGCGAGCAGCCGATCGCGGCGATCCGCGCCGGCCTCGCGGCGAGCCACGAGGACGTGCGCGTGCGCGCCGTCGAGGCGCTGATCCCGCTCGCGCGGACCTCGGTGATCGCCGCCGGGCTCGTCGCCGACTCGCTGCGCGACGGACACGCGACCGTCCGGCGCCGCGCGTTCGCGGCGCTGCTCGAGCTGTCGGCCGATCCCGTGGAGGCGGTGCGCACCGCGCTCGCGCGCGGCACCCCCGACATCCGCGCCGAGGCGCTGCTCCACCTCGGGTTCGTCGTCGGCGCGGCCGACGAGGCGGCGCGCCGGCTCACCTCCGCGGCGTTCGACGACGCGCAGGCGGGCGTCCGCACGGCGGCGTTCCTCGCCGCCGTCGTGCAGCGGCCGCGGCTCGCGGCGCGCGTGTTCGCGCGCGTGCCGAGCGTCCAGCAGACGGCGCAGCAGCTCGCGCAGCAGGTCGGCATCAAGGTCGCGGTGCCGGCGGACGACGGCCGGCCGCTCGGCGACGACGAGCTCGAGCCGTTGTTCGCGCAGCTCGCGTGCCGCAACGCCGACGCCGCGATCCGCGGCGCCGCGTGCCTGCTCGCCGTCGGCGATCCGCGCGCGATCGGCGCGATCCTGCAGCTCACGCGCGAGGCCGATCCGGCGCTCCGCCGCGGCGCCACGTCGAACCTCGTGCTCGCGATCGCGGCGTGGCCCGACGACGATCGGCTGATCGCGCGGCTCGTGTGGCTGCTCGACGACGCCGACGCCGACGTCCGCAGCTACGCGTTCGACGCGCTCGCCAAGACCGCCGCCGAGGGCGGCCCCGCCGCCGAGCTCGATCTGGCCGAGCTCGCGCTCCGCACGAGCCAGGAGGACATCCGCGTCCGCGCGCTGCAGATCCTGGTCCGCGTCGGCGCGCCCGGCGGCCCGGTCGCCGCGCGCGCCAGCGCGCTGCTCGGCGACGCGCTCGACGACGAGGCCGCGAAGGTCCGCACCGAGGCGTTCCGCACGCTGTGGGCGTGGCACGCCAGCGAGCCGCTGGTCCCGCTTCGGCGCGGCGCGGCGAGCCGCCACGCCGATCTGCGGACGCAGGTCGTCCACGAGATCGATCGCCGCCGCCGCGCCAGCCAGGCGAGCCCGGAGATGGACCGGATCCTGCGCGGGCTCGTCGGCGACGGCGTCGCGGCGGTCGGCCTCGCCGCGTACACCGCGCTGACGCGCCAGCCCGAGGAGGGCGAGACGGCGGTGGCCGCCGACGTCCACACAGCGGCGATGGCGTCGCCGGTCGCGCAGGTGCGGGCGGCCGGCGCGACCGGCGCCAAGAAGGCCCCGGCGGCCGCGGTGCGCGCGCGGCTCGTCGAGCTCGTCAAGGACGATAACCCCATCGTCCACACGGCGGCGCTCGAGGCGCTCGACGCGGTCGCGCCGGGTGACCCCGAGGGCTTCGCGCTCGCGTGGGCGTCGATCTTCTACGAGCTGCAGGTCAAGGCCGGCGAGCTGTGCGGCCGCCGCCGCGATCCGAAGGCCATCCCCGCGATGCAGCGGCTCCTGTCGATCCCCAAGACGGACACCGACCGGCCGCCGGACAGCATCCGCCAGCGCGCGGCGCGCGCGCTCGCCGACATCGGCGATCCGCAGACGATCGCGTTCCAGCAGGGGCTCGTCGACGACGAGGATCCGCTCGTCCGCGAGATGGGCGCGCGCGGCATCGCGACCGCGGCCGCGCCCGGCCACGAGCCGGCGCTCGCGGCGCTCGTCGCGCTGCTCGGCCACGCGGATCTGCCGGTGCGCTCGTGGGGCGGCGAGGGGCTCGCCAAGCTCGGCGACCTGCGCGCGCTGCCGGTGCTCGCGGGGACGCAGCGCCACGATCACCGGCCGCTGCGGATCGGCGCGATCGTCGGCTTCGTCGCGCTCGGCCCCGACGGCGTGCGCGGGCTGCGCCAGGGCCTCGAGGACCGCGACCGCGAGATCCAGGATCTGGCGTTCGCGGTGATCGTCGCGCGCGACGCGGCGCTCGCGTCCGCCGGCATCGCGCCGGACCTGCTCGTCGACGCGGTCGCGAGCCCGAGCGCAGAGATCCGCTTCACCGCGGCGCGGCTCCTCGAGCGGCGGGCCGCGGGCGAGCCCCTGTCCGCCGAGGTGATCGGCGAGCTCGTCGGGCCGCGCAAGCCGGAGAAGGCGTCGGAGACGAAGGACTGGCCGGCGGCGGCGCGCCGCGAGGCGCTCCTGCAAGTGCTCGCGGACGCGATCGCGAGCGACGAGCCTGCGCAGCGCTACGCCGCCGCGCAGGTGCTCGCGCTGCGCACGCAGCCGGCCACGTTCTGGCGCGAGGCCGCGCGGATCGCCGGCCCCGCGCGCGGCGGGGCGCCGGCGCCGCACACGGGCTACTCGACGGAGCGGCGCGTCAGCCGGCGCGCCGGCTGGCTGCGCCGGCTGGTCGCCGATCGCCGCGATCCCGAGGCGACCGAGCTCGAGTCGCTCGCGCGGCTGTTCGTGCGCGCCGGCCAGGAGACGTCCGGCGACCGCGCGGCGACGCAGCGGCTCGTGTTCGGCGTGTACGCCGGCCTCGTGCGCCAGGCGCCGCGGCGCGGCGAGGCCGACGAGACGCACCGCGTACGGCGCGACGCGATCGGCCGGCTCGTCGAGCTGGCGCGCGAGGACGCGGTCGGCATCGACGCGGTCTTGCCGGTGCTCGCGCACGCCGTCGGCGATCCGCACCACCTCGTGCGCCAGGCGGCGATGGCCGCGCTGCGCTCGCTGTACCCGACGGGCGCGCTCGCGCCGCTGCAGATGGCGATCGCCGGCGCGGCCGATCTGGGCAAGGCCGCGATCGACGAGCTCGTCGAGCTGGCCGGCACCGGCGACGACCGCGCCGCGGCGCTCGTGCGCGCCGCGCTCGACGCCGACGACGCCGAGGTCCGCGCGCACGCCGCGCTCCGGCTGGGCAAGCTCTACCCGGCGGGCAGCGCGGAGCCGCAGCTCGTGGCCGCGCAGAGCCGCCACTCCGACGTCCGGCTCGCCGCGATCGCGCAGCTCGCGACGGCGACCGACCAGAGCCAGGCGATCGTCGACGCGCTCGTCGCGGCGCTCGGCAGCGAGCACGCCGATCTGCGCCTGCGCGCGGCGGTGGCGCTCGCTCGCCGCGGCAACTCGCAGGGCATCGACGTGCTCGCCGCGTTCCTGCGGACCGAGGAGCACTGGGAGGAGGCGCTGCGCTCGCTCGTCGGCCTCGCCGATCGCCCCGAGAGCGCCGCCGCGGCGGCCGAAGCCATCGCGGCGCGGATCGACGACGATCCCGAGCGCAGCGCGAACCGGCCGCGCCTGCTCCGCGCGATCGGCGAGCTCGGCCACCCGGCCGCGGCGCCCGCGGTGGTGCGCCTGCTCGTCGACGTCCCGGCCGGCAAGGAGGGCGAGGCCGAGCGCTACGCCGGCGCCGCCGTGGAAGCTCTCGTCGAGATCCTGCGCGACCGCGCCGCGCGGCCGCGCAACCTGCCCGACGGGCGCGTCCGCGCGCGCTACCGCGACGAGCTCGCGATCGCGCACCTCGGCGAGGCGGCGCGGAGCCCGCTGGTCTCGGTCCGCACGAAGATCGCGACCGCGCTCGGCGACGTCGACGACCGCGGCGCCGAGGACGTGCTCGCGCGCCTGCTCGGCGACCGCGACGCGAGCGTGCGCGTGGCCGCCGCCGAGGCGCTCGCGCTGCGCGCCGAGTACGTGCCGGGCGCGACCCTGATCGCGCTCGAGGCCGCGCTGCGCGGCGGCCGCCGCGAGCTCGTGCTGCCGTCGGCGCTCGGGCTCGCCGCGCGTCGGCGCCCCGAGGCGTTCCAGCCGCTCCTCCTCGTCGCCAAGGCGGGCGAGCCCCAGGAGCAGGAGCGCGCGCTGCTCGCGCTGGGCCTGCTCGGCGATCGCCGCGCGCTCGATCACCTGCTGCCGCTGCTCGAGCCAGCGCCCGAGGACGAGGTCGCGCGCGCGCTGACGCCGGCCGCTGTCGAGGCGCTCGGCCGGCTCGCCCCGGCGCTGACCGGCGACGAGGCCACCGACGTCCGCGGCCGCGTCGAGCGGATCGCGCTGTCTGGCACCGGCCCGGTGCGGCTGCGCGCGCTGACCGGCCTGCGCTACGCGGGCGACCTCGCCACCGTCGAGCGGATCGCCGCGGACGCCGAGGAGGCGACGGGCGTGCGCGTCCACGCGATCCGCGAGCTGGCGCTGGCGGCGGCGCCGAACAGCGAGGCGGTGCTGGCCGAGCTTTTGTCCGACGACGAGCACGCGGTGCGCGAGGCCGCCGTGGCGGCGCTCGGCAAGGTGCTCGCGGGGGATCGCACGCGCGTGAGCCTCCACGCGCTCGCGTCGACGCACGATCACATCAGCCGGCCAGCCGCGACGTTCCTCGCGCGCGGCGGCGATGCGGCCACGCTCGTCGCGCGGCTCGGCGCGGTCAAGAGCGCCGAGGTCCGGCGCGAGCTGCGCGAGGGCCTGATCCGGCGCGGCGCGCTGCCCTTGCCCGAGCTGGGCGCGGCGCTGCGCAGCCCCGAGCCGGCCGCGCGCGCCGAGGCGGCGTGGATCGCCGGGAACGCCGGCGAAGCCGCGCGCTCGCTCGGCGAGGCGATGGCCGAGGCCGTGGGGCGCAGCGCGGCGCGGCTCGCGGAGGTTCCAGCCGGGCCGGCGCGCGACGCCGAGCTCGAGGCGTACTGGGCGGGGCTGTGGGCAGCGCGCCGCATCGGCGCGTCGGGCGCGGCGGCGGTCGAGGCCGCGGCGAGCGGCTCGATCGCCGACGACCGCGCGCCCGCGAAGCTCCGCCAGCAGGCGGCGTCGACGCTCGCCGCGGCGGGCTCGGCCACCGGGCGCGGCGTGCTCCAGGGCGCGCTGGGCGACGCCGATCGCGAGGTCCGCGCCGTCGCGGCCGCGGCGGTGGCGCCAGCGGCGGCCCAGGCCGCGGGCGCGGTGCGCGCGCTCGGCAGCCGCGTCGATCCGACGACGATCGCGCCGCTCGCGTGGGCCGCGTGGCCGGAGCTCGCGCGCGAGATGATCGCCGAGCCGCCGACGCGCTGGTGGGCGCTTGCCGCGAGCCTGGCCGGCGCGCGGACGAGCGAGCTGCTCGCGATCGCGACGGGCACCGGCGAGGACGCGGCGCGGATCGCGGCGATCTCGGCGCTCGGCCGGATCGGCGGCGAGGAGGTCGTCGCGGCGCTCGAGAAGATCCACAAGGACGTGAAGGTCGCCGACGCGGTCCGGCTCGCGGCGTGGAAGGCGCTGCGCCGGATCGAGCGCGCCGCGGGCAAGGTGTACGCCGAGGGCCAGGACAAGGGCGGCGGCGGCACCGGTGGCGGCGGCGGCGGCGGTGGCAGCAGCTACGGCGACGACGACGACGAGGACTCGGACGACGCGAGCGACGACGACGACTCGGACGACGACGACGACTCGGACGACGACTCAGACGACGACGACTCAGACGACGACGACTCGGACGACGAGGACTCGGACGACGACGACTCGGACGACGACGACGACGACGACGACGACGACGACGACG